>NZ_JALHRY010000001.1:0-915994 GCF_023952485.1 Cupriavidus mimosae | reverse complement strand
CGAGATCGGCATGGAAGCGGCGCTGCGCCGCATCTTCGAGGCGTACCGGGGCAAGGTGGTCGAGGCCCGCACGCTGGTCGATTCCGGCAACTGAGCACGCACGCACATGGCACGGATCGCCCTGAAGGTCGACGTCGACACGCTGCGCGGCACGCGCGCAGGCGTGCCCCGGCTGCTGTCGCTGCTGGCGGCCGCGCAGGCACAGGCCACCTTCCTGTTCAGCCTGGGCCCTGACCATACCGGCTGGGCGCTGCGGCGCGTGTTCCGCCGCGGCTTCCTGCAGAAGGTGTCGCGCACCTCGGTGGTGTCGAACTACGGCTTGCGCACGCTGATGTACGGCGTGCTGCTGCCCGGACCGGATATCGGCCGCAAGGGTGCCGCCGAGATGCGCGCCGCGCGCGCCGCCGGACATGAATGCGGCATCCACACCTGGGACCACGTCTACTGGCAGGACAACGTGCGCGAGCGCGATGCCGCCTGGACCCGCGACCAGATGCAGCGCGCCTTCGCACGCTTTCGCGAGATCTTCGGCGAGCCCCCGGCCACGCACGGCGCCGCCGGCTGGCAGATGAACGAGACCGCGTTCCGCCAGATCGACATCTGGGACATGGCGTACGCGTCCGACGGCCGCGGCGACGCGCCCTATATCCCCACCATCGGCGGCGTGCCCTGCCGGCATGTGCAGATGCCGACCACGCTGCCGACGCTGGACGAGCTGATCGGCACCGACGGCCTGACCGAGGACAACGTCCACACGGCCCTGCTGAAGCTGACCGACGGCACGCGCGACCATGTGTTCACGCTGCATGCCGAGCTTGAAGGCGGCAAGCTCGCGCCCGTGTTCGAACGGCTGCTGGCAGGCTGGCGCGCGCAGGGGCACGAGCTGGTGTCGATGGGCACGTGGTATCGCGGGCTGGATTGCGCGACGCTGCCGCGCCTGCCGGTGACGTGGGGGGAGATACCGGGGCGAAGCGGGGAGTTGATCGTGCAGCCAGCACCCGGCTGACAAGCGGGCGCCAGCCGACCGTTGTGTACTCCCTCACCCGCTTGCGGGAGAGAGTTGGGGTGAGGGCCGGAGCTTCCACGAAGTTCGAACGCCCAGTGCTTGCCACGCGCCCGCCCTCACCCCCGCCCCTCTCCCGCTTGCGGGAGAGGGGAGCAAACCAACGGATGATCACCCGCCGCGCCGCGCCCCCACCCGCAGCCCGTTGAACACCACCAGCAGGCTCGCCCCCATGTCGGCGAACACCGCCATCCACATCGTCCCCATCCCCAGCACCGTCAGCACCAGGAACACGGCCTTGATGCCCAGCGCCAGCGCGATGTTCTGCCTGAGGATGGTGGCGGTGCGGCGCGACAGCCGCACGAAGGCCGGGAGCTTGCGCAGGTCGTCGTCCATCAGCGCCACGTCGGCGGTTTCGATGGCGGTATCGGTGCCGGCGGCGCCCATGGCGAAGCCAACGTCGGCACGCGCCAGCGCCGGGGCGTCGTTGATGCCGTCGCCGACCATGCCGATGCGGCCGCCGCGGGCATGGGCCGCGTCGGCCAGCGCGGCGATGGCATCGGCCTTGTCCTGCGGCAGCTGATTGCCGCGCGCTTCGTCGATGCCGACCTGCGCCGCGATCGCCTGTGCCGTGTGCGGGTTATCGCCGGACAGCATCAGCGTCTTGACGCCCAGCGCGTGCAGCTCGGCAATTGCCTGGCGGCTGGTATCGCGCACGGTGTCGGCCACCGCGAACAGCGCCAGCGCGGTGGCCGCGCCGCGGCCGTCCACCCGCGCCAGCAGCACCACGGTCTTGCCCTCGCGCTCCAGCGCTTCGAGCCGCGCTTCCAGCGCCGGCGAGCATGCGCCCATCTCATGCACCAGCCGATGGTTGCCGAGCCGGTATTCGACGCCCTGCACCGTGCCGCGCGTGCCGCGCCCCGCCAGCGCCTCGAACGCTTCCACCGGCAGCGTGGCAATGCCGTCGGCCTGCGCCGCCGTGGCCACCGCGCGCGAGACCGGATGGTCGGAGCGCGCCGCCAGGCTGGCAGCAATGGCGCGCGCATGCGGGACATCGCCGGCCAGCAGCGCGTGGTCGGTCTGCGCCGGCTTGCCGTGCGTGATGGTGCCGGTCTTGTCCAGCGCCACCCAGGCCAACTCGCGGCCCTGCTCCAGGTACACCCCGCCCTTGACCAGGATGCCCCGCCGCGCGGCCGCGGCCAGCCCGCTGACGATGGTGACCGGGGTCGAGATCACCAGCGCGCACGGGCAGGCGATCACCAGCAGCACCAGCGCCTTGTAGATCCAGTCCACCCAGCCGCCGCCCGCCAGCAGCGGCGGCACCAGCGCCACCCCCAGCGCGATCGCGAACACCGTGGGCGTGTAGATGCGCGCGAACCGGTCGACAAAGCGCTGCGTGGGGGCGCGGCTGCCCTGCGCGGCCTCCACGGCGTGGATGATGCGCGCCAGCGTCGAGTCGCTGGCGGGCGCGCTCACGGTGTATTCGAGTTCGCCGGACTGGTTGATCGAGCCCGCGTAGAGCGCATCGCCTTCGGCCTTGTCGACCGGCACGCTTTCGCCGGTGATGGGCGCCTGGTCCAGCGCCGACTGGCCACGCACGACCTTGCCGTCGAGCGCCACGCGCTCGCCCGGGCGCAGCCGCACCAGCGTGCCGACGGCCACGCCGGCGGCCGGCACGGTGTCCCAGCTGCCATCGGCGCGCCGAACCGTGGCCAGTTCCGGCGCCATCGCCATCAGGCCGCGGATGGCATTGCGGGCGCGGTCCAGCGACGCCGCCTCGATGCGCTCGGCCAGCGCGAACAGCACCATGACCATCGCTGCTTCGGGCCACTGGCGCAGCAGCAGCGCGCCGGTCACGGCGATGCTCATCAGCGCGTTGATGTTCAGGTTGCCGTTGCGCAGCGCGATCCAGCCCTTGCGGTAGGTGGTAAGCCCGCCCAGCGCCACCGCCGCCAGCGCCAGCACCGCCGGCAGCCACGGCAAACCCAGGCCCAGCCATTCCGTAGCCTCGGCCCCCAGCGCGGCGACACCGGCCAGCGCCAGTGGCCACCACGGCTTGCGTGCGGCGGTTTCGGGCCACACTTGCTGCGCGGCCTCGGCGCTGAGCGGGACCGGCCGCATGCCCAGGCTTTCGATGGCGCGGGCCACCGGCTCCGCCGACGGCAGCGTGTGGTGCACCGTCAGCACGCGCTGGATCAGGTTGAATTCGAGCGCGGCGATGCCGGCCATGCCGCCCAGCTTGTTGCGGATCAGCGTTTCCTCGGTGGGGCAATCCATGGCGTCGATGCGCCAGGCAGCGGTGCTTGCGCCGGCCGGTATCTCGACCCGAGCCGGCGGCGTCAGCGCGACGGTGGAGGCGCACCCGCCGCCGCAACACGCGGCAGGTGCCGGTTCCGGGGCGGCGTGACTGTGACCGTGAGCGTGGCCGTGGTGATCGTGGTCATGCGCATGGCAGGCGCCATGCGACCTATCGTGCTGTACGGCGTGATCGTGTGGAAGAGCGTCTTCAGGTGACGTGCGAGCCATGTCTTGTTGTTCGCGCTGGTTTGACCTGATGACATTGAAGACCCTGTAGCGGCTACAGAGTCAAGCGGCATGGCCGTCGTGATGCCGGCCCTGCCGCGGCGGGCCGCTAGTGCTCGCAGTTGACCATCCACGACATGCCGAAGCGGTCCACCAGCATGCCGAAGCCTTCGGCCCAGAAGGTCTTCTGGTACGGCACCACTACCTGGCCACCCTGGCTCAGGCCATCGAAGATGCGCTGGCCTTCGTCGCGGCTGACCCCGCCTACCGACAGGCTGAAGCCGCTGAAAGCCGGGCGCTCGCCGGGACGGCCGTCGGACGCCATCACCTGGTTCCCGCCAATCTGGAGATTGGCGTGCATCACCTTGTCCTTCCAGTCATCGGGCACCGCCATGCCCTGGTCCTGCGGCGCGTCCTTGTAGCGCATCGCAAACGTGACCTGCGCTCCCAGCACCTTGCCGTAAAAAGCCACCGCCTCGTCGAAGCGGCCGCCGAAGTCCAGATAAGGTTGCACCTGCATGTTGCTCTCCTGGTTGTCCATCGGGTTGCATGACATGGAACTGCTGCCGGACGCGCCGCAGCAGGGGCGGCCGGCACGCGCGCCATTATCCGCGCGCGCAAGGCAAGTGCAAGAGCGGACTCAGGATACGGCGGCGGGGGCGGAAGGCAGGGGCATCGGCACCGGCTCGGCCGGGAACTGCAGCGTGAACACGGTCAGTCCGTCGACGCTGCGCACCGTCACGCTGCCGCCGTGCAGCCGCATGATGGTGTCGACGATGGCCAGGCCCAGCCCGGTCGATGCCGCCGAGTTGCGCCGCGACGGATCGGCGCGATAGAAGCGGCCGAAGATATGCGGCAGCGTCTCCGGCGGGATCGCCGGACCGGGGTTGCTGACACGGATGCTGGTGCCCGTAGCGCTGCCGGCCGCCATCGGCGCGCGCGCGACGTCGACCCGCACCGTGCTGCCCGCCGGCGCATGGCGCAGCGCGTTGTCCAGCAGGTTGGTCACCGCGCGCCGCAGCAGCGTCTGGTCGGCCTCCACCGGCGCGGAGCCGGAGACCGTCAGCACCACCTCGCGGTCCGCCGCCACGGCTTCGAAGTACTCGGCCATCTTGTCGAGCTCTTCGCGCGCATCCAGCGTGCGCACGTCCAGCGCCACCTGCGCATGGTCGGCGCGCGCCAGGAACAGCATGTTCTCGATCATGCGGGCCAGGCGCTCGTACTCCTCCAGGTTGGACTCGAGCAGCGCTTCATACTCGGCGCTCTTGCGGCTCTGCGCCAGCGTGACCTGGGTCTGCCCGATCAGGTTGCTGATCGGCGTGCGGAAATCATGGGCCAGGTCGGCCGAGAACTCGGACAGCCGCGAAAAGCTGTCCTGCAGCCGCGCCAGCATGTCGTTGAGCGCGGCCGCCAGTTCGCGCAGCTCCGCCGGCGCGCTGCCCACGTCGAGCCGCGTGGCCAGGCGGCTGGTGGTCACCGCGGCGGCATCGGCGGCCATGCGCCGCAGCGGGCGCAGCGCGCGCCGCGCCAGCGCAAAGCCCAGCCCGGCGGCCACCGCCGCGCCGCACAGCGTGGCCCACAGCAACTGGTGGCGATACTCGCGGATCAGCGCGACGCGATAGCCGGCATCGCGCAGCACCACGATTTCGACGGCCTTGTCCGAGTCGCCCAGCTGGCCCAGCGCGGCAATGCCGCGCGAGGGCACGCCGTTCTTCGGGCGCCAGGTCTGCAGCATGCCCTTTTCGGGCTGCGTGGTGGCCGGCAGCACGCGCAGCGGCGGCACGGTCTCGTTGCGCGGGTTCAGCGTCACCAGCGGCTCGCCCTGGCGCGTGCGCACCACCAGGATCAGGCCCTCGTGGCCCATCGCGATATCGGCAAAGCGGTGGGTATCGGCGCGGATCTCGGCTTCGCTGCGCACCTCGCGCAGCAGGTGGCGCACCAGCAGCACCTCGCCCACCAGTTCGCTCTCGTCGCGCCCTTCGAGCTGGGCCGACAGCGCGCTCGACAGGTAGGCCGCCACGCTGGCCAGGATCGCCGCGGTGGCCAGCCCGTAGGCCAGCGCCAGCCGCGTGGTAAGCGAAGACGGCAGCCGCATCATGCGTCCTGCACCCGCTCGTCGCCGTCGTCCAGCACATAGCCCATGCCGCGGCGCGTATGGATCAGCTTGCGTGGGAACGGGTCGTCGACCTTGGCGCGCAGGCGCCGGATCGATACGTCGACCACATTGGTGTTGCTGTCGAAATTGACATCCCACACCTGCGAGGCGATCAGCGAGCGCGACAGCACCTCGCCGCGCCGGCGCGCCAGCAGGTACAAGAGCGCGAACTCCTTCGAGGTCAGGTCGATCTTCTGGCCGGCGCGCACCACGCGGCGGCGGATGGCGTCGATCTGCAGGTCGGCCACTTCGATGAATTCGCTCTCGCGCAGCGGGCCGCGGCGCAGGATGGTGCGGATGCGCAGCACCAGCTCGGCAAAGGCAAAGGGCTTGACCATGTAGTCGTCGGCGCCGAGCTCGAGGCCCTTGAGTCGGTCCGACAGCTCGTCGCGCGCGGTCAGGAACAGCACCGGCGTGTCGCGCTCGCGGCGCAGTTCGCGCAGCACCTCCCAGCCGTCCAGGCCAGGCAGCATCACGTCCAGCACGATCAGGTCATAGGGATGCTCGCGCGCGTGGGCCAGGCCGTCCGCGCCGTCGCGCGCCAGGTCCACCACGAAGCCGGATTCGGTCAGGCCCTTGTGCAGGTAGTCGCCTGCCTTGGGTTCGTCCTCGACAATCAGGATACGCATGATTCAGTCACTTTCGGGCGGCCCAGTGCCGCCATGGCGTAACGCTAGCCGAGGATCGCGGCGAATGGGTAAAGATTGCAGAAATGTCATCGCCATGCCAACGCATTGCCACGGCATGGCAGCGCAAATCACCGGTAGAATGCGCGCTCACCTCCCGTGCGCGCGACTGTCCCGCGCGCATCGTCTCCCATTCTGCCGGTTTCCCTGCGATGAAGCGCCTGCCTGACTCCTTGTTGCTGTCTCTTGCCCTGCTTGCGCTGCCCACTGCGGGCGCCGCGGCGGCGGACACCCGGATGTGCGGCGCGGTGCAGGCGGCTGGCCTGTCGCTGCCGGACCGCCATGTCGCGGCCAAGCTGGCAGCGGAAGCGTCGCTCGGCGGCGCCGCCGACGCGGGTTGCGGCGGCAGCGCGGTGCGCGTGATGGCCGAGCCGGCCGGCACCGGCGCGCCGTTGCAGCTGGGCGAACCGGAGGCTGCGCAGGACACTGCCGCGGGCGCTGCCGCGCAGCCTGCCGCGGCTACCGACGTGCTGCGCGAACTGCCGCCCGAGGTGTTCGTGCACCGCTCTCATGTGGCACCCATGGCCACGCCGGCGGCATTCACCGGCATCCTGCCAATGCTGCCGGTGCTGCGGCTGCTGCCCCCGCACTGCTGAGCTCGACGCGCACAGGGAATTAGCAGGGACCTGGCAGCGACTTAATCGACGCGGAAAAATTCGATCGACTGCCCGGCGTTGACCGCCCGCTGCAGCCAGTCAGGATATTCGCCCTGCCCGTCCCAGCTCTGGCCCAGGGCATTGCGGTACAACGGCCGCGCGCCCGCGGGCTTCGGCGCCGCGGCGGTGGCCGCCGACGGCGCGGGTGCTTCGGCGCCTGCCGATGCCGTCGCAACGTTGTCGAAGCACCCGGCCTCGACCAGGTCGTCGAGGGTCAGGGCATGACGGTCCATTTGCTCGCGGATCCACGCCACCGCAGCGAGTTTGGCTGAATCAGACTCGGACATGACTCTTGTGAGAGGCCCGCTGCATTTCCGCGGGCAATGAAAAACCGGCGATGGAACCACAGGCCGGTCGGACAGCCATGATTCTACAGCCTTTGCCCGGCGGCAGCTTCTCCGGCGTGCTCGCGGTGCCGACTAATGCCCGCGGGATGACGGCATTGTCATGTGGCAGTCATGCTCGTGTGGGGGGCCGACACCTAGACTAGCCACACCGCCGCCCATTCCGGGCCGGCAACCTTACGGAGAAGCGATCCATGCATGCACTCAGGCAAGTCTTTGTCGCCACCGCCCTTATTGCCGGCGTTGCCGGCGCCGCGCAAGCCGCGCCGCGCAGCGTCGATCCGTTCAGCGATGGCGCGCACGGCATCACCAGCACGCGCAGCCCGTTCACCGACGGTGCCAACGCCGCCACCGGCACCCGCAGCAGCTTTACCGACGGCGCGCACACCGCGACCGGTGCGCGCAACCCGTTCGCCGACGGTGCCCACAACCCCAACGGCCCGCGCGACAGCTTCAGCGACGGCGCCTGATAGCCCCTGACGGCTCATTGAAGCGCCGCGCGGCGCGCCTTCGTCAGCGCACCTCGCCGTAGATGCGGCGCGCATCGGCCGCGTCCGCGATCGGCCGGCCCAGCGTCAGCCCGCCCTGCACCGCCTGCGCCACCAGCGCATGGTTGCCGGGCGCACGGCTGCCGTCGCGCAACAGCAGGTTGTTCTCGAAGCCCACCCGCACATGGCCGCCGAACGCGGCGGCCGCGGTCACGCAGGCATTCTCCTCGCGACCGAACGCGCAGATCGCCCACGGCAGCGCATCGCCGCCCTCGGCCGCGGCCTCCAGGAACGGCAGCAGGTCGTGCGGCGACGACACCTGTCCCGCCGCGTAGCGTCCCAGCACATACAGCACCGACCACGCGCCCGGCGGCACCATGCCGCGCGCGCGCATTTGCTGCCAGCGGCGCACGTCGGCCGCGTCATACAGGATCACCTGCGTCATCACGCGTTCGCGCGCCAGCCAGGCGAAGAACGCCGCCAGCTCGCTGTCCGCGACCTCTGGCACCGCCACTTCGCGCAGGCCGACCGAGACCGCTTCGGGGCGCAGCGCGCGCACCATCGCCATCTGCTCGGCGGCCTGGTACACGCCGGCGGCCTCGCTGGTCACCTGCACCAGCAGCGCGTCGCCGACCGCCTGCCTGACCGCCGCCAGCGCGTCGCGGTAGGTCTGCACGTCGAGCGAATGGCGGCCGTCGGCATCGCGCACGTGCATATGCATCATGGCGGCGCCGGCATCGAGGCAGGCACGCGCTTCCGCCGCCAGCGCCGCCGCGGTCAACGGCACCGCGGGATGGTCGCTGGCGCGCTTGTAGGCGCCGTTGGGCGCCACGGTGACGATCAGCGGCGATTCGGCCAGTGCGGCGCGCTGCGGGACAGGCCGGGTGCCGGCTTGGGATGGGGTATCGGTCATGGCTGGATCTCGGGCAGTTCGGGAGCGATCAGCGCCAGGCCGGCGCGCAGCAGTTGGTCATAGCGCGCGCGCTCGGCGGCAATGGTTTCGGGCGTCCATGCGTAAAAACCTTCGCCGCGCTTCATGCCGTGGCGGCCGTCGGCGGCGCGCTCGGACAGGCAGCGCGCGGGATGGTCGTCGTTGCAGAAGGTCGGGTACATGGTGGCGCCGGCGGCTGCATGCACGTCGATGCCGGCGTGGTCGCGCTGCAGCACCGGTCCCGCCGCCAGGAAGCGAAAGCCGAAGCCGAAGCGCACCGCCGCGTCGACGTCCTCGGGCGAGGCAATGCCGCGGTCGATCAGGCTGAAGGCCTCGCGCGACAGCGCATGCTGCAGCCGGTTGGCGAGGAAGCCAGGCAGGTCCTTGCGCACCTTCACCGGGACCATGCCGCAGCGGCGCATGAAGGCGGCCAGCACGTCGGCATGGCGCTCGTCGCTGGCCTCTCCCATCACCACCTCGACCAGCGGCACCAGGTGCGCCGGCATGAAGAAGTGCAGGCCGAGCATGCGTTCGCGCGTGTCCAGGCCGGCGCCGATCGCGCTGATCGGGAAGCTGGAGCTGTTGCTGGCCAGCAGCGTGTGCGGGCGCGCGCGCGCCACCAGCTCGGCAAACAGCGCCTGCTTCAGCGCCAGGTCCTCGGGAATGCATTCGATCACCAGGTCGACCGAGGCCCAGTCCACGACGTCGGGCGTGGCCGCCACCGCGAGGCGTTCCGCGCCCGCTTCACGGCCGATTGCGACGAGGTTGGTGCGCACGCGCGCGGGCAGCGCGCCGGCACGCCCGGCATCGGGTTCGACAATGGTGGTGCGGCACATCGCGCGGGTCAGCACCACGGCGACATCGGCGCCCATGGTGCCGCCGCCCACCACCACGGCATGGGTGGCGCCCGGCCGGCTCAGGATGGATGGCGTTGCGGCGGGGGTAGCGTTCGGCATGTTTTCTCCTGGCATCCCGCCAGTGTAGAGAACCCGCTTTGATTGAAGAAGTCGATTCTCTGGATAAAATGATCACCAAATCAGATCAATCGACTTGAGGTCCGGCCACGGATGCCGCCGGACCGCCGCTCCCATGAACATCAACCTGTCGATGCGCGACATCGAGACCACGCTGGTACTGGGCCGCACCCTGAACTTCCGCCAGGCCGCCAGCCAGCTGCACCTGTCGCAATCCGCCCTGTCGACGCAGATCCTGCGCATCGAGGAAGCGCTGGGCGTGCGCCTGTTCGACCGCACCACCCGCACCGTGCGCCTGACCGCGGCGGGCCAGGTCTTCATGCAGCAGGCTGCGCTGCTGCAGGCGGCGTTCCGCGGCGCCATCGACGCCGTGACCGGCATCGCCAGCGCCGAGCGCGGCCAGGTGGCGGTGGCCGCGCTGCCGTCGCTGGCGGCGCGGGTGCTGCCGCGGGTGCTGATGGCCTACCACCAGGCTCGTCCCGAGGTCGCGCTGAAGGTGTTCGACACCCTGTCCGGGCCGGCCTTCGACCTGGTGCGCGCCGGCGATGTGGATTTCGCGCTGACCGCCGCCAACCCGCAGCAGGCGGACTTGCAGTACGAGCCGCTGCTGTCGGACCGCTTCGTGCTGCTGATCCCGTCGGCGCACCCGCTGGCGCGCAGCCCGGGCCCGCTGCGCTGGGCCGATACCGCTGCCGCGCCGCATGTGTCGATGACTCATCCCAGCAGCGTGCGCCAGTATGCGGAATGGGCCTTCCTGCAGAACCGCATCCGCTTCCAGCCGGTGTTCGAGGCAGAACGCCTGGCTACCATCGCGGCCATGGTTGAATGCGGCTTCGGCGTGGCCGCGCTGCCCGAGATCGCCGCCGGCACGGTGCGCCAGCCCGGCATTGTCGAGCGGCTGCTGACCGCGCCGGTGACCGAGCGCTCGATCGGCCTGGTCACGGCGCGCAACCGCAGCCTGTCGCCGGCGGCGGCCGAACTGGCGGCGGCCGTGCGCGCGCGGCTGGCAAGCCCGCCGCTGCAGGATGCGGCGCCGGCGGCGGCGCCGGAGACCGGCGCATGAGCATCATCGTCGATATCCTGATCCTCGGCGTGCTGCTGGCCATCGTCGCCGTGGTGCAGGTGGCCGCGGCACGGCTGGTGCTGCCCGGCCATCGGCATCGCCATCGGCGCCGGATATCGCCGCTGCCGAAGGACTGGCCGACATGCGCGGCAAGTTTGGCGCCTATACCGTGGGACTGGAGCGACGCCTGCTAATGCTGTTCGCGCTGCGCAAGGGCCGGCTGTCGCTGGAAGCGATGCGCGAGGAGGCGGTGATTCCAAGGAAGCGTTCAACCAGATCGCCCAGGTGATCCAGCACGCGTGGAACGCCAGCCTGGTGCGCCCGCCGCTGCGCGACGTGACGGAAGCTGCGGCCGGGCCCGGCATGGCCCCGGGACCGCAGCCGCAAGGCGGGGTGCCAGGCGTGGCGTCAGGAGGGATCTTTGGTGCGAGTACGCGAGACGGCCGCCATGATGCCGATGCCGAGCACGATCAGACAGGCAATGCCGATATAGACCGGCGCCAGTCCGGCCGTTGACAGGCCCCAGGCGATGCCGCCCACCAGGACCAGCAGGCCGATGATATATAGCGCGAATGACATGAGTCGGCTCCTTCGGGTGTGCAACCTGTGTTCAATGTAGGCAGCGTGCGCGGCGCAAGGGATAGGACAAGGGCGGATGCTGGCGTAGGCGGGTTCTGACCCGCTAGTGACTTGTCAGGATCCTCGCCGACCCCACGGGCTGTCATGCCACGGTGCCGGCGGTTCTGTATCTGTCCGCGGCGCCACCCGGCCCGTATACTCGCGGGACCGGCGCAGTCGCGCCGCACCGATTCCAGACATCAAACAAGCAACGGAGCAGCAGCATGCGTGTCGCATTCCTCGGACTGGGCGTCATGGGTTTCCATATGGCCGGCCACCTGGCCGCCAAGGGCCACGAGGTCACGGTCTATAACCGCACCGCCGCCAGGGCCCAGGCCTGGGTCGAGCGCTTCGGCGGCAAAGCCGCCGCCACCCCCGCGCAGGCGGTGCGCGACGCGCAGGTAGTCTGCTCCTGCGTCGGCAACGACGACGACCTGCGTGCGGTGCTGACCGGACGCGACGGCGCCTTCTTCGGCGCGCCCAACGGTTGCATCTTTGTCGACCACACCACCGCCAGCGCCAACGTCGCGCGCGAGCTGTACGCGGCGGCCGGCGAGCGCGGCCTGCACTTTGTCGATGGCCCGGTCTCGGGCGGCGAAGTCGGCGCGGAAAAAGGCATCCTCACCATCATGTGCGGCGGCGACGCCGACGCCTTTGCGCGCGCCGAGCCGGTCATCGGCGCCTACGCGCGCGCCGTCACCCGCATCGGCGAATCCGGCGCGGGGCAGCTGGCCAAGATGGTCAACCAGATCAGCATCGCCGGCCTGATCCAGGGCTTGTCCGAGGCCATCGCCTTCGGCGAGCGCGCGGGCCTGGACATGCGCCTGGTGCTGGACGTGATCAGCAAGGGCGCAGCCGGTTCCTGGCAGCTCGAGAACCGCGGCCCCACCATGATCGACAACCGGTTCGACTTCGGCTTCGCGGTGGACTGGATGCGCAAGGACCTTGGCCTGTGTCTGGACGAAGCCCGCCGCAACGGCGCGGGCCTGCCGGTCACGGCGCTGGTGGACCAGTTCTACGCCGACCTGCAGCAGATGGGCTGTGGCCGGGCCGACACCTCGTCGCTGATCAAGCGGCTGCGCCAGCACAGCGGCCAGGGCTGAGGCCACGGGCGCGCCACCCTGCCGTCGTCCATTTCCTACAGACCAATCGGCGCCCCACGGAAGGGCCGCGCCGCATCACACGCCTAAAGTGGACGCATGAGGGCCGCGGCCGCTGCGATGTCTTCCCGAGACGTCGTGCGGCGGGCCCGGCCACGAGGCAGGAGACCATCATGTGGAAACTCGCAGGCGCGCTTCTGGTAGGCGCAAGCATGGCGCTGGCCGGCTGTACGGCGGCGGGCGCGGTCGCCGGCGGTGTCGCCGGCCATGAACTGACCGACGGCAGCGCCGCCGGCACCGTCGGCGGCGCCGTGGTGGGTGGTGTGATCGGCCACGAACTGGGCAAGTGACGAGCCGCTACAGCGTCATCGCATCCAGGCCGCCGCGTGCGGCCTGTTTTTGTTTGCGCTAGCGGTGGCTTGATGGCCGCTGCAGGCGCCGCCACAGCAGCACGGGCAACCGCCCCACGAAACCGGCCAGCAGCCGCAGGTGCATGCCGGTCAGCAGCAGGTTGTCGCGCAGGTAGCGGAAGTGGGAGACGCCGCCCTCGCGCCGGCCGAAGTAACGCACCGGCGCGTCGAGGTTGACAGGACGCACGCCGCGCCAGCACAAGCGCACCGCCACCTCCGGGTCGAAATCGAAACGCCGCATCCAGCGGCTGCCCTGCATCACCGCACGCAGGGGCGCGATCGGGTAGACGCGAAAGCCGAACAGCGAATCGCCGATGCCGGCCCACAGCGTCTCCACGTCGACCCAGAAATTGGACATGCGCCGCCAGTAGACCCGCTCGCGCGGGGCGCTGGCGTCGAAGCGCGGTCGGCCCAGCACCATCGCACCGGGGTCGTGCTGCGACGCCGCCATGAACTCCGGGATCAGGTGGGCCGGATGCTGGCCGTCGGAATCCATCACCAGCACATGCGTATAGCCTGCCGCCGCGGCCCGTTCGATGCCGTGCAGCACCGCGGCGCCCTTGCCCTGGTTGCTCGGCAGCACCAGCACCCGCAGCCCGGGGTCGGCGGCGGCCTGCGCCTGAAGCCACTGCGTGCTGCCGTCGGTGCTACCGTCGACCACTACCCATACCGGGGTCCAGGCCACGCGCGCGCCGCGCAGCACCTCGTGCAGGCGCTCGCCGGGGTTATAGCTGGGGATCAGCACCAGGTGGGTCGCCGAAGGCTCGGCGCCGCCTTCCACCAGCGCCGGTGCGGGCGTGGCTTGCTGCGGCATGTCGTGGTCCTGTCCGGGCTAAAGGAAACGGTGGCTGGGCTAGCGCGTGCGGTGTTGCGCCAGGTAGGCGGCCAGGCTGCCCAGGGAGGTGAAGATGGTCTTGTTGTCGGGATTGTCCGAGCGCAGCTCGACGCCGTACTTGCGCGATACCAGCAGGGCGATCTCGAGAATATCGATCGAATCCAGCCCGAAGCCTTCTCCGTAGAGCGGGGTGGCGGCGGTGATGTCCTCCAGCCGCAGTTCGGCGATGTCGAGTTCGTCGAGGATCAGGCGGGCAAGTTCGGTTTCGAGTTCGGTCATGTTGCTAGATGGCTGGAACGCCGCTGCGCCACCCGTGCCGGGCAAGTCGATCCCGGTGCGGGCGTCGGGCACCCGAATGCTATCAAACGGGGCATTGCCGGGCCAGTCGAGAGAAGTTTAGTAACAACATCAACGACCTATTGGGGAATCATGATCGCGTCCGGAGGGTCTTTTGGGGTATAAAGCGTTCGCTTCGCGTGCCACTTGGCGCCTTTCCCGGCGCACCGCACCCCAAGCGCCTTACGCAACACACCAAGCTCCCACAGATGCCTTCGAGCCAGCCCGTCCACCGCCGTTCCCTGACCGCCGCCATGCCTGCGCCGGACGCCGCCGCCCCATCGTGGCGGCGCCATGCGTGGATCGGCGCGGTGGCGGCCTTCGTGGCCTATGAATCGGCCCTGCATCGCGCGGCGCACCAGCCCGGTGCCGAGGTAGCCGCCCTGTGGCTCGGCGCGGCGCCGTTCCTGCTGATCGGCTTCGTGGCCTGCCGCCGGCTGGCCGGGCGCGTGCCCGCCCTGCTGGCGCTGCTCGCCGCGTGTGCGGCGCTGTGGCTGTGGCGCGCGCCGCTGGCCGGCCATTTCGGCTGGACTTACTACCTGCAGCATGCGGGCGCCAATACCGCGCTGGGCGCGATGTTCGCCTTAAGCCTGCGCCGCGGCCGCACCCCGCTCTGCACCCAGATCGCCACCGCCATCCACGGCACGCTGTCCGCCGCGCACGTGCGCTACACGGTGCGCGTGACCCAGGCCTGGACGCTGTTCTTCGCCGCGATGGTGGGCGTGTCGACGCTGCTGTTCGTGCTTGCGCCGGTGGCGGCCTGGTCCAGCTTCGCCAACCTGGCCACGCCGCTGCTGATCGCGTTGATGTTCGCGGGCGAGGCCCTGTACCGCCGCATTGCCTTTCCGGACATGCGCCACCGCGGCCTGCTCGATGCCGTGCACGGCTACCGCGCGCTGATGACGGCCCGTGCGGCCCGGCCCGGGTTGCCGCGCTGAGGCGCCGCCATCCGGCCCCGGCCCCGCGCAAAAGGCACAGGCTCCGTCCATGACCTCACTCCCCATCGTTGCCCACGCTACGCCCGACGACATCATCGCCTGGGTGCACGGACGACCCGTCACCGTGCGGCAGTTCCTCGCCGATGCGGCCCGCCTGGCAGCGGCCCTGCCTACCGGTACCCGTGGCGGCCACGTCTTCAACGCCTGCACCGACCGCTACCGCTTTACCGTCGGCCTGTGCGCGGCGCTGCTGGCGGGCAAGCCCACGCTGCTGCCGCCGTCGCACACGCCCGAGACGGTGCGCCAGCTGCTGGCCTTCGCGCCCGACGCCTTCTGCCTGCATGACCAGCCCGACGCGGCCTTCGACATGCCGGCGCTGCACTACCACGATGGCCTGGCCGCCACCGCCGCCGACGGTCCCTTCGAGATCCCGCAGATCCCGTCCGCGCAGGTCATGGCCTACGTATTCACGTCCGGATCGACCGGCACGCCGGTGCCGCATCGCAAGACCTGGGGCGCCATGGCTGGCAGCGCGCGCGCCGCGGCGCAACGGCTCGGCCTGCTCGACGGGCGCGCGTGGACGCTGGCCGGCACGGTGCCGCCGCAGCATATGTTCGGCCTTGAAGCCACCGTGATGCTGGTGCTGCAGGGCCGCGCGGCGCTGGTGGCCGCGCCGGCGTTCTATCCGGCCGACGTCAGCGCGGCACTGGCCGCGGTGCCGGCGCCGCGCGCCCTGGTCAGCTCGCCGGTGCACCTGCGCACGCTGGTGCAATCCGGCCAGGCGATGCCGGCAGCCGACCTGGTGCTGTGCGCCACCGCGCCGCTTGGCCGCCAGCTGGCCGCCGAGACCGAGGCGCTGTTTGCCGCGCCGCTGTGCGAGATCTACGGCAGCACCGAGACCGGACAACTGGCCACCCGCCGCACCGCGCAGGAAGACACGTGGACGTTGGTGCCGGGGGTGCGGCTGCAAGCCCGCCCCAACGCCGCCGGCGACCCCGGCACAGCCGGCGACGATACCGAGACCTGGGCCGAGGGCGGCCATATCGAGCAGCCGGTGCCGCTGGGCGACGCCATCGCCCCGCTGGATGCGCAGCGCTTCCTGCTGCATGGGCGCAAGGCCGACCTGCTCAACATCGCCGGCAAGCGGACTTCGCTGGGCTACCTGAATTACCAGCTCACCGCCATTGACGGGGTGCGCGACGGCGCGTTCTTCATGCCCGCCGACGCGCATGAAGGCGACACGCACGGGCACGTGGTGCGGCTGGTGGCCGTGGTGGTGGCGCCGGGCGTGGCGCCGGCGCGGTTGCAGCAGGCGCTGCGCGAACGGATCGACCCGGCCTTCATGCCGCGCCCGCTGTACTTTGCCGAGCGCCTGCCGCGCAATGCCGCCGGCAAGCTGCCGCGCGAGGCGCTGGCCGCGCTGGTGGCAACCCTGTCCGGCGCGCAGGACCGCGCTGCCGCGTTGCCACCGGGCTTTGTCATCGACCCCGCCCACCCTGCCATGGCTGGCCATTTCCCGGGCCATCCGATCGTTCCTGGCGTGGTGCTGCTGGACCATGCCGTGCTGGCGCTCGGCACTGCGCTGGGCCGCCCGCTTGCCGTCGCGCAGGCGAGCCTGCTGAAGTTCCTGAGCCCGGTGCGCCCGGGCGAGCGCGTGGAGGTGCTGCACCAGTCCGAGGCGGCAGCCGATGGCGCCGAGACCATCCGCTTCACGCTGCGCAGCGCCGGGCGCGATGTCGCCAGCGGCACGCTGCAGCTACGCGGCGTCGCGGCGCAAGCGGAGGCACGGTCATGCTGAGCTGGCTGTGGCGGCGCCAGGCGCCGCTGGACACGGAATGGTCCCGCCGCGAAGAGCGCGGCAGCATTACGCTGCTGCGCGTCATGACGTGGATCTCGCTGGCGCTGGGCCGGCCCGCCGGGCGCGTGGTGCTGCGTGCGATTGCCGCCTACTTCATGCTGTTCGCGCCGGCGGCGCGCCATGCCTCGCGCGCGTACCTGGACCGCGTGCTCGGACGCCAGGCCCGCTGGAGCGACGGCTACCGGCATGTGTTCACCTTCGCCTCGACCATCCACGACCGCATCTACCTGCTCAACGGCCGCTTCGACCTGTTCGACATCCGCCTGCATGGCGAGCACCTGCTGGAAGCCGCGATGGCGCGCGGGCGCGGCGCCATCCTGCTGGGCGCGCACCTGGGCAGTTTCGAGGTGGTGCGCGCGCTGGGTCGGCGCCATCCGGACATGGAGGTCGCGATCACCATGTACGAAGAGAACGCGCACAAGCTCAACGACGTGCTGCAGTCGATCAATCCGGCGATGCGCCAGGACGTGATCGCGCTGGGCCGCTTCGACACCATGCTGCGCGTGCGCGACTACCTGGACCGGGGCTATATGATCGGCATGCTGGCCGACCGCACGCTGTCGCAGCGCGCCACCGACCCGGTGCAGCAATGCAGTTTCCTCGGCGCGCCGACCGGCTTTCCCACCGGCCCGCTGCGCATGGCGGCCATGCTGCGGCGGCCGGTGTTCTTCATCACCGGCCTGTATCGCGGTGGCAACCGCTACGATGTCCATTTCGTGCCGCTGGCGGATTTCACCGAGACCGCGCGCGGCCAGCGCGAAACGGCGGTGCAGGCGGCGCTGGCGGACTATGTGAGGCTGCTGGAGCGGTTCAGCCGCAGCGCCCCGTACAACTGGTTCAACTTCTATGATTTCTGGCACGCCGGCCCGCCGCTGTCCGAGCAGCCGCCGCCGGGGAACGAGCCCTAACCCGTGAGCCGCCTCTGATGAGCTTCTCCGCGCGCCCTGTCCGCTATCTGTCGTCGACCCTGCTGGCGAGCGCCCTGCTTGCGCTGGCGCCGCTGACGGCCACGGCCGCACCCGCTGCGCCGGCGGCCACCGCCGCGTTCGGCGTCGACCAGCTGATGTCCACGCTGGCGCAGCGCAAGTCCGGGCGCGTGCTGTTTACCGAGACCAAATACCTGGCGCTGCTCGACAAGCCGGTGCAGTCCTCGGGCGAACTGCGCTTCACCGCACCCGACCACCTGGAGAAGCGCACGCTTTCGCCCAAGGCGGAGAACCTGGTGCTGGACGGCGACATGCTGACGGTCGAGCGCGACGGCAAGCGCTACACCATGCCGCTGCAGAACTACCCCGAAATCGCCGCCTTTATCGAGAGCATCCGCGCCACGCTGGCTGGCAACCGCGATGCGCTGGAGCGCTACTACAAGCTCGGTGTCGAGGGCCGTGCCAGCCGCTGGACCCTGACGCTGACGCCGGCGGACTCGCGCATGGCCGCGGCCGTAAGCCAGGTGCGCATCGACGGCCGGCAGGATGCACTGGACCAGGTCGAGATCCGGCAGGCCGACGGTGACCGCTCGGTGATGAAGATCCGGCCGGCCGCGAGCCGATGAGCGCGGCACCGCGCCGCCTGGCGCTGGGGCTGTGGATGCTGGCACTGCTGGCCTGCGCCGCGGTCGTCAGCCGCACCAGCTTCACCGCCGACCTGTCCGCCTTCCTGCCGCGGCTGCCCAGCGCCGAACAGCAGTTGCTGGTGAACCAGCTGCGCGACGGGCTGGTATCGCGCCTGATCCTGGTCGGCATCGAAGGCGGCGATGCCGATGGCCGCGCCAGGGTCTCGCGCGCGATGGCGGCGCAACTGCGCGGCGACCCGCGCTTTGCCTCGGTGCAGAACGGCGAGCCGGTCAACCAGGCGGCGGACCGCGAATACGTGTTCGCGCACCGTTACCTGCTCAGCCCGGAGGTTACGCCGGAGCGGTTCAGCGAACACGGGCTGGCCCAGGCGGTGAATGATTCGTTCGCGCTGCTGGCCTCCTCGGCCGGGCTCTTCACCAAGTCGTTGCTGCCGCGCGATCCGACCGGCGAGGTTGCGGCGATGCTGGCGCAGCTCGATGCCGGCCAGCGCGTGCCGATGCATGCGGGCGCGTGGGCCTCGCGCGACGGCAAGCGCGCGCTGCTGCTGGCGCAGACCGCCGGTGCGGGCTCGGACACCGATGCGCAGGCAGAGGCCATGGCGGCCATGCAGCAAGCCTTTGCCAGCGCCGCCGCGAACGGCCCCTACCAGTTGGTGATGACGGGCCCGGGCGTGTTCTCGGTCAAGGCGCGCGACACCATCCGCCACGACGTCGAGCGGCTCTCGACCATCGGGCTCGCCATCATCGTCACGCTGCTGCTGGCGGTGTACCGTTCGGTGCCGCTGCTGGTGCTTGGGCTGGTGCCAGTGCTCAGCGGCGCGCTGGCGGGCATCGCCGCGGTCAGCCTGGGTTTTGGCGGTGCGGTGCATGGCCTGACGCTGGGCTTTGGCACCACGCTGATCGGCGAGGCCGTCGACTATTCGATCTACCTGTTCGTGCAGTCCGCGCAGTACACAAGCAATGGCCGGCGCGACGAACGCGCCTGGCTGGGCGGCTTCTGGCCGACGGTGCGGCTGGGAGTGCTGACGTCGGTGTGCGGCTTTGCATCGCTGCTGCTGTCGGGCTTCCCGGGGCTGGCGCAGCTGGGCCTGTATTCGATCGCGGGGCTCGCCACCGCCGCGCTGGTCACGCGCTTCGTGCTGCCACAGCTGGTGCCGGCCACGCTGCAGCTGCGCGACGTCGCACCGCTCGGCCGCAAGCTGCAATGGCTGACGCAGCGCGCGCCCCGGCTGCGCTGGCTGGTGCTGCTGCTGGTAGTGGGCGCCTGCGTAGTGCTGGTCCAGCATCGCGGCACGCTGTGGGGCCGGGAACTGCAGGCGCTGAGCCCGGTATCGGCGAGCGACCAGGCGCTGGATACCTCGCTGCGTGAAAACCTCGGCGCACCGGATGTGCGCTTCCTGGTGGTGGTATCGGGCCCGGACCAGGAATCCGTGCTGCAGGGCGCGGAGCGCGTCGCGCATGAGCTGGAACCGCTGGTGGCGCAGAACTTTATCGGCGGCTACGAGAGCCCGGCGCGCTACCTGCCCAGCGCCGCCACCCAGCGCGAGCGCCAGGCCAGTTTGCCGCCCCCCGATGTGCTGGCGCAGCGGCTGCAGTCCGCGATCGCCGCGCAGCCGGTACGCGCATCGGTGTTCGCGCCGTTCCTGGCGCAGGCCGAAGCAGCCCGCACCGGACCCCTGCTGCAGCGCGAGAGCCTGCGCGGCACCTCGATGGCGCTGGCGGTCGACGCGCTGCTGGTGCAACGCAACGGCCGCTGGAGCGCGACGCTGCCGCTGCGCGCGCCGGTGCATGCGCCGAGCCCTGTCAGCGCGGCCGACGGCGTCGACAGCGCCGCGGTGCGCGCGGCGATCCAGCGGGCCGACGTGGCCGATACGCTGTTCGTCGATCTGAAGGGCGAATCGGACCGGCTCTATGCCGGCTACCTGCGCGAGGCCCTGCTGCTGTCGCTGGCCGGACTGCTGGCGATCATCGCCCTGCTGGCGCTGGCGCTGCGCTCGCCGCGCCGGGTGCTGGCGACGGTACTGCCGCTGGCCGCCGCCGCGGTGGTGGTGCTGGGCGGCCTGGCGGCGCTGGGCCAGCCGCTGACGCTGCTGCACCTGGTGGGCCTGCTGCTGCTGGCCGCGGTCGGCTCCAACTACGCACTATTCTTTAATGGCCCGGCGGCAGACGGCCAGGCGGCAGGCGCTTCGCCGCACACGCTGGTGTCGCTGCTGCTGGCCAACCTGACCACGGTCGCCGCATTCGGCCTGCTGTCGCTGTCGAGCCTGCCGCTGCTGCAGGCCTTCGGCCTGACGGTCGGCCCCGGCGCCGTGCTGGCGCTGTGGTTTGCGGCCATCCTCGCGCCCGCGGCCTCGTCCGCGGCAGCGGGGAAGGCCGGGAGTGCAACATGAAGCCGCTATCCGCACCGGGCGTTGCCTTGCCCGAGGGTTCTCCCAGCCGCCCCTGGCGGCCCACCCCGCTGCTATATGGCGCTGCCGCGGTGCATGTGGGCGCCGTCGGCGCGCTGCTCGCCTACCCTCAGGGCGTGGGCTGGGCCGTGGCCGGCGTCGGCGCGACCCATGCGGCGATGTGCGCGGCTGGCCTGTGGCCGCGCAGCACCTGGCTCGGCCCCAACCTGCTGCGCCTGCCGCCATCGGCGGAAGGTTGCGTGGCGCTGACCTTCGACGACGGCCCCAACCCCGACCTGACGCCGCAAGTGCTAGACCTGCTCGACCAGCACGGCGCCAGCGCGACGTTTTTCTGCATCGGCGAGCGCGCCGCGGCGCATCCCGAACTGGTGCGCGAGATCGTGCGCCGTGGGCACGCCGTGGAAAACCACAGCATGTACCACCGGCTGCACTTCTCCACCTTCGGCCCCGGCCGCATGCAGCGCGACATTGCCGCCGCGCAGCTGCTGCTGACGGAGATCACCGGCCAGGCGCCGCGCTTCTTCCGCGCCCCGGCGGGCCTGCGCAATCCCTTCCTGGAGCCGGTGCTGTGCCGGCTCGGGCTGCAACTGGCGGCCTGGACCCGGCGCGGCTTCGATACCCTCAGCGGCAACAACGCCGCGCGCGTGGCGCGGCGCCTGGCCGGCAGGCTGGCCGGGCGCGACATCCTGCTGCTGCACGATGGAAATCCCGGCCTGGACCCTGCCGGCCATCCCCATTGCACCACCGTGCTGCCGGGCCTGCTGGACGCGATCGAACGGGCCGGGTTGCGCTGCGTGACGCTGCGCGCCGCCGTGCCGCCGGGCTGAGCCGCCGCGGCTTGTTACAATTGGCGCTGCCTTCAGAGATTCCTTCCATTCGCCTCACCGAAGCTGTGTCCCCGCTCCTGTTCTCGCATTTCACGGCCACCAGCTGCCTCGGCGCCGGCCTCGACGCCACGCTCGCGGCGCTGCGCGCGCAGCGCGGCGGGCTGGCGCCGTGCCGCTTCGGCGACGTTGCCCTCGATACCTATGTCGGCGAAGTTGCCGGCCTGGACGCCGTCACGCTGCCGGCCGCGCTGGCCGAATTCGACTGCCGCAACAACCGGCTGGCGCAGCTGGCGCTGGAGCAGGACGACTTTGCCGCACGCGTGCGCGAGGCGGCGGCGCGCTACGGCGCCCACCGTATCGGTGTCTTTCTCGGCACCAGCACGGCAGGCGTGCTGCAGACGGAACTGGGCTACCGCCAGCGCGATCCGGCCAGCGGTGCGCTGCCGCCGGACTTCCACTACGGCGGCACGCACAACCCCTACTCGCTGCCGGCTTTCCTGCGGCAGCAGCTGGGCCTGGCCGGGCCCGCGGCGGCGGTTTCGTCGGCGTGCTCGTCCGGAGCCAAGGTGTTCAGCTCGGCGCGGCGCATGCTCGAGGCCGGGCTGATCGACGCGGCCGTGGTCGGTGGCGTGGATTCGCTGTGCCACACCACGCTGTACGGCTTCAATGCGCTGGAGCTGTTGTCGCGCCAGCCGTGCCGGCCCTACGACGTGGCGCGCAACGGCATCTCGATCGGCGAGGGCGCGGTGTTCGGCCTGCTCGAGCGCGTGACCGGCACGGTGGCGGACGATGCCATCCTGCTGGCAGGCATCGGCGAATCGAGCGACGCCCACCATATGTCGACGCCACACCCCGAAGGGCTCGGCGCGCGCATGGCAATGGCGCAGGCGCTGGCCGGCGCAGGCATCGCGCCCGCGCAGGTCGGCTACGTCAACCTGCACGGCACCGCCACGCGCAGCAATGACGCCGCCGAAGCGCTGGCCATGGCCGCGGTGCTGCCCGGCACGCCGTGCAGCTCGACCAAGGGCGCCACCGGCCATGCGCTTGGCGCGGCCGGCGCGCTCGAGGCCGTGATCTGCGCGCTGGCGCTGCGCCACGGCCTGGTGCCGGCCGGCATCAACACCACGCAGCCAGACCCCGCGCTCGATGTGAACTACCAGCTCGCCAACCAGGACACGCCCTTGCGCTTCGCGATGAGCAATGCGTTCGGTTTCGGTGGATCCAACTGCAGCCTGCTGTTCGCCCGTGCGGACGCGGTTGCTCACTGAGCCAGCGCCATGCCGCAGCCCATCTATATCGAAAGCATCGGCCTGCTCGGCCCCGGCCTGAGCGGCTGGCAGCAGTCCAGTGCCGTGCTCGCCGGGCGCGCGCCCTACGCGCACGCGCCCACCGAGCTGCCGCCGCCCGCCGGCCTGCCCCCGGCTGAGCGCCGCCGCACCGGACCCACCGTCCGGCTGGCGCTGGGCATCGGCCAGCAGGCAGTGGCGGCCAGCGGCTGCGATGCCGCGCAGCTGCCGACGATCTTTACCTCGTCCAGCAGCGATGGCCACAACTTCCACGCCATCTGTGAAGCGCTGGCGCAGCCCGAGCCGCTGATGTCGCCCACGCGCTTCCACAACTCCGTGCACAACGCGACCGCCGGCTACTGGTCGATCGCCGCCGGCGCGATGCGCGCCTCCAACGTGCTGTGCGCGATGGACGGCAGCTTTGGCGCGGGGCTGCTGGAAGGCGTGCTGCAGGCCAGCGCCGACGCCGAGCCCTGTCTGCTGATCGCCTATGACACCGGCTATCCGGAGCCGCTGCACAGCTGCCGGCCGATTCCCGATCCGTTTGGGGTGGCCCTGCTGCTCACGCCGCAACCGAGCCCGCACTCGCTGGCGCGCATGGCGGTGGGGCTGACACAGGCGCCGGCCACCACGATGCCGGACACCGCGCTGGAAGCGCTGCGCCAGTCGGCCCCGGCCGCGCGCGTGCTGCCTCTGCTGGCCGCCATCGCCCGCGGCGAGACCGGCACGGTGGTGCTGGATTATCTGGACACGCTGCGGATCGAAGCCGACGTCATCAGCCTCGGCAGCCAGGCCGATGCCTGAAGCGATCAGGGACCGCGCCTGGATCGCGGCGCGCATACCGCACCAGGGCAGCATGTGCCTGCTCGACGGCGTGGTGGCGTGGGACGCGGCATCGATCCGCTGCACGGCAACCAGCCACACGCACGCGGAGAACCCGCTGCGCGCGCAGGACCGGCTGGCAGCGGTATGCGGGATCGAATATGCCGCGCAGGCCATGGCCGTGCACGGCGCCTTGCTGGCCGAGGCCGGGCAGGCAGGCGGCGCGCAGCAGCGCCCGCGCACGGGCTATCTCGCCAGCGTGCGCAAGCTGGTGCTGCAGGTGGAACGGCTCGACGATATCCCGGCGCCGCTGGAAGTCGCGGCGGAGCGCATCAGCGGCGAAGGCGCCACCGTGCTCTACGCCTTTGTCGTCAGCGCCGCGGGACGTACGCTGCTGTCGGGCCGCGCGGCGGTCATCCTTGATGCCGCCGCGCTTGGCGCTGACGCAGGCTGAAGCCTGCCGGCCAGCGCCCTCGCTTCAGCGCGCCGGCAGGATCTTGCCCGACACCGTACCGAAGCCGACGCGATAGCCGTCGCCCTGGCAATAGCCGGTCATGATCACGTCGTCGCCGTCCTGCAGGAAGCTGCGCTGGCTGCCATCCGCCAGCGTCAGCGGCTCGGCGCCGTTGCGGGTCAGCTCGAGCAGGCTGCCGTAAGAGTCCGGCGTGGTGCCGCTGATCGTGCCCGAGCCCATCAGGTCGCCCACGCGCACGTTGCAGCCCGACACCGTGTGGTGCGCCAGCTGCTGCGCCATGGTCCAGTACATCGCCTTGAAGTTGGTGCGGCAGATGGTGCTGGGGACCGCCGCGCCCGCGGGCTGCAGCGCGACTTCCAGCGCGATGTCGTAGGCGTTCTTGCCCTGTTGCTGCAGGTACGGCAGCGGCTCGGGCGATTGCGCGGGATTGTCGCGGCGGAACGGCTCGAGCGCTTCCATGGTGACCACCCACGGCGAGATTGAGGTACCGAAGCCCTTGCTGTTGAACGGCCCCAGCGGCACGTATTCCCATTGCTGGATATCGCGCGCGCTCCAGTCGTTGAGCAGCACCATGCCGAACATATGCGCCGGCGCGTCAGCGGTGCTGACGGGCTCGCCCAGGGCCGAGGGCTTGCCGACGATAAAGCCCATCTCCAGCTCGAAATCCAGCTTGCGGCAGGCGCTGAAAACCGGGCGCGCCTCGTTCGGCAGCTTGATCTGGCCATTGGGGCGATGCAGCGGCGTGCCGCTCACCACCACCGAGCTGGCGCGGCCGTTGTAGCCGATCGGGATTTCCAGCCAGTTCGGCAGCAGCGCATTGTCCGGGTCGCGGAACATGCGGCCGACGTTGGTGGCGTGCTCCTTCGACGAATAGAAATCCGTGTAGCCCGGGATCTCGACCGGCAGGTGCAGGGTCGCGGCCGACATCGGCACCAGCGCCCGGTCGCGCAAGGCGGCGTTGTCGCGCAACGCGGCGTCCGCGCCGGACAGCAGCGCCGTCAGGCGCCGGCGCGTTTCATTCCAGACCGGCTGGCCCAGCGCGATGAAGCGATTGAGACTGTCCGCGGCAAAGGTGCCCCGGGCCGCTTCAGGCAGCAGGCCCGCCTGGTCCAGCGCGGCGAGGTCCAGGACCTGGTCGCCGATGGCGACGCCAACTCGGGGCGCCTGGCCTTGGGTGGAAAACACGCTGTAAGGCAGGTTTTGCAACGAAAAATGGGTGTCGCCGTCGTTGGCGCTGTCGATCCAGCTGGTGTGGGGGGCGGTCATCGGGTGCTCCGGAAATTCTGGCGGCACGGGCGGCGTGCCTGCGGTTGTCTTGGGTGGTGGGCGTCTGCCTTCCCCCTCTCCGGCAAGCAGGCGCGGAGAAAAACGGCGGGATGGCAGGCGCTGCCGATTTAGCGGACGTTCGGGTTGAAATGCTTCTTCAGCCCCTGCCAGCAGGTGTAGTACTCCTGCTGCAGCGACGCCGACTGCGCCGCGTACGGCGTCGGGCGGATCACGCCCGGTGTTTCGAACATGAATGCCATGGTGTTTTCGATGTGGTGCGGCGTCGAGGTGTCGGCGACGCTGGCCTTCTCGAAGGTTTCCGCATCGGGGCCGTGGCCGCTCATGCAGTTGTGCAGGCTGGCGCCGCCGGGCGCGAAGCCTTCGGCCTTGGCGTCATAGACGCCGGAAATCAGGCCCATGAACTCGCTGGCGATATTGCGGTGGAACCAGGGCGGGCGGAACGAGTCCTGCATGGCCAGCCAGCGCGGGCCGAAGATGACGAAGTCGATGGTATCGACGCCCGGCGTATCCGACGGCGACTGCAGCACCAGGAAGATCGACGGATCCGGATGGTCGTAGCTGATCGAGCCAATGGTGTTGAAGCGGCGCAGGTCGTACTTGTACGGCGCGTAGTTGCCGTGCCAGGCCACCACGTCGAGCGGCGAGTGACCGATGTCGGCGCGCCACAGGTTGCCCTGGAACTTGGCCACCAGCTCGAAGCTGCCCTCACGGTCTTCATAGCTGGCCGCCGGTGAGAGAAAGTCGCGCGGGTTGGCCAGGCCATTCGAGCCGATCACGCCCAGGTCGGGCAGCCGGAACAGCGCGCCGTAGTTCTCGCAGATATAGCCGCGCGCCTCGGCGTCGGGCAGCTCCACGCGGAAACGCACGCCGCGCGGGATCACCACGATCTCGTGCGGCTCGACTTCCAGGCGACCCAGTTCGGTCACCATCAGCAGCCGGCCCTGCTGCGGCACGATCAGCATCTCGCCGTCGGCGTTGTAGAAAAAACGGTCCTGCATCGAGCGGTTGGCCAGGTACAGGTGGATGCCGCAGCCGGTCATCGCCTCCGGTCCGCCATTGCCGGCCATGGTGACGATGCCATCGACAAAATCGGTCGGCACGGACGGCATCGCCGGCGGGCTCCAGCGCATCTGGTTCGGCGACGGCGGCACCTGGTCGAAGCGGCTCAGGAAACGCGACTGTTCGATCAGCGTGAACGGCTTGTGCATTGCCGCCGGGCGAATGCGGTACAGCCACGAGCGGCGGTTGTGCGCGCGCGGCGCCGTGAACGCCGTGCCCGACAACTGCTCGGCATACAGGCCATAGGGCGCGCGCTGGGGCGAGTTCTGGCCCACCGGCAGCGCGCCGGGCAGTGCCTCGGTGGCGAATTCATTGGCGAAGCCGGACATATAGCCGTGCTCGACAAGCTGGGTATGCGTGAGGTCCATGGTGGGTCTTGCGTCTCCGGGGTGGGTCCATCAGCGCAGCGCTGGCCGCACGGCGCTTTAATTACGTATTGTGCAATGAATTTACCATATCGTAATCATCGAAACCGGGCGTGTCAAACCGCGGACGTGCGCGGGCAGCATGCGGCGCTCTTGCAGTTGTAGGCGGCGAATCGGGAAATGGGGAGGACGCCGCTGGGGGTGCCAGAAGCGGAAGAAGACAGTAAAGCTTGAAAGCGCCGGCTCAGGCAGTCAGGCCTGCGGCGTCATGGCTGTCCGTTGCCAGAAACGGCTCTCGGGACAAAAGCGGCTCGGCGCGCGCCGGAGGGCACGCGCCGCTTGCGGAGGGTGGCCTGGAGGCCCGCCGCCGGACCGACCCGCACAAGCATGCGGCCGGCCAGGCAGAAGGCGGATCAGACCGGTTTGTGGCCCTCGCCGGTACCGGGGCCGAAACCGCCGCCGGAGGCCGGTGTCGCGGCCGGTGCCGGCGCGCTGCCAGCGGGCTGGCCGGCCATCGAGGCAGCGGTCACGCCGCCGTTGCGGCTGGCAATGAAAGCGTTGACGTCAGCGGCAAGGTGCTGCGGCGCCAGCACCACTTCGAGGCCCAGCGCCTCGCAGGCCGCCAGGAAGGTCGACATGCGGGGGTCGGCCTGGCCTGATTCTGCCCGGAGGTAAGCCTCCCGGGAAATGCCCGCCTTGCGGGCAACGTCCTCCTGCTTGAGCTTGCGCGCGCGGCGCAGCGCCCGCAGTTGCCGGAACGGTTCGCTAGCGCCTCTCGGCACGGCTGTACTGTTCATGTCGGTCTCCAGTCACCAGTGAAAAAAAGTGCGCGGACGTGCATTCGAGTATAGAGCACGCAAAGCGTTCCGTATGTAACCGCCGAAACACTTTGTGCAGATTTATTGCTGGCCCGTCATCTTGCGCCGGCATCTACCGGAAGGCGTCCATCCAAGCGTTGGACAGAGCACAACGCCTTCCCGACGCCTTGACAGTAACGGGCCCTCGGAATTTGCGTTGACGTCACATGCATAGCTGTATGACGTTATGGCCTCCCCAGCACAACAACGCAAGTCGGGGCAACTACCATGCATCCGGTTTCGTTGACAAGCCGACCGGTCGTGCTATTCTTCGCTGCATGCAGAAAGGACACCTCACCCGCAAAGCCATCATCGAGCAGGCGCTGGACGCCGCCGCCAAGGTCGGCTTCGAGCAGTTGTCGCTGGCCACGCTGGCGGCCGATACCAATATGTCCAAGAGCGGCCTTTACGCGCACTTCAAGTCCAAGGAGATGCTGCAGCAGGCGGTGCTGGACCTGGCGGTGGAGCGATTCGGCGACATCGTGATCCGGCCGGCAATGCGCCAGCCGCGCGGCATGCCGAGGCTGCAGGCGCTGTTCGAAGGCTACCTGGAATGGCTGGGCGGCACGGTGACGCAGGGACGGTGCCTGTTTACGGCACTGGGGCAGGAATATCGCGACCGGCCCGGCTCGATCCGCGACTTGGTGGTGCAGTCGCTGAAGGACTGGCACAGCACCGTCGCGCGGGTGGTGGGGGACGCCATCGAAGAAGGCCAGTTTGGGCCGCACGTCGACCCGCGCCAGTTCGCCTTCGAGCTGTCCGGCATCGGCATGGCCTTCCAGCAGTCGTTCAAGCTGCTGGGGCGGCAGGATGCGGAAGCGATGGCACGGCACGCCTTTGCGGCCCTGGTCGCGCGCGCCTCGGCAGGCGCGCCTCATCCCGCGCGGACATGACATCGGCGCCGGCGCTATCCCGCCGGCGGGCAGCAAACCGCTCCGGCGGGCTTTTTTTCTATCAAAAAAAGCACGACTGGTCGGTCTTATAGAAAGCGCGAGACGCCTCCGGCCCGCCCGGTTCCGATGACGCCGCGCAATCCAGAATCCATTGGAGGTCCAGGTCGTGACGCAAGCAGTCTCTTCTCCTTCCCCGGTTTCCCCTTCTCCCGCCGTGGCGGCGGCAGCATTGCGCACCACCGATGCCACGCCTCCGGTCAGCCGCGACGGTACCTTGCAACGTGCCCTGATGGGCCTGCAACGCTTGCGCTGGCAAGCCGGCAGCGTGCTAATGCCTGCGGCGACGGCACGCCGGCTCGAGCGCATCTGGTTCTGCCCGCCGCGGGGCGCCGCCACCTCCGCTGCCCGGCATGCGCTGGACTGTGCGCGCGCCGACTGGGCCCTGGTGACCGGCCATGGGCCCAGCCGGCGCGTGCGGGTCTACCGCTGGGGCAGCGCCGGTCCGGCGGTGCTGCTCGCCCATGGGTGGGGCGGCCATGCGGGCCAGTGGCATGCGGTGATCGATGGCCTGCTGGCGGCGGGCATGCGGGTCGTCGCCTTCGATGCGCTGTCGCATGGCGCCTCCGATGCCGGCGCACGCGGCGCAGCGCAGACTTCGGTACTGGAGATGTCGCGCTCGCTGCTGGCGGCCGCGTGGCATGCCGGCCCCGTCCACGCCGTGGTGGCGCATTCCCTCGGCGGCGCGGCGGCGGCGCTGGCGCTGCGCGAAGGCCTGCCCGCACGCGCCGCGGTGCTGCTGGGCGCGCCCGCCGACATGCGCGCGGCATGCGCCGCGCTGGCGTGGCAACTGGGCGTGGCGCCGGCGGTTCTGGCCCGCATGCAGCGCCACAGCGAACGCTGGCTGGGCATGCCATGGTCCGCCTTCAACGTGCCGGACCTGGGCCGCGACCGCCCGGTGCCACCGACTCTGGTAATCCATGACCGCGACGACAAGGAGGTGCGCTGGGAAGACGGCGCGGCCATCGCCGGCGCCTGGCCTGGCGCGCGGCTGGAGACCACCACCGGCCTTGGCCATCGCCGCATCCTGCGCGATGCCGCGGTGATCCAGCGCATTGCCGGATTCATCCGGCCGCCGTCCGGGCCGCGTCAGCTACCGGTATCCGCCGGCCTGGCCGTAGCCTGAACCAGGAGACCATCATGTACCTGGCAAGCAACGATATGACCGCCACCCTGCCCGCCCGCAGTTCACTGCGGCTGGTCGCCGGGCCCGGCGAACGGGTGGCGGTGCGCTGCACCGCCGGCGAGCTGTGGCTGATCCGCGATGGCGATCCGAAGGACACGGCGTTGACGGCAAGCGAGTGCTTTACCTTGTCCCACGCCGGCCATGTCGAGCTGTATGCGATCACCGCCGCCTCTCTGCATGTCACCCGCTGCAAGGCAGCGCCGGAGCCAGCTCGCGACGCATGGCGACAGCGGCTATGGCGCTGGCTGGGCCCACGCAGCCACGGCTACACCGGCGCCGGCCACTGACCCGAGCCACTGCCTCCATCCGCCTCCGACCGCCGCGTCTGCCGTCCGCCGGCAAACCCCTGCCCGCTTGCCGCGCCTGAGCGTTGGCGGACGGGTACGGTTCATGGCGGTTAATTGCGTAATTGCCGTTGGCAAAACGTCGGTGAGCTTGCGCCCGCGTGCCGGCTACCGGCTGGCGCAGCGTCAGCCCGCATCGCCCAGCAGCATCTCGCGCAGCCGGAACTTCTGGATCTTGCCGGCTGGCGTGGCCGGCAGTGCGTCCCGCACCACCAGTTTCTCGGGGATGTATTGCAGTGCCATCTTTTGCTGTTTGAGCCAGTCGACCATGCCCGCCAGGTCGATGGACTGCCCCGCCCGCGGCACGACGAAGGCGCATGCACGCTCGCCGAGGCGGGCATCGGGATAGGCCACGATCGCCACCTGCGCCACCGCGGGATGCCGGTAGAGCAGGGTCTCGACTTCCAGCACGGGGATGTTTTCGCCGCCACGGATGATCACGTCCTTGCTGCGGCCGGCGATGCGCAGGTAACCGTCCGCGTCCAGCCGGGCCAGGTCACCGGTGTCGAACCAGCCATCGCCATCGGTGCCGTTCAGTTGCGGGCGCTTCAGGTAGCCGCCGAAGTTGGAGCAGGCGCGCACCAGCAGCCGGCCGGTCGCGCCCGCCGGCACGTCCGCGTCGGTGCCGTCGACCACGCGGATCGCCACGCCGGGCAACGGGCGGCCATCGGTGGTCGACGCGCGCTCGTCGCTGTCCTCGGGCAGCGTGGTGGTGACCGCGCCGTTCTCGGTCATGCCCCATGCGGACACGATCTGCGCGCCCAGCGCCTGCCGTGCCTGCTCGACCAGCGTGCCCGGGATCGGCGCGCCCGCGCACAGGAAGATCCGCAAGCTCGGCACCGGCACGCCGGCCTCGGCCACCACGCGCGCCAGGTCGGTCAGGAACGGCGTGGAACCCATGGTAAAGGTCACGCCCTCTTCGCGGATCAGCGCCGCCGCGCGCGTCGGATCCCAGATGTCCTGCAGCACCGCATGCGCGCCCAGCATCACCGGCATCATCAGGCCGTACATGAAGCCGGTCTGGTGCGCCATCGGCGACGCCATCAGTACCACGTCGTCGCCGGTGAGATGCAGCCGGCCGGCATAGGCGACGATGTTGGAGAACAGCGTGTTCGCGGTATGCATCACGCCCTTGGGCTCGCCGGTGGTGCCGGAGGTGTAGATCAGCTGCGTGACGTCGTCCGGACCAGGGCGGCCGCGCTGCAGGATGGTGGCGGCATCGGGGGCGTCTTCCCAGGACGGGCCGCTCAGCAAGGCCTCGAAGCTGTCCTCGCCATCGCCATCGACCACGACGATATGGTGCAGCGCGGGCAGCGCATCGCGCAAAGGCCTCAGCATGTGCGCATGATCGAAGCCGCGGAACAGCTTCGGCACCACCACCACCTTGCTTTGCGCGTGCGCCAGCATGAACGACAGCTCGCGCTCGCGGAAAATCGGCATCACCGGGTTGAGCACCGCGCCCAGGCGCGCGCAGGCCAGGTACAGCACGCTCAGGTGCCAGCCGTTGGGCAGCTGGCATGAGACCACATCGCCAGACACGATGCCGAGGCGGGAAAGGCCCACCGCCACGCGGTCGGCCATGCGCGCCAGCTCCTGCCAGGTGAAGCGCATCACGTATTGACGATCGATGCTGAGCGCGGTCAGCGCGGGGGCGTCGGGCCGGTCACGTACGCACTCGGCAAGATAGTCGTTGATGGTACGGTCCTGCCAGTGCCCGGCGGCAATGCTGGCGGCACGGCGCGGCGCGATCAGTACGGCGTCGAAATCCATGGCGGTCTCCTCGTTGTTGTGTGCTGCCAGTCGCTGCGTCAGGCGCGCGTGTCAGGCGGGTACCGCTTCGCGCCCCGCCCGCGTGCGCGCGATGATGGTCTTCATGATCTGCGCGGTGCCGTCGCCGATCTGGAAGCCGAGCACGTCGCGCAGGCGCTGCTCCATCGCGCCGCGGTCATAGCCCCCGTGGCCGAACGACAGCAGGCACTGGTGCACCACGTCGTACGCCAGCTTGGGCGCCCACCACTTGCACATCGCCGCTTCGGCGGTATGCGGCAGCCCGCGGTCCTTCAGCCACAGCGTCTGCAGGCACAGCAGGCGCGCGCCCTGCACCTGGGTCTCGAAGTCGGCCAGCGGGTGCGACACGCCCTGGAATGCCGACAGCGGCTTGCCGAAAGCCTGGCGCCCGGCCACGTAGTCCCAGGTCTCGTCCAGCGCCACCTGCGCCACGGCCAGCACCTGCAGGCCAATCAGCGCGCGCGAGAAATCGAAGCCCTGCATCACCTGCACGAAGCCCTCGCCTTCCTTGCCGAGCAGATGGCTGGCCGGCACGCGCACGTTCTCGAAGAAGATCGAACCGCGCCCGATGGCGCGCTGGCCATGGCAGTCGAAACGGTTGCGCGTGATGCCCGGAAGGTCCATCGGCACCAGCAGCGCCGACACGCCGCGCGCGCCCGCCGCGACCGGGCCGCTGCGCGCGAACACCACCGCGGCATCGGCCTGGTCGGCAGCGGAGATCGAGGTCTTCTCGCCGTTGAGCACATAGTGGTCGCCATCGCGCTCCATGCGCAGGCGCAGGCTGGCCGCGTCCGAACCGCCGCGCGGCTCGGTCAGCGCGATCGCCAGCAGCGCCTCGCCGCGTGTCAGGCGCTGCAGCCAGGGGCCGGCGATCTCCGGCCGCGCGTGGTGCGCCAGGATCTGCCCGTTCAGCGAGGCCAGCAGGTTGATGTACGACAGGCTCAGGTCGGCGCGCGCCACCGCTTCGTGGATCACGCCGGCCGCGAGCGAGCCCAGGCCCTGCCCGCCATACTGTTCCGGCAGCTCGGGCGCGATAAAGCCCATCTCGCCCATCTCGCGCATCAGCGCGCGGTCGAGCACGCGGGTGCGGTCGCGCTCCAGGTAGCCGGGCGCGACGCGGGCGTCGGCAAAGCGGCGGGCATGCCCGGCCAGCGCCGACAGGTCTTCGTCAAGGTAGGGATTCATGGCTGTCTCCGCTGGCTCCGTTCACTTCGCGTACTTGCGGAAGTCCGGCTTGCGCTTTTCCTGGAAGGCGCGCACGCCCTCGCGCGATTCCTCGGTGTCGTAGTAGAGCTTGAGCGCATACATGCCCATGCCGGCAATGCCGCCCTGGTGCGCCGTATCCATATTGAAAGAGCGCTTGGCGATGGCGAGCGCGGTCGGGCTCTTTTCCAGGATCTCGTCGCACCACTTCTGCACTTCGGCGTCGAGCTGCTCGTGCGGCACCACGGCATTGACCAGCCCCATCGCCAGCGCTTCGGCGGCGGGATAGCGGCGGCACAGGTACCAGATCTCGCGCGCCTTCTTCTCGCCGACCACGCGTGCGAGGAACGCAGTGCCATAGCCGGGATCGACCGAGCCGACACGCGGGCCGACCTGCCCGAACACGGCCTTGTCCGAGGCGATGGTGAAATCGCAGATCGTGCACAGCACGTTGCCGCCGCCGATGGCATAGCCCTGCACGCGCGCGATCACGGGCTTGGGCACGTCGCGGATGGCGTTGTGCAGCTCTTCCATCGGCAGGCCGATGGTGCCGCGGCCGTCGTACTGGCCTTCGTGCGCGGACTGGTCGCCGCCGGTGCAGAAGGCCTTGTCGCCCGCGCCGGCCAGCACGATGGCGCCGATCTCGCGGTCATAACCGGCGCGGTTGATGGCGTGGATCAGTTCGTCGCAGGTGCGGCCGCGGAAGGCGTTCATCTTTTCCGGGCGGTTGATGATGATCCAGGCCGCGCCGTTGCGCACTTCATAGCGAATGTCTTCGTATTGCATGGTGATCTCCGTTGTCAGTCTGGGATGGGTTGCGCTCAGCCGTTCATGGTCAGGCCGCCCGACACGCTCAGCACCTGTCCGGTGATGAACGACGCATCGTCGCCGGCAAAGAACAGCACCGCGCCAGGCAGGTCGTCGGGCTGTCCGATGCGACCCAGCGGGATCGAGCGGGTGAAGGCTTCCACCAGCTTCTCGGGGTTGCCCGCGCCCTGCTTGTAGTCTTCGAACAGAGCGGTCTCGGTCGGCCCCGGGCACACCACGTTCACGGTGATGCCGTGGCGCGCATGCTCGCGCGCGATGGTCTTGGAGAACGACACCAGCCCGCCCTTGCACGCGGCATATACCGCTTCGCCGGAAGACCCCACGCGCGCGGCATCGGAGGCGATATTGACGATGCGCCCGCGCTTGCGCGCCACCATGCCGGGCAGCACCGCGTGGTGCATATGCAGCGCGCCGGTCAGGTTGATGGCAATCAGCCGCTCCCACTGCGCCGGCTCGGTCTTGACGAACGGCCGGAACACGTCCCAGCCGGCGTTGTTGACCAGCACGTCGATCGGGCCCAGCTCCTGCTCCACCGCAGCCACCGCCGCCTCGACGCTGGCGCGATCGGTAATGTCGCAGCGCACGGCCAGTGCGCGGCCGCCGGCATCGCGGATCTGCGCCGCCACGCGTTCACCTGCCTCCGGGTTCAGGTCGAGCACGCCTACCGCCGCGCCCGCACGCGCAAAGCGCAAACAGGTTGCGCCGCCGATACCGCCACCACCGCCGGTCACGATGACCGTCTTGCCTTCGAGTCCTTGCACAGCCGTTCTCCTTTCAGGGTTCCGGTGCTATCGTGCCGGCGGTGTCGCCGCCACATGCGCCACTTATTTAGGTAAATATATTGACGTATAATAGGCGTGACCGACACCGCGTGCAAGGCCGCTATCCTTTGGAAATCACTATGGTTAACCCCGACCAGGGAGGTGAACTCCCGACTAACGCGCGCATGGAACTGGCTAACCGGCTGTTCTTCCGCCTATACCAATGCGCAAACATGTTGCATAAAACCGGTTCACGAGCCGTCGAAGCGGAAGGACTGACGACACAGCAGTGGGCCGTGCTGGGCGCGTTGTCGCGCCCTGAAGCCGCCGATGGCATGAGCGTCGGCGACCTGGCCCGTTACCTGATGGTGAGCCGCCAGAACCTGTCCGGGCTGGTCAGCCGGATGGAACGGGACGGTCACATCACGCTGGCGCCCGACGGGCGCGATCGCCGCTCGCGGCTGGTGCGGATGAGCAAGCCGGGCCGCGAGGTGTGGCTGCACCAGGCGCAGCCGAAGATCCGGCAGTACTACGAGCAGGCGCTGGACGGCTTCTCCACCAACGACCTGACGCACACGCTGCATTACCTGCTGAAGCTGCTGGACAACATGCGCGCGCTGGACGCGCCGGAGGGTGGCGACGGCGGGCCGGCACAGGACTAAGGCGGATCGCTGTATCAGGACTGATACACAGCAGCCCATCCCGAGCCGTGGGGCACCGCGGCATTTCCCGCGACGCGGCCCACCACGTCGGCTGGCGCGCAATATGCGTCGGTATGGGGTTGCTCAGGCCCCCGGCGCTGCGCCGGGACTCCCTGAACCACTGCCCCGGCTTGCTGCGAGCGGTCGCGTGCGCGCAGCCGGGACGGCGTTCGATCGATCCTTACCGGAGATCCCGCCATGACCCGCTATATCGTGCTCGCCAGCTTCACCGACCAGGGCATCCGCGCCGTCAAGGACACCACCAAGCGCGCCGCCGCGGTGCGCGAGATGGGCGCGCGCTTCGGGGTGCAGATGAAAGACATCTACTGGACCCTGGGCAAATACGACATCGTGCTGACGGTCGAGGCCCAGGATGACGCCAGCATGACCGCATTCGGCCTGGCGGTGGGCGCGCTCGGCAACGTGCGCACGCAGACGCTGCGAGCCTTCAATCTGGACGAGATGCAGGGGATTATCGACAAGATGAGTTGAGCCACCTTTGCACTGCCCCTGCAATCAAGAGCGCCCGCCAGGATCCTGGCGGGCGTTGTCGCTTCCGGCTGGCGCTCTGTTCCGGATATCCGACGGCCTTGTCAGACGGCGCCCGATACCTGGTCCGCGGCACAGCGCTGAAACTCATGCTGCCAACTTCCGGAGAGCGCCATGCCAGGCAAGAATATCCATGTCGTGCCGACCCATAACGGCTGGGCCGTCGAAGCGGAGGGACGCTCCGGCAACCAGCAGCGCTTCACTTCGATGGCTCATGCGATCGCTACCGGCGCGGAAAAAGCCCGGCGCGCGCAGGTCGAGTTGCTGATCCATGGCAGGGATCACCAGATCCTGGAGCGCAACTCCTTCGGCAAACCTGCCGGCGACGCCGACGGGTAGTTGCCGGGCACCGCCGTGCAGGGCACCATCGGCATCGTTCCTGGACGAATCTACTCGCGGACCATCCGATGCGCAATTTGAAAGGCTTTTACATCCTTCTGGTCGCCGTCACCATTGCGTTCATCTGGATACTGCTGCCCTTCTACAGCGCGATCCTGTGGGGCACCATACTTGCCATCCTGTTTCATCCGATGCACCGCAAGCTGACGGTGCGCTTCGGCAACCGGGAAAATCTCGCAGCACTGACCACGCTGCTGGTCTGCGTGCTGATGGCCATTGTCCCGGTATTCCTGATGATTGCCACGCTCGCACAGGAAGTGGCCTTTGCCTACCAGCAGATCAAGACCGGCAAATGGGATTTCGGGCAGTACTTCCAGACCGCCGTACAAGCCCTGCCAGCCTCCATCGAGAACTGGCTGAACGAAATCGGGTTGGCCGACGTCGCGGGCTTGCAGGCAAAACTGACCGAAGGGGCCGCCCGCATCAGCCAGTTCATGGCGGCCCAGGCTGTCGCCATTGGCCAGAACACGCTGCAGTTCGCGGTGGGCCTTGGCGTCATGCTGTACCTGGTGTTTTTCCTGCTACGTGACGGCGCGGTGATTTCCCATCGCTTGCGCGAGGCCATGCCGCTGAGCGACGCCCACACCCGCCGGCTGGTCGGCCGGTTCACCACCGTGGTCCGCGCCACGGTCAAGGGCAACGTGGTGGTGGCGGCGGTGCAGGGCATTCTGGGCGGCCTGGCTTTCCTGCTGCTGGGCATCAACGGCGCGCTGTTGTGGGGCACGCTGATGGCGTTCCTGTCGCTGCTGCCGGCCGTCGGCGCCGCGCTGGTCTGGGGCCCCGCCGCGATCTATTTCCTGCTGGCAGGTCCCGTATGGAAAGGCATCGCGCTCATTGCCATCGGCACCCTCGTCATCGGCGCGGTGGACAACCTGCTGCGCCCTGTGCTGGTCGGCAAGGACACCAAGTTGCCGGACTGGGTCGTGCTGATCTCGACCCTGGGCGGCATGTCGGTGTTCGGCATCAACGGCTTTGTGATTGGTCCGCTGATTGCCGCGCTGTTTATGTCGTGCTGGGATATATCGGTGATCGAGGATCGCGACGACGCCATGTGACCGGTTCACGCAGCCATTTCGCCATGTCGCGGCGTCGGGCACGTTGACAAAGCAACTTCGCATACCCGGACCAAAGCCCTAGAAACACGAATTATTCTCATTTATTATTCGGCCTTTTGCTTTTATCCCGGGCCGCCATGCTTTTCCGCCGACTTGCCATACCCGCCGCTGCCAGTTCCCTGCTGCTGCCTGCCGTTGTCTCCCACGCCGCCGAAGAACTTGCCACGCTGCCATCCGTGACGGTCAGCGCCGCCAGTGACGGGCCGACCGACGTCGGCTTCGCCACGCGGCGGGCGGCCGGCGTGACCAAGTCGGGCGAATCGGCGGCCGACGCCGCGCAGTCGATCACCGTGATCACGCGCGACCTGCTCGACAGCCAGCAGGCGCAGAACCTCAGCGACGCGCTGCAGAATTCGGCCGGCGTGGTCACCAATACCTATGGCCGGCGCGGCTGGGACGATTTCATCATCCGCGGCCAGCGCGCTTCGGAATCGGTCTTTGCCGACGGCTTGCTGGTCGACAGCAACAACCGCGTGGCGCAGGAGCTGTTCGGCGTGGAGCGCGTGGAAGTCCTCAAGGGACCGGCCTCGATACTGTTCGGTGCGGTGCAGCCCGGCGGCCTGGTCAATATGGTCAGCAAGCGCCCGCGCGCGGAATTGTTTGGCGAACTGGGCCTGACCGTCGGCAACTATGGCTTCCGGCAGATGACGGTCGACGTTGGCACCCCGCTGGCCAAGGACAGCAAGGCCGCGTTCCGCCTGAACGGGCTGATGATGAACAGCGACGATCCGACCGACTTCGTCTGGTATCGCAACCGCTGGATCGCGCCGTCGCTGACGCTCGAACTTGGCGCGCGCACGGACTTCACCATCCTGGCCAGCCACAACCAGCGCAACTACGTGCGCCAGCAGGGCCTGCCCGTGAATGGCACGCTGGTGCCGAACCGCAATGGCGTGGTGCCGGCCAACCGCTTTATCGGCGAACCGAATGCGCCGTCCTATGACGGCGAGCAGAACCGCATCGGCTACGCGCTGACGCACCGGTTCGACTCGGGCTGGACCCTGAACCAGAACCTGCGCTACCAGACATCGTCGCTGACCGGTACGCTGGTATCGGCCGGCACCATGGCGGTCAACAGCCAGTCGATGAACCGCAGCGGCACGCAGCAGAACTTTTCCGGCAATTCATTCGGCGTCGACACCAACGTGCAGCGGACTTTTGCGTTCACGGGCCATGCCCACAACGTGACCTTCGGCATCGACTACCGGCATACCAAGGAAGACCGCCTGCAGAAGACGTGCCGCGTGGCCGCGCTGAACGTCTACAGCCCGGTCTATGGCGCCAGCATCAACTGCCCGTCCGCCTATAGCGTGGATGCGACCGATACGCTGGATGCGCTGGGCCTTTACCTGCGCGACCAGGTCCGCATCGGGCAGCGCTGGACCGTCACCGGCGGCGTGCGCTACGAATCCGCGCGCACGGGCACAACCGACCGGCTCGCCTCGTCGCGTACCGACAACGACAACAACGCCGTCACCGGCAGCGCCAGCGTGATGTACGACCTGACGCACTGGGCGCGGCCGTACGCGAGCTTCGCCACGTCGTTCCTGCCCAACGCCGGCACCGATGTCAGCGGCGCCACCTTCAAGCCCGAGAAGGGCCGCCAGTACGAGGTCGGCATCAAGTTCGACATGCCAGACAAGTCCGGCCTGCTGACGCTGGCGGCGTTCGACCTGACGCGCACCAATGTGCTCGGCAGCGATCCGGTCAACACGGGTTTCAGCATGGCCGTGGGCGAGCAGCGCTCGCGCGGGCTGGAAGTGGAACTGACGCAGGACCTCGGTTACGGCCTCAGCGTATCGGCGGCCTACGCCTACATCGCCAGCGAAGTCACCGAGGACACCACCGCCGCCAACGTCGGCAAGCCGCTGAACAGCGTGCCGCGGCACAGCTTCTCGGTCTGGAGCCAGTATCGCCTGCGTGGCGCGCTGGCGGGCTGGTACGTCGGTGCCGGCGTGCGGGGCGAGAGCGCCAAGCGCGGCTACAGCTTCAACTACACCGTGCCGGGCTACGCCGTCGCCGATCTTGCCGTCGGCTACGTGGCCTCGCACTGGCGCGCGGCATTCAACGTCAAGAACGTGTTCGACAAGATGTACTACGCGGGTGGCCTGAACAACAACGTGCTGCCGGTGGGCAATCCGCGCGTCGCCATGCTCAACGTGACGATGAGCTATTGAGGCTGGGGTGGTGTTCCGCCGGCGATGCGGAACACCACCGCTCCTTGGGGCTAGGCCGAAGCCGGCTCCAGGATCTGCCCGCCGCCATAGCTCGACTGCACCGGCACCGGTCCGCCCGCCGTCATCCTGATTGCGCAGTACTTGAACTCGGGAATCTTGCCGAACGGGTCCAGCGCCGCGTTGGTCAGCTTGTTGATCGCCGCCTCGTAGTAGCAGAACGGCACGAACACGGCGCCGCGCGGCGTGCCGGCATCGGCGCGGGCATAAAGCGTGACCTCGCCGCGCCGCGACGACAGCGTGACCACGCCGCCCGGCGTGCCACCGAGCGCATCCAGGTCGAGCGGATGCACCAGCGCGACCGGATCGGGCTCGATCGCGTCCAGCACGCCGGCGCGGCGCGTCATGCTGCCGGTATGCCAGTGCTCGAGCTGGCGCCCGGTGATCAGCACCATCGGATAGTCGGCGTCGGGCCGCTCGGCCGCCGGGATGATATCGGCCGGCACGAAACGTCCCCGCCCCGTGGCGGTCGGGAAGCTGTCGGTGAAGATCACCGGCTCGCCCGGATCGCCCTCTTCCTTGCACGGATACGTCACCGCGTGTTCGCGCTCCAGCCGCTCCCAGGTCACGCCGCCGATGCTCGGCATCGCCTGCCGCATCTCGTTGAACACGTCCTCGACGCTGTCGTAGCGCCAGTCCAGCCCCAGCTGCGCCGCCATCTGCTGGATGATCCACAGGTCCTGGCGCGCCTGCCCCGGCGGATTCAGCGCCTGCCGTCCGAGCTGCACGGTGCGGTCGGTGTTGGTGAAGGTACCGGTCTTCTCGGGGAAGGCCGAGGCCGGCAGCACCACGTCGGCCAGGTACGCGGTCTCGGTCAGGAAGATGTCCTGCACCACCAGGTGGTCCAGCGATGCCAGCGCCTCGCGCGCATGCTCGGCGTCGGGGTCGGACATCGCCGGGTTCTCGCCCATGATGTACATGCCGCGCACTTCGCCGCGCTCGATCGCCTGCATCACCTCGACCACGGTCAGGCCGGGCTGGCGGTCCAGCGGCATGCCCCACAGCGCCTCGAAGCTGGCGATCGCCAGCGGATCGTCGACGCGCCGGTAGTCCGGGTACATCATCGGGATCAGGCCCGCATCGGAAGCGCCCTGCACGTTGTTCTGCCCGCGCAGCGGATGCAGCCCGGTGCCGGGCCGGCCGATCTGGCCGGTCATCAGCGCCAGCGCGATCAGGCAGCGCGCGTTGTCGGTGCCATGCACGTGCTGCGACACTCCCATACCCCACAGGATCATCGAACTCTTCGCGGTGGCATAGACCCGCGCGACCTCGCGGATGGTTTCGGCGTCGATGCCGCAGATCGGCGCCATCAGCTCGGGGCTGTAGGCGGCCACGTTGCGCTGCAGCTCGTCGAAGCCGATGGTGCGGCTGTCGATGAAGTCCTGGTCGACCAGCCCTTCGTTGACGATCACATGCATCATCGCGTTGAGCAGCGCCACGTCGGCATCGGGCTTGAACTGCAGGAAGCGCCAGGCAAAGCGCGCCAGGTCCGAGCGGCGCGGATCGGCCACGATCAGCTTGGTGCCGTTCTTCACGGCGTTCTTGATCCAGCTGGCCGCGACCGGGTGGTTCACGGTCGGGTTGGCGCCGATCACGATCACCACCTCGGCCTTGTCGACATCCATCACCGGGTTCGACACCGCGCCCGAGCCGATCCCTTCCAGCAGCGCCGCCACCGACGAGGCATGGCACAGCCGCGTGCAGTGGTCGACGTTGTTGCTGCCGAAGCCGGTGCGCACCAGCTTCTGGAACAGGTAGGCCTCTTCATTGCTGCCCTTGGCCGAGCCAAACCCGGCCAGCGCGCGCTTGCCATGGGCATCGCGGATCTGCGCGAGCTTGCCGCCGGCCAGCGCCAGCGCTTCTTCCCAGCTGGCTTCGCGGAACACGTCCATGACGTGGTCGGGATCCATGACGAAATCGCCCTGCTTCGGCACGCCGTCGCGGCGCACCAGCGGCACCGTCAGCCGCTGCGGATGCTGGACGTAGTCGAAGCCGTAGCGGCCCTTCACGCACAGGCGCTGGTGGTTGGCCGGGCCATCGCGCCCTTCCACAAACTGGATGCGGTTGTCCTTGACGTTGTAGGTCAGCTGGCAGCCGACGCCACAGTACGGGCACACCGATTCCACCTGCTTGTCCGGCACCGCCAGCGCGGCATCGCGCGCGGGCATCAGCGCGCCGGTCGGGCAGGCCTGCACGCATTCGCCGCAGGCCACGCAGGTGGAAGCGCCCATCGGGTCGTCCATGTCGAACACGATGCGCGCGTCGTCGCCGCGCAGCGCCAGCCCGATCACGTCGTTGACCTGTTCGTCGCGGCACGCGCGCAGGCAGCGGGTGCACTGGATGCAGGCATCCAGGTTGACCGCGATGGCCGGATGCGACAGGTCCGCCGCCACGCGTTCGCGCGGGGCGAAGCGTGGCTTGCCGACTTCCAGCCGGGCGGCCCATTGATCAAGCTCGTTGTGGCGCGTGTATTCCGCTTCCGGCATGTCCGACTGCAGCAGTTCCAGCACGGTGCGCTGGGCGCGGCGGGCGCGCTCGGATTCGGTCTGCACCTGCATGCCTGCGGCGGGATAGCGGCAGCAGGACGGCGCCAGCACGCGCTCGCCCTGGATCTCGACCATGCAGGCGCGGCAGTTGCCGGCGGGCTCGAGGCCGTCCTTGTAGCACAGGTGCGGCACGTCGAAGCCTTCGCGCTGCGCCACCTTCAGCAGGCTTTCGCCGGGCTCGGCGCTCACCTCGCGGCCGTTGAGGGTGAAGGTCACGGCTGGTTCGGCGGATTCGACAAGCGCGCGTTCGGCGCGGGTCAGTGCATTCATGTCTGTCTCTCAGGCTCGGGCCGGCATCAGGCCAGTTCGTGCGGGAAGTACTTGATCACGCAGTCGACGGGGTTCGGCGCGGCCTGTCCCAGGCCGCAGATCGAGGCATCGCGCATCACCGCGGACAGGTCATCCAGCGCCGCCAGGTCCCACTTGGGCTGGCGGATCAGGTCGAGCGTCTTGGCCGTGCCGGTGCGGCACGGCGTGCATTGTCCGCACGACTCGTGCTTGAAGAAATGCATCAGGTTGCGCGCCGCCTGCGTGGCGCTGTCGTGGTCGGACAGGATCACGATTGCGGCCGAGCCGATAAAGCAGCCGTAGGGCTGCAGCGTATCGAAGTCCAGCGGGATATTGCCCAGCGCCGCGGGCAGGATGCCGCCCGACGCCCCGCCCGGCAGGTAGCCGTAGAACGCATGGCCGTCGAGCATGCCGCCGCAGTATTCGTCGATCAGCTCGCGCACCGTGATCCCGGCCGGCGCCAGATGCACGCCAGGTCGTTTGATCCGGCCCGAGACCGAGAACGAACGCAGGCCCTTGCGCCCGTTGCGCCCTTGCGCGGCAAACCACTCGGCGCCCTTCTCGAGGATGTCGCGCACCCAGTACAGGGTTTCGAAGTTGTGCTCCAGCGTCGGCCGGCCGAACAGGCCCACCTGCGCCACATAGGGCGGACGCAGCCGCGGCATGCCGCGCTTGCCTTCGATCGATTCGATCATCGCCGATTCTTCGCCGCAGATATACGCGCCCGCGCCGCGGCGCAGCTCGATGCGCGGCAGGCCCGGGACCGGCGGGTCCCGCTGCAGCTGCTGCAAGGCTTCGGCCAGCAGCGCGCGGCAGCCGGCATATTCGTCGCGCAGGTAGATGTAGATCGCCGCCACATCGACCACCTGCGCCGCGATCAGCATGCCCTCGAGGAAACGGTGCGGATCGCGTTCCAGGTAGACGCGGTCCTTGAAGGTGCCGGGCTCGCCCTCGTCGATATTGACCGCCATCAGCCGCGGCGCGGCTTCGCCGCGCACGATGCGCCATTTGCGTCCGGTCGGGAAGCCCGCGCCGCCCAGGCCGCGCAGGCCGGAATCCTCCATCGTGGCCAGCACCGCGGCCGGGTCGAGCCCGCCGCCGGCCAGCGCCTTCAACACGGCATAGCCGCCGTCGCGCCGGTAGGCGTCGTAGTCGATATGCGGTTCGGGCGCATGGCGCACGGCCTTGGCCTGCACGGCGGTGCCGATGGCCTCGGCGGTTGCATGGTCGACCGGGTTCTGGCCGACCAGCGCGGCCGGCGCCTTCTCGCAGCGGCCGATGCAGGGCGCGGCGATCACGCGCACCTCGGTGCCGAGCAGCGCCGGCAGCTTGTCGATCAGGGCCTGCGCACCGGCCAGCTCGCAGGCAATGCCCTCGCACACACGCACGGTCAGCGCCGGCGGCGGCGCGATCTGGCCATCCGCATCCTCGCGCACCACGTCGAAGTGGTGGTAGAAGGTGGCGACCTCGTAGACCTCGGTCATCGACAGCCGCAGCTCGCTGGCCAGCGCGACCAGGTGCGGCATGGCCAGCTGGCCGTAGCGGTCGTTGATGCAGTGCAGGTGTTCGATCAGCAGGTCGCGCCGGCGGGGCATGTCGCCCAGCGCCACGCGCACTTCGGCCAGCGCGGCCGCGTCGACCTGCCGGCCCTTGGGCTGGCGGCGCTTGCGCTGCCGGCTGAGGCCCGTCGCCTCGAGGGGAATGACAACCTGGTTCATGGCGTGCCTGGGTGTTGTTGGTGGGGTTGCGCTGCACGATCAGGAAGGCGCCCGGCGGGCCGCCCTCCTGTCGTGCCTTGTTGTTGTCGTATTGTGCTACCGGGCGCGGCGGCTGTGCAGGCATCGCAGCCGCACGCGTCCGGGTACTGCCGGCGCCGGTGGGCGCCGTACTGCCTTCTTCATCAGGTCAGGTCTTCGGGCACGGTACGGTAACCCATCGGCGCAGCGGTGTTGGCATGCACGTACTTGCGGGCATGGGCCTCGCGCATCGGCTTGAGCACGAACAGCGCCATCGCCGCGGTCAATGCCGCCATGCCCGAGGCCACCATGAACACCGCGTGCCAGTTGCCGGTGGCGGCGGTGATCACGCTGGAGAACGGCACCAGCAATGCCGCCGTGCCCTTGGCGGTATACAGCAGGCCGGCGTTGGTGGCGGCAAACTTGGGCCCGAAGGTGTCGCCGCAGGTGGCCGGGAACAGGCTGTAGATCTCGCCCCAGGCGAAGAACACCACCCCCGTCAGGATCACGAAGGCAACCGGATGGTGGCCGTACTTCGACAGCAGCAGGATGCCGACCGCCTCGACGCCGAAGGCAAAGAACATGGTGCGTTCGCGGCCGATATGGTCGGAGATCCAGCCAAAGAACGGACGCGTCAGGCCATTGAGCACGCGGTCGATGGTCAGCGCGAAGGTCAGCGCCGGCAGGGTCAGGCCGAGGATGGAGATCGGCGCCTCATGCAGGCCGAAATCCTTGGCGATCGGACCCAGCTGCGCGGTGGCCATCAGGCCGCCGGCGGCCATCATCACGAACATCGCGTACATGACCCAGAAGATCGGCGACTTCAGCACCTCGCGCGGCGACGCGTTGTAGGTGGCTGCCGCCTTCAGCGTGCTCTTGACCTCGCTCAGGATCTTGGCCGACGGCGGGTACAGGGCCATGCCGAGGATGAACACCACCAGCCCCTGGCCCAGGCCGAACCACAGGAAGGCCGCTTCATAGCCCGAGGTCTTGATCATGTTGGCGATCGGCACCACGGTGAGCGCCGAGCCGGCGCCGAAGCCCGCCGCGGTAATCCCCGCCGCCAGGCCGCGGCGATTCGGGAACCACTTCAGCGCATTGCCCACGCAGGTGCCATACACCGCGCCCGCGCCCAGGCCGCCAATGGCCGCCGCGACGTACAGCATGGGCAGCGAGGACGCTACCGAGTTCAGTGCCCAGGCCACTGCGCACAGCAGGCCGCCGCCCACCACCACCGGGCGCGGGCCGTACTTGTCGACCAGGTAGCCCTCGATCGGCACCAGCCATGTTTCGGTCACAACGAAGATGGTGAATGCGACCTGGATCGCGGTACGGCCCCAGCCGTATTTGTCGTCGATCGGGTTGACGAACAGGGTCCAGCCATACTGCATGTTGGCAATCATCGCCATGCAGATCACGCCGAATACCAGTTGCACCCACGGCGACGCAAAGCGCGACGTGGACTCCCTCTGCTGCAATTCCATGATGTCTCCTTATAGCGGCGAACCGCCAAGGTGGAAGATGGGCGCCTTCAGACGCCTCTGCGTGACTCTCGGTCGAAGAACAGCTTAGCCGTTCTAGTGCTATACGGTATGTGATATATCAGGTAAGTCAAGCGTATTCTTCGCGGCTGTGCAGCATGCCGCCGCTTTACCTGGTGCCCTAGCCGTCATGGACCGCCCGCGAATGGTGCGCAAGCGGAATCAATGGCAGTTCCGGCAGCATCAAGAGTCCTTGGGAATCAAGCAGTTGCCTTGCGTCTAAGCATAAATCGGCCAGCGCCCGGCAACCGCAAGCATGCCGGGGATCTCGCCATTGAAAAACCGGGAAAACGATCGGTTGGGGAAAGTCCCTAGATGCAGACATGGAGGCCTGCGGGTGTACGTATCCATATGGAATGGCCGGGGATCCACCCGGACCGGGCACACAAAGCGCCGATGGCAGGACAAGGAGCGCGCAAGGAACGCGCAACGAAGCGCCAGGGCGTCGCTTGCGAACAGAGGGGAAGGATAAGGAGGGAGGGAGACGAGCAGCGTGGCGGCCGTGCTCGCCGTGATGGTCGCAAGGGATGCCGGCCGCTACAGCCCTTGCCATCAGCGCTTCAGCGCGAAAGCGCCGCGCGCCAGCGGCCTTCAGGCATAGGCGAGTTCACCGGCGGCCGGCACGATGCGCGACGCGCTGGCGCGGCCCACGCCGTCGCTGTGCTGGTTCGAGCCGAGGCCGGCAAAGCGGCCGTGGTCCTGCGCGGTAACCAGCACATCCATGGGCAGGCGCGTGGCCAGCAGCGTGGTCACGCCCACACCGACAGCAATCAGGGCCAGGCCAAGGGCGACGAGAAGAGCGACTTCCATTTGAAAACTCCAGTAGCGTTGTGATCAGGAGTTTTCATTATATGCTGCGCCGCACTATGTGTAAATATCCTGTATGTAATATATCAGTAGAGGTTTTGCACTAATCCAACATGCCTCCGCCGGGCCTCCTGCTCACACCGTCGTGGCTTCGCGCGCGCGCACTGGTGGCTCCTGGTACTCCTGGCCGCGCAAGGCGTCCCAGATCGCGGCGGCGTTGGGCTTCAGCGAGCGGCTCTTGCGCCGCACCAGCATGACCGTCGACGTCACCTGCGGCCGCAGGGGCCGCATCACGGCGGCCGGATGCATGCCGCCGGCCTGTGCCCGCGACGGCAGCACGCCGATGCCGAGGCCCAGCGCCACCATGCCGAACACCGCAGCGAAATGGCCCAGCAGCTGCAGCGAGCCCGCGCGCACGTGATAGCTGCTGAGCGCCTTTTCCACCGCGGGCTGCACGCCGCACTGCTGGTCCAGCGTCAGCACGCTGGCGTCGCAGAGGTCGCCCCACCCTACGGTGTCGTGCTGGGCCAGCGGATGCTTGGCGGGCAGCACGGCGTGATAGGCGTCGACACACAACGGTTCGCAATACAGGTCGTCGCCGGCGCGCGGATCGGTGGCGATGCCGAAATCGACCTCGCCGCTGCGCACACTCTGCAGCACCGATTCCTGCGAACGGTCCTTCAGGTGGATGGCGATCGCCGGCCACGCCTGCCGGCACCCGGCCAGCCAGGTCGGCAGCGACATCGAGCTCAGCACCGGGTCCGAGGCGATCTGCACCAGGCCCTGGCATGGCCGGCTGGCGCTCTGGCTGTCGCGCAGGGTCTGCTCCACCTCTTCGATCAGGTGGCAGATGCGCTGGGACAGGTGCTGGCCGGCGTCGGTCAGCTCCACCTGGCGCGTGGTGCGGTCGAACAGGCGCTGGTCGATCTCTTCTTCCAGCTCGCGCACGCTGCGGCTGACCGCGGATTGTGTCAGCCCCAGTTCGACCGCGGCGCGGGTAAAGCTCTTGTGCCGCGCCACCGCGGCAAAGGCCTTCAGTTGCGGGAGCGAGATATTCATGGCCTGCCCCCCTGCCCCGCGCCGGCATGGCTGAGGCGAACCCTGTCTTCGGGCATGGCACGGCGCTGCGGGGGCCGCGCGGCTGCGTTCGGTCCGGTCACGATAGTCTCCTTGGTGTTGATCGTGGCTGTGGGCAGCCATCGTTGTTTTTTGGCCATGCTGGTGGCCGGCGGCTGGCTCCCGCGCTGCTGGAGTGCCGGGTTCGGACGGGACATGCAAGGCTGGCGATTGATGCTACTTGAATCTAAGATCAGCACTGCATAAAGTTTTTTATCGTTTATATAGCTGATCGTTTATAGGACGGGAGCCGGATGAAGAACGCCACGCTGCGGCAGCTGAAGGTCTTCGAGACCGTTGCCCGCCATATGAGCTTTTCCCGCGCCGCCGAGGAACTGCACCTGACCCAGCCCGCGGTGTCGACCCAGGTGCGGCAGCTGGAGCATCACGTCGGGCTGCCGCTGTTCGAGCAGCTCGGGAAAAAGATCTATTTGACCCCGGCGGGCCATGAAATGCTGCATTACAGCCGCAGCATCATCCAGCAGTTCCGCGAGGCCGAAGACGCCATGTCGCAGCTCAAGGGCATCTCCGGCGGGCGCCTCAATGTCGCCGTGATCAGCGCCGGCGACTATTTCTTTCCGCGACTGCTGGCGGAATTCATGGACCGCCATGAGGGGGTGACGCTGAACCTGGCCGTGCACAACCGCGAGGAACTGCTGCACCAGCTGGCCGGCAACCTGACCGACCTCGCCGTGATGGTGCGCCCGCCCGAGGGCATGGACACCATCAACGAGGCCTTTGCCCCGCACCCTTACGTGATCGTCGCCGCGCCCAGCCACCCGCTGGTGGGCGTGCGCAATATCCCGCTGGCCGAACTGGCCGACGAAGCCTTCGTCTCGCGCGAGAAAGGCTCGGACACCTGGAACTCGATGCAGGAAGGCTTTGCCGGCCGGCTGTCGAACCTGCGCATCGCGATGGAGATCAAGAGCACCGAAACCATCAAGCAGGCGGTGATCGCCAACATGGGCATTGCCTTCCTGTCAGCCCATACCGTGGGCCTGGAGCTGCAGGCCGGCAAGCTGGCCGTGCTCGATATCGAGGGCTTTCCGGTGATGCTCAACTGGTACGTGGTGCACCGCAAGAACAAACGGCTGCCGCCGGTGGCGCTGGCGTTCAAGCAGTTCCTGATGGAAGAAGGCGCCGACCTGATCCAGACCATCACGGGGGTGGCAGGCTTGATCCGCCAGGATGCCTGAATGGTTTCATAAACGATTACTTATGGTTTTGCTATGAAACTTTAATTATCGTAAATCGTTCACCCTCCCTATGCTTGTCTCAACCCAACTGCCAGCGCGCATCCGAGGAGACCAGCATGAACCCCGCCCAGCAGGAAAGCCGCCACGCCGCCATCACGGTCGGTGCCGACAACCAGCCGATCCCGCGCGAGACCCAGCTCGCGGCGTATAACGCGGCCTTCATCGAACTGGGGCTGCGCTTTCGCTGGGACGCCGCCATGTATGAGTGGCTGTGCGGCATCGAATGCGAAAAGGGACGCGTGGCCCGCTATATCGAGGAACATCACCCCCACCTGCTGGCCGCGTACGACGCCGCGTTCCTGAGCGGGCTGATCTTCGAGAAAAAGAACGAGTACCTGCGCGCGGTCGGCCACCTCAACTGAGCGGCCCGATCGGTTCACGGCGAGGCGCGCGACAGCGGCCTCGCCGTTTTTTGTTCAACTGACCTTGGCCACCATCAGGTAGAAGATGACCAGGAACGAGAACAGCGCCGGGAAGCCCAGTCCGAACCACCACCAGAACAGGCGCCAGTAGGCGCGCGGCAGCCGGGGCCCGTTGCAGTCCAGCGCCACGTCGCGCATGCGCTTCTGCAGCCAGACCACCGGCAGCCAGCAGGCAATGGCGACGGCGTAAAGCACCACCGACCACTTCAGCCACGGCACCGACCACGAGAACCCGGCCATCTTCACCAGCGCATAGCCGGTCAGCGGCTGCAGGATGGCGGTGGAGGCGGTGAAGATCCAGTCAGCGATCACCACCATGCGTGCGGTCGCGGCAACCGTGCGGACATTGCGCGTCAGCGTCGCGCCGACCAGGTAGAAGGCGCTGCCCACGCCGGTGCCGAACAGGAAGGTGGCAGACAAGATATGCAGCCATTTCAGCGTGACGTAGTCCATGCCCGCTCCTCGGTCAGGTGCAGCCACCACAGCACGACCAGCATCGGCACGTTCTTGCTGAGCGGGCCATACGGATGCAGCCAGTATTCCGGCAGGCGCACGCTGATGATGCCGGTGTAGCCCAGGATCAGCGCGATCTGCGCCAGCCACAGCCAGCGCGGGCGCCGCGGCACCACGCACAGCACGCCGAAGGCCAGGTCGAGCAGCGCGGCGCCATACAGCGCCAGCGGCTGCAAGGCCGGCGGCACGCCCGCGCGCGCCAGCAACGCATAGCTGTCGGCCACCGGGTACAGCCCCAGCGAAACCGCCGCGGTGACGATCCACACAAAGGCCAGGCTCCAGCGCAACAGCGGATGGATCCAGCGCTGCAGCGCCTGCGCACGCAACGCGCCGCGCAGTCCCGGCGGGATGAATGCGGGCACCGCCCGCGGCGGCCGCCCGAGCACGCGGGCAAGGCCGGACGGATCCGCCACGCTGCCCTGGTCCAGCATGGTCAGCGCATCGCGCCCGAGCACGCCGCCGGTGGCGCGTTCGGCCAGCGGCATCACCGCCCGCGCCAGCGCGCGCGGCAGCGGCACCAGCCAGGCCTTGCCGCGCAAACCCAGGCCATGGCGCAACGCCTCCAGGTAGTCGGCCAGCGGCAGCGGCGCCGGGCCCACCAGCGCCAGCCGCCCGGAGCGCCAGGGCGCTGCGCCGCCCCATCCGGCCAGCAAGGCCACGATGGCCTGCGCCACGTCGTCGACATGGACCGGCTGCACCGGCTGCCTGCCGCCACCCGGCAGCGCCAGGCAGGGCAGCGTCGCCAGCGCGCAGAACAGCTGCGCACTGGTGCCGTCGGCACCGAACACCAGCGACGGCTGCAGCACCACGGCATCGATGGGCAGGCCGAGCAGGTGCTGGTCGGCCGTGCGTTTGCTGCGATGGAAGTCGGTCAGCGCATGTTCGTCGGCACCCAGCGCCGACATCTGCACCACCAGCCGCACCCCTTGCCGCAGGCAGGCATCGAACAACGCCTGCGGCGCGGCGCGGTGCAGCACGTCGAAGCGCTGGGTCGCGGTCTCGCGGAAGATGCCGATCAGGTTCACCACCGCCTCGACATCGGCCAGCAACGGCGCCCAGTCTGCCGCCGCGGTCATGCGCGCAAAATCGACGGCACGAAATTCGCTTGCCGTGCAGGCATGGCCGCCATGCGGCGCTTCGGGTGCATCGTGCGCAGGCACGTGCCGCACCCCCGCTATCACATGGAATCCTCGATCCAGCATTGCGGCACAGGCATGCCGGCCGATAAAGCCGCTGGCGCCGAGCACGAGCACGCGCTGGATGCGGCCACGGTGCTGCGCCGGGCCGCGGTCTCGGGCACTTGCGCCAGCCTGTTGTCCACCGCCATGCTCGCCTGCGGTGGCAGCGTCGACTGCGGCAGCGCCTTCGCGCCCGTCAACGCCGTCAGCCACTGGATCTGGGGCGAACGGGCCATGCACGTCAACCGGGCGTCGGTGCGGCATACCGTGCTGGGCTATGTCATCCATCATGCGATGTCGGTGTTCTGGGCGGCGTTCTACGAAGGCGCGATGGCAGTCGGCGACGCCCATCGCACTGCTTGCTCCAGCGCCCGCCCCACCGCGCCGGCGCGCGTGCTCGGCGGCCTGGCGATTTCCGGCATCGCGTGTTTCGTCGACCTGAAGTGCACGCCCCAGCGCCTTACGCCCGGCTTCGAGCGCCGGCTGTCGCCCGGCATGCTGGCGCTGGTCTACGTCGTCTTCGGGTTGGCTTTGCCGCTGGGTGCGATGCTGCTGCGGCACGCCGCAAAGCGCGCCTGATTCAGGCCCCCGCCCACGGTCTTTGTCCGTGCTGCTGCACGCAGCGCCAGTAAATTTCACACGGCTCTCCCGCTTTTTACCGTTCCCGTCGCGCCCGCGCGGGTCTTTGCGCTGCGCCCGGCAACGCGCTGTATCAGCCGTGCAAGCTCCACGCCACCGCGCCCGGCCGGATGGTGGCAGCCGGGCATGATCGTTGCGGCCGCGAGCCCCCGGTCGGTCCGTCGCCTCCATACCGCCTGACTCGACCGCTGCGACACGCCTCCCGCTCACCTCTACCGGAGAATCCACCATGTTCATGCACAACAAGCGACTGCAGTACACCGTGCGCGTCTCGCGTCCCGACCCCGGCCTGGCCAACCTGCTGCTGGAGCAGTTCGGCGGCCCGCAGGGCGAGCTGGCCGCGGCATGCCGCTATTTCACGCAGGCCCTGGCCGAGGAGGATCCGGGCCGCAAGGACATGCTGCTCGATATCGCCACGGAGGAACTGAGCCACCTGGAGGTGATCGGCTCGATCATCGCCATCTCAACCGCGGCGCCAAGGGCGAGCTGGCCGAAGGCCTGGACCAGGAAGCCGAGCTCTACCGCTCGCTGCAGGGCGCGGGCAACGACAGCCACGTGACGCAGGTGCTGTTCGGCGGCGGGCCGGCGCTGGTCAATTCGGCGGGCGTGCCGTGGACGGCCGCCTATGTCGACACCATCGGCGAGCCCACCGCCGACCTGCGCTCCAACATCGCCGCCGAGGCGCGCGCCAAGATCATCTACGAGCGGCTGATGAACGTGACCGACGATCCCAGCGTGCAGGAGGCACTGGGCTTCCTGATGACGCGCGAGATCTCGCACCAGAAGTCGTTCGAGAAGGCGCTGTATTCGATCACGCCCAACTTCCCGCCGGGCAAGACGCCGGGCGATCCGCAGTTCGCCAACGTCTACTTCAAGATGTCGCAGGGCGAGGCGATGCGCGGGCCATGGAATGCGGACCGCAACTTCGTCTTCGTCGAAAGCCCGACGCCCGCGGTGGATGGCGGCGATGGCACCGCCCAGGTCGACCTGCCCGCCGAGCAGCAGGACACGCTGGAGGCGTTTGCAATGCGCGGCGCGTCCGACCCGCAGAGCGATCCTGTGACCGGCGCCGAACTGGGATCGGGCGAGGCCGAAGCCGACGACCTGCAGCAGAAGCCGCAGCCCTGACATGCGCGGCGGGTCCGGCACGCTATGGCCGAACTACGTCGGCACTACGTCGGCACTACGGCCGCCACGCCGTCAGCGTCATCGCCACCATCGCCACGTTCATGGCGACGATGATGCCGACGGCCAGCGTGGCCAGCACGAACACCGTGCGCGAATTGGCGTAGCGGCCCATCAGCCTGCGGTCGCTGGTAAAGCGCAGCAACGGGATCGCGGCGAACGGCAGCTGCAGGCTCAGCATCACCTGGCTGACCAGCAGCAGCTGCGCCATGCCGCGCTCGGCAAACAGGATGGCGACCACCAGCGCCGGCACGATCGCCACGCAGCGTGTCAGCAGGCGGCGCGCCCACGGCGGCAGCCGCGTGCGGATAAAGCCTTCCATCACCACCTGCCCCGCCAGCGTGGCGGTGACGGCCGAGCACTGCCCGGACGCCAGCAGCGCGACGCCAAATACCACGCTGGCCCAGGTGGCACCGGTGAGCGGACTGAGCAGGCGATAGGCGTCCTGGATCTCCGCCACATCGGTGCGGCCGGCCGCATGGAACACCCCGGCGGCGGTGACCAGGATCGCACTGTTGATGACGAAGGCAACCGCGAGCGCCGTGACCGTATCGAAGGCGATATAGCGCAGCGCGCGTTCGGTGCCCTGCCGGTCCGCGTGCGGCAGCCGCGTCTTGACCACGGCGGAGTGCAGGTACAGGTTGTGCGGCATCACCGTGGCGCCAATGATGCCGGTGGCGATATACAGCGCGCCGGCGTCGCCCAGCACCGCCATGCGCGGCACCAGGCCCGCGGCCAGGTCCGGCCACGCGGGCTGCGCCAGCGCCAGCATCAGCAGGAAGCAGCCCAGCACCAGCACCACCATGCTGATGACGAAGACTTCCAGGCGCCGATAGCCGCGCTGCTGCAGCACCAGCACCAGCAGCACGTCGAGCACCGTCAGCGCCACGCCCCACGGCAGCGGCAGCCCGAACAGCAGGTTCAGCGCAATCGCGGTGCCGATCACTTCGGCCAGGTCAGCGGCGCAGATCGCCACCTCGCACAGCACCCATTGTGACCACGCCGACAGCGGCGACGCGTGCCGCCGGCACGCCTGCGCCAGGTCCAGCCCGCTGACCAGGCCAAGGCGGCTGGCCATGACCTGCAGCAGCATGGCCATGGCGCTGGCCATCGCCACCACCCACAGCAGGCGATAGCCGTAGGCCGAGCCACCGGCAAGATCGGTGGCCCAGTTGCCAGGGTCCATATACCCGACCGCGACCAGGTAGCCGGGCCCGGCAAAACGCGCGAAGTCGCGCCATGCGTAGGCCGGCGGCGCGGCGGCCAGTTCGGGAGGCATCAGCGCACGGCCAGCGGCGCTACACCGGGGGCGGCAGCAGCCGCGCCAGCATGGAGGCGGCCCCCGCCGCGACGATGAACAGGCCCAGTGCCAGGCGCACGGGATGGCAGCGCCAGCGCCGCCAGAACCAGCCGTCTCGATCCATCGCCGTTCTCCCGGTGGGCCGGACCACTGCGGTGCCGGCAGACTGGCGCAGCGCAAGGATCGTTCCCGCGCGGCAAAGCCCGCCACGCGCTCGCCGCGGCGCACGCGGCGCGCCGCGTGGTAATTCCGGCGCTGCGGCGGTCATGCGGACTTGCAAGCTTTACGCGGGGGAGCGCCGGGTGATGGCGCGTGCGGAAAATCGTCGTAACATACCGCTCCCAACCTAGATCGAACCGGCCGGCGGCAGCCGGACGCATCCCGCCCGCTTCATGGCCACGCGACGCACCGACGAAGACTTTATCCAGGACCTGACGCGCCTGCTGTGCAGCGAAGGCGTCTCGTCGCTGACCATCGGCGAGATCGCGCAGCGCATGCGCTGCTCGCGGCGGCGCCTGTACGAGATCGCGCCGACCAAGGAGGCGCTGTTCGTCGGCATCTGCCGCGATGTGCTGGCGGCCAACCTGGAGCGAGGCTTCGCCGCGGCGCACGCAGAGATCGATGCCGCGCGCGCCGTGTCGGCCTACCTGCACGCCGCGCTGAATACCTCGGGACTGAGCAAGGCGGCGCTGGCCGACCTCGATGCCATCGACAGCGGCCGGGCCGTGTTCGACGCATACCAGCTGGCGCGCGTGCGCGGGCTGGAAAGCCTGCTCGAGGCCGGCATGCGGCAAGGACTGATGGCGCCGCACAACCCGCGGCTGGTGTCCGAAGCGATCCTCGGCGCCGCGCATCGCCTGCGCAGCCAGCAGTTCCTGAAGGACACCGGAATGAAGATGGGCGATGCCTTCAGCGAGTTCTACGAGATCATCCTGAACGGCCTGCTGTGCCGGCCGCACGCCACCGGCGCCGCTCAGGCCACCTGCCGCTCCTGTCCGCCCCAGTAACGCCGGCGGATGGCCTTGCGATCGATCTTGCCCAGCGCCGTCAGCGGCAGCGCATCGGCGAACACCACCTGCTTGGGCGCATTGACCACGCCCTTGTGCCGGGTCACGTGGGTGATCACGTCGGCCTCGGTCAGGCCGGTGCCGGGGCGGGCCACCACCACGGCGGTCACGGCTTCGCCCCACTTGGGGTCGGGCACGCCGATCACCGCGGACATGGCGATGGCGGGATGCAGCGCCAGGCAATGCTCGACTTCGCTGGGGTACACGTTGAAGCCGCCGCTGATGATCATGTCCTTGGCGCGGTCGACCAGGTACAGGAACCCTTCCCTGTCGCAGCGCGCCATGTCGCCGGTGTGCAGCCAGTCGCCGGCAAAGATCCTGGCGTCTTCCTCGGGCCGGTTCAGGTAGCCCTCCATCACCAGCGGGCCGCGCACGCACAGTTCGCCCACCTCGCCCGGCGCGACTTCACGCATCTGCGGGTCGAGCAGCCTGACCTGGTTGCCGGGGATCACCTTGCCGCACGAGCGCAGGCGCTCGGGGTGGTCCGCATCGTGGTCGCGCGGGCTCAAGTAGCTGATGCACATCGGCGCTTCGGCCTGGCCGTAGATCTGCCCGAACACCGGGCCGATGCGGCGCAGCGCGTCGGCCAGGCGCACCGGTGCGATCGGCGCCGCGCCGTAGAGCACCAGTTCCAGGCTGGACAGGTCAGCCGTGTCCAGGCCATCGCAATCGAGCAGCCCGTAGATCTGCGTGGGCACCAGGAAGGTCAGGTTGATGCGGTGCTCGGCCACGCGTCGCAGGAAATCCGCCGGGCTGAACTTGTCGCACAGGTAGATGGTGCCGCCGCGCAGCAGCGTCGGCAGGAACAGGCTGCCGGACGCGTGCGAGATCGGCGTGGTCACGAGGTAACGCACCTGCGCCGGCCATTCGTAGGTGGCCAGCATGTACTGCAGCATCGTCACCGAGGTCCGGTGAGTATGCAGGATGCCCTTCGAACGTCCGGTGGTGCCGCCGGTGTACGACAGCTTGCTGATCTCGGTCGGGTCATCGCCGGGGACCACGGGCGCGTCATCGAAGGCCGCGGCGGCGTGCGCCAGGCCGGCGCCAAACTCGCCGTCGTCGAGCGGTAGCACCTGCAGCCGCGTGCCGGCGGCGAGCGCGCGCGCCCGCTCGGCGAAGCGGGCGTTGTCGACCACCAGCGCCTGCACCCCCGCGTCTTGCAGCACGAAGGCATGGTCCGCTTCCGCCGCCATCGGATGCAGTGATACGGCCTTCAGCCCGGCCAGTTGCGCGGCGATGATGGCCGCCACCGCCTCGGCGCGGTTGCCGACCAGGAAGGCCACGGCGTCCTGGCGCGCCAGGCCGCGCGCAGCGAACAGCCGCGCCATGCGTGCGCTGTGGCGGGCCAGCGCCTCATAACTCAGCGTGACGTCGTCGCCGACCACGGCGGGTACGCCAGGCCGCGCGCGCAGCGCCGCCGTATAGAGCTGGCCGACGGTCGCGCCGCCGTGGACGACCGCAGCCGCCGGAGCCTGACGGGCCATGTTGTCTCCCCTGTAATTGTTGTGGTCAGGCTCCCAATGTAGGGGCCGCCCGGTACCACGTCAACGCTTTTGGTACCGAGAAGGCCGGGTTAATACAGGCTGAAGCGGTGTGCAGAAGTCATTCAGGCAGCGGGAGCCTCAGACCTGTTCCTTGACCTGGTTCTCCAGCTCGACCAGCCGCTTCTTCAGCGCCCGCTCTTCCTGGAAGCGCGCGGTCTCGTCGCGGATCACCGCGACGATGCCGGTAATGGCGCCGGCGGCGTCCTTGAGCAGCGCCACGGTGAAGGCGATCGACATCGCCTTGCCGTCCTTGTCGACCGCCGGCACCTTGAGCAGGTCATGGCCGTAGCGGGTGATGCCGGTCGCCATGGTCTTGTCGTAGCCCTCCCAGTGCCGCCCACGCAGCCGCTCGGGGATGATCAAATCAAGCGACTGGCCCATGGCTTCGGCCTGGGTAAAGCCGAACATGCGCTCGGCCGCCGGATTCCACAGCGTGATGGCGCCCTTGGCGTCGGCGATGATGATGGCGTCGCCAATGGCGGACACCAGTTGTGCGTAGTCGATCTGCTCTGTCATGGGGATTCCCTCTCGTCATCTACAAACGGCAGCGGCTGGGGCGCGCCGGTGCCACCAGGCTAGCGTGCCACATCGCGACGCCACAAGCAAAAACGCCGGAGCCCGCTGTGCGCGCGGCCCCGGCGTCGACGCCGGCACGGATGCCGGCGGTCGGCGTCAGATCACCTGGGACTCGCGCAGGCGCTTGATGTCTTCCGCACCGTAGCCCAGGCCGGCCAGCACCTCTTCGCTATGCTCGCCCAGCAGCGGCGAACCCGTGATCTCCGGCTTCAGGTCGGAGAACTTGATCGGGCTGCCCACCGTCAGGTAGCTGCCGCGCTCCTTGTGCGGCACCTCGGTGATGCTGCCGCTGGCGCGCAGCGACGGATCGGCGGCGATCTCCTTCATCGACAGCACCGGCGAGCAGGGGATGTCGAACTTGCGCAGGATGTCGACCGCCTCGTACTTGGTCTTGTCGGCCAGCCATTCCTCGATGGTGTTGAAAATATCGAAAATATGCGGCTGGCGCGCCTTGGGGGTGGCGTAGTTGGGATCGTCGATCCATTCCGGCTTGCCCAGCGCCTTGCAGATCGGCTCCCAGGCATGGCCCTGGATGGTGAAGTAGATATAGGCGTTGGGATCGGTCTCCCAGCCCTTGCACTTCAGCACCCAGCCCGGCTGGCCGCCGCCGCCAGCGTTGCCGCCGCGCGGCACCACGTCGCTGAAGCTGCCATGCGGGTACTGCGGGTACTCTTCCAGGTAGCCCAGGCGGTCCAGGCGCTGCTGGTCGCGCAGCTTGACGCGGCACAGGTTCAGCACCGCGTCCTGCATCGACACCGCCACCTTCTGGCCCTTGCCGGTCTTGTCGCGGCCGATCAGCGCGGTCAGGATGCCGATGGCCAGGTGCATGCCGGTGTTGGAATCGCCCAGCGCCGCGGCGGAGACCGTGGGCGGGCCGTCCCAGAAGCCGGTGGTCGAGGCCGCGCCGCCGGCGCACTGCGCCACGTTTTCATAGACCTTCAGGTCTTCGTAGTGGTGGCCGTCGCTGAAGCCCTTGACCGAAGCCACGATCATCTTCGGGTTGAGTTCGTTGATGCGCTCCCACGAGAAACCCATGCGGTCGAGCGCGCCTGGACCGAAGTTCTCGACCAGCACGTCGGACTCGCGGATCAGCTGCTCCAGGATCTTTTTTCCGTCCGGCTTCTTCGTATCCAGCGTCAGGCTGCGCTTGTTGGAGTTGAGCATGGTGAAGTACAGCGCGTCGACATCCGGGATGTCGCGCAACTGGGTGCGCGTCACGTCGCCGGAACCCGGGCGCTCGACCTTGATCACGTCGGCGCCGAACCATGCCAGCAGCTGCGTGCAGGCGGGACCCGCCTGGACGTGCGTGAAGTCGATGATCTTGATGCCGTTGAGTGGGAGGTTCACGTTCGTCTCCTATTGGATTAGGGGGTGAAATTCGGGTGGATTACTTCTTGGCCGAGCTTTGCGGATTCAGGTTGGTCAGGCGACCGCTTTCGGTGCCGGCTGCCGGATCGATGACGGCGTTGACCAGCGTGGGCTTGCCCGAGCGCAGCGCTTCGTTCACCGCGGCCTCGAGTTCCGCCGGCGTGGTGACGTTGGCGCCGACGCCTCCGAACGCTTCCATCATCTTGTCGTAGCGCGCACCCGGGACGAAGGTCGTGACCGCCGGGTCGGTGCCGCCGGTGGGGTTCTTGTCGATGCCCTTGTAGACGCCGTTGTTGTTGAAGATGACGATGCAGACCGGCAGGTTGTAGCGGCAGATGGTCTCGACTTCCATGCCCGAGAAACCGAAGGCGCTGTCGCCGCACAGCGCCAGCACCGGCTTGCCGGTCTCGACCGCCGCGGCCACCGCATAGCCCATGCCCACGCCCATCACGCCCCAGGTACCCACGTCCAGGCGCTTGCGCGGCTCGTACATGTCGATCACGGCGCGGGCGTAGTCCAGCGTGTTGGCGCCTTCGTTGACGAACGAGATGCCGGGGTTGGCCTTGACCACATCCTTCAGCACGCTCAGCGCGCCGTGGAAGTTCATCGGCGCGGCATCCTTGGCCCTGGCCAGGGTCTCGGCCATCTTCGCCAGGTTGGTGTCCCTGCGGTCCGCCACCGCGTTCAGCCAGTCGGCGCCCGGCTTGGCGAAGTCATTGCCGATCTTGTCGAGCAGCGCCGATACGCATGAGCCGATGTCACCGACCACCGGCGCGGCGATGGCGACATTGCTGTCCATCTCGGTCGGCGCGATGTCGACCTGGATGAACTGCTTGGGCTTGCCCCAGGTCTTGCCCTTGCCGTGCGACAGCAGCCAGTTCAGGCGGGCGCCGACCAGCAGCACCACGTCGGCCTCCGCCAGCACATAGGAGCGCGCGGCCGAGGCCGACTGCGGATGCGTATCGGGCAGCAGGCCCTTGGCCATCGACATCGGCAGGTACGGGATGCCGGTCTTCTCGACCAGCTTGCGCAGGTCCGCCTCGGCGCGTGCATACGCCGCGCCCTTGCCGAGCAGGATCAGCGGGCGCTTGGCGGTCTTCAGCAGCGCAACGGCGCGGTCGATCGAATCCGGTGCGGGCAGCTGGCGCGGCGCCGGATCCACCACCTTGATCAGCGACTGCTTGCCCTTTTCGGCTTCCAGCGACTGGCCCAGCAGCTTGGCCGGCAGGTCCAGGTACACGCCGCCCGGGCGGCCCGACACGGCGGCGCGAATGGCACGCGCGACGCCGACGCCGATGTCCTCCGCGTGCAGCACGCGGAACGCCGCCTTGGCGTGCGGACGGGCGATGGCCAGCTGGTCCATCTCTTCGTAATCACCCTGCTGCAGATCGACGATCTCGCGCTCGCTCGAGCCGCTGATCAGGATCATCGGGAAGCAGTTGGTGGTGGCATGCGCCAGCGCCGTCAGCCCGTTCAGGAAGCCCGGCGCCGACACGGTCAGGCATACGCCCGGCTTCTGCGTCAGGAAGCCCGCAATCGCCGCGGCGTTGCCGGCGTTCTGCTCGTGGCGGAAGCTGATGACGCGCATGCCGTTGGCCTGCGCCAGACGGGCCAGATCGGTGACCGGAATGCCGGGCAGGCCGTAGATGTTTTCGATGCCGTTCAGCTTCAGCGCGTCGATGACCAGATGAAAACCATCGGTTTGTGCCTGATGTTCTTCCGCGGCGTGACGCTGCAGCTCGTTTCCGACTTCTGCCATGGTTGCTTCCTTCTATGCAAATTGACTGGGGTGGGAATTTTTGTGACTCAGGCTGCCGCGGGAGTGCTCGGGGCCCGCTTCGCTACGACTTCCGACATGCTTGGTCTCCTTATGGACTTGTGTTCGTGGTGCGCGGGGGCTGTGCCCTGCTGCGGTCGGTGCCGGTTCTCGTTCGACCGGTCTTGATGACATACGGTATGTGATATATCAGAGAACGGCAAGCTATTTTCCATCTCTGCGCCCAACTTTCGTCAGTGCACCGCAGCAAACGCGGTCGGATCTGCGCGCAAATCAGCGCAATTCCTCAATGGCAAGGCATTCATTCGCGTTTTGCACAGATACCGGCTGCTATACGCAAACGCACCGCACCGACACACCCGACCACGCAGATATATCACATACACTGTTTCTGACAAGCGAGGGGCCCATAGGCCGCGCCTGTCGGAGCAGCCAGGACATTCCCCTGCCTCGCTTCTTGCGGCATCACGCCCGCGCTGCGGCCTATTCAACGCGGCTGGCCGATGGGTTCGTCGCCAGGCCTCCCTCGGCCACTGGCAGCGCGGAAACCGGGTGGCCGATAATGAATCGCTTGCGCATGGGCGCCAGCACCAGTTTCGCCGACAGCCCCGCCGCGATCGTTACCACCGCTGCCACGGTGAATACCGCTTCCCAGCCCCCTCGTGCCGACAGGACCGAGGCCAGCGGCACCAGCATCGCCGCAGTCCCCTTGGCGGTGTACAGCGTGCCCGCGTTCGCCGCGGCGAACTTGCTGCCGAAGGTATCCGCGCACAGCGCCGGGAAGATCGAGAAAATCTCGCCCCAGAACAGGAAGGTCAGCGCCGCGAAGAACATGAACCAGTACGGGTTGTGCCCTAGCTGCATCAGCCCCAGGAGCGCCAGTCCCTCGCCGATGAAGATCACGAACATCGTGTTCTCGCGGCCGAACCGGTCCGACAGGAAGCCGCACAGCGGCCGCGTGAAGCCATTGCACAGGTTGTCGATCGACAGCGTCATCGTCAGCAGCGGCAAGGTCAGCCCCAGCAGCGTCACCGGCATCGACGCAAAGCCGTAGTCCTTGGCGATCGGCCCCAGTTGCGCCGTCGCCATGATGCCGCCCGCCGCCACCGCGACAAAGCAGGCATAGATCAGCCAGAACACCGGCGTCTTCACCATCTGCCCCGGCGTGTACTCCACCGGGTTGGTCAGCACCGCCTTCGCCGCCACCGCGCCCCTGGGCGGCGTGGGCTTCACCAGCAGCAGCGCCAGCACGAAGATGCTCACCCCTTGCAGGATGCCGAAGAACAGGAACGCCTTCTCATAGCCCGCGCTCTGGATCATGTTGGCGATCGGAATCACGGTGATGGCCGCGCCCGCGCCAAAACCCGCCGCGGTCAGGCCGGCAGCCAGGCCGCGCTTGTCCGGGAACCACTTCAGCGCGTTGCCGACGCAGGTTCCGTAAACGCCGCCGGCGCCGATACCGGCGATCACGGCGGCCACGTACAGCTCCGGCAGCGTGGTCGCATACGCGTTCATCACCCATGCCAGCCCCGCGCAGATGGCCCCGCCGGCCACCACCGGGCGCGGGCCGAACTTGTCGACCAGCCAGCCTTCCAGCGGCACCAGCCAGGTCTCGGTGACGATGAAAATCGAGAATGCCACCTGGATGGCGGAAGCGCCCCAATGGTGCCTGGCATCCATCGGTGATACGAACAGCGTCCAGCCGTACTGCAAATTCGCCACCAGACCCATGCATACCACACCGATTGCCAGCTGGATCCAGCGGTTCCCCAGCCCGCGTCCGTTCACGTCATCGCGACCGGCGGGGGCCGATGCTTCCCATTGCGCCATCTGTCTTGTCTCCAGGTTCGTTCTTGTTTGCGCCCTGGCGGGCACATCAGGGCGTTGTGGATTGCCCTTCTCGCAGTTGGACCGGCGCCTGGCATTGCGGCACGTGAAGTCGTGGATTGATGCTACCCGAAGCTTAATTTGACAAGTCTTAAAGTTTTTTATCGTTTCTATTCACGACCCTTTATATAAAGCGGAACTGGCATGAATCGCCGCCGGCGACGCTCATGCCTGCGGCTTGCCAATGCAACAAGCCACCGGGGCCGCCGGAAAGCGGGCCGCGGTGGCTTGCTGAATCGATACCGCGCCTCGACAGGCGATCAGGCCGGCGCTTCCTCCAACTGCCGCAGCAGTGCATCGACGCTGCCCTTGGCATCGCCAAACCACATGCGCGTGTTGTCCTTGTAGAACAGCGGGTTGTCGACACCCGCGTAGCCGGCCGCCATGCTGCGCTTGGACACCACCACGGTCTTGGCCTTCCACACCTCCAGCACCGGCATGCCGGCAATCGGGCTGGCGGGGTCTTCCAGCGCCCCCGGGTTGACGATGTCGTTGGCACCGACCACCAGCACCACGTCGGCCTTGTCGAAGTCGTCGTTGATCTCCTCCATTTCCAGCACGATGTCGTACGGCACCCGCGCCTCGGCCAGCAGCACGTTCATGTGCCCCGGCAGGCGGCCGGCCACCGGGTGGATGCCGAAGCGCACGTTGACGCCCTGCGCCCGCAGCCGCCGCGCAATCTCGCTGATGGTGCCCTGCGCCTGCGCCACCGCCATGCCGTAACCCGGCACGATGATGACCTCGTTGGCGTCCTTCAGCAGGCTGCTGACTTCCTCGCTCGACACCGGCAGCACCTCGCCCTGCTCGGTCGCCGCGCCCTGGGCCTGCACCGCGCCGAAGCCGCCCAGGATCACTGACAGGAACTTGCGGTTCATGGCCTTGCACATGATGTAGCTGAGGATGGCGCCGCTCGACCCCACCAGCGCGCCGGTAATGATCAGCAGGTCATTGCCGAGCATGAAGCCGGTCGCCGCTGCCGCCCAGCCGGAGTAGCTGTTCAGCATCGACACCACCACCGGCATGTCGGCGCCGCCGATGGCCAGCACCAGGTGCGCGCCGACCAGTAGCGCGATCACCGTCATCGCCGCCAGCGGCACCAGCCCCTGCTGCGGGTCCGGCGCACTGAGGAAGGCATAGCCCAGCCACACGCACACCACCAGCGCGCCGGCGTTGAGGACGTGTCGCCCCGGCAGCAGCATCGGCTTGCCGCCCATGGTGCCCTGCAGCTTCAGGAAGGCGATGATCGACCCGGTAAAGGTGACCGCGCCGATCAGGATGCCGAGGTAAGTTTCGACCTCATGGATCGCCTTCTCGGCGCCGCTGAGCGTGGTCGGCTCCAGGTAGCTGGCGTAGCCGACCAGCACCGCGGCGAGGCCGACGAAGCTGTGCAGCACCGCCACCAGTTGCGGCATCTGCGTCATCTCGACGCGCCGGGCCAGCATGGCCCCGGCAATGCCGCCCACCACCATCGCCACGATGATGATGGCGATGCCGTCTGGACTGCCCGCCAGCACCGTGGTCATGACCGCGATCACCATGCCGGCGATGCCGAGCATGTTGCCGCGCCGCGCGGTGGCGGGATGGCTCAGCCCGCTCAGGCTGAGGATAAACAGCGCACTGGCGGCGAGGTAAGCGATATTGCTGATTCCGGATGGCATGGTTCTCTCCCTGGCCTTAGTCGCGCTGGAACATCTTCAGCATGCGCTGCGTCACCAGGAAGCCCCCGGCGATATTGATGGTGGCCACCAGCACCGCGCAGCCGGCGATCACCGCCGTCAGCAGCGACGGCTTGCCCAGCTGCACCAGCGCCCCCACCACGATGATCCCGCTGATGGCATTGGTCACGCTCATCAGTGGCGTGTGCAGCGCCGCGGTGACGTTCCACACCACCTGGTAGCCGACGAAGATGGCCAGCACGAACACCGTGAAATGCGCCATGAAGGCCGGTGGCGCGACCGCCCCCAGTCCCAGCAGCGCAGCGGCCGCCAGCGCCAGTGCCATCAGCGTCGTCCCGGTGCGGCTGCGCGGCGGCGCGGCTTCGGCCGGCGCCGGGACCTCCGCCGGCGCCTGCTGCTGCGGCACCGCCACCGTCAGCGGCGGTGGCGGCCAGGTCACCGCGCCCTGGTGCAGCACGGTCGCGCCGCGGATCATCTCGTCGTCCATGTCCACCACCAGCTGGCCGTCCTTGCCCGGCGTCAGCTCACTCAGCAGGTGGCGGATATTGGTGCCATAGAGCTGGCTGGCCTGCGCCGCCATGCGGCTGGGCAGGTCGGTGTAGCCGATGATGGTGACGCCGTCGCGGCGCACGCTTTCACCCGGCACGGTCAGCACGCAGTTGCCGCCCTGCTCGGCGGCCAGGTCGACCACCACGCTGCCGGCGCGCATCAGCCGGACAGTGCCGGCTTCCAGCAGCTTGGGCGCCGGCTTGCCGGGGATCAGCGCGGTCGTGATGATGATGTCGACCTCGCGCGCCTGCTCGGCAAAGAGGCGCATCTCCGCTTCGATAAAGGCCGGGCTCATTTCCTTGGCATAGCCGCCGCTGCCGCTGCCATCTTCTTCGATCTCGACCGTGAGGAACTCCGCGCCCAGGCTCTCGATCTGCTGGCGCACCACCGGCCGCGTATCGAAGGCGCGCACCACCGCCCCCAGGCTGCGCGCCGCGCCGATCGCCGCCAGCCCCGCCACCCCCGCGCCGATCACCAGCACGCGCGCCGGCGGGATCTTGCCCGCGGCGGTGATCTGCCCGGCGAAGGGCCGGCCGAAAGCGTGCGCGGCTTCGATCACCGCGCGGTAGCCGGCCATATTGGCCATCGAGCTGAGCGCATCCAGCTTCTGCGCGCGCGAGATGCGCGGCACGCAGTCCATCGCCAGCACCGTGGCGCCGCGCTGCGCCAGGCGCTCCAGCATTGGCATCTGCTGCGCCGGCCAGACAAAGCCGATCAGCGCGGCATGCTTCTTCAGCAGCGCCGCCTCTTCCACCCCCAGGCTGGGATGGACCTGCGGCGGGCGCACCTTGACCACCACGTCGACCGAGGCCCACAGGCTGGCCGCATCGACAATGGCCGCGCCGGCGGCGCGATAGTCGTCGTCCGAGAACGACGCTTCCAGCCCGGCACCGGTCTCGACTACCACCTGATAGCCGAGCTTGAGCAGTTCCTTGACCGAGTCCGGGGTGGCGGCAACGCGCCGCTCGCCCGGGTGGACCTCGCGCGGCACACCGATCGTCATTGGCATGGCATTCACCGTTTCAGGAAAGGGATCTGGCGCCGGCTCAGCCGCGCACGTGGTTGACCAGCGAGCCGATGCCGGCGATCGACACCTCGACCACGGCGCCGTCCTTCATCGAACCAACGCCCAGCGAGGTGCCCACCGCGATCACGTCGCCCGGCATCAGCGTCAGGTCCTGCGAGATCCGGCTGACCTGTTCCTCGGGCGAGAAGATCATGTCCGACAGCGCATAGTTCTGCCGCTCCACCCCATCCAGCCGCGTGACCACGCTGGCGGTCTTCCAGGCAAAGCCGGTGACGATGGCGGGGCCGATGCAGCCGAAGGTGTCGAAGCCCTTGGCGCGGGTCCATTGCGGGAAATTCGGATCGGCCGTGATCAGCTCGGCCGCGGTCACGTCGTTGACGATGGTGTAGCCGAAGATATGCGCGCCGGCTTCCGCCACGGTCACGTTGCGCGCCTTCTTGCCGATGACGATGCCCAGCTCGCCCTCGTAGACGATCTTGCCGTCGTAGCTCTTGGGGCGCTGCACCGCGTCGTTGGGACCGGCCAGCGACGACGCCGGCTTGATCAGGAACAGCGGGTGCGTCGGCACCGGCTTTTCCAGCTTGCGCGCGAGCGCGTGGAAGTTGTTCCACAGCGCCACCACCTTGCCCGGCGCGCACGGCGCGACCACGGTCAGCGCGGCGCGGTCATGCACCGCGCCGGTGAGGCTGGGATTGTCGAAGCCGTCGCGGTCATATTCGACCACGCGGTTGTGGTCGGCCTCATCGATGCGGCCATGGCCGATGCTGCCGTCGGCGCGGCGAAAACGTATCCAGGTTTGCACAGCATGCTCCTTGCGCAGGCAAAGGAAGGCCCCGCCTGCGCCGATGTCGGTTGCAGGAATCGTGGAAAGGGAGGAAGAACGGGACGGCGCGGCGCGCCCGTCATTCCCGCGCGGGCGGGAATGACGGCGGCCATTGCATCAGGCCGGCCTCATACCGCGCCGGCCAGCTTCATCGCGGCGATCTGCGCGGGCGTGCGGCCCAGCCACTCGAGAATCTCCTCGGTGTGCTCGCCCAGCAGCGGCGAGCGTTCCACCTGCACCGGCGAGGCCGACAGCGTGATCGGGCAGCCCAGCTGCACGTAGTTGCCGCGCTGCGGATGCTCGAGCTCGACCAGGTAGCCGCGCTGGTACAGCGACTCGTCCTCGATCAGGTCCTTCATCGACAGGATCGGGCCGCACGGCACATCGACCTCGTTCAGCGCCGCCATCACCTCGAATTTGCTGATGCCGCGCGTCCATTTCTCGATCACGGCGAAGCAGTCGGCCAGGTGCTTGAGGCGTGCTTCCGGCGTGGCGTAGTCCGGATTGGTGATGAGGTCTTCGCGCCCGCACAGGCGCATCAGCGGCTCCCAGCCCTGCGGCTGGATGATGACGTAGACATAGTCGTTGGGGCCGCCCGGCGCGCAGCGCAGCGCCGCGCCCGGCTGCCCGCCGCCCGAGGCATTGCCCGCGCGCGGCACGTGGTCGCCGAAGTCCTCGTTGGGATACTCACGCAGCGGTCCGTTGGCCAGGCGCTGCTGGTCGCGCAGCTTGACCCGGCACAGGTTCAGCACCGCGTCCTGCATCGCCACTTCCACGCGCTGGCCGCGGCCGGTGTGCTCGCGCTGCAGCAGCGCGGCCAGGATGCCGACCACCGCATGCACGCCGGTACCGGAGTCGCCGATCTGCGCGCCGGTCACCGTGGGCACGCCGTCGGCGTCGCCGGTGGTCGACGCCGAGCCGCCCATGCACTGCGCCACGTTCTCGTAGGCCTTGCAGTCGGCGTACGGGCCCGGGCCGAAGCCCTTGATCGAGGCATAGACCAGGCGCGGGTTCAGGTCCTGCATGTGGTCCCAGTCGAAACCCGCGCGCGCCAGCACGCCGGGACCGAAGTTCTCGATCAGCACGTCGCTGCGCTGGATCAGGTCCTCGAGCAGCGCCTTCCCTTCGGGGGTCTTCATGTTAAGCGTCAGGCTGCGCTTGTTCGAGTTGAGCATGGTGAAGTAGAGGCTGTCGGCGTTGGGCACGTCGCGCAGCTGGCTGCGCGTGATGTCGCCGCGTCCCGGCATCTCCACCTTGATCACGTCCGCGCCCAGCCACGCCATCAACTGCGTCGCCGACGGGCCCGCCTGGACGTGGGTCATGTCCAGGATGCGCACTCCTTGCAGGGCTTTGGTTTCCATTGCGAAGGGTCTCCTCTTCCGCTATTTGTAGTCTCTGATGACATACGGTATGTGATATATCAGAAGAGAGCAAGAGGAGTTTGGCGCTTTCGGGGCAAATATCGACGATGCGACGCAGCACGCGCGGGCTATATAGCGGCAAGAAGCATAAAAGCGGACGTTTTCAATGCTGATCTGACATAAAGGCCAACGCGCTTTCCACATTGATATATCACACACCATTTAGTGAAATGCCTTTCGCATGCATGGCGCAGGCCCAAAAGCAAAGCGGCGGACCGAAGTCCGCCGCCTTATGCCCCTGGCTGGTGTCTGTATCAGTCCAGGAAATCGCAGTGCTTCTCGACATAGTCGGCCAGGTCCAGCGAATGCTGCCGCACCAGCCGCTCCGCCAGTTCGGTGTCCCGCTTCTCCAGCGCCTCGATGATGCGCAGGTGGTCAACGATCGATCGCGCCGCGCGATCGCTCTGCGAAATGGTCATCTTCCGGATCGCGCGCACGTGGATAAAGATGTTGCGGATCGTGTCCATGATGATCTGCGACTTGGACAGTCGCACGATCGCCTGGTGGAACACGATATTGGCGTCGGAATACTCTTCGATATGCTCGGCCGGGGTGGAATCGCGGAAGCTGTCGAACATGCTGCGCAGCTGTGCGATCTCGGCGTCGGTGGCATTCTTGGTGGCCAGCCGGGCCGCCATGCTTTCCAGCGCGGCCCACATCTGGATCATCTCGACGATCTCGCGCTTGGTCTTGCGCATGATGTAGATGCCGCGCCGCGGCACGGTGCGCAGGAAGCCTTCCTGCTCCAGCAGCGTCATGGCTTCGCGGATCGGCGTGCGGCTGACGCCCATGGCCTCGCTCAGCACCCGCTCATCCAGCCGGATCTCGTCGCGCGACTGGTAGATGTCGGCGTCGGCGATGGCCTGGCGCAGCATGGCGTAAGCCTGGTCGCGCAGGCTGGCGCCGGCGTTGATCGGTTGTACCGACAGGGACAGCCCGTTGGGCTGGACGATGGATTGGCTTTGCGCAGACATGGATGTGCTCGTGTGAGACCGGCGGCCGGGCGGCCGGAATGGCGCCCTCCGCATTGCTGCACAGCTTAGCAAAAACGCCTGACCCATTATGAAAACGCATCAAATGATGCGCAATCCACATGCATCGGCACAAAAGCGGTGCGCGGCCTGTCGTATATGGTATATCACAATCGACCAGCCTTCCCGTTTCGCGAGCCGGGCAAGCGTCACGTCGCGTGCCCGGCTCGCGCCCTGGAGGACGCCCGACCCGGTGGCGTCCCGCGGCGTCTCAGGCGGCAAGCTTTGCCATCGCGTCGCGCTGCTTGATCAGTCCGAGCACGGCATCGCACATCGGCGTCGGCTCGCCCACCAGCCGCCCCATTTCCTGCACCACCGTCAGCAGCGGATCGATTTCCATGGCCCGCCCCGCCTCCAGGTCCTGCAGCATCGAGGTCTTGTGCGCGCCCACGGCGCCGGCGCCGTCGATGCGACGTTCCACGTCGACGCGGAACTTCACCCCGAAGCGCTCGGCGATGCCCTGGGCCTCCACCATCATCTGGCGCGACAGCGCGCGCGTGGCGGGGTCGGCGGTGATGACATCGAGCGTGGCGTGGGTCAGCGCGCTGATCGGGTTGAAGCACAGGTTGCCCCACAGCTTGAGCCAGATCTCGTCGCGGATGTTGTCGCGCACCGGCGCGTCGAGGTCGGCGGCCATCATCATTTCGCTGAGCCCGGTCACGCGCGCGGAGCGGCTGCCGTCCGGCTCGCCCAGCGGGAACTTCTTGCCGTAGACATGCTTGATCACGCCCGGCGCGACGATTTCGGCGGCCGGATAGACCACGCAGCCGATGGCCCGCTCCGGCCCCAGGCGCTGCCACTGGCGCCCGCCGGGATCGACGCTCTCGAGCGTGCGGCCGGCCAGGTCGCCGCCATGCTTGTAGAAGTACCAGTAAGGAATGCCGTTGACGCCGGTCACGATCGCGGTGTCCCGCCCCAGCAGCGGCTGCAACTGGTCCACGACGCCGGGCACCGAATGCGCCTTGAGGGTGATGAACACATAGTCCTGGGGACCGAGTTCACGCGGATCGCTGGTGCAGCGCACCTTCGCCACCCGTTCCTCGCCATCGATCAGCAGCTTGACGCCGTGCTCCTGCATCGCCGCAAGGTGGGGTCCGCGCGCGACAAAGCTCACCTCGGCCCCCGCCCGCGCAAGCTGCGCCCCGACATAGCCGCCGATGGCACCGGCGCCGTAGATACAGACTTTCATATGCTGCCTCCTTGATGGCTCGATTGGATCTTTTGATATATCACATACTATATTCCGTGACGGCACATGGCAACCTGCAATAGTCCGGTCGGGCGCGCCTTTATCTTTATGTGACAGGCTGCGCGTCCAAGGGGCGCTGCGCTAACATAAAACCTGCATGCGCCTTCCCATCACTCCGGAGCCCTCATGGAAGCGACGTTGGCATTGCTGCAGGATCCCGCCGCCTGGGCGGCGCTGGCCACGCTGGTGGCAATGGAAATCGTGCTGGGGATCGATAACCTGATCTTTATCTCGATCCTGACCAACAAGCTGCCCGCGGAGATGCGGGAGAAGGCCCGCAAGATCGGCATCAGCCTGGCGCTGCTGCTGCGCCTGGGCCTGCTGGCGACCATCGCCTTCATCGTCACGCTGACCCAGCCGCTCTTTACCGTGCTGGGCCATGAGCTGTCCTGGCGCGACCTGATCCTGATCGCGGGCGGCGGCTTCCTGGTGTGGAAGGCCACGCGCGAAATCCATCAACACGTCACCGCCGCCGAGGAAGGCGAGGAAGGCGGCACTACCCAGGCCGTGCACAGCTTTGCCGCCGCCATCGGCCAGATCCTGGTGCTGGACCTGGTGTTTTCGATCGACAGCATCATCACCGCGGTCGGCATGACCGAACACGTGCAGATCATGTTCGTGGCCGTGATCGCGGCGGTGATGGCGATGCTGTTCGCGGCGACCCCGCTGGCCAACTTCATCAACCGCAACCCGACCATCGTGATGCTGGCGCTGGCCTTCCTGATGATGATCGGCATGACGCTGATCGCCGAAGGCCTCGGCACGCACGTGCCCAAGGGGTACATCTATACGGCGATGGCGTTCTCGGCCTCGGTCGAGGGGCTGAACATGCTGGCGCGACAACGGCGCCGGCAGCGCCGCGCCGCGCGCCAGGCGAGCGAGGTGCGGTGAGGCGCTGGCGCCACCCGCTGTAACAGAGGGTGTCCGAACTTTTCCGCGGCGCCGGCGTCTTTTACAGTTCTGCTCAATCCCGGACAATAAAAGGACGCTTTCACCACATGATGAACCGCCGAACCCTGCTGGTCTCCGCCACCGCCTCTGCCGCGCTTGCCGCGCTCGGCATTACCCCATCGGTGCTGGCAGCCGGCCGGATCAAGCTAGGCGAGGCCCAGCCGTTCGGCTTCGACGCCCTGATCGAGCGTGCCCGCGCCCTGGCCGGCAAGCCTTACGCCCCGCCGCCCGCGCCGCCCGCGGACGTGATGTCCAGGATCGACTACGACGCCCACGGCAAGATCCGCTTCCGCACCGAGGACGCGCTCTTTGCCAGCGGCCCGGGCCAGTTCCCGGTCACGTTCTTCCACCTCGGCACCTACTTCCGCAGCCCGGTGCGCATGCATGTGATCGAGCGCGCCAAAGGTGGCACCGGCAAGGCCCGCGAGATCGTCTATGACGATGCTTACTTCGACATGCCGGCCGACAGCCCCGCGCACAAGTTGCCGCCGGGCAGTGGCTTTGCCGGCTTCCGCTTCCAGGAAAGCCGCCTGGGCGACCAGAAAACCCGCGACTGGCGCAAAAACGACTGGGTGGCCTTCCTCGGCGCCTCGTATTTCCGCGCCATCGGCGAGCTGTACCAGTATGGCCTGTCCGCGCGCGGCATCGCCATCGACGTCGCCGAAGCCGGCAAGCAGGAAGAATTCCCCGCCTTCACCCACTTCTGGTTCGAGACCCCGGAGGGCAACAGCGACACCGTCACGGTCTACGCGCTGCTGGATGGGCCAAGCATTTCCGGCGCCTACCGCTTCGTCATGCAGCGCGCCAAGGCCGTGATCATGGATGTCGAGTGCGTGCTGTTCCTGCGCAAGGACGTGGCGCGGCTGGGGCTGGCGCCGCTGACCTCGATGTACTGGTTCTCCGAAAGCATCAAGGGCACCGCTGTCGACTGGCGCCCCGAAGTGCACGACTCCGACGGCCTGGCGCTGTGGAACGGCGCCGGCGAGCATATCTGGCGCCCGCTGAACAATCCGCCACAGACCACGGCGTCGGCCTTCGCCGACGACAACCCGAAGGGCTTCGGGCTGCTGCAGCGCGACCGCCTGTTCGACCATTACCAGGACGGCGTCAACTACGACCGCCGCCCGAGCCTGTGGGTGGAACCGCGCGACGGCTGGGGCGCCGGCTCCGTGCAGCTGGTGGAGCTGCGCACCGACGATGAGATCCACGACAATATCGTCGCCATGTGGGTGCCGAAGGCGCCGGCCAAGGCCGGCAACACCTACCGCCTGCGCTACCGGCTGCACTGGGCGGCCGACGAGCCCTACCCGTCGCCACTGGCGCGCTGCGTCGCCACGCGCCTGGGCAACGGCGGCCAGCCAGGCCAGCCGCGGCCCAAGGGCGTGCGCAAGTTCATGGTCGAGTTCAAGGGCGCGCCGCTGGAGAAACTGCCCTTCGGCGTCAAGCCCGAAGCGGTGCTGACCGCCTCGCGCGGCACCTTCTCCTATGTTTTCACCGAAGCCGTGCCCAACGGCGTGGCCGGGCACTGGCGCGCCCAGTTCGACCTGACCACCGACGGCACCCAGCCGGTCGACCTGCGGCTGTTCCTGCGCCTGAACGGCAAGCCGCTGTCGGAAACCTGGCTGTACCAGTACCACCCGTTCCAGTCGCCGGCGGGCTGACGCCCCTCACCGCGCGGGGCTGGCGCCGGGCCAGCCCCTTTACACCTTATTGCGACACCGTGATGTCAGGCGGGCGCGAGCGGGTATGATGGCTGGCTACGACAGTTACACCGCATCCGCCAGCCTCACATGATTTCTCAAGAGTTCAACGGCGCCGCCGACAGCGGCCAGGCTGCATCGCTCCCGCGCTCGGAGCGCGCCTACCAGCAGTTGCGCGCCGCCATCCAGGCCGGCCAGCTTTCCCCCGGCACCCGGCTGCGCGAGGTGGAACTGGCCGAATCGCTGGGGTTGTCGCGCACGCCGGTGCGTGAAGCGCTGTCCAGGCTGGAATCCGAGGGCCTGGTCGTCAACGAGCCCAACCGCGGCATGATGGTGACGCAGCTCGACGCCAGCATGGTCAGCGAGCTGTACGTGATGCGCGAAGTGCTGGAAGGCACCGCCGCCGCGCTGGCCGCGCGCCACGCCACCGACGTCGAGATCTCGCTGCTGCGCGATATCGTCGAGCGCGATCTCGCCATCGCCGACGATCCCGACCGGCTTGCACTGAACAACCGGCTGTTCCATGAGACCCTGCACCGCTGCGCCCACAACCGCTACCTGCTGAAGACGCTGCGCTCGCTGCACGAGTCCATGGCGCTGCTCGGGCGCACCACGCTGGCGGTGCCGGGGCGTGCGCGCAGCTCGTACGAGGAACACATCTCGCTGGTGGAAGCGCTGGAACAGCGCGATCCGACGCTGGCCGAGCAGATCGCGCGCCGGCATATCCAGCAGGCCTACAAGGTCCGGCTGTCGCTGTGGATCCAGGAGCAGTCGGGCCGCTGAGGGCCCCGCCCGCACAGCGCCGTCAGGCCGCCTGGGCCCGCGCCGCGCGTAGCGTGCCCAGGCTCAGCACAAGCAGCGCCGCAAGGATCAGCACCACCGCGCCCAGCGTCTGCGGCGCGATTTGTTCACCGCCCAGCCATGCGCCCATGGCCAGCGCCACCGGCGGGTTCACGTAGACATAGCTTGCCGCCAGCGTCTGGCTGACCGCCGAGACCAGGTACATGTAAGCGGAGAAGGCTACCAGGGACCCCGCCACCACCAGGTAGACCCAGGCCCAGCCGGCCTGCGCGCTGACGGAAGACGGCCACGGCTCCTGCCGCAGCAGCGACAGCGCCATCAGCACCGCGCCACCGATCACCATCTCCGCGGCAAACGCTGCAGCCCCCGGCGGCAGGTCGAGCCGGCGCGCCAGCTGCGAGCCGAAGGACCAGCTCGCCACCGCCAGCAGCAGCGCCACCACGCCGCCGGTGCTGACCTGGAACTCCGCGCCCGCGGTCAGCACCAGGATGCCGGCGCTGCCGATGGCAATCGCCACATACTCATACCACTTCGGCCGGTTGCCGAAGCATGCGCCCCAGATCAGCGCGAAGATCGGCATCGACCCGATCATCACCGTGGTGGCGCCCGAAGAAATCGTCTGCTCGGCGATGGCAGTGAGTCCCATGCCGCCCACCAGCAGGAACAACGCCGGCACCGCGCAATGGCGCAACTGCCGCCCCGACGGCATCGGCGTGCCGCGCCATGCCAGCCACGCGCTCAGCAGCAGGCCCGCGCACAGGAAGCGCGTGCCCATCATGAACAGCGGCGGAAAGCTCTCCAGCGTAAAGCGGATCGCCAGGTAGGTCGTGCCCCAGACCACATAGGTGATCAGCAGGCACAGCAGCACAAGCGGGGACATGGGCGCACGGGATTCCGGAAAGGCATCCAAGATAGCCCCGTCCGCCACTTTGGCAAAACGAAAAGCACTGGCAAGCCTTGTGAAAGTTGTTCACAAAGCACTCAACTGCCGCAGGCAAAACAAAACCGGCCGCGTTCACCCGGGCGGGCGCACTGATGGCCGGTTCTTCAACGCAGCCCTGAAGGGCCGCAAACTACCGTACTGCCGCCAGGGCTCAGCCGTTGGCGTAGACCACCTTGGCGTTGCGGGCCTGGCTTTGCAGGCGCTCGATCACCGACTGCACGGTGGCGATGGCGCGCTTCACGTCATGGGCGAAGCCCAGGCTTTGCGTGCCGAGCTCGCGCTCGATGAGTTGGCGTTCGAGTTGATCGGTCAGCTTGATATCGGATTGGGTGTTCATGGCGTCCTTCCTTTCGGGATTACCCTCATGGGGTTTTCCCTGATTGTAGCAAAAGAATTGACGCATTGCAGCATTAGGTGAAAGTACGTATGCCCGCTCATGGTTAAGTGATGCTTGCAGCATGGACGTTGCGGGGGATCAGGTGAACCTTGGCGTCCGAAGGGATAGCTGCCGGGCCAAGCGTGGCGGCGCCGTCCCTGGCACCGCGGCGCCGGATCCTGCTGGGCGACATGTTCCATGACGGCATTGATTTTTGACGGCATTCCCACCACTGGGTACCAGTCGCCGGCAGTGGCAAAGGCCGGCCGAACCGCAGCGAGGAATTCACGCGGCGATTGGCAGCCCCTGCGTGCGAGCCAGTGATCTCGGTATCGAGATTGGCCCGGGAGCACGGGCTGCAATCGATATCGGGTCTCGTTAGCTGTACAATTGACCCAAATTCTTTCGAAAGCCGGTCAAAAGAGGGCCGTGGAAGTCGATAGCTCAGATACCGATGAAAAATTCACCGAGTGCTGCCACAAGCGAGCGGACCAAGCCAGCCGCAGGTAGCGTTCCTGGCGTCATTCGGACCAATACGAGAAAGGCTGGGGACGCGACGCGCGATCGCATGCTCGATGCCGCGGAGGCATTGTTTGCAAGGAACGGATACCACGGGACCTCGATGCGGGATGTGGCAGAGGCAACCGATACCCGGATTGCTCTGGTTACGTATCACTTTGGCACCAAGGACGTTCTCTTCAACAAGGTTATCGAACGTCGCGCTTCCTATATGGCGCATCAGCGCATTCTCGCCCTCGATGCAGCACGAACTCGCGCAGGCGACAATCCTGTCCCGCTCGAAGACCTGATTACCGGTTACGTTTATCCGTTCGTGGAACGGAGTTCGCACGGAGGACAGGGCTGGAAGAACTATTCACTGCTGATCTCTCGCGTCTCCAATTCTCCCGATTGGGCGAAGTTCATCAGCGACCACTATGACCCCATTGCGCGTCAGTTTGTCGCTGAATTCCGCCGGAGTTTGCCAACAATCCCCGAAGAGGATATCTACCACGCCTTCAGCTTTATGGTTGGCGCGATGGTTGCCCTGGTGTCGGAACCTGGAAGAGTCGAGAGCCTTTCGCTGCGCAAGTTCAAATCCACCAACCTGGAACAGGCTTTCAAGTGCATGCTCCCGTTCCTGGCCGGCGGTTTTCGGGCGCTCGTTGACAGATCATGACCGTCTTGCCTGGCGGGTCCCGCAGGGGCTCTCACCGGGCATCGCTACAGGAAGTTCTGCGAGGCCGCGGTGAGGGTTCTGCATCAATTTGATATGCAGCGACGCTTGCACGTCATGACTTGGCGGCACGGTTTGCCGCGAGTACATCGGCAATCCAGTCCGCCATGTAATCCGTTGCAAGACTCATGTTGCCGATGCTGCAGTGTTGCTCGCCGCCCTCCTCGGCCGTGAAGATCCGCAGTTCGCGACGCGGGCTGTTGATGCAATCCTCATAGGTCAGATACGCCGACTCCACCGGAACCTGACGATCCAGCTCGCCGTGGTTGATAAGAATCGGCACGCGGATACGGTCGAGAATCCCTTTCAGGGTGAAGCCGCTGGCAGTATCGAGACATGCCTCCACTGATTGCGCGCCAAGCACCCATTGCACGTGCTCAACAAAATGCGGAACCGACTTTTGCGTGCCCTGACCTTCCAGCCGCATGCGGAAGCGCTTGCCGAAGTCGTAGTTCGCCCCCCAGGCGACGCAGCATTTGAAGCGCGGCTCGAATGCGGTGGCGCGCGGTGCATGATAGCCGCCCATACTCAGCGCAATCATGCCAATTCGATCGCGATCTACCTCCGGGCGACGCTCAAGATAATCGATACACGCAGCAGCGGGAACCTCAGCTTCCGGGAAGTTGTGCAGGCCGTGCTTGCGCAACGCTTCTCCGACTCCGGGATTGTCGACGATCAGCGTAGAGATGCCGCGTTTTGCCAAAGCCGCGGGGAAGCCTGACATAAACAAAAATTCTTTGACGCCATCCAGGCCATTGAAGTGCACCATGCAAGGTGCCGGCGTTGCGCCTTCTGCCTTGACCAGCAAAGCTGGCAATACAGCGTCTTGGTAGGGAACCATGACGCGCTCACAATTCACGTGGCCGAGCCCCACATACTTTGCAAAGTAATGGAGCATGCGGTCATACGCCTCCAGACGAGGAGGATAATTGTGGTGCGGCATCCGCTCCGCGGTGATGAGCATGATCGCCGCGCGTCGGTACTTCTCCGACGCCGTCAGGCCATGCCCGGCTTCTTCGTCGCCCGCGGCGCTTGCAGCCAGCTTCTGACCCGCGTCATACCACGCGTGAAAAAACGCCTGGGCCGGGTCCATGCCTTCCGGAATTTTTCCATCGCGTAGCGAACGGGATGCCCGGTCGATCTCATCCATGTTCGCGCCCATATCCAGGGCCATGGAAAGCGACAGGTTCCAGGGGTAATCCGAAAAGTATTCAAGCATCCTCTACCTCTACTGTTTCAACAACAAGCCATCAATCTGTGAGTCTGCGCGCAGTAGCTCCACGGTGAAATCTACGGCGAGCGACAGACAACACACAAATTATCTGTACAGATGACCAAATTGGTATACCTAGGGATTACCCGCTGCAGCCAGACAACGCAAAGCCAACTCGTCGAAGTCGAGACCAATGGCCATTCAATATACCGACGAAATCCCGTCGATATCGGCATGGATCCCCAGATTGCATCGCCCCTCAAGGCGGGTCGAACATTGATGAAAATCCGTGTTTAATTGGTCACATGCACAGCTTACAACTTGCCTGTGTCATCCGAATGGCAGGAATCCGCATCAAACGCGGGCCTTGATCAGGTCAGCAGCCCTCTCTGCCACCATGATGGTTGGCAGGTTGGTATTCGCGCTTGGCACCGACGGCATGACCGAAGCGTCCACGACACGCAGGCGCTCAAGGCCGATGACCCGGCAATGCGCATCGACCACCGCGTCCGGGTCACTGGCATTGCCCATCCGGCAAGTAGACGCCACATGTCCCATGGGTGCCACCGCGCCGAGAATTTCATCGTCCGAAAGGCGCCGCTGCCCCGCCCGATTCGCGATCCATTTGCCCGGCTTCAGTGCCCGGCCAAGCAATGCACGCGAGACGAAGCCCGGCGAGTTCAACGCAACCTTCGCTCCCAACGCAAGCAGGTGCCCGCGTACACCGCCTCGATTGAACTGATTCGCCGCCATCACCGGAGGCAGAATAAAGGCGTCGTGGTAGCAAGTTACGAACTCAGGGGCGGCCAGCAGCATTTCGACCAGCCGAGCCGCCTGCAGCATCCGGGGTGCATCACGCGGGTCGTCGAAGAACCGAAAGTCGATCAAAGGGGTGACATCCGGATCCGGCGATGCCAGGCTGACACGGCCGCGGGAGAACGGCGCATACAGGGCGGCACTGAGCATGGCGAGATCGGTCCCGAAACCGCGCGGTCCGACCCGGCCCAGCAAGGAAAGGAACAGGTCACCATCGGGACTCTCCGCCTGGCCCGACGAGTGCCTCAGCCCGGCGCAGGCAAAGGTGCGCAGCGCCGCGGACTGACGCGCATGGCGCGGCATGGTCATCGCGAACTGCAGATAGGGATGGTTCTGCAGATGGCGTCCCACGCCTTTGAGATGAAGCCGAGGTGCAACCCCCAGTGCCCGCAGGCATTCGGCATCGCCAATACCGGAGCGCAGCAGGATCGCAGGCGAATGGACACCACCCGCGCAAAGGATAATCTCCTCGGCAGCGACACGGGCACGCTCGCCTTTGCTGACGTAGACGGCGCCGGTGACCCTGCCACCGTCGATCTCGAGGTGGTGGACGGTGGCATCGGCCAGGATGGTCAGGTTCGGCCTGGCACGGACTTCCCGGGTCAGATAGCACGATACCCCCGAGGATCGCTTGCCACCGCTTGCAGCGTAAGGCATGGCGAAGAATCCACACCCCGGCTCCTCGTTGATGTCGTCGATAGTCTGAAACCCTCGTGCGTTGAGCACCTTCTCAGCGGCGGCCGCAAATCCCGGCCACTCCGGGCGCGGCGGGCGGCGGATCACGAACGGGCCCGATTGACCGGGTCCAGGTCGCCTGCCGACATCCCCCTCGGCGCGCCGGAAGTAAGGCAGAACATCGTCCCAGCCCCAGCCCGCCGCCCCGGCTCTCACCCAACTGTCGTAGTTGGCCGGCAGTCCCCTCAGCGTCCACATGCCATTGATGCTCGAGCCGCCGCCGAGAACCCTAGCCTGGGGATAGGGGTATTCGTCGCCGTCGGAGCGCCGACGCGCGCGCAAGTCCTTCCAGAAATAGGCCGGATTCAGCGACGCGCTCGGAAAGTCGTCATCGATGTCCGAAGGCACGGCATCCGGTCGGATGTCGGGTCCCGCTTCGAGCAGGCACACCGTAGCCGAGGGATCTTCCGACAATCTCGCCGCGAGCACTGCGCCGGCCGTCCCGCCGCCGATGATCAGGTACGTTACTTTCACTGCGTTCCAGCCAGGATCAGGCTGCGCGACACGTCGGGTTGCGCAAGCCTTCGTTAAGGGTTTATCGATTGTCGACGCGCTTGTTGAATGCATGGATGCTGACTTGCTGCCAGAGTCCGGCGTGCGCAAACGGGTCATTGGCGTTAAAGGCTACGGCATCCCCCTTGTTCTCTGCCTCCACGAGGAAGAACGAGCCGATCATGGTTTCACCGTCATCAGCAACGAGTGGACCAGAGATCAGTGTCTTGATGCGGGCCTGTGCAAGATAGGCCTTGTGCGCATCGTAGTTCGCCAGGCGCAGGGACAGCGCATCCGGCTTGTCGACGGCATGAATGACGTAGAACATTGTTACTTCTCCTTAGTTGGCAATGTAATCAACCTGATATCGGGCGATCCGCAAGTCACCGAGTTCGCGCTTGACACGCTGGTGCTCAGGGTGGCTTGCATAGTCTTCCAGCGCGCTGCGCGAAGCGAACTCTGTATAGAGAACGACATCGCACGCATAATCAACGCGGCTTGAATCCACGCCGATCTCAAGGTGCAGAAGTCCGGGAATCCGGCCGCGCAGGCTCTCGAAGGCGGACTTGAGCCGCGCCACCGCGGAACGCTTTTCGCCCTCGCTGTCGCCACGCAGGTTCCACATCACGATGTGCTTGACGATGGTCACGGCTTCCTCCGCGCCTGGTCGGTCGCCGGATTCAGTACAAAGTCGAAATCCAGCGTGTAGAACGGCGTAGCCGATTGATCGCCATCCGGCGTCGTGCCGGCCGCATGCTCTACCCAGTCCGCGATCAGCGAGGACCGCACACCGAACACCGCATCGCTATCCAGATATTCACCGCCCTCCCGGAATACATGCGTGACCAGCGTCTCGTAACCGGGGGCCGATACCATGAAGTGCAGGTGCGCTGGCCGCCAGGGATGACGCCCCATGGCATCAAGCATCCTGCCAACCGGTCCGTCGTGCGGAATCGGATAGCTTTCCGCGACGATGGACTTGAAGTGGAAATGTCCGGTCGCGTCGGCTACCAGTGTCCCGCGTCCCTGGACATGCCCTTGCGCGAGCTGGACATCATAGAAGCCTTCGGAGTCCGCCTGCCACACCTCCAGCTTTGCACCGGGAATCGCTTCGCCAGAAATCCCGCGGACCTGTCCGCTCACGAAGCAGGGTTGTCCGGCCATGCCGTTGCCGACGTCCGCGCCAAGCTCGTATTCGGGCGCGTCATCGACATAGAACGGCCCGAATACGGTTGCCTCGGTGCAGCCCTGGGGCTTGCGGTGATTCTGCGCGGTGACCAGCGTCGACAAGCCAAGGGTATCGGAAAGCAGGATGAACTCCTGCCGCGTCGGCGAACACGTCTGCCCCACCTCGGTCAGGAACCGGATGCCGGCGGCCCACTCAGCTTCAGTCAGCTTTGTTTCGCGGGCAAAGGCATGAAGGTGCTGGATCAGGCTGGTCATGATTTCCCGGAGCCTCCTGTCCTTCATGTCGATGTTGCGCGCCAGTACCGCCTGGGTAATGGTCTCCTCATTGAGGTTGCGCATGATGGTTACTCCTGAGTTGCAAGATAAAAAGGGGGATCAGGTTTTGCTAACGTCTTCCCAGCTGGGGCAGGTGCGCTTGTCAGCAGGAATATCGAGTGCCTGAAAGTTGGACTTGTCGATCACGGTGGCCGGCAGCACGATCTCTTGCCGGACCGGCAGCCCTCGCAATTTGCGGATCGCGGTCATGGTGCCAAGGCAGCCCTGCACAAAGCCGTTGTAGTCGCCGGTCGCCAGCATCGTGCCATTCTTGATCGCGTCGATCGCTTCCTTGGTGCCATTGATGCCGGAAACCAGAGCCTTGCGATTGGCGCCTTGCAGCGCCTCGATCGCTCCGATCGCCATCGCGTCGTTCGCGGCGAAGACCGCGTCAATCTGCGGATATGACTGCATCAGGTTTTCCATCACCTGCAGTGCCTGCAGACGCTGGTAGTTGGCAGGCTGCGACGCCAGCAGCTTGATGCCGGGGAACGACTTCAGCGCCTCTTTCACCCCGCGCACGCGATCGATGCTGGTGGCGGATCCCTTGACACCTTCCAGCAGGATCAGGTTGCCCTTGCCGTCCATGACCTTGAACAGATGCGTCGCGGTCTTCAGGCCCAGTTCATAGTCGCTCGCGCCGACGAATGCGACGAAGCTGCCGGAGTCACTGCGATCCGTCACGTTGACGACCGGGATGTTCGCAGCATTGATCTTCTTCACGCCCGGCCCCATCGCCTTGTAGTCGACCGGGACGAACACCACGGCGTCAGCCTTCTTGACGACGACGTCTTCGATCTGGCTCATCTGTTCCGGAATGCTGTCCGGCTTGGTAGGGATGTAGTGCGTAGTTTTTGCATTCATGCCCTTCGCCGCCGCATCCGCACCCTGCCGCAGCGCCTGGAAGTATGGATTGGTCTGGTTCTTGGTAAAGACCGCAATCCGTTCACCGTCCGCATGCGCCGCCGTCATGGCGAGCATGCCGAAGCTGGCCAGGGCCGCTAACTGCTTGAGATGTCGGGTATTCATGAGATGTCTCCTGCTATCGGGTAAGTATTGGAATTGAAGTTCAGCGCGTACCGTTGCGGCGACGGGAAATGGTGTCGAGGAATACCGCCAGCACGACGATGACGCCAGTGAGCAGCGGCTGCCAGTTCGCGCTGATGGTCAGCAGATTCATGCCATTGAGCACCAACGTCAGAATGATGGCGCCGATCAGCGTGCCCGAGACCCTGCCCACGCCCCCGAACAGCGACGTCCCACCGATCAGCACCGCGGCAATGGCCGGCAAGGTCAGCGCCTCGCCGATATCGCCCTCGGCCGAGTTCAGGCGCGCGAGGAACACCAGGCTTGCAAGCCCTGCCATGGCACCGCTAACCATATAGACCAGCACCAGGCGCCGCTTGACCGGAACGCCGGACAGGCGCGCGGCGACGGGATTTGCGCCGATTGCATAGATCTCCTGTCCGAACGTGGTCTTCTGCGATACCGCCATGCCCGCAAACAGGAAGACCAGCATCAGGAATACGGGGATCGGCACCCCCAGCAAGTAGCCGCTGCCAATGGCACGGAACGCCGGCGAGAATCCGTGAATCGTTTCACCGGCCATGAACCAGTATGTGAGTCCGTGGAGTACCCACAGCATGCCGTAGGTGGCGATAAACGGTGGAATCCGCAGGGCGGCCACCAGCACGCCATTGGCAAGCCCGATCAGCATGCCGCAGCCAAGGCCGACCCCGACCCCGAGCAGCGTGGAGCCGGTAGCCTTCATGACACTTGCCGCCAGGCAGGCAGACATTGCGACATTCGCACCAACCGACAGATCGAGTCCCCCGGTCAGGATCACCAGGGTGAGGCCCGAGGCGAGCAGGAACAGCAGGCTGGCCTGGCGCAGCACATTGAGCAGGTTCCCGGTTGTCAGGAACGCATCCGATGCGATGGCCAGCAAGGCACAGAGCAGGCCGAGCGCCCCGAGCCGGTACGCGAATGAACGGGCATCGGCGGAAAGCGCAAAGCGCGGCGTGAGCGCGTGGGTGTTCATGCCTTCTCCTTATTCTTGTACGACTCGATCAGCAGGACCACGAGGACGAGCAGCCCGATGGCGGCAACTTGCACCGCGGAGGGCACGCCGAGCAGATTGAGTCCGTTGCGCAGCACACCCACGGTCAGCACACCGAGAAGCGTGCCGGGCAGCCAGCCATTGCCGCGATCGAAGGTGGTACCACCCACCGCCACCGCCGCGATGGCATCGAACTCGAGCCCGATGGCAGCGGTCGGATGCCCGGCGTTCATCCGCGCAGTTAGCAGCAATGCTGCGAGACCTGCCATCAGCCCGCCCAGGGCATAGACCGCGATCAGGTAGCGATTGACGCGAACGCCGGCAAACTTGAGTGCTTCGCGATTGCCACCCAGGGCAAAGACATAAGCTCCGAATCGGGAGCGGTAAAGCAGCCAATGGAACAGGCCGTAGCAGGTTGCGGCAATCCAGAGCGGGATCGGGATACCGAGCCACGCGCCGGCATAGATCGCCGGAATCGTGTCGCCGATGCCGACGACGCTCTGGCCGTCGGTCATCACCAATGCGAACCCTTGCGCCACACCGAGGGTGCCAAGCGTTGCCACGAATGGCGGCATGCCAAGCCACGCAACCAGTCCGCCATTGAGCAGCCCAAACGCGACGCCCACACCCAGGGCGGCCGCCAGGGCGAGGCCGACCGAACCTGTGCCAATCACAACCGTTGCCAGCACCACGCCGCATAGCGTCAGCACCGCGCCGATCGAAAGATCGAGTCCCTCCGTCATGATGATCAGCGTCATCGGCAAGGCAACCAGCAGCAAGATCGTGGATTGAGTGCCGACGTTGAGCAGATTGGCGACACTCAGGAAGCCCTGGCCGGACACGCTGAACACGAGCACCAGCAGAAGCAGCACCCAGGCCGAGCCTGGTACGCGCGCCAGCGCGGGGGTGAGCAAGCTGACAGGCGATGCAGCGGGCGGTCGCGACATGGCGTGCGACAACATTTGGGTATCAGGCGTATCAGACATCGTTCATCCCCAGTTGCAGAATGCTTTCCTCACTCATCTGGCCGTGCGCGAGTTCGCCGGCAATCCGGCCTTCCCGCATGACATAGGTGCGGTCGCAGACATTGATGATTTCCGGCAGCTCGGAACTGATCAGCAGCACCGCAGCGCCTTGCTTCACAAGCCCGTCGATCAGCGCGAAGATCTCGGCCTTGGCGCCGACATCGATGCCGCGAGTCGGTTCGTCGAAGATAAAGAGGCGCGCCTCGGCAAGCAGCCACTTTCCGATCACGATCTTCTGCTGGTTGCCGCCCGAGAGGTTCTGCGCGAGCTGGTCGCCATTGGGGGTTGCGATGCGCAGCCGCTCGATCTCCCTGGCGGACATGACCTCCGCCTTGCCATGGCGGTACCACTGCATCGGAAATGCTCGGTTCAGCCCGGCCAGCAGCAGGTTGTCGCGCACCGAGCGAATCAGCGCCAGACCTTCGGTCTTGCGGCTTTCCGGAATCAACGCCGCGCCGAGCGCCCTTGCCTTTTCGGGTCCCCCGCGCATTGCCTGGCCAAAGATCCGGATCTCGCCCTCACGGATCGGGTCCGCGCCGAACACCGCGCGCGCGACTTCGCTGCGTCCCGAACCGACCAGGCCGGCAAGGCCGACAATCTCTCCTGCGCGCACCTGCAGGCTGACGTTCTCGATGCCATTTCCCGCACTGACGTTGCGCACATCCAGCACCAGCTCGCCGGGCAGCTCGCCCCGCTCGCGGCAATAGCTCATGTCAACCTTGCGGCCAACCATGCGCGTGACGAGCTCGTCGGGCGTCGCGTCGCCGGGTAGATAGCTGCCGACCTTGCGGCCATCACGCATCACCGTAATGCGGTCGCCGAGCGCAAACACTTCGGCCATCCGGTGCGAGATATAGATCAGCGATACGCCGTCGGCCTTCAGCCGGCCGATCACATCGAACAGCCGCTCTGTTTCGCGGTCGGAGAGCGCAGCGGTCGGCTCGTCGAGCACGAGAATGCGCGCATCCTGCGACAGCGCCTTGGCGATCTCGATCATCTGCTGCTGGGCCACGCCAAGACGATGCACCGGGGTATGGGTGCTCAGATCCATGCCGAGCATGTCGAGCAGGCGACGCGCCTCGGCGTGCATCCGTTTGTGGTCGACCGAGCCGGGAAGGCGGCCGCGCGGTTCGCGTCCGAGAAAGATGTTCTGCGCGATATCGAGATACGGGACCAGCGAAAACTCCTGGAAGATCACGGCAATGCCGAGCCGCATCGTATCTGCGGGACCCGACACCTTGACCTGCCTGCCTTCATGGTAGAACTCACCCGCGTCCGCGGCATAGACGCCGCACAGGACTTTCATCAGTGAGGATTTTCCCGCTCCGTTCTCCCCCAGCAGCATATGCACCTCGCCGGGATAGACCGAGAACGAGATATCGTCCAGTGCCCTGACCCCGGGAAAGGTCTTCGAGATGCCACGCATCTCGAACAGCGGTGTGATTTCTTGGATTTTGTTCATGGTCTCCTCTTATGCGCGGTGCCCGATGGCGGAAATAGGTTCGCCTTTCCATCAGCATGTCGACAACCAGATCGCCATGCATGGCATCCATCGTGACGAGCGCAGCGCTGCGAACCGGTGTTCGCATCATGACGTTGCCTCCTTCCTCCTGCATCAGCACTAATTGTTCATTCATTGATGACTGGCTGATTGCAAAGAAGTCTATACTTTAAAAAAACAAAAAAAAATCGCATAAGGGAAATCAATCTTCCTCGCCGCGAGAAAATTGAACGACGCAAGTGTTGGAGACGCTGCATGGATCGGTGGACGGAAATTGAGTTGTTTGTGCAGACCGCGGAATTGGGAAGCCTCACCAAGGCCGCCGAGAATCTGGAAATGTCGAATGCCGCGGCGAGCCGCCACCTGACCTCGCTCGAGCGCAGGCTGGCTGCACGCCTGATCGAGCGAAGTACGCGCCGCCTCTACCTGACGCAGGTCGGAGAGCAATTCTTCAGGCGCTGCAAGGACTTGCTTTCAGAAATGAAGGAAGCAGAGGCCGATGTCAGCGCCAACGTGCTGGAACCGGCCGGCACCCTGACTGTGACGGCATCCCTGTCGTTCTCGATGCTCCACCTGGCGCCGCTGATTCCGGAATTTACCGAGCGCTATCCGAAAGTCAGCGTGAATATCGTTGCCGCTAATCGCTATTACGACATCATGGATAGCGGTATTGATCTCGCCATTCGCACCCGCGAGTTCGAGCCTGATTCCAATCTCACCGTGCGCCGCCTGGCGCAAATGCGCCGCGTGCTGGCGGCATCGCCCCGCTATCTTGAGCGCAAGGGGATGCCTCGCACCATCGAAGATCTCGCCAGTCATGCCATGCTGATCTATTCCTATGCGAATCGCCCCAACGAACTCACGTTCAGCCGCGACGAGGTACAGCAGACCATCAATGTGCGCAGCACGCTGGAATCGAACGACGGTCAGGTACTTCGGGCCGCCGCCCTCAACGGCATGGGCATTCTTGTGCAACCGAAGTACATCGTGTACGACGACATCGTCGCCGGACGGCTCGTGCCGGTGCTGGACGACTGGGACCTGCCACGGCTCACCGTCAATATCGCGTTCCAGACCCGTACACACTTGCCCGCACGGGTTCGGCTGTTTATCGAGTTCCTGGTGGACCATTTCCACCAGATGGACTACGAACGGAAGTGGACGACCTGAACGGTTATCGCGGTCACGACCAGGAATTAGCGCTGCAGGACTCCTGCCGCTTGCCCGGCGAACTTGATCACGGCTGCGTAGTCCTCGCCAGCAAAGCCTTGCGCTGCGGCACCTTGCAGCATCTGGCCAAGCAAAGCGGTCAGGCCCATTGGCACCCGCAGGTCCGCGCCGGCGTCGAGGATCAGGCCGACATCCTTGAGCATCTGGTCAACCGTAAAGGTCGGCGCGTAGTCGTGCACCGCTAGCTGTGCGGACTTCGCCTTGACAATGGGCGATGCGACCGCACTGGCTGCAATCACTTCCCACATGGCCTTCCAGTCGAGCCCCCCCTTCTGGCCAAGCGTCAGCGCTTCCGCGAGCATCCCGGAGGTCAATGCAATCAGCAGGTTGATGACCAGCTTCATCAGGCGGGCTTGCTCCGCGTCACCGAGATAGAACTGGGTCGGGCCGAACAGCGCGAGCAAGGGCTTGACGTGCTCAAACGCCGCGGCGGGACCGGACACCATCGCGGTCAGGTTCGCCGCCTCGGCCATATGGTTGTTGCCCGACACCGTCACCCGCAGGTACGCGATATTGCGTGCCGCCAGGTGCGAGGCCGCGGCAGCCGAAGCCGCCGGAGAAATCGTGCTGGTGTCTACGTAGATGGACCCTGGCGTCGCGCAGGCCGCGACTTCAGCGGATACGGCGGCAAACGCCGCGTCGTGCGGCATAGAACTGAATATCACCTGCGCCGGTGCGACAGCATCGGCAAGCGATGCCGCAATCGCAAGGCCGGCCTCACGTGCCAGTGCAAGCTGGGGTGAGGCGATATCGAACGCCACAACCTCATGCCCACCACACGCCATGTGCCGTGCCATCGGCAAGCCCATCTTTCCTGTACCCAGGAACGCTATCCTCATGCACTCACTCCATTCTTCTCTGTCGTTCGCGTCGTCATGCCGGGCGACTACCGTCGTATGCCGCCTGCAACAATGCCCGGATCGGTTCGCGCTCAATCGGACGGGGATTCCAGTAGGGATTGGCAAGCGCCTGCTCGACTGCGACGTCGATGTCCTGGGCGCGCATGCCGATGTCGCGCAGCGCGAGCGGCGCGCCGTGTTGCCCTGCCAGGTCGTACAGCGCAGCCGCGGCGGAGGTCTGATGGTTGCCAACTGCGCGCTGGATGCGGAACATCGCCTCAGGGGCGGCCGCGGCGTTATAGGCCAGCGCATGCGGCAGCACGATGGTGTGCGTTTCCGCATGCGGCAAGTTGAAACTGCCACCGAGCGTGTGACATAGCTTGTGGTGCAGCGCCATGCCCACGCTGCCAAGTACGGTGCCACACAGCCAGGCGCCATAGAGGCATTGCGCCCGGCCCTCGAGGTTATCCGGCGTCGTCACAACGGCAGGAATGCCTGCGGCCAGGGCGCGAATGCCCTCTTCCGCCATCAATGCCATCACCGGATTGGTGTCGCGCGCATAGAGTCCTTCGGCCGCATGCGCAATGGCATTGAGCCCGCTCGTCACGGTAAGCTGTGCGGGCAGCCCGACGGTCAGCTCCGGATCGTAAAGCGTGACACGGGGCAGCACGCGCGGATTCCGCCCGGTCTTCTTCTGCCCGCCCGCAGTCAGGCCATAGATCGGCGTCATTTCGGATCCCGCATAGCTGGTCGGGATGGCGATATAGGGCAGTCCCGTCTCCAGCGCTATCGCCTTGGCCAGGCCAGTCGTGGAGCCCCCGCCGATCGCCACCGCGCCGTCGGCATCAAGCGCGCTTGCCCGCGCAACCGCCTCCTCCGCACTCTCCTCCGGAACGTGCATGACGGCGCCAGCGTGAATCCCGGCGCAACGCGAGCCAAGCAGGTCTGCGACACGCTGCGCCTCGGATCGCTGATTCGGCGTGCTGAGTACCAAAGCGCGACGCAAACCGAGGCGCTCGGCTTCCGCCGCGACCTGCCGCAGTGCGCCAGCACCAAAAACTACGCGAGCCGCGTTCGCCTCATAGACGAATGACTGGACCGGTTCCATATGTCTCCTGTTAATGCCAGATGGCACGCGGGAAATCCGTTATCGAGACCTTACACGCACGCTGGTTGCGTCGAAACGGCGCGGGCGGAAAACAGATTTCTGGAAAGTGGAAGACTTCTCGCACCGAGCGTCGGACACAACTGCAGGTCGCACTTACTCCATCTGGATACCGAGTGACGGCAGTTGCGTCTTGAACCTCACTACTTCAGACTCCAACTCCTTCGCGAACTGATCCGGGGCCATCAGCACAACGTTCGCCGCATTGATTTTCAGGCTTGCCTGGAACTCAGGCGTCTTTACAGCCTGCTGCAAAGCAGCGTAGAGCTTCTTAACGCTTTCCGGCGACATGCCTGCGGGCCCCAGCAATCCCGACCACGCGGGCACGTCAGCGCCTTTAACCCCGACTTCTTCAAAGGTCGGCACATCCGGCAAGGTCGGGGAGCGCTTCGAAGCCGAAATGGCGAGTGCACGAACCTTTCCGTCCTTGAGCAGAGGCATTGCGGTCGACTCTCCAATGAAGATCGAGTCCACTTGCCCGCCAAGGAAATCACTGACGGGAGACCGGTACGGGACGTGCAGCATCTGAACGCCTGCACCCCTCGCGAACAATGCACCTACCACGTGCGTGGTGTTGCCGATACCGAAAGAGCCAAAGGAAACCGATCCGGGTTTCGACTTCGCTGCGGCAATCAGGTCGCGCACCGTCCGGAATGGCGAGTCAGCACGAACCAGCAGGACGAAGCCGCTGCTTTGCGTGATCATGCTGATGGGTGTGAAGCTCTTGATGCTGTCGTACTGAAGCTTGGCGTGCAGCGCAGCGTTGGTCGCGTGGCCCGCGGTGGTGTACAGCAGTGTCAGCCCATCGGGCTTGGCACGAGCAACCTCTGCAGTACCGACTATGCCGCCGCCGCCCGGCCGGTTATCGACGATGTAACTTTGCCCGGTCGCCTTGCGCAATGCTTCGGCAAGCACGCGTGCGGAGGTATCGAAACTGTTTCCAACGCCAATAGGCACTACGATTCGAACGACTTGCCCCTGCGCCATGGCCGCATTGGCGGCAAACAGGCAGAAGCACGTCGCGAGGAAGATGAACTTGCGTAACATCGATGTCTCCTTTAGCCAGACCGAATATTACACTGTACGCTTGACCAAGTTCAAGGAAGGGTTTCCACCATCATGCTTTAAGCTTTTTGCGCACCACAAAGCGCGCAATTGTCCACATTAGCCCGTCCGTCTTTCCATGTAACTTGGTCACTCGTACCTCTACTGAGCAGCCTCCGAAAAAAAATTTTCGATGAAAACTAAGATGCATGTCAGCCCGGCAATCCGAACGATCATCAACGGTCGCGAAATCCCTCGCCAGATGGTCCTCGAGTGGGAGCAACGCCGCGCACAGATTGTTCTGGGAAAACTGGGCGCCCGCCCTGCCAGCCTCGACCTGGCGGCCATTCGTCGACAATTGCTAGCCCTCAAGCTGGAGCTCGGCGCGGAGGGCTTGATGAAGACCTTGCGTCTTGAGTTAGGGATCTCCTCGCCCCTTGCCGAGCTGACGGCTGCCATGTCTCGCGGCTCCCGCCGCTTCTCCGTGACAGAGCTGATTGTCTCCGGGGGTACAGCAGAACATTTCGTAGACTGGTTCCAGGCGCGCACGCTGAGCAACGACGAGCTGGCGATGCTGTCGGCCGCACCAGACCACTACATGATCCGCACGGGCGCTGGTGGTATTCAAGAAGTCATCGAAACGACTGGAGGCGCGCCATTTTCCACGCGCTTCTTTATCGACTATTCCGACCTGTCGAGCCTGCGATCCCCGCCAGACCAGGCGTACCCGCACCAGATTGCCGGAGTGGCCAGAAGTGCCAAGGGCACTGCTTTAGGAGGCGTTCGCCATCAGTTTCGCAACGAAGGCCAGGGCTTCAGAGCTAAACTCCTGGTCGAGTTTCCCCTGTTGATCCTGCCGCAAGTCGTTTCGGGCCATCAATGGCACCTGGCAAGTGAATTTGGGAATTGGATCGATGCGTGCTTCGCATAATGCAAAGCACTCAACCCTGCACAGACCCGCGCAATGCGCCGAGGGCACAACATCACCGTCGCATGTACCAAGGGTAGGAAACTCGCGGGGCGGGTGCACCTGCCTGGCTTCAGATATGGCTTCGTGCTCACGCGGCCGGCGACAAGACAAAGTTTGCGCGATTGCGGGGATACCTCAAGCCTTTTTCTCGGCGTAGCCGAAGTTGCGGGCGGAGTATCCGGCATAGAAATCCGCGAACGTCAGGTCCGCGTATTTCCTCGGCTGGTCTTCACTGCAGCAGCTCGGCACGCATGAGATGACAGCATCCAGATTCGGGTAAAGGAAGAAGATGGCCGAATAGCGCTCTTCCCTGGTCGAGGCGACCACACGATGCGGGGTAGCGATAAACTGGTCATTGGACCAGGTCCGCAGGGTATCGCCTGTGTTCACCAAAATGCCACCCTCGACGATCGGCTGGTCTATCCACGTGCCGGCCGCAGTCAGAATCTGCAGCCCGGGAGCCGTGGCCGGCGGAATCATGGTGAGGAAACTCAAATCCGTGTGACCGGGCAAACCAAACTGGTTTTCCTCCGGCTTGACCACGGGATAGAAAGCGCTTCGCATCACGGAATCGCTTTTACGGAATGCCTCGTCAAAGAAGTCCGGGGACTGACCCAACGCAACCGCGACCGGCGCCAGCAGGCGCTTGGCAAGTTCGTTGAACTCCGCGTGATAGCGCAGGAACGCTTGTTTATCTTCTTCGGGCAGGGCTTCCGGCCATTGGTTATGCCCGCGAAAACGCTTGCTGCCCCGGAAATCCGGGTCCGTCGGCCCAAGTTCCGGACCGAATTTGAATGCCTCCGTGGCTTGTGGCTTTACCACCTTGTCGAAGCTGTCGCCATGAATGGCGACATTCGGTGCCTGCCAGCCCGACTGGTGCTCGTTCATGCGCACCTTGATTTTTTCGGATGCGGGCAGCGTGAAGAAACTTTCCATCGCCTTGAACACCCGGCCCACGGTCGCCTGAGATGCACCGTGATTGACGATATAAAAGAAGCCAATCTCGGTACAGGCCTCGCGGATTCGCTCACCTACATTTGCGAGAGCCCCGGGAACACCCGCGAAGTACGGCCCCACGTCGATAATGGGAATCTCCTCGGTGATGGCCTGCGACTGCTGGCCTCCGACATTGACTGAAGTCACTTCCTGCCTGCGAAGAACCTTGTTCATGGGAATCCCTGTATGTAAAGCAAATGAAGCTGGGTTAATCGGTTCGTGACACGCTCTAGCGCTGCGGAACGACGGGCAGCAGGAGATACGGGACCATGTCTTCGCCTGCATGCAGCGTGGTCCGGCCTCCAAAAACGGACGGCGGCCGGTCTTCCGGATCGTCGTGCAGGAATGGCCCGCACCCCTTCATCGGGAACTTCACGTTCGACAAGTGCGTAGCTGCTCCCGCGTACTCGTAGTCCTTCCCCCGGACAGTCAAGCCGATGCGCCAGCCGGCAGGTACAACGATGCAGGTGGGCCAGATCTCAACGTCTAGCTCGACCGGCTTTCCCGGCTCAAGCGGCTGCTGCCGCCGGTGCGCATGGTAGGGGCGCCACGGCAGCGAGCGCGCCGTGTCCAGTTCCCGGTGCGATGCGCGCAACCAGCCCTGGGCCACGGGCGTGTGCGGGTCCAAGGCCCCCTGGAAGACCACTTCCTTGTCTTGCGGATCGAACAGACCGAGCACCAGAAAGATGTCCGCGTCGGTGGTCGATGAGGACACGAACAGCTTGCAGGCGAGCGGTCCGGTGATTTCCGTTTCGCCCTCGAACGGCGCGGACATGAAGCGGATGCCGTCCCCCATCGCATCGAAAGTCGCCGAAGCCGGCTCCTCGCTGCCCTCGCTCGACAGCGACTGGCGCTTCAGGTCCAGGTGCATCCTGGTCCATTGCGTGCGCCCCAGCGGCCATTCGCTTTCCGCGCGTTCGACGAACTTGTCCACATGGCGCACGTTCAGCAGGATTGGCGGGCGCTTGTTCCAGCCGTTGTCCTCGCCCTTCAGGTAATGGCCAAAGAACTGCTTCTGCAGGCCCACACCGTAGCGGGTGTAGAACGAGGTCCAGTGCTCCTCACCGTGTATCTCCAGCCATTTCTGCTTCGACCCGGCCTGGACGAAACCCTCTACGTTCCCGCGCAGATGCAGCCCCTGCCCTCCCCAGTTGGCGGCGGACAGAACCGGCACCGTGATTTCGTCCAGCCGCGCCCGGCGCCGCGCATAAAAGTCATCGTCAAACCGGTGGTCATTGGAACGGCCCGATATTTCCGCCCGGTTGGCCTTCAGTTGCGCTTCGCTGAGCGCCTCGTCGCCACACACCAGCTTGCCAGTCACCTTGCTGCGCGGCGCGCTCTCGCCCCGCCCGTACTGGACGGTCTTGACCTGAATCTCCTGCCAGTTCTTGCCAAACGTGCACAGGATGCCGCCGTGGAACGCTGACTCCCGGTAGCCGTCGCTGAAGCCCTCCCAGGGGCAGATCGCGGCCAGATGCGGCGGCCGCATCCCCGCGACAACCCATTGGTTGGCCCCGTAGTACGAGATCCCGTTCAAGCCCACCTTGCCATTCGACCAGGGCTGAACGCCGGCCCATTCGATGCACTGGTAGTAGTCGAGTGCCTCTCGCTCGGAGAAGTGGTCGATGACCCCGGGCGAGCGCCCCGCGCCGCGCGAATCCACGCGCACGACGACGTAGCCGTCCGGCACCCATTTTTCCGGGTCGGCCACCTCCCACGCCTGGTAGAGGTTCGACGAGCCCTCCAGCGCATCCGGGTAGCGCGCGGCCATCAGATCCCAGGCGGTCTTGTAGCCCTCCTGGAAGGACAAGCCCTTACCGTAGGGTCCATAGGTCATGATGACAGGGTAGCTGCCCGGCGCAATGGGCCTGTACACGTCGGCCCGCAGCACGATGCCATCGTCCATCTCGATCGGTACGTCCCAATCGATGGCCATGCAGTCTCTGATTTCCCTTGCTTGTGTCATAGCGCAGATACTCCTTGAACCTGATATTGAAGTTTCGGGCGCCGGGCGGCGAAGACCATGATGACGGCCGCGGCGGCATAGAGCGCGACCACCAGGAGGAGGCTGGAGGCGTTGCTGCCCGTCGAGGTTCGCAGCCAGGTGCTGAGGGAGGGCGTCACCATCGGCGCGATGTTGGCGAGCGAACTCACCAGCGCGAGGCCGCTGGCCGCCTGTTCCTTCGGCAGGTACTCGCTGACGAAGGAGAAGAACAACGGTGTCATGGAAGCCGTGCCGATGGTCGCGATCGAGAGCAGCGCAATTGACACAGCCACGCCACCGTTCAGCCAGGCGATCCCGAGCAGACCGGCCGCGATCAGGGCCACGCCGGCTACGAAATGCCATCGCCGTTCGTTGTTCCGGTCGGAACTGCGGCTCATGAGAATCATGCCCACGGCGCCGACGATGTTCGGGATGGCTTGCAGCAAACCTATGTGAAACACGTCCTTCACACCCCAACTCTGGATTAGCGTCGGTACCCAGAACACCAGTACATAGACCGCGCCGAGGTACAGGAAGCAGATGAACGAGAGCACATAGACCTTGGGATCGCGCAGCAGCGCCCCAAGAGCGCCCTTGTGGCTGCCTCCACCGGACCCACCGCCCCTGGCGAGTCGATCGGCCAGCAGCTTCTTCTGCTCGGAGGAGAGCCATTTGGCCTCAGCCGGCCTGTCGCTCAGGCAGAGGTAGCAGAGAAAGCCAATCAGCAGGCAGGGCGCACCATTGACAATGAACATCCACTGCCAGCCCTGGTAGCCGAGAAAGCCGTGGCCGAACTTCATCAGCGCGCCGTTGACCGGACCGATGAGGATGCCGGAGACAACCGTGGAGGTCATGAACACCGCGATGGCCCGGCCGCGCCGGGCCGGCGGGTACCAGTAGGTGAAGTAGAGAACAACGCCGGGAAAGAAGCCCGCCTCGAAAGCGCCAAGCAGGAAGCGCAGCGTATAGAACTGCCAGGGCTCCGAAACCCAGGCCATGCCGGTAGCACAAGCGCCCCAGCACAGCATGATGCGCAGGATGGTCTTGCGTGCCCCGATCCTCTCCAGCAGCATGTTGCTCGGCACCTCGAACAGGAGGTAGCCGACGAAGAACATGCCCGCGCCGAGAGCAAAGACCTGATCGCTGAAATGGAGCTCGCCCTTCATCTGAAGCTGCGCAAAACCGATGTTCACCCGGTCGATGAATGCAAAGCAGTAGGCAATCAGCAGCAAGGGCAGGATGTGCCAGTTGATCTTGGAAAAGAGCGCCTTTTCCTCCGGGCTCTCAACGAGAACGTCGCTTTTCGGAACGGATATTGCTGTCATGGATAAGCTCCTACCTGGTGTTCGAGCCCGACCGCGATGGCGCACCGCGTCTCGCACTATGCACGATATTATCTGTACACTTGAACAATTATCGTAATCGGAAGAAACCCTGTAGGCATGGAGCGACATCTGGGAAGCTACGGATGTCAGTGGGCGTTCCATCGTGTCGACGAATCCCGATCAGCTTAGCGAGCCAGGCGAACGCGAGCTGCACTCACCGACGGGGGCCTGGTGTCGAGTGCCACGGGTGAAGGCTATATAGGCTCAGGCGGTCGGCACGTACTCGATGGAATCCCTCTCTTTTTATTGGTCACGAGTACAGTCTAAAAATTCGGCAAAGCAGGCAGATGCCGGAGATGCAGGTCAGCTCATACCTTTCATGGCGAGTTGGAACTGGCTGAGTTCATCGGGTCTTGCTGTCACCTTGCGTCATACAAGGGACGCGTCGGTCAGCCTTCAACGCATGAATAGATGCGAATGAAGGGGACGCCAAGCCGAGCGAAGAAGGCGAGCGAGCGGTATGAACCATGCCGGCGAGAATGCCGCAAGGAACAGCGCAAACGATATCAATCAGCGATCAGAGGCAGCTTGCTCTTCGCGACGAATTCCAAGGCGCGAAACCAGCCCTTCGCCCTTGTCCATTCACCTGACCTTTGTGCCTCAGACCAGCCTTGTCCCTGTCGCGCGGGCCAGCTCGCCGAGCAACCGATCTTGATATCGCGTGCCGTGGACGGCGGGGTGCGGCTGCTGCAGCCGCTGGTGGTACCAATACCCTCCGCTGGTCAACGCCTGCGGATCGTTGCTGGTCGCCAGCCACTCCTGGGTTAGATGTCCCAGTCGAAGGTCATCTGGCGCATTCGCGCCGCCCATCTTGGTGGGAACCCAGCCCGGATCGACTGCGTTGCTGTACACGGTGGGCCATAGCCGCGCCACGGCGGCCGCCAGGGTCGTGATGAAAAGCTTGCTTTCCGAATAGGAAGCAGGCCCGGTACGCCCGGACCAGTCGATGCCGTCAAGACTCGTCCGGCCACCTTTGTGCATGCTGCTGCTCAGGTAGATCAACCGCCTGGGGCGCTGGATCAGCGCCGTGAGCAAGTACGGCGCGACGACGTTCACCACCAGGACTTCGGGTCCGGACAAGACTCCCGCGTTGTGGATCACCGCGTCCATCGTGCCAATGGCGTTGACCTGCCGGGCCAGATCCCGAGTCTGCCTCAGGTCGGAAAGATCGCCGATGGTTGCGATGGCGCCCTGCTCCACAAGCTCCCTGACGGCGGGCAGCCGTGCGTGGGAGCGGACGTGCACCACGACCTCATGCCCGCCGCCGAGCAGCGTCCGGGCCGCGGCATGGCCGAGACCATCGGATGAGCCGGTGATGAAGATGCGGGATTTTCGTCCGGTGCTCCGTTGCGCGGGCGTCATGGCGGAAGCCTTCGCGGGATTGGATGGGGATTGCGCCATCGCAGCAGCGACGGCCGGCAACGGCGCCATGGCCAGCCCCGCACCCAGTTGCACACCGTTCAGAATGAGTTTGCGGCGGTCCATGGCTCCTCCTGCGTCAGTCGTTAAGGGCTGCGCTGTCGATGATAAACCGGCAGTTCCCGTGGAGCTTCAACACTGCCCTGCATCCATATGCCGATCCAGGCGCACCTTGTAGAGATCTCTACAGCGTTGAAGTGCTGGCTACGGGGCTCTATCATGCGCAGCATGACCGCGCTTACTGGCCGAAGCCGCACGGTGCTGGACTCGCTTTACGCGCACTTCTCGGCTAACAGAAAGGCCTGAGGAAAGCCTGAACTTCCACCTCTTTTCAACCTCGCATGCAACCTTCCGACACGGCTTTAGCGGAACGCCCGGAGCCGCCTGCCTACACTCTCTGGCAGCTGGTGCTGTATTTCCTGCGGCTTGGCACGCTCGGCTTCGGCGGGCCGGTTGCGCTGGCCGGTTATATGCACCGCGACCTGGTCGAGCGGCGCGGATGGGTCGCCGATGGCGATTACAAGGAAGGGCTGGCACTGGCGCAGCTGGCGCCAGGGCCGCTGGCCGCGCAGCTGGCCATCTATCTTGGCTACGTGCACTACCGCGTTGCCGGTGCCACGCTGATCGGGGTGGCCTTCGTGCTGCCATCGTTCCTGATGGTGCTGGCGCTGGGCTGGGCCTACGTCCGCTTTGGCGGGCTGGCCTGGATGCAAGCGGTGTTCTATGGCGTGGGCGCCGCCGTGATCGGCATTATCGCCATCAGCGCCTATAAGCTGACCACGAAAAGCGTCGGCAGGGACAAGCTGCTGTGGGCGATCTACCTGGTGCTGGCCGCGGTGACCATCGTCACCGAGTCCGAGATCGCCTGGCTGTTCCTCGCGGCCGGCGTGCTGGCGTGGTTCTGGCGCGCGCCGCCAAAGTGGCTGCGGCAGAGCGGCGCGAATGCGCTTGCAGCGGCGCAGGTACCTGCGGCAAGCGGCCTGCTCAGCGCGCTGGACTGGCCGTTGCTGACCCAGATCGGCGTGTTCTTCGCCAAGGCCGGTGCCTTCGTGTTCGGCTCGGGCCTTGCGATCGTGCCATTCCTCTATGGCGGCGTGGTGACGGAGCACCAGTGGCTCAATGAAAAGCAGTTTGTCGACGCCGTCGCTGTAGCCATGATCACGCCCGGCCCGGTGGTCATCACGGTCGGCTTTATCGGTTACCTGGTGGCCGGACTGCCTGGCGCCTGCGTGGCGGCCCTGGCCACGTTCCTGCCCTGCTACCTGTTTACCGTGCTGCCAGCGCCGTACTTCAAGAAGTATGGAAAACTGCCGGCCATCCTGGCCTTTGTCGATGGCGTCACGGCGGCGGCGATCGGCGCCATCACCGGGGCTGTCTTTGTGCTGGCCAAGCGCTCGATCGTCGACGTCCCGACCGCCCTGCTGGCGCTGGCAACGATTGCGCTGCTGCTCAAGTTCAGGAAGCTGCCGGAGCCGGTCATCATTGCGGGCGCCGCGCTGATCGGCCTCGCGATCTATCCGGTGCTGCGCTCCTGAGCAGGACTGCCGGAATTCCGGCATCAGTCCTGTCAGGTTCGCCCGGCAGCAGCCCGGCAATCACTTCGCCACGAAGCGGGCGGTGACGGTCTTGCCGTCGGCAAAGCGGATCGTCGCGACCAGCTTGGAGCCGGCTGTGAGTTGCAGCTTGTCGGCCGCAACCAGCGCATTGTCCGCGCCCGGGTTCAGCGCCGTTTCCGTCTTGCGGGTGCCGCTCAGCACCGTCAGCTTGCCGCTGGCGCCGGCCACGGGCAGCTTCCTGTCATGGTCATCGACATAAATCGTGACGGCACCGTCGCGGTTGACCAGCTCGAACTGCAGGTCGCCGGCGGCCTGCACGATGCCGCCGTATTGCGCAGGCTTGGCGCCATGCGCCATGGCCAGGCCGGAAAGCCCGGACAGGGCAACACTGGCGGCAAACAACATGGCAGGGATCTGTTTCTTCATCGCATACTCCGTTGCTGCAGCGGCTTGCGGGCGCCGCTGCCAAAGCCCGTGAATCAGTAAGTGTCCTCCTGCTGCTGCGACAGGATGCGCTGCAGCGGGCGGCGCCCGAACACCCAGAACGCCAGCGGCGTCAGCATGGAATCGAGCAGGGTCGAACTGACCAGCCCGCCGAAGATAACCACCGCGACCGGATGCAGGATCTCCTTGCCCGGCGCGTCGGCCGATATCAGCAAGGGCACCAGTGCGAACGCCGCCACCAGCGCGGTCATCAGCACCGGCGTCAGCCGCTCCAGCGAACCGCGCACGATCATCGGCATGCCGAAGGTCTCGCCTTCGAAGCGGCACAGGTTGATGTAGTGGCTGACCTTCAGGATGCCGTTGCGCGTGGCAATGCCGGTCAGCGTGATAAAGCCGACCATCGACGCCACCGACAGGCTCAGCCCCGCCAGCCACATCGCGATCACGCTGCCGATCAGGGCGAACGGTATATTGGCCATGATGACCAGCGTCAGGGTGGCGGAGCGGTAGCGCGAGTAGAGCACCAGATAGATCAGCGCCAGCGACACCAGGGACAGCAGCGCGATGCGGCGCGTGGCCTGCTCCTGCGCCTGGAACTGGCCCTCGATGCTGACGAAATAGCCACCGGGCAATCCGGCGCGCGCCGCCGCTTCGCGCACCGCGCCGACGATCTGCGACATATCGGAGCCGTCGGTATTGGCATAGACCACGATGCGCCGCCGGCCGTTCTCGCGCCCGATCTGGTTGGGGCCATCGCCCTCCTCCACGCTGGCGATGGCCGACAACGGCACCGCGCCGCGCGGCGAGTCCAGCATGACCCGGGACAGGTCCTGCGGCGTACGGCCGCTATCGGGCAGGCGCACCACCAGGTCGTGGCGGCGCACGCCGTCGATCAGCTGCGTGACGCGCGTGCCGTCGGACAAGGTCTGCAGCGCCTTCAGCGCCTCGCCGGCTGGGATGCCGTACTGCGCAGCCTTGCGATAGTCGAGCCGCACATTGACCTGCGGAATCAGCACCTGGCGCTCGACCGTGATGTCGACCAGGCCGGGTATCGCCGCCAGGCGCCCACGCACGTTCTCAGCCAGGCCGCGCAGCGTATCGAGGTCGTCGCCATAGATCTTCAGCGCGATCTGCGCCCGCACGCCGGACAGCAGGTGATCCAGCCGATGCGAAATCGGCTGGCCGATCGCCACCGACGCAGGCAGCCCGGCCAGTTGCGCGCGGATCGCGGCCATGACCTGTTCCCGGCTGCGGCCGGAGGGCTTCAGGTCGATGTCGATCTCGGAGGCATGCACGCCTTCCGCGTGTTCGTCCAGTTCGGCGCGGCCGGTGCGGCGCCCGACGCGCGTCACTTCCGGCACTTGCCGGATCAGCGTTTCCGCGAGCGCGCCGATGCGGTTGGCTTCGGCCAGCGCGGTGCCGGGATTGAGCATCAGCGACATCACCATCGAGCCCTCGTTGAAGCCCGGCAGGAAGGCCCGCGGCATCCACGGCACGGTGGCCGCGGCCAGCACCACTGCAACGAAGGCCACAGACAGCACGGCCCTGGCGCGCGGGAACGACCAGGCCAGGAGGCGGGCATCGGCGCGCTTGAGCCATGCCACCAGCGGACTGTCCGGATGGTCGAGCCGCTTCATCCGCGGCAGCAGGTAGTACGACAGCACCGGCGTCACCGTCATCGACACCAGCATCGACGCCAGGATCGAGACGATGTAGGCGATCCCCAGCGGCGCGAACAGGCGCCCTTCGATCCCCGGCAGCGCAAACAGCGGCACGAACACCAGCACCACCACCAGCGTGGCATAGACGATGCCGGAGCGCACTTCGACCGAGGCGCGCCAGATGGTCTCCAGCACGGGCGGCGGGTCGTCCATGCCGGCACGCTGGCGCAACCGGCGCTGGATATTCTCCACGTCGACGATCGCGTCGTCGACCAGTTCGCCGATGGCGATGGCCAGGCCGCCCAGCGTCATCACGTTGATCGACTGGCCCAGCAGGTGGAAGGCCAGCGCGGAGACGGCCAGCGACAGCGGGATCGCCACCAGAGAGATCGCGGTGGTGCGCGCGCTCAGCAGGAACGCGAACAGGATCACCGTCACCATGATGGCGCCATCGCGCAGCGCCTCGACCACGTTGCCGATCGAGGCCTCGATAAAGTCGGCCTGGCGGAACAGCACCTGCGGCGTGGACAGCCCCTGCGGCAGCCCCTGCTTCAGTTCGCCCAGCGCGGCTTCCAGGTCGCGCGTCAGGCGCACCGTGTCGGCGGCGGGCTGCTTCTGCACGCTGACGATCACCGCGGGCTTGCCGTTGAAGCCGGCGTCGCCGCGCTTGAGCGCCGCGGCGTAGCGTACCTGGGCTACCTGCTCCAGCAGCACCGGCACGCCGTCCTGGTAGGCAACCGCCAGGCCCTTGAGGTCGTCGAGCCGGTTGGTGCGGCCGAGATTGCGGATCAGGTATTCGCGGCCGTTGAGGTCGATGAAGCCGCCACTGGTATTGGCGGCGAAGTCGCGCAAGGCACCCTGCACCTGTGCCAGCGCCACGCCGAATTGCGCCATGCGCGCGGTATCGGGCTCGACCCGCAATTGCCGTACCTCGCCGCCGATCGGGATCACCTGCGACACGCCGGGCACCGACAGCAGCCGCGGCCGCAGCACGAAGTCGGCATACTCGCGCGCCTGCATCGGGCTGGCGCGCGCCGGATCGATCGGCAAGGCGATCAGCATGATCTCGCCCATGATCGATGAGACCGGGCCGAGGATGGGCGTGAGCCCGCCCGGCAAATGCTCCTTCACCAGCGCCAGCCGTTCCGACACGAGCTGGCGGTTGCGGTAGATGTCGCTGCCCCAGTCGAACTCCGCATAGACAATGGACAGGCCGACGCCGGACACCGAGCGCACCCGCGTGACGCCGGGCATGCCGTTGAGCGCGGTCTCGATCGGGAACGACACCAGCAGCTCGACTTCCTGCGGCGCCATGCCGCCCGCTTCGGTGATCACGGTCACCAGCGGCTTGTTCAGGTCCGGGAACACATCGACCGGCGTGCGCCATGCGGTGAGGCCGCCGTAGACCATCAGGATCAGCGCGAAGGCCAGTACCAGCAGCCGGTTGCCCAGGCTGGCGCGAACGGTCCAGTTGAACATGCGCGCCCCTCAGCGGATCTGGTTGATCAGCGCCGCGCCGGATACCACCACCCGGTTCTCCGGTGACAGCCCGCCGACCACGACCACGGTGCGCGCATCGAGCACGCGCGCCTCGACCGGCTGCGCGATAAAGCGCTGCGTGCCGGACTTGATCCACACCACCGGCAGGTTGCTGGCATTGCGCACCAGCGCCTCGCTCGGCAGCGCGATGCCGCGGACGGTATCGCTCAGCGTCGCGACCACGGTCACCGGCTGGCCGACGGCCAGCGGCACGTCGTTGCCGCTCAGCCGGAACGTCAGCGGCACCGCGCCGTTCTTCAGGCTGCGGCCGGCGCCGACGAATTCCAGCTTGCCGCCCGTGCCGCTGGCCAGGGCTCCGCCCTTGATGCGGTTGGCCAGCGAACTGTCCGCGCTGCTGGCCTCGATCAGCAGGCGGGCGGGATCGACCACCTCGTACAGCACGTCCCCGGCGGCAACCACCTGCCCTGCCAGCACATTGGCGCTGGCGATCACGCCGCTGGCCGGCGCGGTCAGCGTATCGGTCTGATGCAGGCTCTTGCCGACCGCATCGCGCTGGCCGGACAGACTCTGGACCTCGGCGCGGGCGGCTTCGATTTCCTTGCGCGGAATGCTGTCCGGCAACGACTCCAGGCGCTGCAGCCGCTGCCTTGCCAGCTTCAGGCTGGCGCTCAGGTTGGCGAACTGTGCCTGCTGGTTGCCGATGTCGAAGGGCTCGCTCTTGTGGCGCAGCACGGCCAGCACCTGGCCCTTGGCGACACGCTGCCCCAGCACCGGGAAGCCGCCCGGCGGGGGTTCGATCCAGCCCGGGTGGCCCGCCTGCAGGCGCCCGCCCGCGTTCGGATCGATCGCCACGACGGCGTTCAGTTCCACGGTCACGGGGTGCGCGGCAGGCTGCGGCATCGCGGTCCGTATGCCCATGCGGCGCTGGGCCAGCTTGGGCACGTGGACGCTGCCGTCGGGCAGCCGGGCCAGGCCACTGCTGCCCGACACCGCGGCCGGTGCATCGAGGTGTTCTCCATTCGGGCCGTGCGCGCCGGGTCCGGCCAGCGCCGGCATGGCTGAGCCGGCGGCCAGCGCGATGGCCAAGGTTGCGATATGGGTGGTCTTCATCACGCCGTGCCTCCGTTCCTGTTGCCAAGGCGGCGCTTCACGGCCCAGGCCGCGCCTGCCGCGACCAGCGCCGCAAGCAGGACCAGCCACGGCCAGCGCGCCTGCCACCACGCCAGGCCGTGGTCGTGTCCGTCCGCGGCAACGTTCAGGGTGCCCTCGATCAGGTCCGACTCGTTGCCGGTGACGAGCGTAAACACCAGCGCATGCTGGCCGGGCCGGCGCAGCGACTGCAGCAGCTTCTCGTCGGTAAAGGCATAGTCGCCGGCATCGGCGTGCAGCTTGCCCTGGGCCTTGATGCCGTTGAACTCGACTTCGAGCGTGCCGTCGAGCACCGGCTCGTTGGTGATGTAGCGGTCGACCATGACCGAGAGCTCGTCCGTGGAGAGGCTGCCCACCAGTTCGAATGCTTCCGTATGGGCTTCGAGGGTCGGCTGGGCTTGTGCCGCCGCGCCGGTGCCGGCGGGCGCGTCCAGGTGCTCGCCATCGGGGCCGTGCGCACCGGGGCCGGCATGCGCCGCCGGCGCCGCGAGCGCGAGCGACAGGAACAGGGAAAGAAACAACTGGCGGATCATGGCAGGACTCCGAGCGCCTGGTTCAGGGTGGCAATGGCGATGCCGTGCCGGGCACGCTGGCGCACGAGGTCGGCCTCGGCTTCGAGCGCCTGGTTCTGTGCGCGCAGCACTTCCGGCAGGCCGATCTCGCCGGCATCGAAGGTCTTGCGCAGCAGCGCCGCCCGTTCGGACAGCGTGGCGCTGCGCTCTTGGGTGAGACCGAGCTGCTGCCCGGCCAGCCGCAGCGCGGCCTGCGCCGCGTCGATCTCGGCGCGCACCATGCGTTCGGTGCGCGCGAGTTCGGCCCGGGCCGTCATCAGCTCGGTCTGCGCGGCGGCTTCGCGCGGCAGGTTGCGCGCATCCGTGGCGAACGGGATCCTGACGAACAGGCCGACGGTCTGGTCGCCGGGCATGCCGCCGCCGGCCCGGTCGTTGCGGTACATCACGCCGACTTCCGGCGGGTCGCGGCGCGATTTGCGCAGATAGCCCAGCTGGCGTTCGCTGCGCAGCACGGCCTGTTGCACCGCATCCAGGCGCGGATGGCTCGCGGCCAGGGCGCCCGGGTCTGCTGGCGGCGGCGCCGCTTCGTCGTACCGCGACGGCAGCGCGGCAACGCCGGTGGCTTGCAGCAGCCGCGCGCTGGCCTCGACCACGCGCGCCTCGCTGTCGGCGAGCAGCCCCTGTGCCGCCAGTTGGTCCTGCTGCGCCAGCAGCAGGTCGGTGCGCGCCAGGTCGCCCGCATTGACGCGCCGGCGCACATCGTCGCGCAGCGACGCAGCGATGCCGGCGCGGCGCCGCATCACCTCGCGCTCGCCTTCCGCGGCGGCCAGCTGCCAGACGCGCTCGCGGACTTCCGCGGCAAGATTCAGCCGCGCCAGCGCGGCACCAGCCTCGGCCTCGGCCGCCTGGGCGTCGGCCAGCTCGCCGCGTGCCGCGCGCTGGCCTGGCAGCCACACCGGCACGCCCAGCTGGACCTCGCTCTCGCGCAAGCCGCGCTGCTCGGTCCAGCGGTCGTCACGGTGCAGCAGGCCCAGCGTGGGCGGCCCCGCGATCAGCGAGTCCGCCTGGACCCGGCTGGCCGCCGCCTCCAGGCGCCGCCCCTCGGTGGCCTGGAAGGCGACGGAGCGCTCCCAGGCGGCATCGAACAGCGCGCGCAGGTCGGCCGGCGCGGGCTGGCCATGGGCCGCCGGCATCAGCAACGCCGACGCCACCACGGAGATGAAGAATTTGTGCATGGAATCCCCAACGCAGATTGCAACCAACAGGCAATGCGGCGGGGCGCGGCGCAAGGCATTGCGCCACGGCAGGCAATCAGCAGATCAGTGCCCCGCCGTCAGGCGGGCGCGTGAGGGGGGCGTAACGGTGGACTGGAGCCCGGGTCGGGGATGCGACTGCCGAGGAACGACGGCTCGCGCTGCGTCTGCAGCGTCAGCGGCGGCACCATGCCGGCTGGCAATGGCGCCTGGAAGTGGGTGCCGTAGTCAAAGTCGAGCTGGTGCGACGCGGAAGCCGCGGAATCGTCGAAGGCGATTTCGCCATCCTCATCATGGTGATGCGGAACGTGTTCGGCGTGCGCGGCCATGTGGTCCGGCGGGAAGCCGGCCGCGTGCGCGAGCTGCCGCTGCGCTGCGGCCAACGCCTGCAGCGGCAGGATCAGCATCAGGAGCAAGGCAATCATGCGCGACATAGGGCGGGATTCTACCCGAGCTGCCGGCAATCGAGTGAGACCGGGGCGCCGAATGCCGTAAGCGTCGCCCCAAACGGATTGCCGGCACGAGCAGCCAGGCCGGGACGCCGTTCGCACCGGGCAGGCGCGAAGGCAAGCGGGCCGGCCCTGATGCCATGCCGCTCAGAACGAGCGCGGCAGGCCCAGCACGTGTTCGGCGACGAAGGAGTAGATCAGGTTGGTCGAGATCGGCGCCACCTGGTACAGGCGCGTCTCGCGGAACTTGCGCTCGACATCGTATTCGCAGGCAAAACCGAAGCCGCCGTGGAACTGCAGGCAGGCGTTGCCGGCCTCCCAGCTGGCCTTGGCGGCCAGGTACTTGGCCATGTTGGCCTGGGCGCCCATGGACTCGTGCTTGTCGAACAGCTCGCACGCTTTCCAGCGCATCAGGTTGGCCGCCTCGAGTTCGATGAAAGACTCGGCGATCGGGAACTGCACGCCCTGGTTCTGGCCGATGGGGCGGCCGAAGACCTGGCGCTCCTTCACGTACTTAGTGACCCGGTCCATGAACCAGTAGCCGTCGCCGATGCACTCGGCGGCGATCAGCGTGCGCTCGGCGTTCAGACCGTCGAGGATGTACTTGAAGCCCTTGCCTTCTTCACCGATCAGGTTTTCCTCGGGGATTTCCAGGTCTTCGAAGAACAGTTCGTTGGTCTCGTGGTTGACCATGTTGGGGATGGGGCGCACCGTCAGGCCCTTCTTCTGCGCCTCGTGCAGGTCCACCATGAAGATCGACATGCCCTCGCTCTTCTTCCTGACCTCGGCCAGCGGCGTGGTGCGCGCCAGCAGGATCATGAAATCGCTGTGCTGCACGCGGCTGATCCATACCTTCTGGCCGTTGACGACGTAGCGGCCGTCCTTCTTCACCGCCGAGGTCTTGATCTTGGTGGTGTCGGTGCCGGTGGTGGGCTCGGTCACGCCCATCGACTGCAGGCGCCATTCGCCGGAGGCGATCTTGGGCAGGTACTTTTCCTTCTGAGCGGTTGAGCCGTGCCGCAGCAGCGTGCCCATGTTGTACATCTGGCCATGGCAGGCACCGGAATTGCCGCCGCAACGGTTGATCTCTTCCATGATGACCGAGGCTTCGGTCAGGCCCAGGCCCGAGCCGCCGTATTCCTGCGGAATCAGCGCTGCCAGCCAGCCCGCCGCGGTCAGCGCATTGACGAAGGCCTCGGGATAGGCGCGCTGTTCATCGACCTTGCGGAAATACTCGTCGGGAAACTCGGCGCACAGCGCACGGATGGCATCGCGGATTTCGTGGAAATTATTCGATAGGGTCTGTTCGATCATGGCGCTGCCTTGCGGTCGGTCTGTGTCTGTGGCGGTCGGGTACGTGGCGATCTATGCGGCGACGTGGCGGATGGCCGACGCCGCGTGATAGCCGCCATGGTCGCGGCGTTCGGCCGGCGGGACAATCAGCGATTCCGAAAGCGCGCCTTCCACGCGGCTTAAGTCCCGGGCAGCCAGCGCCCGGCCGGCATTTCGCCAGTGCCGAAGCCGGCCATTGGCATTGTCGAATAGCGCAAACGCGGCTTTGACGACATGCTTCGGGCTATCCGGCGCGGGCCGGCCGATTTCCGGCCGCGTGCCGACCCAACGTTTTCCCCGTGGACATGCACGACCTGGCTTCCCGACTGCAAACCCTGATCCGCCCCGGCGATCACCTCTGGTGGGGACAAGCCACCGCCGAGCCGCTGACGCTGACGCGCGCGCTGGTGGCACACCGCCATGCCATCGCGCGCGGCGGGCGCTTCAGCGTCTTCGTCGGCATCGGCCAGTCCGACACGCTGCAGCCGGAGCAGGCGGACGTGATCGACTTCTTCGGCTATGCCGCCAGCGGGCCGCATCGCCGGCTGGCCAGCGCGGGCGTGCTCGACATCGTGCCGAGCCATTATTCGCACCTGCCGGGGCTGATCCGGCACGGCACGCTGCGCGCGGACGTGGCTTTGGTGCAGGTCTCGCCCGCCGACGAACAGGGACGTCACAGCCTGGGCCTGGTGCACGAGTACATTCCCGCTGCGCTCGACCGGGCCCGCGTGATCATTGCCGAAGTGAACCCAGAGGTGCCGTGGACCCACGGCAGCCGCTATCTCACCGCGGACCAGATCGACCTGCGGGTCGAGGCGCTGCACCCGCCCGTCAGCCTCGAGCGCGGCGCTCCCGGTCCGGCCGAACAGGCCATTGCCCGCCATATCGCCGGCTGGGTCGAAGACGGCGCGACCCTGCAGATGGGCATCGGCAACCTGCCCGAGGCGGTGGTGGCCGCACTGCATGACCGCCGCGACCTGGGGCTGCACAGCGGCGCGGTCGGCGACGGCATTGCCGCGCTGGCCGAGGCCGGCGTGCTGACCAACGCACGCAAGAGCATCGATACGGGCATCGGCATCGGCGGCATCCTGATGGGCAGCGAACGGCTGCGGCGCTGGGCTCATCGCAATCCCCGGCTGCAGCTGCGCGAAACCGCCTATACCCACCATCCCGAAGTGCTCGCCAGCGTGGACAAGCTGACCGCGATCAATTCGGCGATCGAGGTCGACCTGACCGGCCAGGTCAACGCGGAAGTGGCCGCCGGCGTCTATGTCGGCGCCGTCGGCGGCGCGGTGGATTTCCTGCGGGGTGCCGCGCGTAGCCGAGGCGGCCTGCCGATCGTGGCGCTGCCTGCCACCGCCAAAGGAGCGAGCCGCATCGTCGCGCAATTGTCTGGCCCTGTCAGCACGCCGCGTGCCGACGCCGGCCTGATCGTTACCGAGCATGGCGTGGCCGACCTGCGCGGCCAGACCCTGTCGCAGCGCGTGCGCCGCATGCTGGACATCGCTGCCCCCGAACACCGCGCCGACCTGGAGCGCCAGGCCCATGCGCTGCTACGCCAGTGCGGCGCGGCCTTCGTCGCCCTTCCGGGGACGACGCCCACCGACTAACTTGATGATTCACCCGATACCGAATACCAAGGAGACTTCCATGCGCAGAGCTGCAATCGTCACCCCCCTTCGTACCCCCGTCGGCACCTTTGGCGGCAGCCTGCGCCCGGTGCCGGTCGAGGAACTGGCCGCGACCGCCGTGCGCGCCGTGGTCGAGCGCAGCGGCATCGACCCGGCGCGCATCGACGACGTCGTCTTCGCCCAGTCTTATGCCAACAGCGAAGTGCCGTGCGTGGGCCGCTGGGCCGCGCTGCAGGCCGGCCTGCCGGTAGAGGTGCCGGGCATGCAGCTGGATCGCCGCTGCGGCGGCGGCCTGCAGGCCATCGTCACGGCCTCGATGATGGTGCAGAGTGGCGCCGCCGACGTGGTGATCGCGGGCGGCGTCGAGAGCATGAGCAATATCGAGTACTACACCACCGATATGCGCTGGGGCGCGCGCTCCGGCAACGTGCGCTTCTTCGACCGTCTTGACCGCGGCCGCGAGCGCTCGCAGCCGGTGGAGCGCTTCGGCAAGATCTCCGGGATGATCGAGACTGCCGAGAACCTCGCGCGCGACTACGGCATCAGCCGCGAAGCCGCCGATGCCTTCGCCGTGCGCAGCCACCAGCGCGCCGCGGCCGCCTGGGAGGCCGGGCGCTTCGACGCCGAGATCGTTCCGGTGCAGGTGCCGCAGCGCAAGGGCGATCCGGTGGCATTTACGCGCGACGAGGGCTTCCGCCCGCAGACCACGCCCGAAAGCCTGGCCAAGCTGCGCGTGCTGATGCCCAACGGCACGGTCACCGCGGGCAACGCAAGCCAGCAGAACGATGCCTCGGCCGCCTGCCTGATCGTCGCCGAGGACAAGCTAGCCGAACTCGGCCTGACCCCGATGGCCTCGCTGGTGGGCTGGGCGGCTGCCGGCTGCGAGCCCTCGCACATGGGCATCGGCCCGGTGCCGGCGGTGAAGAAGCTGCTGGCGCGCCTGAACCTGACGCTGGACCAGATGGACCTGGTCGAGCTGAACGAGGCCTTTGCCTGCCAGGTGCTGGCCGTGCTCAAGGGCTGGGACTGGCAGGACCAGGACGCGATCGAGCACAAGCTCAACGTCAACGGTTCGGGCATCTCGCTGGGCCATCCGATCGGCGCCACCGGCGTGCGCATCCTGGCCACACTGCTGCACGAACTGCAGCGCCGCGGCGGCCGCTACGGCCTGGAAACCATGTGCATCGGCGGCGGCCAGGGCATTGCCGCGGTGTTCGAACGCTATTGATACCGCAGCGGCGGCGTGCGGCCCGGCCCGGTGCTTGCCCCACGCCCACCGCACGCTTTGCCCGCACAAGGACGCCTGAAACATGCCACCGGACCGAACTGCTCTCACCCGCATCAGCGACATCCCGCGCCACTGGGCCGCACACGCGCCCGGCCATGCCGCCGTCTTCGAAGACGGCCGGACCACCACCTATGCGCAGCTGTGGGCCGGCATCGAGGACGCGCAGCGCTACCTGCAGTCGCAGGGAGTGGGCACCGGCGACCGGGTGCTGGTGGTGGCCGAGAACTGCCTGGCGGTCATCACGCTGGTGTTCGCCTTGTCGGAGCTGGATGCATGGCCCGTGGTAGTCAACGCGCGCCTGTCCGAGCGCGAGATCGAGGTCATCCGCGCCCACTGCCACCCGCGGCTGATGCTGTTCACCCACGCGGCGTCGCCGGATGCGTTGCGCCACGGCGTGCGCTATCGCGCCCGCGAAATCGCCCCGGTCGGCCTGGGCCCGCTGATGGCCGGCGCCGTCGACGACACCGCCACGCGCGAGCCCGAAGCGCTCGCGCGCGACGTGGCCGCGCTGATCTACACCTCGGGCACCACCGGACAGCCCAAGGGAGTGATGGTCACGCACCGCGGCCTGCTGCACTTTGCCGACGTGACCGTGGCCTCGCGCCGCATGCAGCCGGACGACTGCGCCTACGCGGTGATGCCGATCTCGCATGTGTTCGGGCTGGGCACGCTGCTGGTATCGACGCTGCACGCCGGCGCCAGCCTGTACCTGTGCGCGCGCTTCAACGCGGCGGACCTGACCGCGGCGATCCGCGACGGCGCGATCACGCTGCTGCAGGGCGTGCCGACCATGTTCAGCCGCATCCTGGCCCACGTGCGGGCCACCGGCGCGCCCTTGCAGCCGTCGCCGCGCCTGCGCTATCTCTACACCGGCGGCGGCCCGCTCGACCCTACGCTCAAGCGCGATGTCGAGGCAGTATTCGGCCAGCCGCTGCACCACGGCTACGGCATGACCGAGTACGCGGGATCGATGTTCGTGACGCGCATGGACCGGCCGCGCGCCGATTGCGCCGCGGGCGAGATCGTCCCGGGCGCCGACCTGCAGGTGGTCGGGCCCGACGGCACGCCGGTGCCGCCGGGACAGCCCGGCGAACTGTGGATCCGCGGCCCGGGCGTGATGCGCGGCTACTATCGCGCGCCCGCACTGACCGCCGCGGCGCTGCGCCCCGGTGGCTGGCTCAACACGGGCGATATCGGCCGGCTCGACGCCGACGGCGCGTTGTTTATCGTCGGCCGCACCAAGGACCTGATCATCCGCTCGGGCTTCACCGTCTACCCGATCGAAGTCGAATCGGTGCTCAACACGCATCCGTCGGTGCGCGTGTCGGCCGTGATCGGCCAGCCCGCCGCGGACGGCAACGAGGAAGTGATCGCTTTCGTCGAAATCCGCGAGGGCGAGCGCTTCGACGCGCCGGCGTTGCATGACTACCTGGTCGGGCGCCTGTCGCCCTACAAGCGCCCCGAGCGCATGGTGCGCGTGGCGGCCATGCCGACCACGGCCAGCGGCAAGCTGCTCAAGCACCAGTTGCGGCAGTCGCTCGCGGGCCAGGCGTAGCACGCAGGCGTGCGGCGGTGCTGCTTCAGTCCTGGCGCCCCTGCCCGTCTTCCACCAGCAGGTCCACCAGCTTGCGCGCAAACAGCGGCAAGGCGTCGAGGTCGGCCACACAGATCTGCAGCTGGCGCTCGGCCCATTCGTCGTCGAGCTGGACGATGCGCAGCGCCATGGCCCGGGCATGGCGGCGCGCGGTGGTCTCGGGCAGCACGGCCAGGCCGACATTGGCCTCGACCATGCGGCACGCGGTCTCGAAATTGCTGACCTGCACGCGCCAGCGCAGGCTGCGCTGCAGGTCCGCCGCGGCGCGCTTCAGAAAGTTGTGGATGGCGCTGTCCTCGGGCAGGCCGATGAAGTCGTAGTCGAGCGTATCGATAAAATCCACGCGCCCGCGCTCGGCCAGCGGATGGCTCAGCGCGGTCGCCAGCACCAGCCGGTCGCGCCGGTATGGCATGACCTCCAGCCCTTCGGTGCGCACGTTGCCGGCGATGATGCCGATGTCGACGATGCCCTCCTGCACCGCGCGCACGATATCCGGGCTGAGCCGTTCATGCATGTCGATGGTCACGTCCGGATGGCTGACCAGGTAGCTGCGCAGCACCGCCGGCAGGAACTCGCTCATGGCGGTGGTGTTGGCGAACACGCGCACATGGCCTTTGACGCCGGCCGCGTATTCCTGCAGGTCGCCACTGAGCTGCTCCAGCTGGCGCAGCACGCGGCGCGCATGGGCCAGCAGGGTCTCGCCCGCCCCGGTCACCTTCACGCCCTGGCTGCTGCGGCTCAGCAGCTTGACGCCGACGTGTTCCTCCAGGTTCTTGATGCGCGTGCTGGCCGCGGCCAGCGACAGGTGCGAGCGCTGCGCACCTCCGGTCAGGCTCTGTGCCTCCGCGATATGCGTGAACAGTTTCAGGTCGACCAGATCAAAGCGCATGACATCCTTCCCGGGCGTAACGCCGGATTATCGCGCAAACCGCGTCACGGAACACCCCTGACCCGCGCCGCGATTCACGCGACCGAGCGCTGCCGCGGCATGGCGCGCCCGCCGGCAAGCCTTCGCGCCGCTTCCAGCGAGACGCCGAAGCGATCATAGAATGCGCTGTCCAGGTCACCGCCGGCCGGCCAGCCGACCCGCCGCCTGGCCTCGGCAAGGCCCGCTTCGCCCGCCATGACGTCGAACAGCAGCCGCATCAGCCGTTGCGTGCGGCACAGGTCGGTCAGCGCGGTCCCCTGGGCGAACAGCGCGCGGCGCAACTGCGCCGCCGACATGCCGAGCCGTTCCGCGATAAAGGCTGCGTTCCAGGCGTACTGCGGCTGCAGGAACACGCGCTTGGCAATGCGGTGATGCAGGCATTCGGAGGGTTGCGCCGGGGTCAGCCCGCGCAGCTCCAGCGTGCATGCCGCCGGCTGGGCACTGCTGCCATCCAGGCGCAGCGCAAACGCCTCGAACGGCTCTAGGGTGGCCTGCTGGCCGGCCAGCAGCACCCGTTCGTAGCCGCGCCGCCGGACCACCACCCTGCCGCGCTCGGCGCCGACCGACAGCGGAAAAGCCAGCAGCAACTGCTGCAGGCTGGCGTGCATGGAAGACTGCAGACGGACATGCATGGCGGAGCGCGAATGGCGGACAGGATCAAGCTGCATGATCGCCGCAATCCGGCGCGCGCGCCTCTGCCATTCCCGAACACTCCGTTCGCCGCCGCCGCATGCCGCGCCGTGTCAGGCGGCCGGAAACGCCTTCACCAGGTGCCGCAGCAAACCTTCCGCCACCGGCGACAAATACCGGCCGGCACGCGTCAGGATGTGGATGCGGCTGTTGTTCAGGATGGGATTGGCCAGCGGCAGCGATACCAGCTGCCGCAGTTGCGGTTCCTTCAGCGGCACCGAGCGCGCCGTCAGGATATAGCCCAGCCCCATCGCGGCGTATTCCCACAGCACCTTGAAGGAGTTGGTGACCAGCATCGGCTTGAGCGTGATGTGCTCGTCCAGCTCCGCTGCCTGCACATGCTTGCGCACGCCGAACGAACCGGCCAGGAACGCGCCCTGGTGCTGCGCCAGGTCTGCCAGCGTCAGCGCGCGGCGGCGCCGCGCCAGCGGATGGTCCTTGTGCACGTGCGCGCGGATCGGCGACAGCCGCGAATAGTGCGAGTGCAGCCGCGCATCGTCGGGCGGCTGGAACACGAAGCCGATATGGGCCAGGTCTTCCAGCAGCAGCCGCACGGTCTCGTCGGTGCCCGCCACCTGGATGCTGCAGGTGACGTCGGGGTGCTTGCGCAGGAAGCCCTGCAGCACCGGCTCCAGCACCAGGTCGACAAAGCCCTCGCCGAAGGACAGTTCGACATGGCCGCGCTGGGCGTTCTTCAGGTTGTTCACCTCGGCCACGAAGGTATCGTTCAGGTCCTGCTGGCGCCGCGCGAACAGCGCCAGCAGCCGGCCCGCGTCGGTGGCGACCACGCCGCGCCCGCGCCGCTCCAGCAGCGCCAGGCCGGTGTCCTGCTCCAGCCTGGCCACGGCACGGCTGACCACCGACGGGTCCAGTTCCAGCACGTCGGCGGCGCCGCGCACCGAACCGGTCTCGATGATCTGCAGCAGGCACAGCGCCCGCTTGGGGTCCAGCACGTCTTCCATGTCTTGGCCTCCTCAGGCGCAGGCGCAACGTTGTCGTTCCTGGCCGCGCCGCGCGATTTCTTATCGTTGCATTTTATACAACGATTTGTCGCTACCGTTGTCATGGTTTCGGCGGGCCCCTGCGGTGAGAATGCGATGAACCACCACGATCCCGATGTCCCATGACCCTCGCCCTGCCCGCCGACCTGACGTCATCGATCGAGACCCTCGCGCCGGAATTCGTTGCCATCCGGCGCAGGATCCACGCGCATCCCGAACTGGCCTTCGAAGAGCGCCAGACCAGCAACCTCGTCGCGGAACAGCTGGCGGCGTGGGGCTACACGGTGCATCGCGGCCTGGGTACCACCGGCGTGGTGGGCACGCTGCGCAAGGGCCACGGCAGCAAGGCGCTGGGGATCCGCGCCGACATGGACGCGTTGCCGATCCAGGAACGGACCGGACTGGACTATGCCAGCACCATCGCGGGCAAGATGCATGCGTGCGGCCATGACGGCCACACCGCGATCCTGCTGTGCGCCGCGCGCTACCTGGCCGAGTGCGCCGACTTCAACGGCACACTGAACCTGATCTTCCAGCCGGCCGAAGAAAACGAAGGCGGCGCGCTGCGCATGCTGGAGGACGGGCTGTTCGAGCGCTTCCCGTGCGACGAGGTCTACGCGCTGCATAACTCGCCGGGCATGCCGGTGGGACAGATCGGCGTGATCGCCGGCCCCGCCATGGCCTCGTTCGACCGCGCCACGGTCACGCTGCGCGGGCGCGGTGCCCACGGCGCCATGCCGCACCATGGCATCGACGTGATGCAGGGCGCGGCCAGCATGGTGCTCGGGCTGCAATCGATCGTCAGCCGCGAGATCGACGCGCTCAAGTCGGCGGTCATCACGGTGGGCGCGCTGCAGGCCGGCAGCACCTACAACGTGGTGCCCGACACCGCCACCATCAAGATCGGCGTGCGCACGCTCGACCCGCGCGTGCGCACGCTGGTCGAAGAGCGCATCCAGGCCTTCGTCACGGCCCAGGCGCAGAGCTTCCGCCTGCAGGCCGAGGTGGTCTACGAGCGCAAGTATCCGGTGCTGGTCAACCACGCCGCGCAGACCGAATTCGCGCGCCAGGCGGCGCTCCGGCTGGTGGGCGCGGACAACGTGGTGGAGCGCCCGCCGGTGATGGGCAGCGAAGACTTCGCCTACATGCTGGAGCATCGGCCCGGCGCCTATATCCGACTGGGCAACGGCCTGGGCGAAGACGGCGGCTGCATGGTGCACAACCCGCTGTACGACTTCAACGACAAGGCCCTGCCAGTCGGCGCCGCATTCTGGGCGCACCTGGCGCAAAGCTATCTGGTCTGAAAACAGAAACCGAGGAGACACCCCCCATGGCTACCCTGAACCGCCGCCGCTTCCTGCAACACGCCGGCCTTGCCGCCGGTGCGACCGTACTGTCCGGCCTGCCGGCGTTCGCCGCGGAGACCTTTCCCGCCAAGGCCCTGTCGCTGGTGGTGCCCTATCCCGCCGGCGGCGCCAGCGATGCGTCGGCGCGCATCTTCGGCGAATCGATCAGCAAGAGCGTGCGCCAGCAGGTGGTGGTGGAGAACTACGGCGGCGGCACCGGACTGATCGGCGCCAACAAGGTGCTGGCCGCACCGGCCGACGGCTACACCTTCTTCCATGGCTCGATCAACGAGGTGTTCCTGGCGCCGCTGCTGAACCCCGCGGCGCGCTACAAGCCGCAGGACTTCCTGCTGGCCGCGCCCATCAGCGACGCCAACATCGTGCTGATGGTGCGCCATGGCATCGCCGTCGACAGCCTGGACAAGTTCATCGAGTTCGCGCGCCAGGGCAAGGGCAAGTCGCTGACCTACGCCACCGTCGGCATCGACTCGATCTATCACCTGATGGGCGATGCGCTGGCCGCGCGCCTGGGCGTGCCGTTCCTGCACGTGCCCTACAAGGGCGGCGCGCCGGCGCTGCAGGGCCTTGCCGGCGGCGAAGTCGACTTTGCCATCCTGCCCTACCAGTCCAGCTTCGACAGCATGCAGCAGCAGGGCCGGCTGAAGATACTGACCAGCTTCTCGCGCGCCTTGCCACCGGCGCTCAAGTCGGTCCCGCTGATTTCGCAGAGCAAGCTGGTGCCGGATTTCGAATACACCATCGGCGGCGGCTATTTCGTCAGGCAGGGCACGCCGGCAGAGCGCGTGGCGGTGCTGCGCAAGGCCATCGGCGAAGCGCTGGCCAAGCCGGAGATCCGCGCCAAGCTTGAAGCCGAGGGCCGCACCGTGCTGCAGCCGATCGACAGCCAGGAACAGGCGAACCGGATGTTCGAGCAGTACCTGGCGCGCGTCAACAAGCTGATCCAGGGCGTCGGCCGCAAGACCAACGCGGCCTGAGGCGCGGCGAGTTGCGGCGGCAAGGCATCAAGGCGTGCCGCCCGAGGCATCGATCCGGTAGACCCGCCCGCTGTTTGCGGACGTGCCCGGATCGGCCATCACATAGAGCGCCTGCGCGCCATCCACGCCGAAGGAGAACACGCTGCCCGGCACCGTGACGTTCCAGTCGACCGGCTCGGTGGCGGCGCCATCGCGGTACACGAAGCTCTGCAGCTTGCCGGTGCACAGATCGGAATAGAAGTAGCGCCCCCGCAGCGCCGGGCTGGCGCTGCCGCGGTACACGTAGCCGCCGACGATGGCACAGCCGCCTGCCTCGTGGCCGTACTCGAACACGGGCATGGTCAGTCCGCTCTTGTCGCAGGTGGCGGCGCCCACGCACGCGGTGCCCTCGGTCAGGTTCCAGCCGTAGTTCAGGCCCGCACTGGTGGACGGTGCGACGTCGACTTCCTCGCGCTGGTCCTGGCCGACATCGGCGATATACAGCGACCCGGCGTCGAACGAGAACCGCCACGGGTTGCGCAGCCCGAGCGCCCAGATCTCGCCGCGGCTGCCGGACTGGCCCAGCAGCGGGTTGCCGGCAGGCACGCCGTAGCCCGCCGCGCCGCTGACATCGATGCGCAGCATCTTGCCGAGCAGCGTGGCTGCGTTCTGCGCGTTGCCCGCCGGATCGCCGCCACCGCCGCCGTCGCCCGTGCCGATATAGAGCATGCGGTCGGGGCCGAACGCGAGCTGGCCACCATTATGGTTGGAGAAGGTGCCATGCGGGATCGCCAGCAGCACCGTGCCGGCGGCGTCGGCAAGGTCCGGGTTGGCGGCCGAGACATGGTAGCGGGCGATGGTGATGGCGCCAGCGGTATCGGTGTAATAGACGTAGAAGCGGCCGTTGGCCGCATAGTCAGGATCGAACGCCATCGACAGCAGCCCGCGCTCGCCGTCGGTGGTGGTCAGCGCGGCAATATCGAGAAACGGCGTGGCCAGCAGCGCGCCGTCGCGCACGACGCGGATACGGCCGGCGCGTTCCACCACGAACAGGCGCGCATCGCCGGCGGGCGCGGTCAGGAAGATCGGCGCGGAGTACTCGCCGGGCACCTGCGCCAGCGACAACTGCATCGATTCCGGCGCACCGTAGGCCACGCTGGCGGTCGCCCCCGTGCCAGCCGCCACTGCCACCACCTGCGACGGCAGCTGCGGCCTGCGCAACGCACTGCCCCTCAGCACGCTGTCGGCGGTGACGGTATAGCTGCCGGGCGCGAGGTTGGACAGCGTGGTCGACTGGACCACGGCCTGGCGGAACTGGCCCGGCCCCGCAACCGTGATGGCCGCCGGGGTCCCGGACGGCAGGCCCGAAATGGCCAGCGTCAGCGAGCCATTGCCGCCGGCGCCGCCACCTCCCCCACCTGTACCGCCTGTACCGCCAGCGTCGCCCGCACCGGCGCTGTCGCCCCCGCCACCACCTCCGCAGGCTGCAAGGCCCAGGCAGCAGGCGATGGCGAAGCGGCGAAGCGCGTGGCGTAGTGCGTCGGGCATGGCGTGGCTCCTGTGACGGCCGGGGCACCGCCTGGCATGCAGCAGCCGCTGCGCGGCCGCGCACTTGCGCCGGCGTGTCCGGCGGCAGGGGCGCCTTGCCCTTGTAAAGTATGTCATGCGCGCGGCATCGGCCAACCACTGCAGATGCGCTTGAAAGCGCGCATTCCGTACAGGCGTAGTTTCCCGCACCAGCGCCGCTATCATCGGTGTGAATCTTTGCCTACAGTAAATGCGGCGGCGGTTGGCGAGTGCCGGCGGCGCCGCCTTCGCCGTCTGGTCGCGCCCCCGGGAAGACTGCCCGCCCGGGCGCCGCAGGCCCGATGCTGTCGCCCCCGGCACGGGTGCGAGGCTTCGTCGCAGACCTTCGCCGTGGGCAGTTGCTGCCGGGTACAAGCCAGTGCTGACCACTTCCCTAGATCCCCACGCGGCCGAAGCACGGCCGCGACTCCTCGATACCGTCGATCGCGTATGCGAGATGTGCTTCGGCCTGTTCATGGCGCTGACCTTCGTGGGCGCGGTGTCGGCCGTCGGCGCGCCGGCGGACGCCCCGCGCACGATGTTCTTCACGGCGCTCGGCTGCAACCTGGCCTGGGGGCTGGCCGACGCCGTGATGTACCTGGTGCGCACGCTGACCGAGCGCGGACGCAGGCTGTCCCTGGTCAAGGCGGTTCGCAATGCCGGCGACCCGGGCGACGCCATCGCGCGCCTGCGTGATGCGCTTTCGCCGGCCTTGCGCACGCTGGTCGACGATGCCGAGCTGGAAGCACTGCGAGGCCGCCTCGCCCGCACCGCCGACCTGCCCGCGCGCCCGGCGCTGGGCGCGCAGGATTTGCTGGCAGCGGTCGGGATCTTCCTGCTGGTGGTGCTGGCGACGTTCCCGGTGGCGCTGCCGTTTATCCTGTTTGCGGACGTCTCCACGGCGCTACTGGTATCGCGCGTGCTGACCATCCTGATGCTGTTCGGGGCTGGCATCGCACTTGGGCGCCATGCCGGCTTCGGTGGATGGATCGCGGGTGCGGCGATGACGCTGGTCGGGGTTGCACTGACCATGGCTATCATCGCACTTGGGGGCTGACCATGCAGGCCGGAGGCAGGGCTGCACGTCCGGCGGCACGGCCGCCCACGCGGGCCGCGCTACTGGCTCCGCGACTGGCCGCACGCGGTCTGGTGCTGGCCGCGGCCATCGCGCCGCTGCCCTTGCATGCCGCCGAAGACAGCGGCACGCCGGCGAGCGCGGAGGCGGCGGCGTGGAGCGGCGGGATCTCGGCTTACCTCAACCTGCCGCGCGGCAGCGAAGCCTATGTCACGGGCATCGCCATCGCCAAGCGCGGCGTCCTGCACCTGGAGGCGCGCAGCAACTACGAAGGCATGGATGCGTACTCGTTCTTCGTCGGCTACAACCTTGGCTGGGGTGAGGCGTTGCGGCTGGATTTCACGCCGATCCTCGGCATGGTCACCGGCAGCACGCACAGCGTCGTGGGCGGGTTCGAGGCCACGCTGACTGGCCGCTATGCCGATGCCTATATCGAGTTCGAGTACGTGCCGGACGCCGAACCGTCCGGGTACGCCTATGCATGGAGCGAGCTAGCCTGGCGCCCCCGTGACTGGCTGCGGCTTGGCCTGGCGGCCCAGCGCACGCGTGTGCCCGACAATGGCCGCAATCTGCAGCGCGGCGTGTTTGCGCAAGTGAAAGGCAAGCACGTCTCCGGTGCGGTCTACTGGTTCAACCCCGCCGCACACGACCAGATCGCCGTGGTCTCGATCGGGCTGAGCTTCTGACGCGGCCGCGGGCTGTGCGCGAGACTGAGGACGCTTTGTCCGGACAGGTGCAGGCATGAACTTACCGCGCAAAACCAAGCGTCACCAACCGGCCGCGCTCGATGCCCTGCTGGCCGAGGTCCGCGCCTGCCGCGCCTGCGCGCAGCAATTGCCGCTCGGCCCGCGCCCGGTGGTGCGCGCCGGCGCCGGCGCGCGCATCCTGATCGTCGGCCAGGCCCCGGGAACGCGCGTGCACGAAACCGGCATTCCATGGAACGACGCCAGCGGCGACCGGCTGCGGCAGTGGCTCGGGGTCGACGACGCCACCTTCGCCGACACCTCGCATTTCGCCATCATCCCGATGGGGTTCTGCTATCCCGGCCGCGGCAAAAGCGGCGACAATCCGCCGCGCCCCGAATGCGCGCCCTTGTGGATGGACCGCCTGCTGGCACTACTGCCGTCTATCGCCCTGACCCTGCTGGTCGGCCAGTATGCGCAACGGCATTTCCTCGGGGCGCGCCGCAAGCCTACGCTGACCGAAACCGTCCGGGCATGGCAAGACTACGCGCCCGCCTTCATACCGCTGCCGCACCCGTCGCCGCGCAACCAGCCGTGGTTCAAGCAGCATCCGTGGTTCGAGAGCGAGGTGTTGCCGATGTTAAGGGAGCGGGTCAGGCTGCTGCTGCGGCATGGTGCTATGCCAACAGGATAGGCAGCCAGCGCTACCTGCCCCAGCGTAGCGGGTAGAGGAGCCTCATTCGCTAGCCGTAAAACCCGAGGCCGCGACCACCGGCGCCCACTGCGCGCGCTGCGCCTGGATCAGCTTGCGCAAGGCATCTCCCGGCTTGCCGTTCATTTCCATGCCCAGCGCCGCCATCTTGTCGCGCACCGCGGGGTCCTTGACGGCGTCGAGCAGCGCCTTTTCGATCTTCGCCACCGCAGCCGCCGGCGTCCCCGCCGGCACAAAGGCCGAGTACCAGCCGGATGCCGTCTCGAACCCCGGCGCGCCCGCCTCCGCCAGCGTTGGCACGTCAGGCAGCAGTGACGACCGGCGGGTCCCGGTGACGCCGAGGAAACGTATCCTGCCCGCCCGGTACAGTTCCATCTGCCCGCCCACCGCATCGATCCCCAGCGGCAGCGTGCCGCCGATCTCATCGGCCAGCATCATGACTGCGCCCCGATAGGCGGTGGGCAGCAATGGCACGCCAATCGATTTGCCGAGCGACAGCACCCCGAAATGAATACTGCCGCCGAGCGTGACCAGACCGACGCCGCCCTTGTCCGGGTTGCGTTTCACCCATGCCAGGTATTCCGGCATGGTCCGATAGGGCTGGCTGACGCTGGCAGACGCCACCAGCGGCACGTCGGCCAGGTAGGCGACGGGAACCAGGTCCTTGTCAGGGTCATAGGCCAGGCGCTTGTAGGTCAGCGGAAAGATGGTGAATGGCGGCGCGGGGGAAATCAGCACCGTCTTGCCGTCCGGTGGCGCGCGTTTGACGTTTTCCAGTGCCAGCCGCGCCGAGGCGCCGGGGCGGTTCTCGACCAGCACAGGCGTGTCCAGCGAAACGCGCAATTTTTCAGCAAGCGTTCGCGCGAAAATGTCGAGCGCGCCACCGGCCGCAAAGCCGACGACGATGCGCACGGGCGCTTCACCGCTGGCGGCGCTGGCCATGGCGGGAGCGGCACTGATGCCCACAGCCAGGGCCAATGCCAGCGCGGGGGCCAGCCGTTGCAGGGAATTCGGAAATAGCATGCGGGTCACTCCGATTGACGGGCGGCTGCGGTCAGGCAGCATCCAGCTCAGTGTGCGCTTCCAGCGGATAGATGGGGCGGCGCAGGTTGCGGAACGGAAACTGGCTGTAGTCGGAGCTGCAGACGCCGGGGCCGGCCACCAGCACGATCTCGCTGGCGATCGGCTCGAACCCGGCGCGGAAATGCTGGCGCGACTTGATCAGGATGTACTTGCGGCGCGACAGGTCGATGCCCGCGTGCGTGAACACGCCGGTATCGAACGGCTCCTGCGGTTTTTCGCAGATCACCACCAACGTGCCCGCGACATCCAGCACCACGGTGCGGCCCAGGCTCAGCTTCATGCCCGTGAACATCGGGCCGGTGACCTGATAGTTGCCGTCGGTAATGCACTGCACCCGGCCGGTCAATCGTAGCGGGCAGCCCTTCAGGTCCAGCGCCGGCATGTCGGTCTTGCCGCCCACATCCAGTGTGACGGACTGCCCGACGCCGGCGGCAATCAATTCCACCACGGCGCCCGGATCCCAGAACGGCCCGGCGACCACGCCTTCAAGCCCCTGGCGCAGGACTTCGCCCAACACCGTCATTTCGTCCGTTGGCCCGCCTGCGCCACAGTTGTCGCCATGGTCTACCAGCACCACCGGACCCTGCGGCAGCGCCTTGGCGTGGGCGATGGATTGCGCCATCGGCTCGATCGGGAAGACGAAATCAGCCCGGCGTTCCCACGCCATGCCGCAGAGCTCATCGAGCAAGCGCCGGCCCGCTTCGATTCTGGTGGTCTCAGCCACGATCACCACTGCCAGGCCCGTATGCGGGATATCGGCAAGCGGGAAGCCACCGAACACCGAGGCGTTGAGCACTTCGCCATCGCGCTCGGCCGTCATCGCACGCTCCATGATGTCCTTCATGGGCTGCGCGCGCGGGGTCTGGCGCAGCATGTGGGTGAGCATCGGCAGTGTGCGCCACAGCAAGACCGGACGGGCCTCGCCGCGCAGCGCCGCCATCAGGGTACGGGCGGCGCGTACGCCGGTCTCGTACACATCCACGTGGGGATAGGTGCAATAGCCGGCGATCACCGTGGCATTGTCGACCAATGCAGCGCTGAAGTTGGCGTGGAAGTCCAGCGATACCGCGATCGGCGTCTCCGGCGCCACGGCACGGATGCGGGCCAGCAACTCGCCTTCGGCATCCGGATAACCCTCGGCCACCATGGCGCCGTGCAGGTCCAGCATCACCGCATCGCAGCCGGCGCGTACCGCCTCTACGATGGTGGCCGCCATCGACTCGAAGGCTTCGGCAGTCACCATGCCGCTGGGCACTGCGTTCGCCATCAACGGCATCACGAATTCGTCGCCCTGGCGCCGGGCGATATCGATGAATGCGGCCGCGGCGCTGTTGGTGCCCTGGCAGGCACGGACCGCGTCGTCGCCGTAAAGCGGGCCGTCGGTGCTGCCGCGGTTGAACGCGCTCAGGGGCGTGGTAATCGGTGAAAAGGTATTGGTTTCGTGCCGCATCAGGGCAATGACAAAGCGCATGGACTGGCTCCGACAGCGTCAAGGGTTCAGTTGGCCGCGCGCGCAATGGCGCCATAGCGCATCGATTCGTTCTGCAGGAAGCGGCGGGCCTGCTCGGGGGTGGACAGGACCGGCTCGTAGGCAAGCGTCTTCAGGCGTGCGGCGAAGTCCGCTTCATGCACGCTGGCCTTGACTTCCTGGTAGAGCCGTTCGATGACCGGGGCCGGCGTACCCGCCTTGACCACCAGCGCCAGGTTGCCGCGTACCTGCAGTGCATCCGCGCCACCCGACCTCTGCGTTTCAAGGGCGGAAAACTGCTTAACCGGCTCCGCCTGCAGCACGGCCAGGGGCCTGGCCTTGCCATCCTGTACGTAGTTGACCGAAGAGCCGATCACATCGACATGGGCATAAGTCTGGCCGCCAATCAGATCCGCCATGGCCGGCGGCGAGCCGCGGTACGGAACGATGGTGAAGTCCAGGCCATTGCGGCGCTTCCAGTCGGCCAGGCCGAGGTGGGCGGCCCCCGCGACGACGTTAATGCTGATCGACACCTTGCCTGGATTGCGCTGGATATGCGCTTTCAGTTCACTCAGCGTGATCTCCTTGCGGTCGGCGCGCGTGATGATCCAGTGCGGCACGGTGCTGACGATGGTCACCGGCGTCAGGTCATCGGGCCGATAGCGCAGGCCCTTGATTGTGTAGGGATTGATACTGAGCGTGCCGTCGCTGGCAAGCAGCAGGGTATTGCCGTCGGCCTTCTCCCTGAGTACCGACGACACGCCCGGCACGGTCGCGCCGCCAGCGATGTTTTCCACCACCACCGGCTGACCCAGCCGCTGTTCCAGCTTGCGCGCCAGCGTCCGGCCGATGATGTCGTAGGAACCGCCGGCCGGGAACGGCACCACCAGGCGCAGCGGCCGGTCAGGCCACGCGGCCGCTGCACCTGCGCAAGTGGCCGTTAGCAAGGCTGCGCCGGCAAGCATGCAGCGCATGGTCGAGCGCAAACGGGATACTGCTTCCATGGGTCTCCTCCCGAGGTCTGATTACCTTGTGACGGCTTGGAATGAATCAGGTTATGCGCCGACTATATGGGATCGGTTCCGATACCAAAAGCGAATAAAACTCGCCGTTTGTTGATCAGATGGTTAACCCATAAAATGCGCCATTCAACCTCGCCGAACCCCCGCCTGCCCCATGCCCGCCGAAACTTTCGTCCATACCCTGCTTGGCCGCCTCAAGCTGCGGCATCTGCGCATCATGCTGGCGTTGAGCGAGATGCAGACCGCCGCCGCCGTCGCCGTGCGCTTCCATGTCAGCCCGGCGGCGGTATCCAAGACCCTGGCCGAGATCGAAGACATCGTGGGCATGCCGCTGTTCGAGCGCAGCCGCCGCGGCCTGCGGCTGACCGATCCCGGCAGAGAGATGGCGGCGCATGCCGCGGTCTTGCTGGCGCAGCTGGAACGGCTCGCCGAATCGCTGGAGGCGGTACGTGCCGGCAGCCAGGGGGCGTTGCGCATCGCGTTCCGGACCATGTCGGTGCAGCCCTTCCTGGCACGGGCGATGAGCGACTTCTACCGGGATCATCCGCGCGTGGAGATCAGCGTGATCGAAGGCGGCATCGGGGAGCTCGCGGATCAACTCGTGGACGGCTCACTGGATCTGCTGTTCGCCTATGACGATCCGCGCCTGTCGCTACCCGCGCTGCGCGCGGCGCCAGTGGTCCCGGCACAGAAGGTGGTGATCGTCGCAAGCCAGGACCATCCGCTGCTGACGCGCCGCAAGCTGACGGCGCGTGAACTGTCCGGGCAGCAATGGTGTATCCCGGTGGCCGGCTCGCGCATGCTTCACTTGTTGCATTCGGCATTCCAGACGCTGGACGCGCCAGCGCCCACGCTCGGCATCCGCACCAGCGATGTGGCCGCCACGGCCAGCCTGTTGCAGGCCGGTCATTTCCTGGCGGTGTTCCCGGAGCGCATCGCCGCGCAGCTCACCCTGGCCAAGGTGGGAAAAGTGCTTCGCTTCGAACTCGGCAGCCGCGTGGAGCCGGTGGTCGCGGTGTGGAACGACGAACTCACACCGCGCACGCCGGCTCGCCTGTTTCGCGAGCTGGTCATGCACCGGGCCGGCGAAGCTTTCATGGCCGAGCCGGTGCCGTTGCTGGCCGCGCGCGCGGTGGCGGCGGCTGGCGTTCGCAAGCGCTGAGCGGGCGGCCTTGCAGCCCGGCTCAGTGCGTGCACAGCACCGACGCCATCTCCTTCGCCGCACCCTGCAGCGTCGGCACCGCCTGCAGTAACGCTTCCAGCGAGGCCCGCGCCGTCGGCGCGTGACAGGCGATCGCGGCAACCACCCGGCCCGGTCCGGCGCCGTCCGGTTCGCGCACCGGCACCGCCACCGCGCACATGCCGCGCACGAATTCCTCGTGATCGACGCCGATGCCGCGCGCACCCAGCCGGTCCAGCTCGGCATTGAGTGCCGGCAGGTCGGACAGCGTGCGCGGCGTGTGCGCGGCCAGGTCCAGGCGCCGCAGCGTCTGCTGGCGTTCCAGCCGGTTCATCGCCGACAGGAACAGCTTGCCGCTGGCAGTGCAATGCAGCGGCACATGGATGCCGGGCGATAGCTGCAGGCGCAGCGGCTCGTGCGTTTCCACGCGCTCGACGTAAAGCACGCGGTCGCCGTCGAGCGCGGTCAGGTTGCAGGTCTCGCCCAGCCGCGCCACCAGCCGCGCCAGGATGCCGCGGCATTCGCGCAGCAGTGGCGGGCTGCGCAGCGTCTGCAGCGCCAACGCCGCCGCGGCCGGACCGGGCACATAGCCGCGCTCGGCCGGCATCCGCACCACGAAGCCGCTGCGCTCCATCGCCGTGAGCAGGCGCATCAGCGTCGCCTTGGGCACATGCAGGCGCTGCGCGAGCTGCGACAGCGTCTGCGGCTGCTGCGCCCGTGCCAGGCTGGACAGCACCGTCAGCACGCGCAGGCTGCGGGCATCCTCCTCCGGCACCCCGTCCTCTGCTGCAGTGCGATTCTGAAACGGGATTGACATGTTCTGTTTCACAACCGGCGTCTCCTCGCGATTGGGCTTTCCATTCCGGCACGGGAAAATAAAATCCGGAACAGAACGTTTCAGATTATAAATCCAGGCCGCGGGCTCTGTGCCCAGGCCAGAAACAGGAGACAGCGACGATGTCGCAAACCGTTGACTACATCGTGGTGGGCGCGGGCTCGGCCGGGTGCGTGCTGGCCAACCGGCTCAGCGAAGACGGCCGCTATTCGGTCTGCCTGCTCGAGGCGGGCCCGCCCGACCGCTACCCGTGGATCCATATCCCGATCGGCTACGGCAAGACCATGTTCCACAAGCAGGTGAACTGGGGCTTCTATACCGACCCCGATCCCAACATGCTGAACCGCCGCATCTACTGGCCACGCGGGCGCACGCTGGGCGGCAGCAGCGCCATCAACGGCCTGATCTACGTGCGCGGCCAGCGCGAGGACTACGACCACTGGGCCGCGCTGGGCAATCCGGGCTGGGGCTGGGACGACTGCCTGCCCTACTTCCGCAAGCTCGAGCACAACGACCTCGGCGCCGGGCCGACGCGTGGCACCGGGGGCCCGCTCAATGCCACCTCGATCGACCGGCGCCATCCGCTGGTCGATGCCTTCGTCGCCGCCGGGCAGGCGCTGGGCCTGCCGCGCCAGACCGACTTCAACAGCGGCGACCAGGAAGGCGTCGGCTATTACCAGCTCACCACGCGCAACGGCTGGCGCTGCTCCACCGCGGTGGCATACCTGCGCCCGGCGCGGGGGCGCGCCAACCTGCGCGTCGAAACCGATGCGCACACCACCGGCATCCTGTTTGAAGGCAAGCGCGCCGTGGGCGTGCGCTACACCCAGCATGGCCAGCCCTATATCCTGCGGGCGCGGCGCGAGGTGATCCTGTGCGCCGGCGCGCTGCAGTCGCCACAGCTGCTGCAGCTGTCCGGCATCGGCCCGGCGCCGCTGCTGCAAGAGCTGGGCGTGCCGGTGGTGCATGCGCTGCCGGGCGTCGGCGAAAACCTGCAGGATCACCTGCAGATCCGGCTGATCTACGAGGTGGCCAAACCCATCACCACCAACGACCAGTTGCGCACCCTGGCCGGCAAGGCGCGCATGGGCCTGGAATGGCTGCTGCTGCGCAAGGGCCCGCTGGCGATCGGCATCAACCAGGGCGCGATGTTCTGCCGCGCCCTGCCCCAGGAAAGCGCGACGCCGGACACGCAGTTCCATTTCTCGACACTGTCGGCCGACATGGCCGGCGGCACCGTGCATCCGTTCTCCGGCTGCACTTATTCCGTATGCCAGCTGCGGCCCGCGTCGCGCGGCACCGTGAGAATCCGTTCGACCGACCCGTTCGAGCCGCCGTCGATGCAGCCCAACTACCTGTCGGCCGAACTGGACCGGCGCTGCACCGTCGCCGCGGTGCGCTATGCGCGGCGCGTGGCGCAGACCGAGCCGATGCGCGGCCTGATGAAGCGCGAATTCCGCCCCGGCGACGATGTGCGCAGCGACGACGAGATCCTGCACTTCTGCCGCGAGTACGGCGCCACCATCTTCCATCCGTCGGGCACGGCCAAGATGGGTCCGGCCGCCGATCCGCTGGCGGTGGTCGATGCGCGCCTGCGCGTGCACGGCATCGGCGGGCTGCGCGTGGTGGACTGCTCGGTAATGCCCACCCTGGTCTCGGGCAACACCAACGTGCCGGTGGTGATGATGGCCGAGCGCGCGGCAGACCTGATCCGTGAAGACGCGCGGCGCGAGATCCACCACGCCGACGTGGTCGCGCCGATGGCCGCCGCGGCCTGAAGCGGAAAACCGGCGGGCCGGGCATCCATAACCACCAGGCCAGCCCCGCAGCGCATCGGCGTCCATAACCATCCTTCCAGAGGACGCCGCCCACCACCAGAGGAGACAAGCATGACTAGCCCCAACGAACAGGCGATCCGCAAGGTCGCGCTGGCGTCCGTGATCGGCGCCACCATCGAGTGGTATGACTTCTTTTTGTACGGCGTGGTCGCCGGCCTGGTCTTCAACAAGCTGTACTTCCCCGGCGACGACCCGCTGGTGGCCACCATGCTGGCCTACACCACCTTTGCGGTGGGCTTTGTCACGCGCCCGCTCGGCGGCGTGATCTTCGGCCACTTCGGCGACAAGGTCGGGCGCAAGAGCATGCTGGTGATGACGCTGATGATCATGGGCGTCTCCACCTTCCTGATCGGGCTGGTGCCGACCTATGACAGCATCGGCATCCTGGCGCCGGTGCTGTTGCTGCTGCTGCGCGTGCTGCAGGGCATCGGCCTGGGCGGCGAATGGGGCGGCGCGGTGCTGATGGCGTACGAGTACGCCCCGGCGCACCGCAAGGGCTTCTACGCGTCGCTGCCGCAGATCGGGCTGGCGATCGGACTGTGCCTGGCCTCGGGCGTGGTGGCGCTGCTGTCGCTGACGCTGTCGGATGCGCAGTTCCTGGCCTGGGGCTGGCGCGTGGCGTTCCTGATCTCGGCGGCGATGGTGTTCGTCGGCATGTATATCCGGCTCAACGTCAAGGAAACGCCGGAATTCGCCGTGATCAAGCAGCGCAATGCCGAAACGCAGATTCCCTTTGTCGACATGATGCGGCGCTATCCCGGCAATATCGTCAAGGGCATGGGCGCGCGCTATATCGACGGCGTCTTCTTCAACGTCTTCGGCGTGTTCTCGATCACCTACCTGACCCAGACCGTCCATATCAGCCGCACGCAGGCGCTGGTCGGGGTGATGGCGGCGGCGATCGCGATGTGCTTCTTCATCCCGTTCTTCGGCCACCTGTCCGACCGCATCGGCCGCACGCGGGTGTATTTCTGGGGTGCGCTGATCACCGCGCTGTCGGCCTTCCCCGCGTTCTGGCTGATGCTGAACAGCGGCGGCAACACCATGCTGCTGTGGCTGGCCATCGTGGTGCCGTTCGGCATCCTCTACGCCGCGGTGTACGGGCCGGAGGCGGCGCTGTTCTGCGAGCTGTTCGATGCCAGGGTGCGTTACACCGGGATCTCGTTCGTCTACCAGTTCTCGGGCATCTTCGCTTCCGGCATCACGCCCATCATCGCCACGGCGCTGCTCAAGTCGGGCGGCGGCCAGCCCTGGCAGATCTGCGCCTACGTGGCGTTCGCGGGACTGGTGTCGGCGCTGTCGGTAGCGTTGATCGGGCGGGGCGCGGGCGCCGGGGCGCCGCGCGAAAGCGGCGTGCCGCTGCGCGGCCCGGCGCGCTAAGCGCAAGGGTAGCGGCGTCGTTGCGGCAGGCCGGCAATGTCTTAGAATGGCACCACGCTAATGACAGGGACATTGCATGCAACCTTCGGACGGCACCGGCACCGGAACCGGCACCACCGCCGCCCCGCTCCTGCCCAAGGTGGTGCGCCAGCGGCTGCACGACACCGTGGTCGACCACCTGCGCAACTTCATCGTCGAAGGGGTGCTGGCGCCCGGCATGAAGCTGAACGAGCGCGAACTGTGCGAAACGCTGGGGATCTCGCGCACGCCGCTGCGCGAGGCGCTCAAGGTGCTTGCCGCCGAGGGGCTGATCGAGATCTCGCCCAACCGCGGCGCCAGCGTCTCGCGCATGAGCGAGGCCGAGGCGTGGGAGGCGTTCGAACTGATGAGCGGCCTGGAAGCCTTTGCCGGCGAGCTGGCGTGCGAGCGCATCACCGCGCCGGAACTGGCCGAGATCAAGGCGCTGCATTACGCCATGCTGGCCTGCCATGCCCGCAACGACCTTCCTGGCTACTACAGCCGCAACCAGGAAATCCACGACCGCATCGCCGCGGCGGCGCGCAATCAGACCCTGCTGCAGACCTACCTGACGCTGAACCGGCGGCTCAAGGCGATGCGCTTCCGCTCCAACCACCAGACCGACAAGTGGGAGCGCGCGGTGCACGACCACGAAGAAATGATCCGCGCGCTGGAAGCCCGCGACGGCAAGCGCCTGGCGTCCATCCTGCGCCAGCACCTGCTGGAGAAGCGCGCCGCCGTGATGCAGATCCACCCGGATCCGGCCAGCGCGCCTGCCGTGCCCAATGCCTGAGTGCGGCGCGCGTCAGCGCCGCGTCGCCAGGATGCGATAGCCGCGGCTGCAATGCTCCTGCGCCGCGGCGCGGGCTTCATCCGGATCGTCGAACAGGCCGGCCTGGGCAATCCCCGGCACCAGCACGGCCTCGCCGGATTCCGCGCCGAGGAAGCGCCCGTCGCGCGACTGGACGATATACAACACGTCCGCGCCCACCTCTCCCACCGGCTGGCGCCAGCCGGCAGACTGGCCCAGGCGCCGCTGTCCGGGCACGCTGCCGCCCGCGCCGGCCTCCTGCTGTCCGTCGTCCGTACCGCCTGCGCGGCGCGCCACCTGCAGGTTGTTGCGCACCTCATTGACGCCCAGCACGTCTTCGGCCAGCTCTTCAATGCGGTACTTGATGCCGCGCTCGGCCACGGTGCCGGTCAGCGTGACGATGCCCGAGCCAACGTCGACGGTCACGTCCGAGACATCGTCGTCGGCATGCGCCAGCCGTTCGCACAGGTCGTCGCGGATGCGCGTGTCGGTGCGCTGGTAGTTCTTGGGCAGCCGGCGCGATGCGGTCCGCGCCGGGATGCCGGGACGGTACTGGTCTTCCGGACCCTCGCCGTCTTCCGTGCCATAGCGCGCCTGCCCGTAGCCAAAGCCCGAGCCGCCCGGATTGCCGCTGCGCCAGTGGTGTGCCTGGCGCGTATCGCCGGGCTCGCCATAGCCGCGGTTGCGCCACGTTTCCCTGATTTCCGACGGTGGATAGTCTTTCATGGATTGCCTCCGATCTGAACGCGCGGGTTGCGCCATATCTGGCGCCGTGTCTGCTATCGGTAGCATCATCCATGCCTCACGGCCGGTCACCGCGGCGCGCGGCGGCTCGCGCCTCGCGGACCGCCGCGCCGGCGCGCACCGCGCAAGCGCGGCAACGATCGAAGTTTTTACACGGTGGCGCCGTGCGCGGGCCGGTCGAGGTAGCCGCCGACGATGCGCACCAGCAGCGGCAGCTTGCCGGTGAAGAAGTGATCCGCGCCCGGCACCACCACTACGGGCAATGCCTGGGGCCGGGCCCAGTCGAACAGCGCGGCGAGTTGCGCGCGCTCGTCGCGCTCGCCATGGACCACCAGGCAATCGGCCGGCACGGCGGGCGTGTCATAGCTGCGATGGCCTTTCACCACGCCGTAGGGGACGCCCGTCAGCACCAGGTGGCGGATCGGCACGGACTGCGCCGCCAGGGCCGCGGCAACATGGGTCATGACGAAGGCACCGAAGGAAAACCCGGCCAGCGCCAGCGGCAGGCCGGGATGCGCGTCGCGCAGGTGGGACACCACCGCCAGCATGTCCTGCGCCTCGCCGCGGCCCTGGTCATGGGCGCCGCCGGAGCCTTCCACGCCCCGGAAATTCGGCCGCACGGTCAGGTAGCCGCGCGCCACCAGCGCCTTGGCCAACTGGTGCGGCACCTTGTGCGTAGCCGAACCGCCCAGCAAGGGGTGCGGATGGCTCACCACGGCAATGCCGCGCGGATCGCCTTTCGGTCGGTCGACCAGCATTTCAATCGGCCCGGCGTCGCCGTCGACCCTGGCCTTTTCGGTGCCTGACGCCAGCGCCATGCGTTCTCCAGAAGATGTTGAGTGACTGAGGCAATGCGGGCCGCGCAGGGCCCGAAGCCGGTGATGTTACTGCGATGGCGGCGAGCATGCCGACGGCGGCCGCGCCGGCGCCACGGGCATGGATGCGTATCAATTTGTCACAGTGTGCCCGATCCGCCGCGGCATGCGGCGGTGTGGCGGATGCGTTTTTCTATAATTTCGCGAATCGCGCCCAGCCGCTGCCGATGCCAATGCATCGGCGCATTTGGCCTGGCCTGACCATGCGCCGAGGGGATCGCCAGCGAGCGGCGGTCCCCTCGCCTGTTCATTGCCGGTGTCCCGGCCGTTCCCGCATCCGGTCGCCGCGCCGCATCCTGCCTGATGCCGGCGCGACAGGCGATCCCTCAGGTCGATGCCGGACTGCCGCAAGCCGTCACCGTCCGACGAGATTCCGCCATGAGCAACGTTTCACGGCTCGCACTGGGCCTTGCGCTCGCTGCGCTATGCCACCTGATGCCAGCCACCCTGCCCGCCGCGAGCGCGGCGCCGGCATCCGAGGCCGCTTCCGCCACCGAGGCGCAACAGCCGCCCGCCCTCACCCACACCGAAGCCAGTGCCGAACTCAAGCGCCTGCAGACCGAGCAGGACCGCATCAAGCAGCAGGCCTCCGATCCCGACGGCACCACCAAGCTGGATGAGCTTGACCATGACCTGCACAAGCTCGATGCCGATGTCGACAAGCTGTCCGCCGCGCTGGCGCCGCAGCGCGCCCAGCTGCAGGCGCAGCTCGACGTGCTGGGCCCGCCGCCGTCGGACGGCATCGCCAAGGAAGCCCCGGCGGTGGTCCGCCAGCGCGCCGAACTGAACGCGCGGCGCCTGCAGCTCGATGCGCAGCTCAAGCAGGCCGCCGAGAGCAAGGAGAACATCGCCAACCTGAGCGGCCAGATTGGACGGCTGCAGCGCAGCCAGCTGAAAGACCAGCTGGCGCTGCGCTCCGACAGCATCCTGAACCCGCAGTTCTGGAAGCCGATGGTCAGCCCCGCCGCCGAGGACCGCGCGCGCATGGCCGCGTTCCTGGATCAGGTGGCGCCGATGGTGCAGCTGGCCTGGCAGCCGTCGCAGCGCGCCGCCACCATCGCCCTGCTGCTGCTCGCGCTGGGCGTGTGGCTGCTGGGCAAGCGCCTGGCCGAACGCGCGCTGGCCTGGTTCTGCCTGAACAAGCTGCCGCCGACGCGGCTGCGGCGCAGCGCGCTGGCGCTGGCCACCACCATCGCGACGGTGGCCACCACGGGGTTGGCGGTGCAGATCGTCTACAACGCCTTCACCCGCAACTATGAACTGCCGCCGGACCTGATGACGCTGTACGGCGGGCTGGTCAAGCTGACCCTGACCAGTGCCCTGATCGCGGGCCTCGGGCGCGCGCTGCTGTGCACGCGCCACCCGTCCTGGCGCCTGCCCGCCCTGGCCGACCCCGTAGCGCGGGCGATGAAGCCGTTCCCCGCGGTGCTGGCCGGGCTGTTGCTGCTGGCCGGCACGCTGGAACAGCTCAACCGCATTGCCGATACCAGCGTGCAGGTCACGCTGCTGGGGCGCGGGCTGGTCTCGCTGGTGGTGGTGCTGACCATCGGCGCGGCGCTGCTGCGCGCCAACCGCGTGCGCAACGAGCTGGCCGCCGCCGGCGAGCAGCCCGAGGCGCGCGCCACGCTGGCGGGCCTGATCCACGCCGGTGTCACCCTGATCGTGATCGTGTCGATGGTGGCGCTGCTGGCCGGCTATATCAGCTTTGCGCGCTTCCTGACCTACGAGCTGGTCTGGTTCGACATCGTGCTGTGCAGCCTTTACCTGCTGACCCAGGTTACGCGCGATCTGTTCGAAAGCCTGTTCTCGACCCAGCACGCCAGCGGCCAGGTGATCAAGCAGCTGTTCGGCGTCGACGATGCGCGGCTGGAGCAGGCCGCCACCATCCTGTCCGGCATCGGCGCCAGCCTGTTGCTGCTGCTGGCCGTGGTGGCGCTGCTGACCGGCGGCTTCGGCACCACCCCCGCGGACCTGGTCAACAGCCTGGTCACCGTGCTGGGCGGCGAAAAGCTGCGCAGCCTGAACATCATGCCCGAGCGCATCCTCAACGCGCTGGTTGCGCTGGGCGTGGGCATCTGGCTGCTGCGCACGGTGCGGCGCTGGCTGGATGCGGAGCTGCTGCCCAAGCTGTGCATGGAGCCCGGGCTGCGCGCGTCGCTGATCACGCTGTTCAGCAATGTCGGCTACGTGCTGCTGGTGCTGCTGACGCTGTCGCTGCTGGGCGTGCGCTGGGACAACCTGGCGTGGATCGTCAGCGCGCTGTCGGTCGGCATCGGCTTCGGCCTGCAGGAGATCGTGAAGAACTTTGTCTCCGGCCTGATCCTGCTGACCGAGCGCCCGGTCAAGGTGGGCGACATGGTCAGCATCGCCGGCGTCGAGGGCGACATCCGCCGCATCAACGTGCGCGCCACCGAGATCCAGCTCGGCGATCGCTCCACCGTGATCGTGCCCAACTCGCAGCTGATCTCGCAGAACCTGCGCAACGTCACCATGAGCAACAGCACCCAGGGGGTGGCCTCGCTGCAGCTCACCTTCCCGCTGAACACCGACCCGGAGCAATTGCGCGACCTGCTGCTCGACGTCTACCGCGAGAACGAAAGCATCCTCGACGTGCCCGCGCCGTCGGTGATGTTCAGCCAGCTCGCGCCCAACGGCATCACGCTGTCGGTGACCGGCTATGTCGGCAGCCCGCGCATCGCCGCGAATACTCGCAGCGACCTGCTGTTCGAGATCCTCAAGCGGCTGCGCGCCGCCGGCATCTCGCTGTCGGTGCCGCAGTCGCTGCGGCTGGAGAACATGCCGCCGTTCGGGCCCGAACCGGAGCGCGCGCTGGCGACCGGCTGATGGCCGGCGGCGGTGTGCCGCTCTGTTCCCCCGCTACAACGCGGCCTCCCCGCGGCGCGCACGGGGCGGCTGCAACAGATATTCTCTTGGAAAGATTTTCTGTTTTATTATATTCTCCAAACGAGAATATCCAGATGACCTCTTTTCCGCCTGCCGCGCCCAACCCTTGATGGAACTGGCCGAACTCGAAATCTTCCGCGCCGTAGCCACGGAGCAGAGCATCACCCGCGCCGCGCGCCTGCTGGACCGGGTGCAGTCCAACGTCACCACGCGCGTCAAGCAACTGGAAGAAGCGCTCGGCGTGGCGCTGTTCCAGCGCGACAGCAAGCGCATGCTGCTGACGCCCGAAGGGCACCGGCTGCTCGCCTATGCCAACCAGATGCTGGCGCTGGCCGAAGAAGCGCGGCAGTCGGTGCAGGGCGCCGCGCCGTCGGGCCGCCTGCGCATCGGCACCATGGAAAGCGCCGCCGCCAACCGCCTGCCGATGCCGCTGGCGCGCTTCCACGCGGCCTGGCCGGGCGTGGAAATCGAGATCCGCACCGGCACCACGCGCGCGCTGGTCGATGCCGTGCTCGACCACCGTCTGGACTGCGCCGTGGTCGCACACCCCGGCGCAGGGCCGGCGCGCGCGGTCGACATGGATGAACTGGCCCCCGGCCTGGAAGGCACCTATCTGTTCACCGAACACCTGCAACTGGTGCTGCCCGGCAGCCATCCCAAGGCGCACGGGCCGCAGGACGTCGCGTTGCGCCGCCTGGCCGCCTTCCCCAAGGGCTGCACCTACCGCCAGTGCGCGGAAGCCTGGCTGGCGCAGGGCAGCGACGACATGCGCCAGCGCCTGGCCATCACCGAGATGCCGTCGTACCACGCCATGCTGGCCTGCGTCAGCGCCGGCACCGCGATGGCGATCCTGCCGCGCTCGCTGCTGGCGCTGCACCGCGACGCGGTCGACGTGCAGACCGTCCCGGTACGCGCGGTGCACACCTATATCGTCAAGCGTGCCGGCTATGCCACGCACGCCTGCGACGCCTTCGTGCGCGAGCTGCGCGACGGCTGACCCCTGCCGTCCCTCCTCGCCGCACCATCGCCATCGAACCTTGCCAAAGGAGCGCCAAATTGACCCCGACAACCCCCATCGCTGACCGGCTGCCGCTGTTGCGCAGGCTTGGCATTCGCACCCCCATCATCCAGGCACCCATGGCAGGTGTCAGCACGCCCGCCCTCGCCGCGGCCGTCACCAATGCCGGCGGGCTGGGTTCGCTCGGCGTTGGTGCCATGGATGCCGAAGCCGCGCGCAAGGCCATCCGCGAGACCCGCGCGCTGAGCAGCGGCCCGTTCAACGTCAACGTGTTCTGCCATGCGCCGGCCGTTGCCGATGGCGCGCGCGAGCAGGCCTGGCTGGCCTACCTCGCGCCGCGCTTTGCCGAATTCGGCGCGACTCCGCCGACGGCGCTGCGCGAGATCTATCGCAGCTACCTCACCGACGAAGCCATGCACGCGATGCTGCTGGAAGAACGCCCGGCCGTGGTCAGCTTCCATTTCGGGCTGCCCGACGCGGGCCGGATCCGCGCGCTGCGCGACGCCGGCATCGTGCTGCTGGCCAGCGCCACCTCGCTCGACGAGGCACGCGCGGTCGAGGCGGCCGGCCTCGACGCGATCGTCGCGCAGGGCATCGAGGCCGGCGGCCATCGCGGCGTGTTCGACCCGGCCGCCGTCGACGAAGGCCTGGGCACTTTCGCGCTGGTACGCGTGCTGGCGAGGCAGACCCGCCTGCCGGTGATCGCCGCGGGCGGCATCATGGACGGTGCCGGCATCGCCGCGGCGCTGGCGCTCGGCGCGCAAGCCGCGCAGCTTGGCACCGCCTTTATCGCCTGCCCCGAGACCGTGGCCGACGGTCCTTACCGCGAGGCCCTGCTGCAGGCGCGCAAGCCGACCGTGCTGACGCGAGCCATTTCCGGCCGCCATGCCCGTGGCCTGGCCAACCGCTTCACCGAGCTGGGTGCGGCAGCCGACGCGCCCGCCACGCCCGACTACCCCACCGCCTACGATGCCGGCAAGGCCCTGCACGCCGCCGCCAGGGCGCGCGGCAGCGCCGACTTTGCCGCACAGTGGGCCGGCCAGGCGGTGCCGCTGGCCCGGGCGCTGCCGGCGGCGGAGCTGGTCGCGGCGCTGGCCGGCGAGCTTGCCGCCAGCGCGCGCGGGCTGGGGGCGCTGGCCGAAACGCTCGGATAAGCGGTTTCGGACACAGCCGTCTTACCGCGTCTTACATCGGGTTAGAAATAGGCAGGTCTTAAAGCCGCGGTTACAAAGCTAACAAGTCGACCCGGGGCCCGAAACACCTTGATCGCCGCTTTGCGTCCATCATTCAGGAACACAAGCTGTGCATGACAAGGAGTTCGAAATGCGCCCCTCCACCCGCACCGTCGCCGCGGCGGTCCTGGCCGCGACCCTGGTCGCCGCCGGATCCGCCTCCGCGCGCGGCCGGCATCACCACCATGGCGGCTCCAACGCCGGCGCCGTGCTGGCGGTCGGCGCGCTGGCCGGCCTGGCACTGGGCGCCATGCTGGCCTCGGGACCGGTGGTAGCGGCACCGGTCGCGCCGCCGCCCGTCACCTACGCACCCGCGCCGGTCTCGTACGCGGCGCCGGCGGTGCCGCCGGGCTATTGCTACCGCGACTACGACCGTGCCTACGTGCCGTGCGCCCCGCAGCCTTCCGGCTACTACCGCGAGGCGCCGTACTACGGCTACTGAGGCCTGCCGCCATGCCGGTCGACCGCGACTATTTCGCCGGCCTGTACGGCCGCAACCAGGACCCATGGGGCATCGGCACGCGCTGGTACGAAGCGCGCAAGCGCGCCCTGCTGCTGGCCACGCTGCCGCGCGAGCGCTTCGCCCGCGCCTTCGAGCCCGGCTGCGGCGGCGGCCACCTGAGCGTGGCGCTGGCGCCGCGCTGCGACGAGCTGGTGGCGATGGAACTGGCCGAGACCGCGGCCGAGCAGGCGCGGCAACGGCTGGCACCGTTCCCGCAGGCACGCGTGCTGACCGGCGAATTGCCGCAGCAGTGGCCGGAAGGCAGCTTCGACCTGATGGTGTTTTCCGAACTGGGCTACTACTTTCCCAAGCCGGACTGGCACGAGGTCGCCGCCATGGCCGCGCGCGCGCTGGCCGACGACGGCGTCATCGTCGCCTGCCATTTCCGGCATCCGTTCGCCGAGCAGCAGATTACCGCGCAAGCGGTGCATGACGCGATCGGTGCGCAGCGGGGGCTGTATCGGCATATCCGCCACGAGGAGCCGGATTTCGTGCTGGAACTGTGGACGCGGCAGCTGGAGATGCGGCTGGCGTAGGTGCCTGTGTTAGCTGGAAACGGAAAACGCCCCATGCAAGCAGCTACTTGCATGGGGCGTTGTCTTTGCGGCTATTGCCACGCACACCGGTTCCTGATCGACCGTCTGGGTACTCCCTCTCCCGCTTGCGGGAGAGGGTTGGGGTGAGGGCCGGTGCATCGACGAAGTAAAGCGCGTCGGTATGCCAGTGCCTGCCCTCTCCCCCGGCCCCTCTCCCGCAGGCGGGAGAGGGGAGCAAACCAGCGGTTCAACAATTACACCGGCACATCCCGAGTCGGATCCGGCTTGCTATCATCGAACCAGCGGTACAGCGTCGGCACCATCACCAGCGTCAGCAGCGTCGACGTAATCAGCCCGCCGATCACCACCACCGCCAGCGGCCGCTGAACCTCGGAACCCGGGCCGGTAGAGAACAGGAACGGCACCAGGCCCAGCATGGCGATGGTCGCGGTCATCATCACCGGACGGAAACGCTGCGTCGCGCCCTGCACCACCGCCTCGTCGAGCGACAGGCCCGAGTCGCGCAGCGTGCGGATGTACGACACCAGCACCACCCCGTTCAGCACCGCCATGCCCCACAGCGCGATAAAGCCCACCGACGCCGGCACCGACAGGTACTCGCCGGTGACGAACAGCCCGATGATGCCGCCGATCGATGCGAACGGCAGCACCGTGATGATCAGCGTGGCAAAGCGCAGCGAGTTGAACAGCAGGAACAGCAGGAAGAAGATCGCGGCGATGGTGACCGGCACGATGATCTTCAGGTGGCCCATGGCGCGTTCCATGTTCTGGAACTGGCCGCCCCACTCGAGGTAATAGCCTTCGGGCAGCTTGACCTTGGCGCCGGTGGCCTGCTGCAGCTCGGCGACGAAGCCGCCGAGGTCGCGGTCCTTCACGTTGATCATCACCACCACGCGGCGCTTGGCCATTTCGCGGCTGATCTGCGCGGGACCGTCGTTGACGTCGATCCTGGCCACGCTCTGCAGCGGCACCTGCGTGCCGTCCGGCGTGTTCACCAGCAGCTGGCGGATCGACTGCACGTTGTTGCGGAACTCGTCCGGCAGGCGCACCGCCGCCGCAAAGCGGCGCTCGCCTTCGAAGATGTCCGTGGCGCGCTTGCCCCCGATGGCGATCTCGATCACATCGTGGATGTCGGAGACGTTCAGCCCGTAGCGCGCAATCGCCTGGCGGTCGATCTCGATCGACAGGTACTGCTGGCCCGACACGCGCTCGATGCGGATATCCTGCGAGCCCTGGATGCCGCCGGCGACGCGGGCGATCTCGCCCGCCAGCTCGCGCAGCTTGTCCAGGTCATCGCCGAACACCTTCACCGCCACGTCGGAACGCACGCCGCTGACCATTTCGTCGACGCGGTCCGAGATCGGCTGCGCCATCACGATCTGCACGCCCGGAATGGCCTTGAGCTTTTCGCGGATGGCATTGGCGATATCGTCCTGGGTCCAGCCGTCGGGCCACTCGTCGCGGTCCTTCAGGCTCGCGATCGGGGTCGATTCGTTCTGGCCCTGCGGGTCGGCCGGGCTTTCGCCGCGGCCCACGCCCGACACCACCGACTTCACGCCCGGCACGCCCAGCACCAGCTTGTTGGCTTCCTTCTCCAGCTTGATCGACTCTTCCAGCGAGATATTGGGCACGCGGTCGATCGCGGGGACAATCGAGCCTTCCTTCATCTCCGGAATGAACGAGGTACCAAGCAGCGGCACGATCAGCAGCGTGGCGACAAAGGCGCCGACCGCGCTGAGCACGGTCTTGCGGCTGTTGCCCAGCGCCCAGTGCAGCAGGCGCAGGTAGTGGCGCTTCATGAAGGCGATCAGGAACGTGTCATGCTCGGCACCGCCCTTGAGCAGGTACGACGACAGCACCGGCGACAGCGTCAGCGACAGGAACAGCGAGATCGCCAGCGCGATCGAGATGGTGAACGCCAGCGGCGCGAACATCTTGCCTTCCATGCCCGACAGCGTCATCAGCGGCAGGAACACCAGGATGATGATGCCCACGCCCACGATCACCGGCGTGGCCACTTCCTGCACCGCCTTGACCAGGATCTCGGTCTTGCTCAGTCCGGGCTCCTTGTGGCCGAGCCGCTCGAACGCGTTCTCGACCACCACCACCGAGCCGTCGACCATCAGGCCGATGGCGATCGCCAGCCCCCCCAGTGACATCAGGTTGGCCGACAGCCCCGCCTCGTTCATCACCATGAAGGTCAGCAATGGCGTCAGCACCAGCGTGGCCAGCACGATCACCGACGAACGCACGTCGCCCAGGAACAGGAACAGCACGATCACCACCAGCACCACGCCTTCGAGCAGCACCTTGGTCACGGTCCACAGCGCCGCGTCGACCAGCTCGCTGCGGTCGTAGTACGGCACGATCTGCAGCTTGCCCGGCAGCATGCCGCGCTCGTTGATCTCGGCCACGCGGGCCTTGACGCGGCTGACCACTTCCTTGGCATTGCCGCCGCGCATCATCATGACGATGCCGCCGACCGCCTCGGTCTGGCCGTTCTTGACCAGCGCGCCCTGGCGCACCTCATGGCCGATGGTGACGTTGGCCACGTCGCGCAGGTAGACCGGCGTACCGTTGACCTCTTTCAGCACGATGCTGCCGAGGTCCTCGACACCCTTGGCCAGGCCGACGCCGCGGATCAGGTACTGCTCGGCGTAGTGCGGCAGCACGCCGCCGCCGGAGTTGGCGTTGTTGCGCGCCAGCGCCTCGTAGACCTGCTGGATCGACACGCCGTAATGGCGCATCCGCTCCGGGTTGACCAGCGCCTGGTACTGGCGCACATAACCGCCCTGCGAGTTGATCTCGGCCACGCCGGGAATCGAGCGCAGCAGCGGGCGCACCACCCAGTCCTGGGCGATGCGGCGCTCGGCCAGCTCTTCCTGGGTCAGTTCGCGGTTGCCGTCGTCGGCGCGGTCCAGCGTGTACTGGTAGACCTCGCCCAGGCCGGTCGAGACCGGCCCCAGCACGGGCGTGACGCCCTCGGGCATGCGCCCGCCCACTTCGATCAGGCGCTCCATCACCAGCTGGCGCGCGAAGTACACGTCGGTGGCATCGGTGAACACCAGCGTGATCAGCGACAGGCCCGCCTTGTTCAGCGAGCGCATCTCTTCCAGCCCGGGCAGGCCGGTCATGGCCATTTCCACCGGCACGGTGACAAAGCGCTCCACTTCCTCGGGCGAACGGCCCGCGGCTTCGGTGGCAATCTGCACCTGCACGTTGGTCACATCCGGGAACGCATCCACCGACAGCTTGGTGGCAGCACGCAGGCCGAAGAAGAACAGCACCACGGCAAGGACGCACACCACCAGCCGCTGCTTGATGGCGGCTTCGACTAGGGATTTCATCATGGCCGATTACCCTTGTTCGAGGCGCTTGCGCTCGTTGTCCAGGTGGAAGGCGCCCTCGACCACGATGCGGTCGCCGGCCTTCACGCCGTTCTGGACCACGCGCATGCCATCGCTTTCGGCGCCCAGCTTGACGCGGGTCAGGCGGTACTTGTTGCCCGGCATCTCGACATAGACCAGCTCGTCATTGCCGTCGCGCACCACCGCCGCCGCCGGCACCACCAGCTGGTCGACCGGCTTGCCGGCAATCAGCATGCTGGCCAGCATGGCCGGCTTGAGCCGGCCCTCGCGGTTCTCCAGCTCGGTGCGGACCAGCACTGTTCGCGACTGCGGGCTGACCGTGCGGCCCACGTAGATCAGCTTGCCGGTAATGGTCTGGCGGCCGGCGCCGTTGGCCAGCGACGGCACCTCGATCTCGACGCTCTGGCCTTCGGCCACCTGCGCCGCCTGCTGCTCGGGCACCTCGGCCACCACCCATACGCGCGACAGGTCGGCCACGGTGTAGAGCGCGTCGGCGGGCTGCACCACCTGGCCCTGCGCCACGTTGCGCTCGACCACGGTGCCGCTGATGCTGGAATACACCGGCGAGTGCGAGTTGATGCTGCCGCTCTTGGCCAGTTGCGCGATCGAGCTTGCCGACATGCCCAGCACGCGCAGCTGGTCGCGGTAGGCGCGCATCTCGGCCGAGGCAATCGCCAGTTCGCTCTCGCGGCGCTGCAGTTCGCCGCGGCCGATCACGTCGGCGGCAAACAGCTGGCGCGCGCGCTCGGCGTTGCGGTCTTGCAGCTCGGTCTGGGCCTCGCTCTTCAGGAACGCCATCTGCGCCGCGCCCAGCTCGCTGCTGTGCAGGCGCGCCAGCACCTGGCCGGCCTTCACTTCCTGGCCCAGCGTGGCATAAAGGTCGGTGACGCGGCCGGTCACGCTGGCGCCGATGCGCGATACGCGCTGCTCGTCGAAGTCAATGCGGCCGGCCACGCGCAGCATCTCGCTGAACGGGGAGGTGGCCACCGGGGCCACCTTCAGGCCCTTCTGCAGGTTGCCCTCGGGCTGGATCACGCCGGGCGGCAGCTTGGGCGCCTCGGCCACCGGCTCAGGTTTGTCGGAACAGGCCGCCAGGCTGAACGTCAGGACGGCGGCGGCCGTCAGCGAAAGCAGGAAATTGGGACGCATGGTTATTTCTGTTCGATGTTGGACGTCGGCTGCAGGCCCGGCGCGGCGGTGGCGCCCGGGGCGGTCGACATAAGCTTTTCGATCTGGATCGCGGCCAGCTGCAGGTCGTACTGCGCGGCGATCAGCTCATTGCGCGCGCCACGCAGCACGCGCTGGGCATCGAGGTAGTCCAGGATGCCGCGCTCGCCGAAGCGGTAGGCGGCCTCGGCCACGCCCAGCGCCGACTCGGCCTCGCGCACGATGCCGGACTCCAGCGCCGTCACCTGGGCCTGGTTGATTTCGTACTGGCGGTAGGCCGCTTCCAGTTCCTGCGTCAGCTCGAACTCGCGCATCTCCAGCGCGCTGCGCGCCTGCGTGGCCTGCGCGGTGGCTTCGCCCACCGGGCCGCGGCGGCGGTCCCACAGCGGGATGGTCAGGATCAGGCCGATCTGCGAGACGTTGTTGTCGGGCTGGCGGTCGGTGCTCGCGCGCAGCGCCACTTCCGGCCAGCGCAGCGACTTCTGGTAATCGACGCCCAGCTGCGCGCGCTCCAGCTCCATGCGGCGCTGGACCAGTTCGGCGTTGCTGGCGGTCATGGTGTCGCGCAGCGCCGGCAGCGGCGGCACGTCGGGCGACTGGCCCAGCGTGCCCGCCAGCGAGAACTGGCCCGGCATGGCGCCACCCACCTGCTGGCGCAGCGCGGCCTTGGCCTGGTTGACGCGCAGTTCGGCGGTCTGCTGGCTCTTCTGCGACGCCAGCAGTTCGGTCTCGGCCTTGATCAGCTCGTAGCGCGGGGCCTCGCCCACCTCCACGCGCAGGCGTGCGCGCGAGTGGATCTGGCGCATCATCGCCAGGTCTTCCTCGGCCGCGTGCAGTTCGCTCTCGCGGCGCAGCACGTCGTAGTAAGCAGTCTTCACGCGCGCGGCCAGGTCGGCGCGGAAGCCCTGCCGCAGCGCCTGCGACGACTCCAGCCCGCGCGTCGCCATGGCCTCGCGCAGGCTGCGCTGGTGCGGGTAATCGAACTTCTGCACCACGGCATAGCTGGGCGCATTGCCGCTGGCCACGCCCGGCTGCTTGCCCGACATGCGGCCATACAGCACCTCGACCTGCGGATTCGGATAGGCGCGGGCGCTGCTAATGGCGGCGCTGGCCGCATCGACATTGGCTTCGGCGGCGGCCACGCCCTTGTTGGTGGACTGGGCCAGGTCGAGCAACTGGGGCAGCGAGTAAGCGGGTCCGGCGGCGGCGGCGCCGGCAGGAGCGGTCTTCGGTACGGCGGCGGCCGCCAGGATGGCGGCGCCCGGCAGCGGCGCGGCAGCCGGCTTGGCCAGCGGTGCGCGGGCCGCGGGCGCGGCGGCCAGGTCTGTCGCCTTCGCGGACGCGCCGGCTTGGGCGCCGGCCTGGGCCGGGGCCGCGGCAAGCGCCATCAGCGAAAGCGACGCGATCAGGGTCAGCTTGGTGGTTGTCATGAGTCGGGAATGCAAGCAGTACGTCTGCCTTTCGCCACGCTGCCGCCCGCCCGGGGTGACGCCATCACGGGGACGCGGTCACGGCAGGACGCACAACGGCAACGGCATGCCCGCGCGGTCAGGCGGCAGGCAGGCTGGCGATATCAGGCAAAGGGGCGCGGCCCGCGGCTGGGCGGCTGCATGCGGCAGCGCGCATGATGCGGGCGCAGGAAGGCGGTCAGGCCAGGGCTATGGGCGGCCGGAAGAAGGCCGAAGGCGGCGGGTCGGCGCGACCGGGCGGGCGCTGGGCCACGTCACCGCTGGGCAGCAGCAGCTTCACCGGCGGCAACGCAAACAGCGCACTGGATTCTTCGATCTCGTCGAGCAGGTCGAGCGGATCGAGCAGGTCCGCCGACCAGATATTGCAGTACCCGGGTGGCGGGTCATCGCAGATATCGTCGTCGTTAAGCCCGTCGTCGCCGGGCACCACGAGCCGGCCCAGATCGTCCACAGGCTGGGCCGCCGCCATGTCGATCAGGTCCACCCCGGCCTGCTGCGGCCCCGGCAACGCCGCGCGCGCGTCCGCCGCTGCTCCAAAGGAGAGCAGCGACAAGCACATGGCAGTCAGCAGCAGAAACAACAGTCGCATTGGGTCGGGGGCGGAGACGGCATCGCGGGGCCGGGATGTTTAGGGCCGCCGGGATGCTGCAGGACAGCATTGTAACTGAACGATTACGATTGACAGGGAATCGTTACGTTCGTTCCCTTGCTGTAGAGAGATCGCGCGTCTTTCACGTCTTTCAGACTTCTCCCCTCCCCTGCCATTGCCCGTCTCCGTAGGCTTCTGTCACCCTCTGGCCTAGCGGCTCAGAGTTCATCGTCTGCAATTTCGTAATACAGAAACGAGTGACAAATGAGCGCTATAATTGCGTATTACCCATTGTCGGAACCACTCATGCAAGGTACGACCTTGTCATTCCGCGCAAGCGAAGAACTGGCCGAGAAAACCCGTGCGCTGGCGACTGCGGCAGGCCAGAAGACGTCGGACTACATCCGCGACGCCGTCCGCGAGAAAAACGAGCGCGAGATGGCCAACCGTATCGCGATGCTGTCGCGCAAGTTAGGGGCGATGCACCTGGCGGCCAACGAAGAGATGGACAGCACCGCCGGAGACGGCCTTGCTTAAGCTGAGGCGGGGACAGGTCTGGGAGGTCGATTTCGATCCCCAGACCCACCGTGAAGAGCCGGCCAAGCGTAAACGGCCGGCGCTGGTGGTGCAGACCGACCTGCTCAACGATGCCGGCCATCCGACCACCATCGTCGTGCCCGGGACCTCGCAGATCGAGCCGGAGGATTGCTTTCCGCTGCGGGTGGCGCTGGGGAAGCTGCCGGGATTGGCCTATGAAACCGACCTGTTGATCGACCAGGTCCGCGCGATATCCAATCGCCGTTTCATGGGCAGCCGTCCCCTGGCGACGTTGGCCCCCAACCACCTGCGCAAGGTGGAAGAGGCCATGCGCCTGCTGCTGCGGCTGTAGGCCGCCCTACACCACCCTGAACCCATGCGTCCCGTCGCGCTCCAGTTGCGCGATCAGGCCGAATTCCCAATCCAGGTAGCCCTGCATCGCCTCGCGCGGGTTGTCGGTGCCTTCATAGGGGCGCCGATAGCGGTCGGTGCGGTCCGAGGCCAGGCGCGTCTCGCCGCTCTCCAGCGGCAGGCCCGCGGCGATCCAGGCCTGGGTGCCGCCCTCCAGCACGAATACCTCCGCATCGGTCAGGCGCCGCAGGTCGGCCGCGGCAAAGCGCGCCAGCAAGCTGCTGCCGCAGGTAAGCACGTAGCGCCGCGGACGGGGGATGCGGGCCAGCGCGTCGGCCAGCTGGGCGCGGATGACAAAATGCGCGCCCGGGATATGGCGCCTGACGTAGTTGGCGCTGGTGGTGAAATCCAGCACGGCGGTGCCGCCGTCACCGGCATCCAGCCATGCGCCCAGCTGCGCCGCGCCGACGCTGGCGACGGGCGCTGGCGTTGGCACCGGCGCGGCGACCGCCCCGGTTTCGCTGCGCGCCGACGCCGCCACCGGTTCCACCACCCAGACCTCCCAGCCCATCTGCGCCAGCCAGGATCCCGTCATGCCGGCGCGCACGTCGTCATCGTCCGCCAGCACGATGCGCGCGCCGCGCACCGGCGCGCTGTGGTCGGTTTCCTGCACCAGCTGCCCGCCCGGCGCGTTGACGAAACCCGGCAGGTGGCCGTCGGCGAATTCCTCCGGCGTACGCACATCGAAGCGGTACAACGTGCGCCCGGGCGCCTGCAGCGTGTCCAGCTGCGCCAGCGCGATGCGCCGCACGCCGGCCCGGTCGGCGATCTCGCGCGCGCCGCGGCGGGCGCTGTCGCGGTTGGCGTCGCCGACCGTGGCCGGGGCGCGGCGGCTGGCGCCATGGTCCAGCTGCTGGCCGGCCAGGGTCCAGCCGATGGTGCCGTTGCGCAGCGCCGCCACCGGGTTCGGAATCCCCGCGTTCACCAGCGATTGCGTGCCGATGATGCTGCGCGTGCGTCCCGCGCAGTTGACGATCACGCGCGTGCGCGGATCGGGCGCGAGCTCGCGCACGCGCAGCACCAGCTCGGCACCCGGCACGCTGGTGGCGGTCGGGATGCTCATGGTCTGGTACTCGTCGAAGCGGCGCGCATCGACGATCACCACATCGGCCCGGCTGTCGATCAATGCCTGCACTTCCTCGGCCGCCAGCGACGGCGTATGGCGGGCGGCTTCGACCACTTCGCCGAAGGACTTGCTCGGCACGTTGACGTCGCGGAACACCTCGCCGCCGCCCTCGATCCATGCGCGCAGCCCGCCCTCAAGCAGATGCACGCGGGTATAGCCCAGGCCTTGCAGCACCGCCGCCGCGCGTGGCGCCAGGTCAGCGCCGCCATGGTCGCCGTAGATCACGATCAGCGTATCGCGGCGCGGGATGCGCGCCCACGCGTCCAGTTCCAGCCGCGACAGCGGAAAGTTCGCGGCCCACAGCGGGTGCTCCTGCGCGAAGGGATCTTCCTCGCGCACGTCGATCAGTGCGATTTCGTCGCGGTTGCGCAAGGCGTTGCGCACTGCTTCTGGAGAAAACGTCGGAAAGGCCGGCACGTCCGGCGTAGCGGTGACGGTGGTCATGACTGGGCAAGCTCGCGGGAACGGTCCCACGGATTGGGAAGGGACTGGTTGGAATAGCCGGAGACAAAGGGCTTGCGGGTGCCGTCCTCGGCGTAGACCGAGCGGCGCACCGCACCGATATTGGCGCCGTAGACATGGATGCTGACCGAGACGCGGTCGTCGTAGACGTTGTTGACGCGATGGATATCGCCCACGGCCGGCGACACGGCTTCGACCTGGCCGGGCAGCAGGCGCACGCTCGCGCCACTCGCAACCGGGCGCCCGGCGGCATCGAGCGCGAACGCCTGCGCATCTTCCGCGCCGCGCAGCATGCCGATCAGGCCCCACACGGTGTGGTCGTGGATCGGCGTGCGCTGGCCCGGTCCCCAGACAAAGCTGACGATGGAGAAGCGCTCGGCGGAATCGCAATGCAGCAGGTGCTGCTGGTAGTACTCGGGGTGCGGCTGGGCCCACGCCTCGGGCAGCCAGTCATCGCGCGCGACCAGCTTTGCCAGCAAGGCCCCGCCTTCACGCAGGATGCGGGGCTCGTCGGGATGCTGGTCGAGCAGCGCGGCCAGGCCGGTGATGAAATCGCGCAGCGGTGCCAGCGCGTTGGGATCGGGGGAACTGCCCATGGGAATGCTCCGGAGTGTCTCGTTGTGGTGCCGGCTGCCGGGGCCGGCCGCGCGGCCCTCTGCGGGGCGCTGCCCCGCAAACATAGCACGGCGGGCGCGGCGGCGCTTACACGCCGAGCTGCGCGCGCCCGGCGGCGAGCAGGATCGAATCGTTCTGCGGCGTATGGATGCGGCTGCACAGCACGTCGCGATAGTGGCGCTCGAGCGGGTGGTGGCGGCTCAGGCCATGGTTGCCCGACAGCTGCAGCGCCAGCTCCGCCGCGCGGATGGCATTGCCGGTCACGGTGAACTTCAGCAGGCCGCTGTCGGCAATGGCCGGCGGCCCGCCCGCGTCGGTGCGCGCCGCGGCGTCGTCGAGCAACACCTGGTTGACGCGCAGCAGCGCGGCGATCTCGCCGACGGCCTCCTGCACGCGCGGCAGCGTAGCCAGTGGCGCGCCCAGGCTGCCGGGCGCGCGCTCGCGCACGAAGTCGTTGAGCCAGGCCGACGCCGCGCGTGCCACCGCGTCATAGAGGCTGCCCAGCAGCACTACCATCCAGGCCTGCTGGTCCGCGTTCGCGTCGAGGTCCGCCTGGCTGGCGCCGGCCGGGGCCCAGGCCGAGGGCGGACGGATATCGACGGCGTAGTCCGGCGGAATCCAGACGTTGTCGAGCACGGTCTCGTGGCTGCCCGAGGCACGCAGGCCCAGGTGGTTCCAGTTCTCGACGATGCGCACGCCGGCGATACCGGCCGCGGGCCCCGGCACCAGGAACACGCCCACGCGCGGCTGCGGCTCGTCGGTGCGCGCCCACACCGCGAGCCAGCGCAAGGCCGGGATGCCGGTGCTGTACAGCTTGCGGCCGCTGACGCGCCAGCCGTCGGCCACGCGTGTCGCCATCGTGGCCGGCAGGCCGCCGCGCGCGGGCGAGCCCAGCTGCGGTTCCACGCGCAGCGAGTTGATCAGCGCGCCCTCCTGCACCGCGCTGGCGAAGACCTGCTCGCGCAACGCCGCCGGCCAGTGCGAATCGGCGCGCGCAATCGCGCGATGCTGCAGGTAGGTCATGGTCAGCACCAGCGCGGTCGCGGCGTCGCCGCCGGCCAGCGCGGCCACGATGCGGCGCGCCTGCGCCAGCCCCGCGCCGCCGCCACCGTGCGCGCACGGCACCACCTGCGCAATCAGGCCATGGGCGTGCAGCTGCGCAAAGTTGTCGTGCGGGAAGCTGGCCGCGGCATCGTGCGCGCCGGCATCTCCGGCAAAGCGCGCGGACAGCGCCGCCAGCACCTCGCCAAGGCGCGCATCGCTGCCGGGCAGCCGGCGCAGGGCAGACGTCGAAGACATGGAACAGGACTCCGGAAAAGATCAGCGCAGTTGCGCATCGAATGCCGCCTAGCGTAGCGCCGTCATGGCCCGGCGAAAACGATGCTTATTGAATATGGAGCGTCGTTTTTATTCGTTAGCGAAGCCGCGCCGCTGTCGTACTTTCTGCCTCAGCCCAATCCCACCCGACACCGACTTCCAGGAGAGCGCATATGAGCGTCGATTTCATCGGCATGATCCAGAGCCAGAAGCAGTCCGAGATCCATCCCCCGTCAGGCCCGGTGATCGATCGCGACTACGTGCGCGCGTTTGCCCAGGCGCATGAACAGGCCGGCTTCGACCGCATCCTGGTGCCGCACCACTCCACCGGGCCATCGGCGACGCTGACCATCGCCTACGCCGCCAGCGTGACCGAGCGCATCCATTTCATGCTGGCGCATCGCCCCGGCTTTACCGCGCCGACGCTGGCCGCGCGCCAGATCGCCACGCTCGACCAGTTCAGTGGCGGCCGCCTGGGCGTGCATGTCATCTCCGGCGGCTCGGACAGCGAGCAGCAGCGCGACGGCGACTTCCTCGACCACGACCAGCGCTATGCGCGCACCGACGAGTACCTGCACATCCTGCGCCGGATCTGGACCGAGACCACGCCGTTCGACCACGAAGGCCAGTTCTACCGCTTTACCCAGGGCTTCTCCGAGGTCAAGCCCGCGCAGCAGCCGCATGTGCCGATCTATTTCGGCGGCGCCTCGGCCGCCGCGCTGGCGGTTGCAGGCAAGCATGCCGACGTCTACGCGCTGTGGGGCGAGTCGCTCGACCAGGTGCGCGAGCTGACTACGCGCGTGCGCGCCGAAGCCGCGCGCCACGGCCGCACGGTGCGCTTCTCGGTATCGTTCCGCCCGATCCTGGCCGATACGGAGGACAAGGCCTGGGCCCGCGCCGACCGCATCCTGGAACGCACCCGCGCACTGCGCGTTCAGGCCGGCTACAGCCGCGGCGGCCCGCAGCAAAGCGAGGGGGCGCGCCGCCTGCTCGCGGCGGCCGAGCGGGGCGACCGCGTCGACCAGCGCCTGTGGACCGCGATCGCGCGCGAGACCGGCGGGCGTTCCAACTCCACCGCACTGGTGGGTACGCCCGAGCAGGTCGCGCAGGCGCTGCTGGCCTACTACGAACTGGGCGTCACCACCTTCCTGATCCGCGGCTTCGATCCGCTCGAAGACGCCATCGACTACGGCCGCGAGCTCATCCCGCGCGTGCGCGCCCTGGTGGCCCGGCACGACGGCGCCACCGGGCAGCAGCGCCAGGCCGCCTGAACGCTCCATCACAACACCAAGACGGGAATCCCACATGAGCCAGAACCACAGCAACCATGCCGAGCCGCGCCGACGCCGCGTGCTGCGGCTTGCCGGCGCCGCGGCAGTGGCCGCGCCCGCGCTGATCCTGGGCCGGCAAGCCTGGTCGGCGCCGCGCAAGCTGACCTTTGCCTGGAACCAGAATTCCTTTTGCCTGACGCCGGTCGTGGTGGCGCAGGAGAAAGGCTTCTTCGAGAAGAACGGCCTGCAGGTCGACCTGATCAACTACAGCGGCTCGACCGACCAGCTGCTGGAATCGATCGCCACCGGCAAGGCCGATGCCGCGGTGGGCATGATCCACCGCTGGCTCAAGCCGCTCGAAGCCGGCTTCGACGTCAAGATCATCGGCAGCTCGCACGGCGGCTGCGTGCGTCTGGTGGGATCGAAGGCCGCGGGCGTCACCACGCTGCAGCAACTGAAGGGCAAGACCGTCGGTGTCAGCGACCTGCCGGCGCCGGGCAAGCACTTCTTCACCATCCTGCTGGCCAAGCATGGCATCGACCCCGACAAGGACGTCACCTGGCGCCAGTACCCTGCCGACCTGCTCGGCGTGGCGGTCGACAAGGGCGAGATCCAGGCCATCGCCGACGGCGACCCGAATCTCTACCTGCTGGAAAAGCGCACCAACGGCGCCTACGTGGAACTGGCCACCAACCTCACCGGCGAATACGCGCGCAAGGTCTGCTGCGTGGTCGGCGCGCGCGGCGAACTGGTGCGCAACGACCGCCCCGCGGCGACGTCGCTGGCGCGCGCCATCGTGCAGGCCACCGACTATGTCAACGAGAATCCCAACGAGGCCGCAAAGGTGTTCGCCAAGTATTCGCCCAAGATCAATCCGGACGACCTGCGCAAGCTCTACGCCACGCTGACCTATACCCACCACCCGACCGGCGCCGACCTGCGCGACGAGATCGCCTTCTACGCCGATGATTTCCGCCGCATCGGCGTGCTGAAGAAGTCCACCGATGCCAAACGCCTGGCGCAGCACGTCTACGCCAACGTGCTGGGGTAATGCCATGACGACAAGCCAAAGCGCTCTCGACCCTGGCCTCGGCGGCCAGCCTTCCGCGGCGCCCCTGCCGCAAGCGGCCGCCACGGCACGCACCGCCGGTCCAGTCTGGGCCACCGGCATCCTCGCCGCGCTGGCGTGGGCCGGGTTCGGCGCACTGACATGGCAATGGCCCAACCAGGCAGTGGGCTTCAGCGACTGGGCCTATACCGCGGAACTGGGCATCGCCGCGCTGGCCGGCGCTGCCTTGCTGGCCGTGGTGGCGCTGGCCGGCCAGCGGACCCGGACCGCGCAACGCCCACTGGCGGCGTTGCGCGCCGCCGGGCCGTGGCTGGTGGCGCTGCCCGTCGCGCTGTCGGCCTGGGAAATCCTGACCGCCAAGACCGCGATCCTGCCCACGCCCTTCTTCGCGCCGCCGCAAGCGCTGATCGAGGTGTATGCGGACGACTGGCCGCGGCTCGGCGAGAGTGCCCTGAATACGCTGAAGCTGCTGGGGCTGGGCGTCGCGTATGGCGGAATCGCGGGCTTCCTGGTGGGCGTGTCGATCGGCTGGTCGCGCCGCATCGGCTACTGGGTGCATCCGGTGCTGCGCGTGCTGGGGCCGCTGCCCTCGACCGCGCTGCTGCCGCTGACCTTCTACTTCTTCCCCTCGAGCTATGCCGCGGCGGTGTTCCTGATCGCGCTGGCCACGGCGTTCCCGGTCGCGGTGCTGACGTGGTCGGGCGTGGCCGGCGTCAACAAGAGCTATTACGACGTCGCGCGCACGCTGGGCGCCTCGGGCTGGTTCCTGGTGCTGCGCGTGGCGATCCCGGCGGCGCTGCCGCAGGTGTTCGTCGGCCTGTTCATGGGGCTCGGCGCTTCGTTCTCGGTGCTGGTCACCGCGGAAATGATGGGCGTGAAGTCGGGCCTGGGGTGGTACCTGACCTGGGCCCAGGGCTGGGCCTCGTACGTGAACATGTATGCGGCGCTGATCGTGATGGCGCTGCTGTTCTCGGGCGTGATCACGCTGCTGTTCGCCGCGCGCGACCGGGTGTTGTCGTGGCAGAAGGGGACGGTGAAATGGTGAGCGTGGTGGAGCGATTGAAGGCATCGGGGTCTTTTCCGCGCTTGAAGAAGGCTCCCATCTCCCGCAAGCGGGAGAGGGGAGTTAACGCGGCGGCAGGTGAGGACTCGACGGCACGAACCGGGGCCCGCATCGATATCCGGCAGGTCAGCCACTGGTTCGGCCATGGCAACGAGCGGCTGCAGGTCCTTGACGAGGTGGGGCTCAGCGTCGGCCCCGGCGAGTTCGTCGCCCTGCTCGGCCCCAGCGGCTGCGGCAAGTCCACGCTGCTGAGGCTGGTCGCGGGCCTGGAGCAGCCCGCGTCGGGAGACCTCCTGCAGGACGGCGTGCCGATTACCGTCCCGGACCCGTCGCGCATCGTGGTGTTCCAGGATCCCACGCTGTACCCGTGGCGCCGTGTCTGGGACAACGTCGCGCTCGGGCTGCAGGCGCAGGGCATCCTCGCGCAGCAGCGCCATCGCGTGGACGACGCACTGCGCCGGGTCGGGCTGGAATCGTTCGCGCGCGCCTTTCCGCACCAGCTGTCCGGCGGCATGGCGCAGCGCGTGGCACTGGCGCGCGCGCTGGTCAACGATCCGCGGCTGCTGGTGCTGGACGAGCCGCTGGGCAAGCTCGATTCACTGACGCGGCTGGCAATGCAGAGCGACCTGGTCGAGCTGTGGCAGCGCTCGCGCTTCTCGGCACTGCTGGTCACGCACGACGTGGAAGAGGCGCTGTTCCTGGCGCAGCGCGTCATCGTGTTCAGCCAGCGTCCGGCGCGCATTGCTGCCGAGATCCGGGTCGACCTGCCCTATCCCCGCCATCGCGGCGACCCGCGCCTGACCGCGTTGCGCCATGAAGCGCTGCGCCACTTGGGGCTGGACGCCAGCTGGTGACGACACGCATGACGCCGACCGTCCCCGCGCGGGCCGGCCGATGAGCGGCCCGCCGCAGCAGGCATGGCTGAATGCGCTGCTGGTGCTGATCGAGGCGCTGCAGCGCGGCCTGCTCTGGCTCTGGCATGCGCTGGGCCTGACCGCCGACAGCCACGGTCAGCCCGCATGGCCATGGGCGCGGCGCATCGCCAGCGAGACCTTGCTGATCGACCTCGGCCTTGCCCGCCAGGTCGGCCTGACCCTGTGCGCCGTGGCCGTCGCCGTGCTGGCCATGGCGCTGGCGCTGACCTGGCGTCGCCGCCGCGGCGTGCTGGTGGCGGCCGGCGCGCTGGCGCTGGCAGCGGCTCCGTGGCCCAACGCATCGCTGCTGCTGGTGCCAGCCGCGCCCACCAGCTTCCACGCCAGCCCGGCACGGTTCTCCGTCGACACCATCGCCCTCGGCGCGCGCGTCTATGCACAGCATTGCGCCGCCTGCCACGGCACCGACGGGCGCGGCGAAGGACCGCTCGCCGCCAGCCTGGCGGTGTGGCCGCCCACGCTGGCCGGTCCGCTGCTGGCACGGCGCGCCGACGGCGAGCTGTTCTGGCACGTGCTGGCCGGCATGCGCGACCGCCACGGACAGCCCACCATGCCCGCCTTCCGTGACCGGCTTGGCGACGGCGAGGCCTGGGCCGTGATCGACTACATGAAGGCGCTCTCGGCCGGCAGCGGCAGCGCGGGCAACTGGCCCGTGCCGCTGCAACTGCCGGAGATGGCGGTCCGTTGCCCCGGCGCCGCGCCGGTGGCCCTGTCCGCATGGCGCGGCGGGCAGCGCGTGCGGCTGGTGGCGGTTGACGGCACCACCGCGCTGCCGTTCGACGATCCCCGCTTCCTGACCGTGCTGCTCACGCCCGACGGCCGCCCGCCGGCGCAGGTGGCACGCTTCCGGGCCGGCTGCACCGCGGCCTCGGCGCAGGCCTGGCAGGCGGTCGCGGCGATCTCCGGCCTGGCGCCCACGGACCTGGCCGGCACGCAACTGCTGGCCGACCGCGCCGGCTGGCTGCGAGCCCGCGGCATCCCCGGCCGGGCCTGGTCCGACGCCGACCTGGTCTGCGTCTCCGGCCCGGCGGCCGCCACACGCGCCCCCTCCGCCGGCGCCGACGGCCTGACAGCGCTATTGCTGCGCATGGACGCCGAGCCGGTGCGCTTCGTCAAGGGCGGCTTCATTCACTGAGCTGCCGTCACCGGCCCGCACCGTTCGCGTGCGGTCCATCTGACTGACCTTCCCATCTTTTTCTACAGCCAACGCTGGGCCTGGTTACGCGGGCCGGTGGCTGCCTGGCCCCATTCCAGTCTGAATAAATGGCGCATGAGGCACTCAATTTGGCGACAAGTCTCATTTTTTCGTAGATTTCATTCCGTAAATCAAAACTTTCTATTGACCAACGGAATTCTTCCGCCTACATTTCCCCCAACAACCAATTTTCCGGAACGCCTTGTTCCACTTTATAACACCCTCATCAGGAGACAACGCCATGCGCGACCTCGAAACCACCTCGAATCCCGCCGTTTCCGGTGGCTCGGCCGCCGCGAAGGACAGCCAGGTTCCGGCTGGACCGCAGACCATGACCCCGTCCGAAGCCTTTGTCGAAACGCTGGCCGCCAACGGCGTGACCGACATGTTCGGCATCATGGGCTCGGCCTTCATGGACGCGATGGACATCTTCGCGCCGGCAGGCATCCGCCTGATCCCGGTGGTGCACGAGCAAGGCGCCGGCCACATGGCCGACGGCTACGCCCGCGTGTCGGGCCGCCACGGCGTGGTGATCGGCCAGAACGGCCCGGGCATCTCCAACTGCGTGACCTCGATCGCCGCCGCCTACTGGGCCCACAGCCCGGTGGTGATCGTCACCCCCGAGGCCGGCACCATGGGCATCGGCCTGGGTGGGTTCCAGGAAGCCAACCAGCTGCCGATGTTCCAGGAGTTCACCAAGTACCAGGGCCACGTCACCAACCCGGCGCGCATGGCTGAGTTCACCGCGCGCTGCTTCGACCGCGCCAAGGCCGAGATGGGCCCGACCCAGCTGAACATCCCGCGCGACCACTTCTACGGCAAGATCACCGCCGAGATTCCGAAGCCACAGAACCTTGACCGCGGCCCCGGCGGCGAGCAGAGCCTGAACGAAGCGGCCGAGCTGCTGGCCAACGCCAAGTTCCCGGTGATCATCTCGGGTGGCGGCGTGGTGATGGCCGATGCCATCGAGGAATGCAAGGCGCTGGCCGAGCGCCTCGGTGCACCGGTGGTCAACAGCTACCTGCACAACGATTCGTTCCCCGCCAGCCACCCGCTGTGGTGCGGCCCGCTGGGCTACCAGGGCTCGAAGGCGGCGATGAAGCTGATCTCGCGCGCCGACGTGGTGGTGGCGCTGGGCTCGCGCCTGGGGCCGTTCGGCACGCTGCCGCAGCACGGCATGGACTACTGGCCCAAGACCGCCAAGATCATCCAGATCGACGCCGACCACAAGATGCTGGGCCTGGTGAAGAAGATCTCGGTCGGCATCTGCGGCGACGCCAAGGCCGCCGCGATCGCGCTGACCCAGCGCCTCGCCGGCCGCACGCTCGCCTGCGATGCGACCCGCGACGGCCGTGCCACCGAAATCGCCAGCGAGAAGGCAGCGTGGGAGAAGGAGCTGGATGACTGGACCCACGAGCGCGACCCGTACAGCCTCGACATGATCGAAGAGCAGAAGAACGAGCGCACGCCCACCGGCGGCCACTACCTGCATCCGCGCCAGGTGCTGCGCGAGCTGGAAAAGGCCATGCCGGAAGATGTGATGGTGTCCACCGATATCGGCAACATCAACTCGGTGGCCAACAGCTACCTGCGCTTCGAGAAGCCGCGCAGCTTCTTCGCGGCGATGAGCTGGGGCAACTGCGGCTACGCCTTCCCCACCATCATCGGCGCCAAGGTCGCGGCGCCGCATCGCCCGGCCGTGTCGTACGCCGGTGACGGCGCCTGGGGCATGAGCCTGATGGAAACCATGACCTGCGTGCGCCACAACATCCCGGTGACCGCGGTGGTGTTCCACAACCGCCAGTGGGGCGCGGAGAAGAAGAACCAGGTGGACTTCTACAACCGCCGCTTCGTCGCGGGCGAGCTCGACAACCAGAGCTTCGCCGAAATCGCCAAGGCGATGGGCGCCGAAGGCATCGTGGTGGACCGCCTGGAAGACGTGGGCCCGGCACTGAAGCGCGCCATCGACCTGCAGATGAACCACGGCAAGACCACCATCATCGAGATCATGTGCACGCGCGAACTGGGCGACCCGTTCCGCCGCGATGCGCTGGCCAAGCCGGTGCGTTACCTGGACAAGTACAAGGATTACGTCTGAGTCCGAGCTTGCACAGGCACATCGCTTGCGATGGGCGCACTCCCTCTCCCGCTTGCGGGAGAGGGTTGGGGAGAGGGCCGGAGGCTCCACGAAGTCGTGGCGCTTCAGCATAGCCAGCGCCAGCCCTCTCCCCCGCCCCTCTCCCGCAAGCGGGAGAGGGGAGAACACCAAGGGCATAGCGTCGGACGCTGGCCCTTTTTTCAGTTTCACCGAGCCAACCACCATGAAACCCATCCTCCGCATCATCGACCGCGCCCGCGCCGCGCCCCGCCGCATCGTGCTGTGCGAGGCCGATGACCCGCGCATCCTGCAGGCCGCACAACGCGCCACGCAGGAAGGCATCGCGCGCATCGTGCTGGTTGGCGACGCGCGCCAGATCAGCGCCGCCGCGGCCATCCACGGCATCGGGCTGGACGCCATGACGCTGGTCGATCCCGCCACCTCGGCGCTGACGCCCTCGTTCGCGCAGCAGCTCTTTGCGTTGCGCCAGAAAAAGGGCATGACGCTCGACGAAGCCAAACGCGCCGTGCTGGATCCGCTGTGCTTCGCCAATCTGATGGTGCGCCTGGGCCATGCCGACGGTTCTGTCGCAGGCGCCGCCCACACCACCGCCGACGTGGTGCGCAACGCGATCCAGCTGATCGGATTGGCCCCCGGCTTCCGGCTGGTGTCGAGCTTCTTCCTGATGATGCTGTGCGAGCCGTTTCACACGCTCAAGGGCGGCCTGATCTTCTCCGACTGCGGACTGGTGGTCGATCCGGATGCCGAGGCCCTGGCCGATATCGCCATGGCCGCCGCCGACAGCGCGCGCGCCCTGCTGAACGACGAGCCGCGCGTGGCGATGCTGTCATTCTCGACCAGCGGCAGCGCCCACCACGCCGCGGTCGACAAGGTCGTGGCCGCGACCGAGCGCGTGCGCGCGCAGCGCCCCGGCCTGGCCATCGACGGCGACGTGCAGCTTGATGCCGCCATCGTCGCCGAGATCGCCGCGCGCAAGGTCGCGCATTCGCAGGTGAATGGCCACGCCAACGTGCTGGTGTTCCCAAGCCTGGAGGCTGGCAATATCGGCTACAAGCTGGCCGAGCGCGTCGGCGGCGCGAAGGCCATCGGCCCGATGCTGCAGGGCCTGAACAAGCCGGCCAACGATCTCTCGCGCGGCTGCAGCGCCGACGACGTGTTCCATGTGATTGCCGTCACCGTGGTCCAGGCGCAAGCCAGCGCGGAAACGGCCACCAAGGGCGAGCAGGCGGCATGAAAGCGGAATTGTTGTTGCCGCTGCTGGGCCTGCAAGCCCTGCTCGGTGCTGGTACCTATTTCCAGACGGTGACCGGCTTTGGCCTCGGCATGATCGTGATGGGCGCCACCAGCGGGCTGGGTCTGGCGCCGGTAGCCACCGTGGCCGCCGTGGTCAGCCTGGTGACGCTGGCCAACAGCGCCTGCGCGCTGCCGGGCAAGTTCCAGCATATCGACTGGCGCGCCGTGGGCGCGGCGGCGATCGGCATCCTGCCTTCGGTGCTGGTCGGCGTGCTGGTGCTGGAATACCTGAGCAGTACCGCCGCCACCCTGCTGCAGCTGCTGCTTGGCGCGGTGATCCTGTATGGCGGCCTGAGCGCCGCCTTCAAACCCGAGCCGCTGCCGCAACGTTCCGGCGACGGCAGCTTCTTCATGAGCGGCGTCTTCGGCGGCTTGCTGAGCGGCATGTTCGGGGTCTCGGGGCCGCCACTGATCTTCCAGTTCTACCGGCAGCCGATGAAGCCGGTGGAAATCCGCTGCGCGCTGATCCTGGTATTCACCGTGACCTCGTCCGTGCGCACGTTGTTCTCGGCCTGGCAGGGGCAACTGGATGCCGCGATCTGGCTGCAGGCCGCAGTCGGGGTGCCGGTGGTGGTGATTGCCACGCTGCTCGGGCGGCGCTTTCCGCCGCCGTTCTCGCCGACCACGACACGGCGCGTCGCGTTCGGGGTGCTGATCGGGATCGGGGTTAGTTTGATGCTGCCGGCGATATCGGCGTGGGTGCGCTGAGGCGCCGGCAGCGTCTTCCCTTCGCTCTCAGGCCACCGTCCCCGCCGGCCGCGCCAGCGGCGCCGCGTCTTCCTTGCCGCCACTGCCGCCGGCCTGCTCCAGGTCCATGCCGGTGGTTTCGGGCAACAGTGCCGCGGCGACCACCACCATCGCATAGCCGACGCCCGCGACGATCGCGATCGCGGTCGGCAGCGAGGTGTGGCCCGAGCTGAGCCATCCCACCGACAGCGGGAACAGCGAGCCGATCACGCGACCGGCGTTGTACGAGACGCCGTACCCCGTCGCGCGGATATCGTTGGGATAGGATTCGGCGATGGTCGCGCCGATGCCGGCGAACACACCCTGCATCAGCACGCCCAGCGGGAAGCCGAGGAACAGCATGGAGGTGTTGGACACCGGGATCACCATGTAGACGAGCGCGGCCACGAACGCTCCCGCGGCGAACACGATGTAGGTCAGCCGCCGGCCCCAGCGATCGGTGGCATAGGCGCCCGCCACGTAGCCGGCCAGTGAGCCGATGATGGTGACCGTCAGGTAGGAACTGGTGCCGAACACCGACAGGCCGCGCTCGGTCTTGAGGAAGGTGGGCAGCCACGTGGCAATGGCGTAGTACGCCCCCAGCATGCCGCCGGACAGCAGGCTGCACAGCAGCGTCTTGGCCAGCAGCGGCCCGCGGAACAGCCGGCCCAGCCCGGCCAGCGCCGAGCCGTGGTGGCCGGCGGCGCGGCTCTTCAGGAAGATCTCGGGCTCTTCCAGGTTGCGGCGCAGGTAGATCACCACCAGCGCCGGCAGGATGCCCAGGAAGAAGCAGACGCGCCATGCCGTCTCCGCCGGCAGCACGCTGAACGTGATCGCATACACGATCGCCGCCGCGCCCCAGCCGAAGGAATAGCTGCTGGCGGTAAAGCCGGAGTATTTGCCGCGGTGCGCCGGGTTGCGGATCATCTCGGTCACCAGCACCATGCACAGCGACGACTCGCCGCCGAACCCCAGCCCCTGGATCATGCGGAACAGCATCAGCTGCTGCGGCGACTGCGCCAGTCCGCACAGGAAGCACGCGCCCGCGAACACGATAATGGTCCAGCGCAGCACGCGCACGCGGCCATAGCGATCGGCCAGGATGCCGGCCCCGATGGCCCCGACCAGCGATGACACCAGCGTCCAGGTGACGATCGCCCCCGCCGTCGATTTGCTCATGCCCCACTGCCCCAGCAGCGTGGAAATGAGGAAGGAATAAATCATGAAGTCGAACACGTCGACGGCATGCCCCAGGAACGCTCCATAGAATCCCTTGCGCTCCATGCGCGACAAATCACGGAACCAATCGAACATGATCCCCTCCCCAGTGATGTGTGATGTGTTTGTGGTCGGTTGTAATCAGGTGTGGTGCGGCGCCGGCAAGGCGGTCGGCCGCGGCGGCCGGTAGGCATAGCCTGCTTCCTCCAGCAGGCAGGCAAAACGCAAGGCGGTGAGATCCCGGTAGCGGCCGGCGACGATCTGCACGCCCACCGGCAGGCCGCCGGCACCGGGGCCGATCGGCGCCACCGCGGACGGCAGGCCGCACAGACCCGAGTGGCCGGCCCAGAACAACTGCGTGGTCATCGGCTGCGGGGCCCCGTTGACGCTCAGCGTGCGCTCCCACGGCTCGCCGGCTTCGTCGAGCGCAAACGCCGTGGTGGCCGCGGCCGGGCACAGCAGCACGTCGTAGCGGGTGAAGAAGCTGCGCCATGCGGCGGCGAAGCGTTCGCGCGCCGCCTGCAGGCGCAGCCAGTCGCGGTGCCGCAGCGTCGCGCCGGTGTACTGCAGGGTCGCGTAGTCGTGATCGCCGGCGGTTGCGGTGGCACTGCGGGCCAGCGCATCGGCGAAGGCCGCGTCATCCATGTGCACCGAGGTGGTGGCGCGCAGCAGCGTCACGTAGGCATGCCACAACTCGCCGGCGTCGAAGTCCGGCCGTTCGTGCCAGCCGACGTGGGCACCTTGCTCCGCCAGCCAGTGGCCCAGCTGCCCGATCTGCGTGGCGACCTCGCCGTCCGCTTCGGCCTGGGCATGGGTGGGCAACACGGCGATGCGGAAGTCGGCGAGCCGGCGGTGCGGGCATGGCGGCCACTGCAAGCGGTATGGCAGCGCGTCGTCACCGTCCGGGCCCGCAATCACGCGCAATACCGGTTCCAGGTCGCGCGCGCTGCGCGCCAGCGGGCCGGCGACATTGATGTCCTGCTCGCCGAAGCGCGCGGCACCGGTGCCGTGGCCGGCAAGCGGCACCAGCCCGTGGCTCGGCTTGAGCGAGAAAATGCCGCAGTAGTGCGCCGGATTGCGCAGCGACGAACCGATGTCGGAACCTACGTCGAAGAACGACAGGCCGGCGCAGACCGCCGCGGCGCTGCCGCCCGACGAGCCGCCCGGCGTGCGCGCCGGATCGTGCGGGTTGCGCGTGGTGCCGTAGATCGCGTTGTAGCTCTGCCAGTCACGCAGCCCGAGCGGGACATTGGTCTTGCCGAGCAAGATCGCGCCGGCATCGCGCAGCCGCTGCACCACCACCGCGTCGCGCCCGGCCACGTGCCCGCGCAGGGCCGGATTGCCGCAGGTGGTCGGCCAGCCGGCGACATCGAACGACTCCTTGACCGAGAACGGCACGCCGTCGAGCGCGCCGCGTGCGTGGCCGGCACGGCGGCGCCGGTCGCTGTCGCGCGCGGCCGCGCGGGCCGCGTCGAAATCCGACAGCACCATCGCATTGATGATGCCGTGCCATTGCCTCTGCGCCGCCTCGCACGCCTCCACCAGTTGCTCCGACGACACCGTGCCGTCGGCAAGCCGCTGCGCCACCTCCCATAGCGGCGGAATTCCGCCAGTCGTCCAGTCGGGCAGGTTCACATCGGCTCCTTGTCGTTATCCGCGCCGTTCGACGCGGTGGGGGCGTATGAGGGGCTCAGGCGTACTTCTGCTGCGTTGGTATACTATATTCCGTATCGCGCGCAGTGCAAGGAGAATGCGCGCGCGGGCATCCGGCGAGCGGCGTGCGCAAGTTTTGGATGACAGGGGAAGGAAGGCCCGCAGAACGCGTGCCAGGGAGGAAGGCCGGAACAGCCAGAACGCGCGGCGGAGCTCCGCCGCGCGTCAGTCAGCAAGGATCAGCAATGGCCACGGCGCGGCGCGCGGCTGCCCAGCGCGAGGAAGAAGCGGCCGATATCGCGCAGCCGCAGCGGCACCAGCGGGGTGGCATGGCGCACCGCATCGCGGGCGGCAAAGTGGCCGAGCAACTGCTGGCCGACGGGTTGCGAAAGGTAGCGTTGTTCGGAGGACTGCATGGCAAATCTCGTAACCTTGAATGACTACAGTATACACTCAATTGGTGCAGTGCGTCATATCAGGGCACGTCATGCCCTGCTCAGGGGCATCCATGCATGCGGATCCGGGATGGGCCACGCTTCGGTACCACGACGGGACAGCCAGGGGAAGGCAGCCGGAGCGTTCAGGCCGCCTGTGCCGCGCTGCCCTGCCCGTCCACCGGCAGCTCTGCCGCCTTGGCGGCGCTGTAGACATGGCGCGCAGCCAGCAATGCCGCGAGGTCGGCGTCGCCGGCGATCACCGCCTGCAGGATCTGCGCGTGCTCGTCCCAGTTCTGGCGTGCGCGCACCACGTTGGCCGGGCCGAACAGCACCGCGGTGCGCTCGCGCAGCGAACGCATCATTTCCTGCAGCACGCTGTTGGCCGCGATGGTGCCAAGCACTTCGTGGAAGCGCGTATTGAGCGCCAGCAGTTCATCCGCGCGACCCTGCGCCGCAGCCTCCATGCCCTGCCGCAATACGGTTTCCAGCTCCGCCACCAGCGTCGGGTCGCGCCGCTGCGCGGCGAGCTTGGCGTTGAGTCCCTCCAGCGTGGCGCGCACTTCGACCATCTCGCGCGCAATCACCGGCGACAGGCTGGCCACGGTCGCGCCGCGGCGCGGCTCGATCACCACCAGCCCTTCGCTGGCGAGCGCGCGCAGCGCCTCGCGCACCGGGATGCGCGATACACCCAGTTCCGCGGAGAGCTTGTTCTCCACCAGTCGTTCGCCCGGAGCGTATTTGCCGTTCAGGATGCCCTCGCGCAGCTTGTCGGTGACAAGGGCGAACAGCGGCGAGTGGCTGGCACCGAGGCTCAGCGGCTCGGCGGGCGCGGCAGGAGACGGAGTGAGGGACATGGGTCGGCAGAGGCGTAAGCGGAGAGGCTGGCGTCATTGTATACCAGCCATTTATGCATACCGCCATGTCTTAACAAGGGTGCTGGAACGTGAAGCTGTCGGCGTAGAGGTGGTCCGGACTGGCGCCATGCGCGATAAAGGCGGCACGCGCGTCACGAATCATGTCGGGCGAGCCGCACAGGTAAATGGCGTACTCGCTGAGGTCGCCCAGGTCGGCCAGCGCCGCGTCATGCACATGGCCACGCCGGCCCTGCCAGTCCGCGCCGGCGCGCGATAAAACCGGCGCGTAACGGAAGTCGTAGAGCCGTTCGCCCCAGCCCGGGATCTCGCGATGCAGGTACAGGTCCTGCACTTGCCGCATACCCCAGTACAACCACACCGGCGGGCAGTCGGGATCGTCCATCAGCGCTTCCAGGATCGCCTTGATCGGCGCCAGGCCGGTACCTGTGGCCACCATCAGCAGCGGTCGGTAGTCGCTCTCGCGGTAGAAGAAGGTGCCCAGCGGCAACTCGACCTCGATCGCATCGCCGGCGCGCATGCGCGGCAGGATGCCATCGGTAAAGGCGCCGCCGCGAATGCGCCGCACGTGCAGGTCGATGTGCCCGTCACGCGGCACCGAAGCCATCGAGAAGCTGCGCGCGAGCCCGTCACTCAGCAGCTTCAAATACTGGCCGGGCCGGTAGTTCAGCGCACCCGCGCCGGGCACCTCCAGCTCGACGTGCATGACGTCGGCCGACAGCGGGCGCAGCGCCCGCACCACCGCGCGATGCCGTGCCGGTTCGGCGAATGCCTCGTCGTCGCGCGCCGTGCTGATGACCAGGTCGGCCTGCGGCTGCGCCTGGCACGCCAGCGCGTAACCGGCCGCCGCCTCGTCGGGGGTCAGGCCGAACGGTTCCTCGTCGTAGCGCACCTGTCCGTCGAGCAGGCGGATGAGGCAGGTGCCGCAGCCGCCCAGCTGACAGTCGTGGCGCAAGGCAACGCCGGCGCGCTGCGCGGCCTGCAGCAGCGTCTCGCCGCGCTCGACAAGGAAGACCTGCCCGGTTTCGGCGACCTGGATGCGGTACGACATGGACACTCCCCGGCAAGTTGCTTACTTCTTGATGTCGGCCTGCACCAGCACCCGCAGGTCCTGCGGTGCCAGCAGTTCGGCCAGCGCCTGCAGCGCGGCCAGGCCGGCCTGCGTGTCCTGCTCGCCATTGCCGCCGGACAGGCCGATGCCGCCGATCACTTCGTCGTCAACCACGATCGGGAAGCCGCCGACAAAGGCGGCGAACTTGCCCTCGAAGCTCCACTGGATGCCAAATGCCTCGTTGCCCGGCAGCGCCGGACCGTTTGGCGGCGTAGTGAACAGGTGCGTGGAACGCTTGTGGCCCGCGGCGGTGAACGCCTTGTTCCACGCGATCTGCGGACCGGTGATGCGGGCGCCGTCCATGCGCTCGAGCGCGAGCGGATAACCGCCCTCGTCGACCACGCAGATCGACTCCAGCACGCCGATTTCTTCCGAGCGCCGGATCGCGGCGGCAACCATGTGGCGCGCTTCGCGCAGCTCCAGCTTGATGGCTTTCTTCATGACGATGACTCCTTGCTGCGGGACGGGCTCATGCGCCCCGGTAGACGGTCTTGACTTGCGTGTAGAACTCCAGCCCGGTGCGGCCCGACTCGCGGAAGGTCGAGGTGCTCGACCGCTTGACCCCGCCGAATGGCGCATTGACCAGGTTGCCGGTGGTGGTGCGGTTGATCTTGACCGTACCCGCCTCGATGTCGTTGGCGAAGTGGTGGATGTAGCGCGGGTCGCTGGTGACAATGGCCGCGGCCAGGCCGTACTCGGTATCGTTGGCCTTGGCGATAGCGTCGGCGTAGCCGCTGAAGCCGATGATGGCGATCACCGGGCCGAAGATCTCCTCGCGCGCGATCCGCATCTGCTGCGTCACGTCGGTGAATACCGTCGGCGCGACGTAGTAGCCCCTGTCGAACTCCCCGCCGGTCAGGCGCATGCCGCCACAGAGCAGCGTCGCCTCGGACTTGCCGATGTCGATATAGCGCAGCACCGTTTCCAGCTGCCGGGCCGAGGCCAGCGGCCCCAGATCCATGCCCGGCATCATGCCGCTGCCGAGCTTGAGCGTTGCGACCTTCGCCAGCAGGCGTTCGGTATAGGCGGCCTTCACGGATTCGTCCACCAGCACGCGGCTGGTGCCGGTGCAGGCCTGCCCCGACAGCGAGAAGCCGCCCTTGATGGTCAGGTCGACGGCGCGGTCGAGCTCGGCATCCTCCATCACGATCAGCGGGTTCTTGCCGCCCAGTTCCATCTGCGTGCGCGTGGTCAGCGGCACTGCCCGGTGGATCTGCTCGCCCGCGCGCGACGAGCCGGTGAACGAGATCGCGCGCACCGCAGGCGCCTCGGTGATGGCGGCGCCGATTTCGGCGGCGCCGCCGGTGATGAAGTTGAGCACGCCCTTGGGCAGCCCCGCCTGCACCAACGCCTCGGCCAGCCGGTAGCCCGACAGCGGCGCCTCGGACGACGGCTTGAACACCACCGTGTTGCCGGTCACCAGCGCCGGCGCGATCTTGCGCGCGGGAATCGACACCGGGAAGTTCCACGGCGCGATCACCGTCACCACGCCCAGCGGCTCGCGCTGGCTGTAGACCAGCTGGTCGGGGTCGTCGTTGGGATATACCTCGCCGGTGAAGGTCTGCCCTTCCACGGCATAGAAGCGCAGGGTCTGCGCCGAGCGCAGCACCTCGTCGCGCGCCAGCGCCAGCGCCTTGCCTTCCTCGCGGCTCAGCTCGGCGGCGATGCTGTCGGCGTTGGCCTCCAGGTGCTCCGCCGCGCGGTTGAGGATGGCGGCGCGCTTGCCGACCGGCGTCTTTTTCCAGCCGGCAAAGGCCGCTGCCGCGGCCGCCACGGCGGCCTGCCCGTCCACCGCGGACGAGGCCTGGAAGCGGCCCACCAGGTCGGCGGTGTCGGCGGGGTTGACGTTGTCGAAAGTCCGGCCCGACTGGCAGGCCGTCCATTCGCCGTCGATATGGTTCAAGAATACTGTCATCGTCGGTCCCGTTGCGTGGCGGCGCTCAGGCTGCCATGTCGAGTTCGGGCAGCGGCAGCTCCTGCTCGACGTAGTCGTGATAGAGCGCGGTGGTGTACAGCAGCCGCATCTGCGCCCCGATCTCGCAGATCTTCAGGCAGCGCTGCTGCAGCTCCGGCGTGTTGGCGTGCTCCAGCACGATCTGGTAGCCGCGCTCGCCATGGATCTCGTCCGAGACGATATGCAGGTCGAAGAACTCGACCTCTTCGTCGGTGAACTGGTACTTGTCGCGCAGCGTCGGCGTCTGCTTGCGGTAGATCGACGGCACCTGCGATTCCAGCCCGACCACCAGGCCGGCCACCGCCACGATCGGGTCTTCGCGCATGGCCACCGCATAGCACCAGCTCTGCAGGCCGCGCGTGGTGGGCGACATGTTGTCCGGGTCGAGCACGCGCTCGCGCGTGGTGCCGCAGGCTTCGGCAAAACGGATCAGCAGGTCGGTGTGGCGGTCGCCGCCGATCTCTTCCTCGTACATGTTGGCGAGCAGGAAATCCTTGGCTTCGGTGTAGCGGTCCGGCGTGCGGGCGTAGATGTAGCCCAGGTAATCCGCGAACGGGCCGACGTAGTGATAGTGGTTCTCGGCCCAGCGTGCGAGATGGGCGCGGGTCAGCTTGCCGCTGGCCCAGGCCACGCTGAACGGTGCCTGGTTGGCGCTCTTGCCTTTGATCGCTTGTTCGAGGGCGGCACGGAATGCTTCGCGGTTCATCAGTTCTGCCATGACGGGACTCCTTGGTGTCGAGGGGGCGATGCAGTGGGTCGGAATGCCGGAATCCAGTTCGTTTGGAAGTGGTCCCGGCATGTTTGTATACTATATACATTCAATCAGCGGCGACAAGGGCTCTGTTGACTCATCACCTCAGTGTTTACCCGGGAGCGCCGGGGGCCCCGGATCAGCCGGCGCGGCGCTCCGCTTCGACCGCGATACGCGACCACGCGTATCCCGCCAGTGCGACGTCTTCCAGCCCCACGCCAACCGACTTGTAGATCACGATGTCGTCATCGCGCTGTCGCGGCGACACCTTGCCGGTGACCACGTCCGCGAGTTCGACGATTTTTTCTGGCGGCAGCGCGCCGGGACCGGCCAGCACGATATCGCCGGCCTCGCGGGTCGATTGCGGCCGCCACTCCACCACCACGGCGGCAGCGCGGCGCAGCGCGGTGTCATCCAGTTCGCGCGTGTGCGGCAGGCTTGAGCCGATCGCGGCGACGAAGGCGCCGGGCCGGATGGCCGCACCTGCGAACAGCGGCGTGGTCGCGCGCGAGGCGGTGACGATGATGTCGGCCTCGGCCACCGCGGCATCGGGCTCGGCCAGCACAACCGGGATGCCGCACTGCGCCGACAGCCGTTGCGGCATGCCGGCGTCGGCGTGGGGATCGGACACCAGGATGCGCCCGAGCCCCAGCGTGGCGCTGAGCTGGCGCGCGTGCTGCGCGCCCTGCGTGCCGGCACCGAACAAGGCCAGCGTGCGCGCGCCGGCGCGGGCCAACCGCTGCGCCGCCAGCGTGGTGCAGGCCGCGGTGCGCAGGCGCGTGATGGCGCCGGCATCGAGCGATGCGAGCGGACGGCCGTCTTCGGACGAGAAGATCAGGATAACGAACGAAAACTGGCCGTTGATGGTGGTGTAGACCTTGGCCCCAGCCACGCCCTGCTGCGGGATCACCGCGCCCAGCGTCGACAGCTTGACGCCGCCCGCCTCGGTGCGGATCCGCGCCTGCATCGCGGCATCGCCACGCCCGAAGCTGGAAAACGCGGACGCCATAACGGCGAGGGCCGCTTCCGGCGTGACATGGGCATCGATCATGGCATCAGTGATGTGCTGCATGGAAACTCCGCTGGTTGGTGGGTCGGGAAAGTCGGGAAATCCGCTTGACGGGAGCCGCCTCAGGCCAACGCCGCGCGGCCAAGCACGCCCAGCGCGCCGGCCGCGCACAGGCCCAGCAGCAAGCGGCGCACGGCGTGGGCGGAAACGCGGCCGCGCAGCCGGTTCGACAGCGCAAAGCCGGCCAGCAGGAACGGCGCGAGCGCCAGCGCCAGCAACAGTTGCGGCATGTCGAAGCGCCCGGCCAGCGTCAGCATGGCCAGCGACAGCACGGCGCCGCCCGACAGGATGCAGCCCATGGTCGCGCGCATCGGCGCCGGCGCCATGTGCTGCATGACCAGCGCGAACGGCGGTGCGCCGGCCGAGGTTATGGTTCCCATGAAGCCGGACAGCGTGCCGGCGATCACCACGTTGCGCGCGCCCGGCAGCAGCCGCCAGCCGAGCAGGCTCAGCGCCACCGCGACCAGGATCGACAGCGAGAACAGCACCGCCAGCGGCCCCGGCGCCAGCCAGGCGATGGTCAGCACCGCCGCCGCGCCGCCGACGGCCCGCCCCACCAGCGCAAAGCCGGCCACGGGCCAGACGATGGCTTGGCGCTCGCGCAGCGCGCCCATCAGCGACAGGCAGCAACCCATCGCCAGCAGCGGGCCCGGCACCAGTTCCGGGAAAAAGATCGCGCCGAGCGGCGCGCACAGCATGGCAAAGCCGATCCCGCCCACGCCCTGCAGGCACGCGCCGGTCAGGACGAGCGCGCCCATCCACAGATAGTCCGGAGCGGACAGGCCTGGAGGCAGCAGCGTCAGCAAGGCGGCGGGGATGGCGTTGGTCATGGGCGGGAAAAGCATCTTGCACGCATCGCGGGCGTCCATCGAGCTATAACTGTATACAGTCTACATATAGATACAGGCATCAACAACTAATGATGCACAGGCGATGCACCATCATATGACGCCGGATAACCTCCAGCCCAATAAAAGTGCGCCCTTCAAGCACATTGCACCGATCCGGCATCAGCGTTAGTCCCGATGAAAAATCGCTTGGCGCGAAAGACATTCGGAATATAGTATACCGCCACGGACCAGCGCAGTCCGGTGAAACCGCCCCCAACCCCCTCCGCCCCCAGGGAGTCTTCATGTCACAACAAGTCGTGATCGGTGCCGCGCACTGGATCTATCTGTCAGGGGTAGCAGTCATCGTGCTGACGATGATTCTGCGCGCCAATGTCGTCGTCCCCTCGATCGTCGGCACCGCCCTGGTCGTGTTTGCGCTGACCGGCAGCCCGGTGTCGGCGCTGGCCGGGGTGTTTTCGGCCAGCCTGGTCGCCGCGCGCGAGCTGTTCAATATCTTCCTGGTGATCGCCTTCATGACGGCGCTGCTCAATGCGCTAAAGACGCTGCGCTCGGACATCCGCATGGTCGAGCCCTTCCGCGTGGTGATGAAGAACGGGCATTCCGCGTTCTTTATCCTGGCCGGCATCACCTACCTGATCTCGCTGTTCTTCTGGCCGACGCCGGCAGTGCCGCTGGTTTCGGCCATCCTGCTGCCGGCCGCGATCGCAGCCGGGCTGCCGCCGCTGGCGGGGGCGATGGCGATTGCCATCGCCGGACAAGGCATGGCGCTGTCGTCGGACTATGTGATCGGGGTCGCGCCCGGCATCAGTGCCAAGGCCGCCGGCGCGGCGGTCAGCGCTGCGGTGGTGGCCGACCGCGCGCTCGCGCTGTCGCTGATCACCGGCGGCATTGCGCTATGCCTGGCCTACCTGTCGATGCGCAAGCACATCGTGCCGGCGTGCGGCACGCTGCTCGACCGCTGGCAGGCGCGCGCCGGCGGCAGCACCGAAACCACCCATGGCGGCATCACCTTCGACAAGGCCGAGATCGCCAGGGGCACCGCCCACGCCGAACCGCTCGCCACCGACAGCAATATCGAAGCCAGCCTGTCGATGGTCGCACTGCGGCGGGTGAAGTGGTCCAAGTGCTTTGCCATCGTGACGCCGCTGGCCTTCCTCGCGGTGGTCGCCGTGATGGTGCTGCCCAAGCTGGGCACCGGAGTGCAGGACCTGAAGGGCGGCGAGGCCGCGGCGCTGGTGGGCGGGGTCGCCGCGGTGCTAATGATGCTGGCGACGCTGGCCGCGGAAGGCCCGCGCCGGATGCTGGACGTTTGCCCGGAGCACATCACCGACGGCTTCGTCTTCGCCTTCAAGGCGATGGGGTCGGTGCTGCCGATCGCCGGCTTCTTCTTCGTCGGCGCCGGCGAGACCGCGGCGCACATCCTGGGCCTGCCGCCGGGCAAGGCGCCCAGCCTGCTGTTCGAGCTGATCCAGGCCTACCAGCACCTGATTCCCGACAACCACATGCTGGTGGCGTTCGGCGTGCTGCTGGTCGGCATGATCACCGGCATCGACGGCTCCGGCTTCGCCGGACTGCCGCTGACCGGCACGCTGGCCGGCGCACTGGGACCGGTGGTCGGCTTCGACCCCGCCACGCTGGCGGCGGTCGGCCAGATGGGCGCGGTCTGGACCGGCGGCGGCACGCTGGTGGCATGGTCGTCGCTGATCGCGGTGGCCGGCTTTGCCCGCGTGCCGGTGCTCGAAGCGGTGCGCGCGCTGCTGATCCCGGTGCTGATCGGGTTGGGCTGCTCCACCGTGGCGGCGATGGTGTTGTGGTCGTAGCGGACGCAGCACCGCGACGGTTTCCCCCTGCCCTGTTCCTTGACCTTTGCCCCTGATAACGATGCCAACAGTCATCCTGCACAAGTTCGGCCAGACCTTTACCGACGAGGTTGGTCCCGGGACCAACCTGGTGGTCCGGGCCGGCATCCGGCAGTTCCCCTACCCCAACCTGCGCTACGAATGCGGCATGGGCAAGTGCTCGAAGTGCGCGTGCCGCGTGATCGCCGGCGCCGAGCACCTGCCGCCGCCCAACTGGAAGGAAAAGAAGCAACTGGGCGAACGGCTCGAACAGGGCTACCGGCTGGCCTGCCAGCTGTGGATCGAGCATGACATCGAACTGGCCCAGGACGATGTGCCGGCCGCTGCCGCGCTGGCCGGGGCAAGCGCGGGGGCCTGACATGTTCGTGTTGCTGACCAGCCGCCCCGGCCAGTTCCGTACCGAACCCACCGATGGCATGACCGCCGTCGAGGCCTACGATTACGTCTTCTACGGCAAGCCCACCGCCCGCTTCGTCATCGCCGAGCTGGCCGCCGACACCAAGGTCCGCATACGGGAGGAAACGCCGCCCGGCATCGTCAACCTGGTCTCGACCCGTTTCCTCGACAAGTACGCCACGCTCGACGCCGCCCGCGACGCGCTGCGCCAGCTTGCCAGCTTCGGCAGCATGGACATCGCGCTCGTAGCCGTGCCGGTTGCCGTGGACGGCCGCTCCTGAAGCCTTTCGCCTGCACGCCAGCAATCTATCGCCATGATCCAGATCACCTTCCTCACCAACCACGGCAAGACCGTCACGGCACCGGCCAACAGCAACCTGCTGCGCGTGTCGCTGCGCGAGCAGGGCGGCATTCCGTTCAAATGCGGCGGCGGCCTGTGCGGCACCTGCAAATGCCGCATCGAGCAAGGCCGCGAGCATACCGATGCGATCAAGCCAAAGGAGCGCAAGCTGCTGACCGAAGCCGAGCTGGCCGATGGCTTCCGGCTGGCATGCCAGACCTTCATGGCGGGCGATATCGCGGTCTCGTGGCAGCCTAAGACCATGGCCGGACGCCCGCAGCCGGCCGCCGCCAGCAGCGAATAAGCGGGCGCCGCCGCTAGCGCCGCCTGGCCCCCACCAGCCCCGCGACCTCGTCCAGCATCGCCATATCCACCGGCTGCGACAGGTCCAGCGCCAGCGTGTGCCGGTAATACGGGCTCAGGTCCAGCCCGACCCCGAGCCCAAGTATTTCGACATCCCGCAGCGACTCGTGCCGCGCCACCACGGCCTTCAGGTGGTTGTCGAGATAGCAGGCGTCGTTGGCCTGCCCGGTCGCGGTATCCATCGGGCTGCCGTCGGACACCACCACCAGGATGCGGCGCGCCTTGCCGCTGGCATGCAGGCGCGCGCAGGCCCACTCCACTGCCTCGCCGTCGACACCTTCGCGGAACAGGTCGGCCTTCAGCAACGCGGTGATGTCGGTGCGGGCGCGCCGCCAGCTGCGCTGCGCGTCCTTGAACACCATGTGGCAGGTTTCGTTGAGCCGGCCCGGGTGCTGCGGCCGGCCGCGCGCGAGCCAGTCGCTGCGCGCGCGCCCGCCGTTCCACGCGTTGGTGGTGAAGCCCAGCACCTCGGTGGCGACGCCGGCCTGGTCCAGCGCGCGGGTAAGCAGGTCGACCAGCAGCGTCAGCGGCTCGGCCTGTGCCTTCATCGAGCCGGAGCAGTCGACCAGGAAGCCGACCACGCAATCGGCATGGGCCTTGTGCGCTTCCTGGCGGAAAAGGCGGCGCTCGGCGGGCGAGCTGACCAGCTGCGCCAGCCGGCGGCCGTCGATGCGGCCGCTTTCCTCGCCGAACGACCAGCCGTCGACGCGCGGCTGCGACAGCGCTGCGCGCAGCCGGCGCGCCAGCCGGGCGACGTTCACGCCGGCGCGCGCGATGCGTGCGTCCAGCCGCGTGCGGTACTCGTCCAGCAAGGCCCGGCGCACCAGCGTGGCAGCGTGCACTTCGCGGTCGTAGCGGGTGGTGTAGATGCGGTAGCCATCGGTGGCGGCGGCGAGCACGCGGCTATGGCCGCTGTCGGCCAGGGCGAAGTCTTCCGCGGGCGGTTCGTCGAAGTCGAGCCACAGCGCGAAACCGGCGCGCGCAGCGGAGGCGGCATGGTCGTCGTCTTCGCCGGCGCCGGGCGCTTCGGTGCGGATCATCTGCGCCACCGCACGCGCAAGCGCCAGCGCGTGTGTTGCGTAGGCGGCCTGGTCGTGGCGTTGCGCACGCAGCCCCGCCAGCTGGTTGCCCAGCATCGGCACGATGGCGGCGCGCGTGGCCTCGATCAGGTCTTCTGTTTCTTCGAGCACGGGCGCGCCGGTCAGCCGCGACCACGCCACCTGCGCCACGGTATAGAGCAGGATGCCGAGATGCCCGTCGGTCAGCCCGGAACGATGGAAGGCGCGCGACCACGCCAGGAAGCGATGCTGCAGGTTGGCCGCGACGCCAGCCATGCCGCGTGGCAGGCGGGTCTCGCAGCGCAGTTGCTCGAGCAGCTCGAACACCAGGCGCTCGACCGCATCGGCCGGGCACAGCCGCCGATGCAACGCGGCGTCGGAATGCGCCTGGCGCAGCGCGGCGCCATCGGCGGCACCACGCAGGCACGCGGCGGTGTCGGTGTCCGCATCGGTGCGCAGGTGCGGCGCATGCAGCGGCACCGGGCGTAGCGCGCGCCACAGCTGGCCGTCGCGGAAATGCAGCGCCGCATCGCCGGTGAGCGCGCGCACCGCCGCGCCGGACAATTCATCCTGCCGCTGGCGCCGGCGCAAGCGCTGGGCCAGCGCCGCCGCATTCATTGCGCCGGCTCCGACGCGGCGCAGACGCCGGCCGCCTCGCCCGGCAGGTGGCCGAAGCAACGCTGGTAGTACTCCGCCACCACCGGGCGCTCGGCCTCGTCGCACTTGTTCAGGAAGGTCAGCCGGAACGCGAGCGCGGGATCGCGGAAGATCTGGCAGTTCTCGGCCCAGCTGATCACGGTGCGCGGCGACATCAGCGCCGACACATCGCCCGCGGCAAAGCCGCGCCGGGTCAGGCCGGCCAGCGCCACCATGGCATCGACCAGCGCGCGCCCGTCGGCGTCGTCCAGCTCGGGCACGCGTGCCAGCACGATGCCGGCCTCTTCGTCATGCGGCAGGTAGTCTAGCGTCGCCACCACGTTCCAGCGGTCGATCTGCGCGTGGTTGAGCAGCTGCGTGCCGTGATAGAGCCCGTTGACGTTGCCCAGCCCCACGGTGTTGGAGGTGGCAAAGAGACGGAAGGACGGATGGGGGCGGATCACGCGGTTCTGGTCCAGCAGCGTGAACTTGCCATCGCGCTCCAGGATGCGCTGGATCACGAACATCACGTCGGGCCGTCCCGCGTCGTATTCGTCGAAGATCAGCGCGACCGGGCGCTGCAGCGCCCACGGCACGATGCCTTCCTGGAACTCGGTGACCTGGCGGCCGTCGCGCACCACGATGGCGTCCTTGCCGACCAGGTCGAGCCGGCTGATGTGGCCGTCCAGATTGACGCGCACGCAGGGCCAGTTCAGCCGCGCGGCCACCTGCTCGATATGGGTCGACTTGCCGCTGCCGTGCAGGCCCTGCACCATCACGCGCCGGTCGCGCATAAAGCCCGACAGGATCGCCAGCGTCACCTCGGGCTGGAAGCGGTAGGCCGGATCGATCTCCGGCACGTGGTCGTCGCGCTGGCTGAAGGCCGGCACCATCAGGCCGGAATCGATGCCGAACACGCTGCGCACCGGAATCATCCGGTCCGGCTTGCCAAACTGCTCTTGCGTCACCTTGTGCTCCTCGTTACCTCGCTGCCTCATTGCTTCGGGCATGCCATGCCATCGGCACGGCGGCAAGCGGAGCGGTGCCGCGTAACGCCGTGCCTGCTATTCGTCCTCTTCCGCGGCGTCCGCGGCCTCGGTGCCGCCCTGCCAGCTGCCCGCGCTGTCGGCCTCGATTGCCGCCAGCGCCGCCGCCGCCCGCTGCAGCGCGGGCAGCAGCTGCACTGCCTTGTCGCGCGCCACCCGCATCACTGGTGCCTGCAGCGCCAGCCCCAGGTTGGACTTGCCGCCGTCGGCGGCCGGCACCAGCACGCCGATGCAGACCAGCCCCGGCAGGAATTCCTCGTCATCCATCGCGTAGCCGTCGCGCTTCACCCGCTCCAGTTCCGCCTCCAGCTGGCCATGGTCGGTCAGCGTGTTCTGCGTGTAGCGTTCCAGCTCCACGTTGCCCAGCAGCCGCTGCCGCTGCGCCGGCGCCAGCTGCGCCAGGAACAGCTTGCCGGTGGCCGAGCAGTGCGCCGGCACGCGCGAACCCGGATGCAGGTAGAAGCGCAGCGGCGCCGCGGTCTCGACGCGATCCAGGTACAGCACCTCGCCGCCGGAGAACGCGGTCAGGTTGCAGCTCTCGCCCACCTCTTCCACCAGCCGGCGCAGCACCATGTGGCGCGCGCCGTGAGAGGTGCTGTTGAGCAAGAGGTTCTCCGCCAGCCGGCGCAGCCGCAGGCCGGTGCCGTATTGCCGCCCGTCGCCGTTGCGCTGGATCAGTCCGGCCGCCTCGAGCTGCTGCAGCATGCGATGCAGCGTGGGCTTGGGCAGGCCGGTTTCTTCCACCAGCGCCTGCAGGTTGAAGGACTGGTCCTTCTCCGCGATGACTTCGAGCAGGCCGAACAAGCGCAGTGCCGGCGTGTCTCCGTCCGGCCTGGCGTCACTTTTGGCGAGGCGTATATCGTTCATGCCTGGCTCCATCATAGGTAAGTTTCATTTTCAGAGTCAAATCATATCAATTATCGAAACTTCTGGTTGACCTTCCTCCGCGAACGGCCTACATTCCGGTTAAACAATAATTTTTCGGAACTTCTGGTTCCACTTTTTAAGCGAACGCCGGAGACAAGTCACATGTACGGATAGGCCATCCTCTCCCGGGATTGCAAATACTGAACGACCACGGCCCCAGGCTGGCATTTACTGCCCCGCCACCTATACCGAAGAGAAGCCGTGGCGCCTGCCTTAATCGCTGGACTGGCTGCAATGCAGTACCGACAGCAAGCGCAGCACAGGAGACACAACATGATCCAACAATCACCGTCCGGCAACGGACTATCCCACGGCCTCAAGCAACGCCACATGACCATGATCGCGCTTGGCGGCGTGATCGGCGCGGGGCTCTTTGTCGGCAGCGGCGTCGTCATCAAGTCGGCCGGCCCGGCCGCGGTCGTTTCCTTCCTGATCACCGGCCTGCTGGTGGTGCTGGTGATGCGCATGCTGGGCGAGATGGCCTGCGCCATGCCCGGCAGCGGCGGCTTCTACGAGTATGCACGCGAAGCGTGGCGCGATCGGCCCGCGGTGGGCAACCTGGCCGGCTTCCTGACCGGGTGGATGTACTGGTACTTCTGGGTCATCGTGGTGGCGCTGGAAGCGGTGGCGGGCGCGGACCTGGTGCGCTACTGGCTGCCGGACGTGCCCAACTGGATCATCAGCCTGGTGCTGCTGGTGATGCTGACCCTGACCAACCTGGTATCGGTCAAGTCCTTCGGCGAGTTCGAGTTCTGGTTCGCCTCGATCAAGGTGGCGGCAATCATGGTGTTCCTGTTCGTCGCCGGCGTCTACGTGCTGGGCCTGGCGCCCGGGTCGCACGGCATGGAGGTGGCCAACCTCACCGCCAACGGCGGCTTCATGCCCAACGGCATCGTGCCGGTGCTGACCGGCGCGGTGGCAGCCACCGGCTTCTACTTCGGCGCCGAGATCGTCACCATCGCCGCCGCCGAAACCGCCGAGCCGCAGAAGGCCGTGGCCAAGGCCACCAGCTCGGTGATCACGCGCGTGCTGGTGTTCTATGTCGGTTCGATCCTGCTGGTGGTCTGCCTGGTGCCGTGGAACTCCACCAGCATCGCCACCCCTTACGTCAGCGCGCTGAACGTGATGGGCGTGCCGGCGGCCGCGCAGATCATGAACGCGATCGTGCTGACCGCGGTGCTGTCGGCGCTCAACTCGGGCCTGTACGCGTCCTCGCGCATGCTGTTTGCGCTGACGCGTCGCGGCGACGCGCCGCAGTCGCTGGCCCGCGTCAGCCGCAACGGCGTGCCGGTGCGCGCCATCCTGGTGGCGACGCTGTTCGGCTACGGCGCGGTGGTGATGTCCTATGTCTCGCCCGATACGGTGTTCGCCTTCCTGGTGAATTCGTACGGCACGGTGGCGATCTTCGTCTACATCCTGATTGCGATCTCGCAGCTGCGCCTGCGTTCGCGGCTGGAGCGCGAGGCCCCCGGCCAGCTGCGGGTGCGCATGTGGTGCTATCCGTATCTCACCTATGTCGCGATCCTGGGCATGCTCGGCATCGTGGTGGCGATGGCCTTCATTCCCGACCAGCGCACGCCCCTGGCGCTGGGCGTGGTGAGCCTGGCGCTGCTGCTGGTGGCCTATGCCACGCGCCAGCTGTTTCGGCGTGGCGTGGATCCCGTAGTGCCGCTGGCGGAACTGCCGCGCCGCGACCTGCACAAGTATTGAAGCGCAATCAAGGCGCAAGGAAGCGCCGATGGCTGGCGTCGAGATGCCAGAAGCAACTGAACCATGACTGACGGGGCGCGCCGGTGCGGTATGCTGGCGCGCTTCGCCGTTCAGGAAACGCCCCCTGTCCCATGAGCCTGAAGTCTCCCACCACCCTCTGGTCGCAGCTGTTCCAGCAGCATGTGCATTCGGGCCTGAGCCTGCAGGGCAAGATCCGGCAGATGCTGGTCTCGGCCATCCTTGACGAGCAGCTGCCGCAAGGCGAGCCGCTGCCCAGCAGCCGCGAGCTGTCGGCGCAGCTGCGGGTGGCGCGCAATACGGTGGTGCTGGCCTACCAGCAGCTGGTCGACGAGGGCTACCTGGTCGCGCGCGAGCGCAGCGGCTACTTCGTCAACCCGGAGATCCTCGGCACCCGCGTCAGCGGCGTGGCCTCGCTGCGCGGCGAACCGGTGCCGGCGCGCGCCGGCGAGCCCGACTGGGAGCGGCGCTTCGTGTTCCGTCCCACGCAGCAGCGCAATATCGTCAAGCGCGCCAACTGGCGCGACTATCCCTACCCTTTTATCTACGGCCAGTACGACCCGGCGCTGTTCCCCACCGCGGACTGGCGCGAATGCTGCCTGAAGGCGCTGAGCGTGCTCGACATCCACGACTGGGCTCAGGACATGATCCTGCGCGACGACGAGTCGCTGGTGCAGCAGATCCGCACCCGTGTGCTGCCGCGCCGCGGAGTCTGGGCCGGCACCGACGAAATCGTGATCACCGTGGGCGCGCAGCAGGCGCTTTACCTGCTGGCCGACCTGCTGGTCAGCCCCGACACGCCGGTGGGCATCGAGGACCCCGGCTATCCGGACGCGCGCAACATCTTCGGCTCGCACACGTCGAACCTGGTGCCGCTGCCGGTCGATGACCACGGCCTGACGCTGTCCGACGCGCAGCGCGCCTGCGACTACGTCTACGTGACCCCCGGCCACCAGTGCCCGACCACCGTCACCATGCCGCTGGCGCGCCGCCAGGCGCTGCTGCGGCAGGCCGAGGAAGCGGACTTCGTGCTGATCGAGGACGACTACGAGGCCGAGAGCCGCTTCGAGGGCGATCCCACGCCCACGCTCAAGAGCCTGGACCGCAGCAACCGCGTGATCTACGTCGGCAGCCTGTCCAAGAGCCTGGCGCCGGGGCTGCGCATCGGCTACATCGTCGGCCCCGCCGCGCTGATTGCGGAGCTGCGCGGCGCGCGCCGGCTGATGCTGCGGCACCCGTCGGCGTACATCCAGCGCGCGTTCTCGCTGTTCCTGTCGCTCGGCCACTATGACGCGCACCTGCGCCGGCTCGCCGCCGCGCACCGGGAGCGCGCCGAAGCGGTGCTGGCGGCGCTGGCCACGCATATGCCGGATTTCCGCGCGGTGCCGATCGCCGGCGGCGCCTCCTGCTGGATTGAAGGACCGCCCTGGCTCGACGCCGATGCGCTGGCACGGCTGGCGGAGTTGCAGGGCGTGCTGATCGAGCCCGGCAGCGTCTTCTTCATGGCCGAGCCCGCGCCGCGCAATGGCTTCCGGCTGGGCTACTCGTCGATCTCGCTGGACCGCATCGAGCCCGGCATCCGCGTGCTGGCCGGCGTCGCGCGTGAACTGCAGGCCACCGCCGGCAGCGCAACGGCCCCCGCCGCCGTCACTTCGCGGGCCCGCCCCGCCGCCTGAGCGGGACTGCGGCCGCGCTGGCGCCGCTGGCCCAAGCGATAGTCCCGAACTGGCGCTACAGCGCCACGGCCGGTTTCCCTATCCTCGAGTCATGGCCGGTTCCCGACGGACCGGCACACAACACTCACGGAGACCAAGCCATGTCCAAGGACAACACCGCCGCCGGCATCGAACTGCTGCAAGCCTTCAACGACGCCTGGAACCGCCACGACATCGACGCGCTGATGGCCTGCATGGCCGATGACTGCGTGTTCCACGGCGTCGCCGGCCCCGACCTGCTGGGCCGCAGCTTCGTCGGCCGCGAGGCGGTGCGCGAAGGCTTCCAGCTGGCCTGGCAGACCTTCCCTGATGCGCAATGGGTAGATGGCGACCACTTCGTCGTCGGCGACCGCGGCGTCAGCGAATCCACCTTCCGCGGCACCCGCGCCGATGGCGCCCGCGTCGAGGCGCGCATGGTCGACGTGTTCACCTTCCGCGGCGGCAAGATCGCGGTGAAGAACGCCTACCGCAAGGACCGCCCGCCGGTGGTGGCCGCAGCCTGAAGCGAGGAGACGCGCCATGCAAGCCGTAGCCCCCCGCAGCAGCCTCCTGGCCGGCGAGCAGTCGACCGCCCCGACCCGGCCGTACGACCCCGCCTACGACCCGCTGCACACCCCCACGCCCGGCCATGGCCGGGAATACGCGCCCACCTACTGGATCGGCACCGCGGGCGAGCCGCCCGCCGACGACGGTCCGATCACGCACGACATCGACGTCGACGTGGCCATCATCGGCTCGGGCTTCACCGGCCTGACCTGCGCCATCTTCCTGGCGCAGGAATACGGCATCAAGGCCACCGTGCTCGAGGCCAACCGCGTCAGCTGGGGCTGCAGCACGCGCAATGGCGGCCAGGCGCAATGCGCGTCGGGGCGACTCAAGCGCTCGCAGTGGATCCAGCGCTACGGCCTCGATACTGCGCTGCGCCTGCACCAGGAGGTCTGCGACGGCATGGAGACCTTCAAGGGCCTGATCAAGGACATCGACTGCGATCCGCAGCCCGGCGGCCACCTGTATATCGCGCACCGCGACAAGGTAATGCCCGGGCTGGAGAAGGAAGCCAAGATCCTGCGCGAGGTGTTCAACTACGACGCGCGCATCCTCGATGCCGACACCGTGCGGCGCGAATACGTCGACGACAAGGAAGCCGCGGGCGCCATGCACGAGCCCGAGGGCATCGGCATCCATGCCGGCAAGCTCGCCTTCGGCTACCTGCGCCGCGCGCGCGCGCTCGGCGCCAAGGTGCATCCGTCCAGCCCGGTGACGGGCTGGGAAACGCGCAATGGCGTGCACTACCTGCGCACCCCGGGCGGCATCGTGCGCGCCCGCGCCGTCGGCGTGGCCACCGGCGGCTACACCTCGCAATCGCTGCACCGCGAGCTGAAGAACCGGCTGTTTCCGATCCTGTCGAACTCCATCGTCACGCGCCCGCTCAGCGCCGACGAACTGGCCGCGTGCAACTTCCGCACCACGCAGGTCATCACCGACACCCGCATCCTGCGCCACTACTACCGGCTCATGCCCGACGGTCGCCTGCAGATCGGCAGCCGCAGCGCCATCACCGGCAACGACGCGCCGCAGGACCAGTACAAGCAGAAGCTGATCGCCGACATGCACCGCAAATTCCCCGCGCTGCAGGGCATCCAGATCGACTACTCCTGGTGGGGCTGGGTCGACGTCAGCCACGACATGATGCCGCGCATCACCCAGCCCGACCCGGCGCAGTCGATCTACTACGCCATGGGCTACGGCGGCAACGGCGTGATGTACTCCGCCCAGGCGGGCAAGCGCCTGGCCGCGCTGATCGCCGGCAAATCGTCAGCGCTGCCGGAACTGCCGATCTTCGGCTCGCCGCTGCCGTTCCCCAATGTGCGCGAAATGGTGGAATCGCAGATGTTCGCGCCGTTCCGGCGGTTGGGGCAGCGGGTGCTGTATCACTGGTATCACCTCAAGGACGACGTGCTGTAAGCAGTCTGGCGCTGCCGGCTGAAAGCGCACGCCATCCCTGCCACCGACCTTCGAACTCCCGATTGCGTACTCCCTCTCCCGCTTGCGGGAGAGGGAAGCACACCGTCAGCCGCGTTGCGTTGAATCGGTTGCGTCAAGCGCGCCCCCGCTTGTCAGACCCCCACCGACACCCTAACCAGCCCCCACCGCCTCCACACCCGGCAGCGCCGCGCAGTATGATGCCCAGGTCTCCCTCCGCGGGAGCATCGCGGCCACGCAGCGGCCGCAGTGCATCAGGAGGCACGCTTGGACACGACCCGGCAGCTCCCAGATTCCGCCCGCCCCGGCGACCTTATCGTCGCCCGGCCGCAAGGCCTCTATTGCCCGCCCGGCGATTTCTACATCGATCCGTGGCGCCCGGTCGAGCGCGCCGTCATTACCCACGCCCACTCCGACCACGCCCGCTTCGGCCATGCGCACTACCTGTGCGCGGCGCCCGGCCGCGGCGTGCTGCTGGCGCGGCTGCCCGGCATCCAACTCGATACCCTGCGCTACGGCGAACGCATCACCCACCACGGCGTCACGCTGAGCCTGCATCCGGCCGGGCACGTGCTGGGCTCCGCGCAGGTGCGGCTGGAGCATGGCGGGCAGGTCTGGGTGGCCTCTGGCGACTACAAGCTGGAAGCCGACGGCACCTGCGACCCGTTCGAGCCGGTGCCCTGCGACACCTTCATCACCGAAAGCACGTTCGGCCTGCCGATCTACCGCTGGCCGCCGCAGGCGACGCTGATGGCCGAGATCTTCGACTGGTGGCAGGCCAATGCCCGTGCCGGGCGCGCCAGCGTCGTCTACGCCTATACCTTCGGCAAGGCGCAGCGCATCCTGCATGGCCTGCTGCGGCATGCCGGCGCCGATGGCATGCCCGGCCCGGTGATCGTGCATGGCGCGCTGACGCAGCTCAACGCCGCCTATGCCGAGGCTGGCGTCGCGCTGCCGCCCACGGCGCTGGTCTCGGAACTGCCGGCGCGCAGCCCGCTGCTGCGCCAGGCGCTGGTGGTGGCGCCGCCGTCGGCGCAGCGCTCGCCGTGGCTGCGGCGTTTCGGCGATGCCTCCGACGCCTTCGCCAGCGGCTGGATGCAGCTGCGCGGCACGCGCCGGCGGCGCGGCGTGGACCGCGGCTTTGCGCTGTCCGACCATGCCGACTGGCCCGGACTGCTGCAGGCGATCAGCGCCACCGGCGCCGCACGCATCATCGTGACCCACGGCAACGTGCCGGTGATGGTGCGCTATCTGGGCGAGCGCGGCTGGCAGGCGCAGGCCTTCGACACCGAGTACGGCGACGACGATGAAGCCGCGCGCCCGGACCCGGCGGTGTCCGCCGAAGCGGGCCAGGAAGAGGCCGCGCCATGAAGGCCTTTGCCGACCTCTACGCCGCGCTCGACGGCACCACGTCGACCAAGGCCCGGCTGGCCGCGCTGGTCGAATACCTGCGCGTCGCGCCGCCCGGGGATGCCGCCTGGGCCGTCTACTTCCTCGCCGGCGGCAAGCCGCGCCAGATCGTGCCGGTATCGCTGCTACGCGACCTCGCACGGCAGGCCGCCGACCTGCCCGACTGGCTGTTCGAGGAAAGCTACCAGGCGGTCGGCGATCTCGCCGAAACCATCGCGCTGCTGCTGCCGGACCCGCGCGATGCCGACCACGCCGGCCTGGCCGAATGGGTCGAGCAGCGCCTGCTGCCGCTGCGCGGGCTGCCGCCGGAAGCGCTGCTGCCGCGGCTCGATGCGCTGTGGCGCCCGCTCGATGCGCATGGCCGGCTGGTGCTGTTCAAGCTGATCACCGGCGCCTTCCGCGTGGGCGTGTCGCGCCTGCTGGTCACGCGCGCGCTGGGCGAGGTGGCCGGCATCGACCCCAAGCGCGTGGCCGAGCGCATGGTCGGCTACACCGACCTGTCGGCGCGGCCCGACGCGGCGCGCTTGCTGGCCCTGCTGGCGCCCGAGGACGAGGACGACCGCGCGCTGCGCGCCGGCGGCCAGCCGTATCCGTTCTTCCTGGCCCACCCGCTGCAGGTGCCGGCCGAGCAGTTCGACAGCGTGCTGGGCGCGCCCGGCGCGTGGCTGGTGGAATGGAAGTGGGACGGCATCCGCGCCCAGCTGGTGCGGCGTGGCGGCCAGACCTGGCTGTGGTCGCGCGGCGAGGAACTGATCACCGAGCGCTTCCCGGAACTGCAGCAGGCCGCCGCGACGTTGCCGGACGGCACCGTGCTCGATGGCGAGATCGTGATCTGGCAGCAGGGGCGCGTGCAGCCGTTCGCGCTGCTGCAGCAGCGCATCGGCCGCAAGACGCTGAGCGCCAGGCTGCTGCGCGAAGCACCCGCCATCCTGATGGCGTACGACCTGCTCGAGTGGCAGGGCGAGGACTGGCGTAGCCGCCCGCAAGCCGAGCGCCGCGCGCGCCTGGAACAGGTAGTCGCCGCGCACGTCCACCCGGCGCTGGAACTGAGTCCACTGGTCGACGCCGACAGCTGGGAACACTATGCCCGCCTGCGCGACGCCTCGCGCGAGCTGGGCGTGGAGGGCTTCATGCTGAAGGCCGCCGGCGCGGCCTATGGCGCGGGCCGCACCAAGGATGTCGGGGTCTGGTGGAAGTGGAAGATCGACCCGTACTCGGTCGATGCCGTGCTGGTCTACGCGCAGCGCGGCCACGGCCGCCGCGCCAGCCTCTATACCGATTTCACCTTCGCTGTCTGGAACGGCGCGCCCGGTACGCCGGGCCGCGCGCTGGTGCCCTTCGCCAAGGCCTATTCCGGGCTGACCGATGCCGAGATGCGCGCGGTCGACGCCATCGTCCGCCGCACCACGGTCGAGAAGTTCGGTCCGGTGCGCAGCGTGGAGCCGACCCAGGTGTTCGAGCTCGGCTTCGAAGGCATTGCCCGCAGCGGCCGCCACAAGAGCGGCATCGCGGTGCGCTTTCCGCGCATGCTGCGCTGGCGCACCGACAAGCCGATCGACGAGGCCGACACGCTGGCCACGCTCGAAGCGATGCTGCCGGTCCCCGGCGCGGCGCGGGAGGATGCGGCATGAACCCGCCGCGCGGCGCGCGCCAGCGGACGTCTCCTGTCATCGACCCGGCCCCGCCTGCGCTGACCGTGGCGCAGGGCATGCAGGCGCTGTTCGACGCGCGCGGCTGGCAGCCCTTCGCCTTCCAGCGCGAAGTCTGGACCGCGATCGCGCGCGGCCAGAGCGGCCTGCTGCATGCCACCACCGGCACCGGCAAGACCTATGCGGCATGGCTGGGCGCGCTGATGGCGTTCGCCACGCCACGCACGGCCCTGTCGCAAGACAAGCCTGCGCCGCCGCTGACCGTGCTGTGGCTGACGCCGATGCGCGCGCTGGCGGCCGACACCACGCGCGCGCTGCAGGCGCCGCTGGCCGAGCTGGACCTCGACTGGACCGTCGCGCTGCGCACCGGCGATACCGGCAGCGCCGAGCGCGCGGCGCAGCAGCGGCGCTTGCCGACCGCACTGGTGACCACGCCCGAAAGCCTGACGCTGATGCTGACCCGCGCCGACGCGCACGACACCCTGCGGCGCGTGCGCATGGTCGTGGTCGACGAATGGCACGAGCTGCTCGGCAACAAGCGCGGCGTGCAGGTGCAGCTGGCGCTGGCGCGGCTGCGGCAATGGCAGCCCGCGCTGATGGTATGGGGGCTGTCGGCCACGCTCGGCAACCTGCCGCACGCGGCCGACGTGCTGCTGAGCGGCGTACCTGATGAGCGACGCGTGCTGGTGCACGGCCATACGCCGAAGACCCTGGTGATCGATACCCTGCTGCCCGACAACGCCAGCCGCTTCCCGTTTGCCGGCCACCTGGGCCTGTCGATGCTGCCGCACGTGGTCGAAGAACTGGCGCACGGCGGCACCACGCTGGTGTTCCTCAATACGCGCTCGCAGGCCGAGCTGTGGTACCAGGCGCTGCTCGACGCGCGCCCGGACTGGGCGGGCGAGATTGCCTTGCACCACGGCTCGCTCGACCGCGCGGTGCGCGAATGGGTAGAGCTGAACCTGAAGAACGGCGCGCTGCGCGCGGTGGTGTGCACCTCCAGCCTGGACCTTGGCGTCGACTTCCTGCCGGTGGAGCGCGTGCTGCAGGTCGGATCGCCCAAGGGGGTGGCGCGCCTGCTGCAGCGCGCGGGGCGCTCCGGCCATGCGCCCGGCCGCGCCTCGCGCGTGACGGTGGTGCCCACGCACAGCCTGGAACTGGTCGAGGCCGTGGCCGCGCGGCATGCGGTGCAGGCCGGCCGGATCGAGGCGCGCGAGTCGCCCGACAAACCGCTCGACGTGCTGGTGCAGCACTTGGTCACGGTGGCGCTGGGCGGCGGCTTCCGGCCCGAAGCGTTACTGGCCGAGGTGCGCTCCGCCTGGGCCTACCGCGGCCTGACCGGCGAGGAATGGCAGTGGTGCCTCGACTTCGTGCGCCAGGGTGGCGCCACGCTGACGGCGTACCCGGATTTCCGCCGCGCGGTGCCCGACGACGCAGGCGTCTGGCGCGTGCCGGACGCGGGGCTGGCGCGGCGCCACCGCATGAGCGTGGGCACCATCGTCAGCGATGCCACCATGCAGGTGCGCTACTGGAGCCGCGCGGGCAGCGGCGGCGCCTCGCTGGGGTCGGTGGAAGAAGGCTTTATCGCGCGGCTCGCACCCGGCGACTGCTTCCTGTTCGGCGGCCGGCTGCTGGAACTGGTGCGGGTGCAGGAGATGACCGCCTTCGTGCGCCGCGCGACCGGCCGGCGCCCGGTAGTGCCGCGCTGGAACGGCGGCAAGATGCCGATGTCGACCGAGCTGGCCGAGGCCGTGATCGACACGCTCGCCGCCGCCGCGGCGGGCCGGCTGGATCCGCGCGACACCCCAGAGCTGCCGCTGATCCAGCCACTGGTCGACCTGCAGGCTCAGTGGTCGGCGCTGCCCTCGCGCCACACGCTGCTGGCCGAATCGCTGCATTCACGCGAGGGCTGGCACCTGTTCCTCTATCCGTTCGCCGGACGCTCCGTGCACCTTGGCCTGGGCAGCCTGCTGGCATGGCGGCTGGGACAACAGGTGCCGGCCACGTTCTCGGTGGCGGTCAACGACTACGGGCTGGAACTGCTGGCGTCGGCGCCGGTGGACTGGGCCCGCTGGCTGCCGCAGGTTCTCGCCGACGAGCGACGGCGCGACCTGGCCGCCGACGTGCTGGGCAGCCTGAATGCGGGCGAACTGTCGTTGCGGCGTTTCCGCGAGATCGCGCGCATCGCCGGGCTGATCTTCCAGGGCTACCCCGGCGCGCCCAAGAGCGCGCGCCAGCTGCAGGCATCGTCCAGCCTGTTCTACGAGGTCTTTCGCAAGCACGACCCGGGCAACCTGCTGCTGGGCCAGGCCGAACGCGAAGTGCTGATGCAGGAGCTGGACGCGCACCGGCTCGCCGCGACGCTGGAGCGGCTGTCCGCGCTGAAGCTTGACCTGCACGCGCTGAAGCGGCCCACGCCGATGTCGTTCCCCCTGGTGGTGGAATTCCTGCGCGAGAAGCTCAGCACCGAGAAGCTCGCCGACCGCATCGCGCGGATGCTGGCCGACCTCGAACTGGCGGCCGGGCCCGAGCCCGGCGAAGCCGCGGGCATGCCAGCCGAGGTGATGGCCGATGCCGTGGCCGAAGCCGCGCGCTTCGGCATGGCCGACCATGCCGGCCCGTCTGCCCGCACCGCGCGCCGGCCCCGACGCCCGCGCAAGCCGTCGAAGCCGCTGCCGCTGCTATGAGCCCCGACGCCCGCACCTTGCAGCAGGGTGGCGCGATGGCGGTGTCGGCCGCCGGCGAAACGCTGTGGCTGCTGCCCGAACATGCGCTGTGGTGGCAGGCGGCCGGCATGCTGATGGTGGCCGACGTCCACTTCGGCAAGGCCGCGGCGTTCCGCGCGCTGGGGCAGCCGGTGCCGCACGGCACCACCAGCGACAACCTCGCCGTGCTGACCCGGCTGGTGCAGCAGCTGCCGGTCGATGAACTGGTCTTCCTCGGCGACTTCCTGCACGCGCGCGCGTCGCGCACGCCAGCGGTGCTGCAGGCGTTGTACGACTGGCGCCAGGATTTGCCGCCGCGGTTGCGCTGCACGCTCGTGCGTGGCAACCACGACGCGCGCGCCGGCGATCCGCCCGCGTCGCTCGGCATTGCCGTGGTGTCCGAACCCGCGTTAGCGGGCCCGTTCGCGCTATGCCATATGCCCGGCACGTCGACGCTGGGCTATGTGCTGGCGGGCCACCTGCACCCGGCCTGCCGGCTGCGCGGCAGCGGCGCCGACAGCCTGCGCCTGCCCTGCTTCCTGTTCGGGCCGCGCGGCGCCATCCTGCCTGCGTTCGGCGCCTTCACCGGCCATGCCACGGTGCGGCCGCAGTCCGACGAGCGCGCCTATGTGGTCGGCGGCGGCAGGGTCTGGCCGGTCGGCCCCTGGCGTCAGAACAGCGGTCAGAACAGCGTATAGCCGCCGTCGATGACGAAGGTATCGCCGGTGTGGTAGGCCGAGGCCGGGCTCATCAGGTAGACCGCGATGCCGGCGAAGTCGCTGCCCTCGCCCCAGCGGCGCATCGGCACGCGCTTGTGCACCATCTCCTGGAAGGCATCGTTGCCCTGCGCCGCGCTGGTCATCTCGGTCTTGATCCAGCCCGGCAGGATCGAATGGGCGCGGATGCCCTTGCGCGCATACTCGACCGCGAGTCCGCGCATCATCGAGATCACGCCGCCCTTGGTGGCGGCGTAGTGCTCGGCGCGCGGCGCGCCTTCGATGGCGGCGACCGAGGCCGTGCTGCACAGCACGCCGCCCTCGCCCTGCGCCAGCATCTGCCGCACCGCCGCGCGCAGCGTGAAGAAGGCGCCGTCCAGGTTGACGCGCAAGGTCCGGCGCCAGGCCTCGGTCTCGAGCTGGTCGAACGGTGCCTTGCTGCCGCTGCCCACGCCGGCGTTGGCAAAGCAGCCGTCCATGCGGCCCAGCGCCGCCACCGTGCGCGCCATCGCGGCATCGACCGCCCGCTCGTCGCCCACGTCGCAAAGCTCCGTATGCACCTTGCGCCCGTGCCGGCCCAGCCGGTCCGCCGCGGCGGCGTTCTTGTCCGCGTTGGTGCCCCAGATCGCGATATCGGCGCCGGCGGCGGCCAGTCCTTCGGCAATGCCCAGGCCGATGCCGCCGTTACCGCCGGTCACCAGTGCCACCTTGCCGGTCAGGTCGAACGGATGCGTGCTCATGTCTGTCTCCTCGGATGGTTTGTCGCTGTCTTGGCCGAACATTGTTGGCAGGACACGCGCAAAAGCTCGTCGTCGGAACAGATGAAATTCCTAAGGGAAAGGGAAAAATCGGGCGTGGCGGTGCCACGCCGCACTGCAGCAAGGGCATCACGACGATGCCCGCGGTACGCGCACCGACAGTCGTGCCGGGGTCTTGCGCGGTACGCTATGCGATGTGGCCTAGCGCAAGCCGAAGAAGCTGAGTACCGCGAGAATGATGACTACGGCTCCAACAAGCCAGACGATATTCATGACAGCTCTCCTTGTCCCAAAGGTCCCGACGCGGCCTCAACCGACGCCTTGTGGCGGGTGGATGGTCGACCCGGTCACATGACTCTCGGGCCAGCGATATACCCATCGCTGTCAGTACCTCCCGCAACATTCGTGCCTTGAGTTGCCGGTGCATCGGGCGGCGCACCAGCGACCGTTGCAGGCGCCAGCACACGCCGCGTGCGCCACGAATCCACGGATTACAAGGATAGCCAGGGTCTTAATTACAAACGCATGACATCGCGGCCTGCGGCACTTGTGGCGGCTGTGGCGACGCATCCGCGCCAGGCGTGGTGCCGTATCTGAGCAGCTCGCCGGGCGTGCAGCCGAAATGCCGCTTGAAGCGCCGCCCCAGGTGCGACTGGTCGGAGAACCCCACCAGCGTGGCCACCAGCGCCAGCGGATAGTCGCCAGAGCGGATCATCTCGCGCGCGCGCAACAAGCGCACGCGCTCGACATACGCCATCGGCGTTTCACCCATGCTGCGCTTGAACATGCGCGCGAAATGGAAGCGGCTGACATTGGCGAGATCTGCCAGCGCCTGCAGCGTCACCACCTCCGGGGTGCCATGGATATAGTCCAGGACCCTGCTCAGCGCATGAGGCTGCAAGCCGCCGGGCGTCGGCGAGGCCCCCGGGTCGCCGACATTGAAGCGATGCACCAGATGGGCGGACAGCGCGCAGGACAGGGACTCGGCAATCAGCAGCTGCGCCGGATGCGCGGTGAGCTGGAGTTCTCGCGCGAGCGTGAAGATCAGGGTCTCGGCAAAGCCGTCGCGCACGCCAAAGCAGTTGCGCAACCGCTGGGTGCCGCGCGGCAGGCGCATGGTGGCATCGGCGGCTTCGTCCAGCAGGCTCGGTGGAACCCTGGCAATGACGATGGAGCCGGGCCGGTCCCAGCTCCAGCCGGACTCGACTTGCCGCGGATGCAGGCTGAGATTGCCGGGAAAGACGATGCTGCGATGGACCTGGCCCAGGCGCCGCTGCTCCAGCGAGGCATGTCCGGCCAGCCGCATCGCCAGCATGTCGTGGTCCAGCTCCGGCGACGACACCGCCCCGCCCGAGCGCCAGTGGTGGACCTGTACGGTGATGCCCGCCCACGGCCGTCCGCGGCTGCTGACATCGGGACTAAACGGCAACTCCGCATCGATTACGCCATGTCTGGTTGACGCTCGCATAGGCACTGAACCCCGCAAGGCCCAGGTCGGTAGCGTCGGGGCCAGGGCCACGTCCCCGCTGCGCATGGAAGCATATGAAGTTATCGGGGCGAAGTAAACCGGCCTGCACACGCCCGCAGCAAGCCCGGGTCGAAGACGCAAGAATCGTCCAGCGCAGCGCAACGTCATTCTATTTCGATGACCGCCTGTGGCGGTAGCGTTGCGATGACTGCCCGCCAGTCCGAAGTCGCCATGCACCCTTCGCTGACCGTGGCGACGGGACGCGCCCACCCTGCAGCAACTTGCAGAATGCGCCTCCGGTCGTTACCGCAGCGGATTGCTGAACGGGTGCAAGCCTGCAGAGCGTCCGTCCCCACCGGCTCAAATCCATCGGGCCCAGCAAAGAGGAATGTCAACCATGTCAAGTCCTGTTCGTTCCAACGGCACCCAGTCAGAGTCGGGCGATGCCGGCGGCTCGCCCCGCATGCCGCTGCGCATGACGATCAACGGCACGCCGCATCAGCTCGACATCGATCCGCGCGAATCCCTGCTCGACGTACTGCGCGAGCGCCTGGACCTCACCGGCGCGAAAAAGGGATGCAACCAGGGCGCATGCGGCGCCTGCACGGTGCTGGTGAACGGGCGCCGCATCAACAGCTGCCTGACCCTGGCCGCACTGTGCCACGACGCGCAGGTGCGCACCATCGAGGGCCTGTCGGCGCCCGGCGCTGCATTGCATCCGCTGCAGGCCGCGTTCATCGCGCACGACGGCTTCCAGTGCGGGTTCTGCACCGCCGGCCAGATCATGTCGGGCGTTGCCTGCCTCGACGAGGGCCATGCCTGCTCGGCCGACGAGGTGCGCTTCTGGATGAGCGGCAACATCTGCCGGTGCGGGGCGTACCCGGGCATCGTCGCCGCGATCGCCGAACTCGGGCAAAGGAAGCTGCCATGATTCCCTTCACCCTGCACAAGGCCGGCTCGGAAGCCGAAGCCCTGGCGGCCGCCGCTGCCGGCGCCCGCTTCATCGCCGGCGGCACCACGCTGGTGGACCTGATGCGCGAGCACGTGGAACAGCCCGCGCGCCTGGTGGACATCAACGCGCTGCCGCTGAACCATATCCGCGCGCAAGGCGACGAGCTGGTCATCGGCGCGCTGGCCCGCATGGCCGACGTGGCCGCGCATCCGGACGTGCTGCGGCTGCAGCCGGTGATCGCCGAAGCGCTGATCGAAGGCGCCTCGCCGCAATTGCGCAACATGGCCAGCATCGGCGGCAACCTGCTGCAGCGTGTGCGCTGTCCCTACTTCCGCATGCTCGACGCGGCCTGCAACAAGCGCGCGCCGGGCAGCGGCTGCGCGGCCGTCGACGGCCTGCACGCAGGCCATGCCATCCTGGGCACGAGCGCGCATTGCAGCGCCACGCACCCGTCCGACCTTGCGGTCGCGCTGGTGGCACTGGATGCGGTGGTCCAGGTACGCGGCCCGGACGGCGCGCGCCACATCGCCGTGGAAGACCTGTACCGGCTTCCCGGCACCACGCCGCATCTGGAGCACACCCTGGCGCCCGGCGAACTCATCGTCGAGGTCAGGGTTCCGGCGCTTTCGTGCGGGCGCACCGCGCGCTATCTGAAGGTGCGGGATCGGGCTTCTTATGAGTTTGCCCTGGTATCGGCCGCGGCGGCGTTCGAGCTCGGCGACGGCGTGATCCGCGCCGCCCGCCTTGCCTGCGGCGGGGTTGGCACGCGGCCATGGCGCATGCGCGCGGCCGAGCTGGCGCTGCAGGGCAAGCCGCCGACGCGCGCGAGCTTCGAGGCGGCGGCCTTGACCACGATTGCGGACGCCACGGCGCTGCCGGGCAACCGGTACAAGGTGGCCCTGCTGCAACGCACGGTGGTACGGGCCCTCGAACTGGCAGGAGAATGCAAATGAACACCAACCACATCGGCCAGCCGCACGCCCGCGTCGACGGCCGCGCCAAGGTCAGCGGCAGCGCGCAATACGCCGCCGACTTCAACCAGCCCGGACAGGCCTACGCCGTCATCGTCGGCGCCTCGATCGGACTGGGACGGCTGACGGAACTCGACACCGAAGCCGCGCAGCGCGTGCCCGGCGTGCTGGCGGTGCTGACCCACCAAAACACGCCAAAGCTGGCTTACGCGCCGCACAAGGGCTTTATCGATCCGGAGCATGGCGAGCGCCTGCACGTGCTGCAGGATGACCGCGTGCGCTTCTACGGCCAGCCGGTCGCCGTGGTCGTGGCACAGACGCTGGACCAGGCCGAGCACGCCGCCACCCTGCTGCGGATCGGCTATGCCGCGCAAACCCCGGTCTGCGACCCGCTCGACCTGCGCGCCGAAGCCGTGGTGCCGGAGGCGGGACGCGAGCCGGGGCCGCACGCAGCGGACCGCGTGCGCGGCGACCCCGACGCGGCACTTGCCGCCGCGGCCGTCAGCATCGATGTGCACTACGATGCCGCCCGCGAGAACCACGTGCCGATCGAGCCGAACGCCACCGTTGCCGCCTGGGAAGGCGAGCAGCTGACGCTCTGGAGCAAGAGCCAGTTCGTGGTCAACGAGCAGGCCGAGATTGCGGCGATCCTGGGCCTCCCGGCCGGGAACGTGCGCGTGGTCTGCCCGTTCATCGGCGGCGCGTTCGGCACCAGCCTGCGCACCTGGCCCCACGTCACGCTCGCGGCGGTGGCCGCGCGCGTGGTGGGCAGGCCGGTCAAGCTGGTGCTGTCGCGTCGGCAGACGTTTCATCTGGCGGGGCATCGACCGCGCACGGTACAGCGCGTGGCGCTGTCGTCCACGCCCGACGGACGGCTGACCGCCATCGTGCATGAAGGCAGCGGCGAAACCAGCCGCTACGAGCAGTTCGCCGAGGCGCTGACAGCGGTCACGCCGTTCCTCTATAGCTGCCCGAACGTGCGCACCCGCTACCGGCTGGTGCCACTGGACATCAGCACCCCCACGTATATGCGCGGCCCGGGCGAGGCCACCGGCATCTTTGCGCTGGAATGCGCGATGGATGAGCTGGCGCATGCGCTCGAGATGGATCCGCTCGAGCTGCGCCGGCGCAATGAGCCCGGGCTCGATGAAGGGATGCAGTTGCCGTTCTCGAGCCGTTCCATGCTGGCCTGCTACGAGCGCGGCGCCGATGCGTTCGGCTGGTCGCGCCGCACGCTCGCGCCCGGCTCGATGCGCGACGGCCGCCTGCGCATCGGCTGGGGCATGGCGTGCGCGAGCTACCCGGTGTTCCATGGCCAGGCCAGCGCGCGGGTGCGCCTGCTGGCCGACGGCACTGCCGAAGTCGAGGCCGCCGCCAGCGACATGGGGCCTGGCACCTATACCTCGATCACCCAGATCGCCGCGGAAACGCTGGCGCTGCCGCTGGAGCGCGTGCGCTTCAGCCTGGGCAACTCTGACTTTCCGCCAACCCCGCCGCATGGGGGCTCGATGACGCTGGCGTCGGTGGGCTCGGCGGTGCGCGCCGCCTGCATTGCGGCGCTGGACCAGCGCCGCAATGCGGGCCATGGCAGCGGCATCATCGAGGCCAGCGCCACCGCAGGACCGGATGCGGCGGTGCGCGGCCGGTTCTCCATGCACGCCTTTGGCGCGGTGTTCGTCGAAGTCGCGATCGATCCCGACGTCGGCACCATCCGGGTACGGCGTGTGGTTGGCGCCTATGGCGCGGGCCGCATCGTCAATCCGCGGCTGGCCGCCAGCCAGTGCACCGGCGGCATGGTCGGCGGCATCGGCATGGCGCTGATGGAGCGAACCGCGCTGGACCCGCGCGACGGCCGACCGGTGAATGCGCACATGGCGGACTACCTGGTGCCCGTCAACCTGGATATCCAGGGGCTGGAGGCGCATTTCGTCGACGAAGTCGATCCCCACGTCAATGAGCTGGGCGTCAAGGGACTCGGTGAGATCGCGCTGGTGGGCGTCGCCCCGGCCATCGCCAATGCCGTCTTCCACGCCACCGGAAAACGCGTGCGGGAGCTGCCGATCCGCATCGAGCACCTGGTGGAGCACTAGTGGCCTGGCTGCCTGGGTGGTCATGACTGGCGCTATGATGGGCACATTCCCAACCTCTGGTTGCCAGTCATGGACAAGGCCCGGGTCCTCACCCTCTTCCTCGGCGTGGTGCGCGCAGGCAGCTTCCGGCGTGCCGCGGTCGAGGCCGGTGTCACGCCGCAGGCGGCGAGCAAGGCGGTGCTCACGCTCGAGGCGCACCTGGGCGTGCGCCTGCTGCACCGGACCACGCGCAAGCTCAGCCTGACCGAGGAAGGCGCGCGGCTGTTCGAACTGACCGCGCCCGGCATGCGCCAGCTCGACGAAGCGCTCGAGCAGGTCCGTGCCAGCCGCGGCGACGACGACGGCCTGATCCGCCTGACCGCGCCGCCGTCGCTCGGCAGCCGCGTGCTGGTGCCGCTGGTCAAGGGCTTCCGCGACCAGCATCCCGGCATCGGCTTCGATGTAGTGCTGAGCGACCTCTTCACCGACCTGGTCGAAGCCAGGATCGACGTGGGCTTCCGCGTCGGCACCAGCCCCGGCCAGAACCTGGTGGCGCGGCGCCTGTGCGACCTGCCGCTGGTGATCTGCGCCGCGCCGGAGTACCTGGCGCGGCACGGCGAGCCGGCCACGCTCGACGACCTGCTGCGGCACCAGTGCACCGGCTTCCGCCGACCCGCCACCGGCCGCATGGTGCCGTGGGAACTGCAGGTGGACGGCAACCTGGTGTACCAGGAGCTGCCGGCCGTGGCCAGCTTCAACGACGTGGAAACCGAGGTCGAGGCGGTCCGCGCCGGCATCGGCATCGGCCAGCTGCCCGCCTACATGGTCCATGCCGACCTGGTCAGCGGACGGCTCAGGGCAATCCTGACCGGATACAGCAGCAGCCAGGTCGGGCTGTACATGTACTACCCGCACCGCAGCCAGATGCCGGTGCGGGTCCGGCGCTTCATCGATTTCGTGGTGGCGGCCTCGCGCGGCGCGGAGCAGTCGTTGTCGCGGTTGGTGGGGGTGGCGGACTAGGACGGTCCGTCACCAGCTGGTGCCACGGCGCCCGCAGCGGGCGCCGTTATCCTCCGCGCGCCTTAGCGGCCGGCAGCGCCCGCTGCTGGCTTGACTCCCCTTCCCCTCTACGCCCCTTTCCCTCGCCTTTTCCTTCCCTTCCGCTGGACTTTAACTTGACTTTTCCTCAAGCGAAAGCGCCTGAAATATCGTTTGTCGCGCGGCCCGCCGGCGACAACCATTACACCAGGCCCAACCGCAGGAGACAGCCATGTCAGACCAGCCCTATCCGCTCTGGAGCGCGGAACCCGTCCCCCATCTGCTTGCCTCGCGCGAGCGCGCCACCGGCGCCTGGATCTTTCCGGCGCTGCCCGCCGACTCGCCGCTGGCCGAGGGCCATGAGGCCGTCGCCATCGCCGGCACGGGCACGCTCTACAGCTATACCGTGATCCACCCCGCGCCCAAGACCGGGCAGCCGCCGTACGCGCTCGGCTATGTCGATTTCGTCGGGCCGGTGCGCATCTTCGGCCGCCTGCTGGGCGCGGCGCGCCCGGTCATCGGTGCGCGCTACGCGCCGCGGCATGACGCCGAGCTTGGCTATGTGTTCGAAGCCGTCCCGGCCTGAACGATCGAGAGAAGGAAAAGGTAAGCACCATGCAGGACATCTACATCCACGGCGGCGCGATGACGCCGTTCGGCCGCCATCCCGGCGTGCTGGCGCCGGAACTGGCGCAACAGGCCATCCTGAAGGCGCTGGCCGACGCCGACGTGCCGGCCGGCCGCATCCAGGCGGTCTACTGCGCCAACGTGCTGGGCGGCATGATCCTCGGCCAGCTCATCGTGCGCGACCTGGGGCTCAAGGGCATCCCGGTCTACAACGTCGAGAACGCCTGCGCCAGCGGCGCCACCGGCGTGCACCTGGCGCGGCACGCGCTGCTGGCCGGGCAATACGACACGGTGCTGGTGTTCGGCATCGAGCAGCTCACGGCGCTCGGCGGCGGCACCATCCCGTTGCAGCGCAACGACCACAAGACCGAGCTCTATGCCAGGTCCGGCATGGTGCTGCCCGCGGTCTATGCGATGCGCGGCACGCGCTTCCTGTACGAGCGCGACGCCCGGCCGGCCGACCTGGCCGAGGTTGCGGTCAAGAACCGCCAGCACGGGTCGCTCAACCCGTACGCGCAGCAGCGCAACACCACCACGGTCGAAGAAGTGCTGGCCTCGCGCATGATCGCCGACCCGCTGACGCTGCTGCAATGCTGTCCGTCGCAGGTCGATGGCGCCGCCGCGCTGGTGCTAAGCACGCACCGCCCGGCGCAGGCGCGGCCGGTGAAGGTGCTGTCGTCGGTGGTGGTCTCGGGCATGCGCGAAGAGGCCGACGACGACATCCTCGATGCCGAGATCACCGCGCGCGCCGCGCGCCAGGCCTACGTGCAGGCCGGACTCGGGCCGCAGGACGTCGACGTGGTCGAATTGCACGACGCCTTCACCATCGCCGAGCTGCTCTACTACGAAGCCCTCGGCCTGGCGCCGCGCGGCGAGGCCGTGGCCCTGCTCAGGTCCGGCGCCACGCGCCTGGGCGGGCGCGTGCCGGTCAACCCCAGCGGCGGGCTGCTGGCCAAGGGCCATCCGCTGGGCGCCACCGGCGTGGCGCAGATGGTCGAGATCCTGTGGCAGCTGCAGGGCCGCGCCGGCGCACGCCAGGTGGCGCAGGCCCGCATCGGCCTGACGCAATGCACCGGCGGCGGCATCGCGGGCGTGGACCACGCCGCCTCGTCCGTCCACCTGCTGGGAGTCTGAGATGCGCACACAAAGCTTCGATCCCGCGCACGTGGCGGTGGTGACCGGTGCCGCGCGCGGCATCGGCCTGGGCATCGCCACGCAGCTGGCGCGCCAGGGCCTGGCGGTGGCCTTGCTCGACCGCGACGCGGCCGCGCTCGATGCCGCCGTCGGCGCGCTGGTTGCCGAGGGCTTCGATGCCTTCGGCGCCAGTGCCGACCTGACCGACTCGGCCGCCGTCAACGACGCCTTCGCCCAGGTGCTCGCACGCACTGGCCGCGTCGACTACCTGGTCAACAACGCCGGCGCGGTGCGCGACATGCGCTTCCTGAAGATGAGCGACGAAGACTGGGACCTGGTCGTCGACACCAACCTGCGCTCGCAATTCCTGTGCTGCCGCGCGGCGCTGCCCGGCATGGTCGAGCGCGGCTACGGGCGCGTGGTCAATATCTCGTCGCGCGCGTGGCTGGGCGGCTTCGGGCAGGCCAACTATGCCGCGGCCAAGGGCGGCGTGGTCAGCCTGACGCGTTCGCTGGCGATCGAGTTCGCGGCCAAGGGCATCACCGTCAACGCGGTGGCGCCGGGCATCGTCGATACCCCGCTGTTCCGCGGCTTCGCCGCGGACGTGCAGGCCAGGCTGCAGAAATCGGTGCCGGTGCAGCGCATCGGCACCGCCGACGATATCGCCAATGCGGTCAGCTTCTTCCTTGACCCACGCGCATCGTATGTGACCGGGCAGGTGCTCTATGTCTGCGGCGGGCGCAGCCTGTCGTCGCCCAGCGTATAAGGAGGCCGCCATGACTGTACGACTCCATCTCGAAGCCGCGGTCGCGGTGCTGACCATCGACCGGCCCGAGGCGCTCAATGCGCTGGACGTGCCCACCCTGCGCGAACTGCGCGACCACCTGGCCGAAGTGCGCGACCGCGACGACCTGCGCGTGGCAGTGCTGACCGGCGCCGGCACGCGCGCCTTCTGCGCGGGCGCGGACCTGAAAGGCACGCGCGAATCGCCTGCCAGCTACGCGCAAGCGCTGTTCCGTGCCCCGCAGCCGGCTGCCGACATGGGACTCTATATCCGCCTGATGGACCTGGCCGGCCTGGACCTGTGCAAGCCGCTGATCGCGGCGGTCAACGGCCACTGCCTCGGCGCGGGTCTGGAGCTGGCGCTGCAATGCGATGTGCGGATCGCATCGGCACAGGCGAGCTTCGGCCTGCCCGAAACGGCGGTCGGCTCGATTCCGGCGGTGTCGGGACTGCACCGGCTGCTGAAGGCCGTGCCCGCGGCGCATGCAATGCAGATGGTGTTGACCGGCGAGCGCATCGATGCGGAACACGCGGCCCGCATCGGGCTGGTCAGCGAGACGGTGGCGCCGGACCTATTGCTCGACCGCGCGCTGGCGATCGCCGCGCGCATCGCCGCCAATGCGCCGCTGGCGGTGCAGGCGGTCAAGCGGCTGTCGCGCCAGACCAGCCACCTTGGCGACGCCGACGCGCAGCAGCTCACCGAGCTCTACTGGGGCGTGCTGCGCGATACCGCCGACCGTACCGAGGGCCGACAGGCTTTCGCCGAGAAACGCCAGCCCCGTTTCACCGGGCGTTGAGCGTTCGAAATCCAATCGACAGGAGACAGACCATGACTGGCATGACCCGATTCGCACGCACGGCGCTCGCCGCCATGCTGGCCGCCACGGCGCTGGGCGCGGCGGCGCAGGCGCCCTTCCCCGCGCAGAAGCCGATCACGCTGGTGGTGCCGTTCGCCCCCGGCGGCGGCAACGATATCCTGGCGCGGCTGATCGCGCCCAAAATGGGCAAGCTGCTGGGCCAGACCATCGTGATCGAGAACAAGCCGGGCGCCGGCGGCAACCTCGGCACCGATTTCGTCGCTCACGCGGCACCCGATGGCTATACGCTGGTGATCGCCTCGAGCCAGGTCACGATGAACCCCTTTCTCGGCAGCAAGGTGCCTTTCAATATCGAGCGCGACTTCGCGCCGGTGGGGCGCATCGCCGCGGTGCCGATCATGCTGGTGGCCAATCCGGAGCAGCCGTTCCGCACCCTGCAGGACTTCATCCAGTACAGCCGCGCCAACCCCGGCAAGCTCAGCTACAGCAGCCCGGGCAACGGCACGCCGCAGCACCTGGCCGGCGAAGTCTTTGCCAAGCTCAATCGCACCGAACTGCTGCACATCCCGTATCGCGGCACCGGGCCATCGATCACCGACCTGATGGGTGGCCAGGTGCAGGTCTCGTTTGCAACCATTGCCTCGGCGATCCAGTATGTGCGCGCCGGCAAGCTGCGCGCGCTGGGCATTGCCGGCAACAAGCGCACGGCGCTGATGCCCGACCTGCCCACCTTTGCCGAGGCCGGCATAACAGGCTACGACGCCGAGCTGTGGTACAGCCTGCTGGCGCCGGCGCACACACCCGGCGCGGTGGTCGACAAGCTCAACGCCGCGCTGGCAGCCGCGCTGAAATCGCCCGACATCGCCGAGCAGATGGCCAGGCAAGGCTTCGAGCCGCAGGCCTCGTCGCCGGCCGAGCTGAAGGCCCATATCGGCAAGGACCTGGCGCGCTGGCAGCGGCTGATCCAGGACAACGGCATCAAGGTGGCGCTATGAACGCGCCCGCCCTTGCCGCCACGGCGCAACCCACGCTGCGCAACGCCCTGGACGGCCTGACCGTGATCGACTTCACGCAGATCGGCGCCGGGCCGACCTGCACCATGCTGCTGGCCGACATGGGCGCCAGGGTCATCAAGGTGGAGCCGCCCGGCGGCGAACTCGGCCGCGGCCTGGGCCCCGCATGGATCGGCGACGACAGTGCGCTGTTCCACGGTTTCAACCGCAACAAGCTGGGCGTGGCGCTCGACCTGAAGTCCGCCGACGGCGTGGCGGTGGCGCGCCGCCTGGTCGCGACCGCCGACATCGTGGTCGAGAGCATGCGTCCCGGCGTGATGGCGCGCCTCGGCCTCGATCATGCGCAACTGGCGGCCGACCATCCGCGGCTGATCTACTGCTCGATCTCGGCCTACGGCCAGCACGGACCCTATGCGCAGCGCGCCGGCGTCGACGGCATCCTGCAGGCCGATGCCGGCCTGATGAGCCTGACCGGCACGCCCGACGGCGAACCCTGCAAGGTGCAGGCGCCGGTGGTCGACGTCATGACCGGCTATGTGGCCAGCATGGGCGTGCTGGCCAAGCTGGCGCAGCGCGCGCGCGACGGTCTGGGCGGACATCTCGACGTCAGCCTGTTCAATGCGGCGCTGGCGCTGCAGCAGTCGTCCCTGACCAGCTATGGCGCCGACGGGCAGCTGCCGCAGCGCATCGGCAGCGCCGCCCCCTACTCCGCGCCCAACCAGGCCTTCCGGACCGCCGACGGCTGGATCATGGTGGCAGCCTACATGCCCGAGCGCTGGCGCCGGCTGTGCGATGTGCTAGGCCAGCCAGGCCTGGCCGACGACCCGCGCTTTGCTACCCCGGCGCTGCGCGTGGCCAATCGCGCCGCCATGGTGGCAGCGCTGAGCGCCGCGTTCGTGAAGCACACCACCGCGTGCTGGCTGGCGTTGCTGCACGAGGCCGACATCCTGTGCGCGCCGGTGGCGAACTACGAGCAGGTCCTGGCGCATCCGCAGTTGGCGGCCAACCGCATGATGCAAAGCGTGCAGCACGACACGCTGGGCGAGATCCGCATGCCGGGCTTCCCCATCAACAGCGTGCAGGAGAACGCGCTGCCGGCACGTCCGGCGCCGGCCCGCGGCCAGCATACCGAGGCCGTGCTGGCCGAGCTTGGCTACCGCCACGACGAGATTGCGGCCCTGGCGGCATCGGGCGCGGTCCACTGCGGCGTGCCGGCGGCGCGAAAGGCGGCCCCGCCGGTGACCGCCACCGCGTAAGCCTGCACCGCTTCAGCCCAGCGCTTCAGCCCTGCGCTTCAGCCCAGCGCTTCAACCCTGCGCTTCGAACTGCGCCAGCAGCCACTGCCGGAACACCGCCATGCTCGGGCTCTCCTTGCGGTCCGCCGGCGTCAGCAGGTAGTAGGTGAAATCGCCCATGTCCACGGTCTGGCGGAACGGCGCCACCAGCCGGCCCGCATCGAGGTCGGCCGCCACCAGGAAGCGCTGCGCCATCGCAAAGCCCTGGCCTTCGACCGCCGCCGCATAGGCCATGGCCGAGCTCTGGAAGGTCATGCCGCTGCGCGCGTCGACCGCCTTGTCGGCGCGCGCGGCTTTGAGCCAGTGGCTCCAGTCATCGGGCCGCGCGATCGAATGCAGCAAGGTCTGGTGCTGCAGGTCGGCGGCACGCTTCACCTTCGGCCCCGCGCCAAGCAGCGCCGGGCTGCACACCGGCACCAGGATGTTCGACACCAGCCGGTAGGCGTTGACGCCGTGCCACTTGCCGTCGCCCAGCCGGATGGCGCCATCGATATCTTCCCTGCGGAAGTCGACCGGATCGAGCGAGGCCGTCAGCAGCACCTCGATGCCGGGATTGGCGGCATGGAAACTCGACAGGCGCGGGATCAGCCAGCGCATGGCAAAGGTGGTATAGGCGCGCACCTTGAGCTGCCTGCGCCGGGCGCGCTTGCCCAGCCGGCGCGTGGCTTCGCGCAGGTCATCCATCGCCCGGGTCACGGCGCGGTAGTAGTCCTCGCCGGTTCGGGTCAGCGAGATCTGCCGGTGGCCGCGATGCAGCAACTGCACGCCCAGGCCCTGTTCGAGCGCGCGGATCTGCCGGCTGACGGCGCCAGGCGTGACGTGCAGCTCTTCGGCCGCGACGGTGATGCTGAGATGCCGCGCGGCGGCCTCGAAGGCGCGCAACGCGTTCAGTGGGGGCAGTTTGTCCATGCCGGCGAGTCTGCCATACGGTTGAGATTTGCTCAATCGAGGCGGACGCGAATCCATTGGCAACTCGCCGTTGCTATTTAAACGCCATTAGGGTGGCTAGTGTTGCGGGCTTCGCCAGCCTAAATTTGTCTCCGTGGCCCCCGCCATCCGACATCGCAGTCCAACACCACGCAAAACGCAAAGGAGATTCACCATGTCCGTCATCCAAACCCAAGCCATCCCTACCCACCCCGCCGGCACCAAGGTCTGGTTCATCACCGGCGCCTCGCGCGGCTTCGGCCTCGAGCTGACCCGCGCCGCGCTGGCCCGCGGCGACCGGGTGGTTGCCACGGCGCGCAATTCGCAGGCCGTCATCGGCGCCGTGGGCGAGCATGAACACCTGCTCGCGGTGGCGCTCGATGTCACCAGCGAAGACCAGGCGATCGCTGCTGCCGAGGCCGCGGTGGCGCGTTTCGGCCGCATCGACGTGCTGGTCAACAACGCCGGCTACGGCCTGCTGGGCGCGGTGGAAGAGGCCTCGGCCAGGGAGGTCGAGCAGCAGTTCGCCACCAATGTGTTCGGCGTGCTGGCGGTGACGCGCGCGGTGCTGCCGCAGATGCGCCGCCAGCGCAGCGGCCATATCGTCAATATCTCGTCGATCGGCGGCTATGCGGCGTATCCGGGCTGGGGCGTCTATGGCGCAACCAAGTTCGCGGTCGAAGGTCTGACCGAAGCGCTGTCGGCCGAGCTGGCGCCGCTGGGCATCCACGCCACGGTGGTCGAACCGGGCTTCTTCCGCACCGATTTCCTCGACGCCAGCTCGCTGGTGCGCGTCGGCACGGAGATCGGCGAGTATGCGGAGACGGTCGGCGCGATGCGCGCACACATGGCCTCGGCCAATCACCAGCAGCCCGGCGACCCGGCCCGGCTGGCCGCGGCCTTGCTCGCGCTTGCCGACAGCGACACACCGCCGGTGCGGCTGCCGCTGGGTTCCGACACGGTCGCCCGCATCGCCGACAAGCACCGCAAGGTGGAAGGCGAGCTGGCCGCGTGGCATGCGCTGGCGGTGTCGACCGACCACGCTGACGCGCGCGGCTGAGCCCGCGCCACACGCCACACGGTTTGCTGCACTGCAGCCAAGCCTGTGCGTCTCCAGAAGAGGCCGGCCGAGCGCCGGCCTCTTCACTTGAAGTCGCCCTTGCGTCGGGCATTGCACGGTATCGGCACGCATATATGTCGCTTCCGCCGAATTTCGCCAATAATGCCCTGAGAGTCATTGCCGGACGAACCGAGAGCCACCATGCACGAGAGTCCCGATGCCATCCGCACTGTCGCCCTGCTCGGGCACGCAGGAAGCGGCAAGACCTCGCTGGTCGAGGCGCTGCTGCACAAGGGCGGTGCGGTGCACACGCCTGGCAGCGTCGAACGCGGGTCCACCGTGTGCGACAACGATCCGCTCGAGCGCAAGTACAAACGCTCGCTCAGCGCCGCGGTTGCCCACCTGGACTACCGCGACACCCGCATCTACCTGATCGACACCCCGGGCTACCCGGACTTCTCCGGGCATGCCATCAGCGCGCTGGCCGCGGTCGAAACCGCGGCCATCGTCATCAATGCGCAGACCGGCATCGAGATGACCACGCGCCGCGCCATGGCGTGGGCGCAGGCGCGCCAGTTGTGCCGGATGATCATCATCAACGGCATCGACGGCGACAAGGTCGATCTGCCCGCGCTGCTGGCGGAAATCCAGGAGGCCTTCGGCAAGGAATGCCTGCCCATCAACCTGCCGGCCGGCCACGGCGGCAAGGTGGTCGACTGCTTCTTCAATCCGGCCGGCGAGTCGGATTTTTTATCGGTGGCATCGGCGCACGATGCGCTGATCGACCAGGTGATCGAAATCGACCCCGAGCTGATGGAGCTGTACCTGGAGCAAGGCGAGGCCATCACCCCGGAGCAACTGCACGCGCCGTTCGAGCGCGCGCTGCGCGAAGGCCACCTGGTGCCGATCTGCTTTACCTCCGCCGTCACCGGCGCCGGCATCGAGGCATTGCTGGACGTGTTCGTGCGGCTGCTGCCCAATCCCACTGAAGGCAACCCGCCGCTGTTCTACCGCTCCACCGGCGCGGACGCCGAGGGCACGGAACGGCGCCAGGCGGTGCGCGCCGAACCGGTGCCGGACAAGCATGTGCTGGCGCATGTGTTCAAGGTGGTGATCGATCCCTATGTCGGCAAGCTGGCGATCTTCCGCATCCACCAGGGCACGGTCACGCGCGACAGCCAGCTCTATATCGGCGAAGGCCGGCAGCCGTTCAAGGTGGCGCACCTGCTGCGGCTGCAAGGCAAGGAGACCCAGGAAGTGCCGCGCGCCGGCCCCGGCGATATCTGCGCCGTGGCCAAGGTCGACGAACTGGGCTTCGACGCGGTCCTGCACGATGCCACCGAGGACGGCAACATCCACCTGACCCCGCTGGAGTTCCCCACCCCCATCTATGGCCTGGCGATAGAGCCGGCGCGGCGCGGCAACGAGCAGCGCCTGGCCGAGGTCCTGCACAAGCTCAGCGCCGAGGACCCGTGCCTGCGCGTCGAGCATCCGGCCGGCACCAACGAGACCGTGGTGTTCGGCCTGGGCGAGTTCCACCTGCGCTGCGCGCTGGAGCGGCTGACCGATCAGTACAAGCTGGAAGTGGCAACGCGCCCGCCCAAGATCGCCTATCGCGAAACCATCGGCGCCAGGGCCGAAGGCCATCACCGGCACAAGAAGCAGACCGGCGGCGCCGGCCAGTTCGGCGAGGTGATGCTGCGCATCGAGCCGCTGGCGCGCGGCGCGGGCTTCGACTTTATCGATGCGGTCAAGGGTGGCGCGATTCCCGGGCAGTTTATTCCGGCGGTCGAGAAAGGCATCCGCCAGGCGCTGGACAGCGGCCCGCTGGCAGGATTTCCGATGCAGGACGTGCGCGTGACGGTGTACGACGGCAAGAGCCACCCGGTCGATTCCAAGGAAGTCGCGTTCGCCACCGCGGGGCGCAAGGCCTTTATCGACGCGGTGCTCAAGGCCAGGCCGAGCGTGCTCGAGCCGATCGTCGATATCGAGGTCACGGCGCCGGGCAGCGCCATGGGCGATATCATCGGCGACCTGTCGACCAAGCGCGGTCAGGTCCATGGCACGCGCACCGCGGCCGGCAATACGGTGATCGTCGCCGGGCAGGTGCCGCTGTCGGAGCTGAACGACTACCAGTCACGGCTGAACAGCATCACCGGCGGGCATGGCAGCTACACCATCCAGTTCAGCCACTACGACAACGTGCCGCCCGCGCAGCAGGAGAAGATGGCGGCGCGGCACAAGGCGCAGCCGGATACGGATTAGACGTACAGTCTTGGGGCATTGCGCACGCGCTTGATTACTCCCTCTCCCGCGCGCGGGAGAGGGGAGCAAACCGGCAGGGAGCCCGGGTCGGAGCAAGTTCAATACGTCTCCAGATGCAACCGCCCCTCCCGCTTCAACCTTTCGGCCACCCCCTCCCAATTCAACCCCGCCTGCTGCGCGACATCGCGCAGCGCCAGCACCACGCCCTCCTCCATGCTCTTGAGCCCGCAGACATAGAAGTACGTATCGGGTGAAGCCAGCAGCGCCGCCAGGTCCGCCGCACGCTCGCGCATCAGGTCCTGCACATAGCGCTTGGGCTGCCCCGGCGTGCGCGAGAACGCGAGGTTGATGTCGATGAAGTCCTTCGGCAGCTTTTGCAGCGGTCCGAAGTACGGCAGTTCCTGCTGCGTGCGCGCGCCAAAGAACAGCATCAGCTTGCCGCCGTCGAACTTGCCGGCCTTGCGCAGCCGCCGGCGCCATTCGGTCATCGCCCGCATCGGCGCGCTGCCGGTGCCCGTGCAGATCATCACGATATTCGAGCGCGGATGGTTGGGCATCAGGAAGCTGGCGCCGAACGGCCCGATCACTTCCACCTTGTCGCCGACCTTCAAATCACACATGTAGTTCGAGCCGACACCACGCACGGGATTGCCGTCGTGGTCCTGCAGCACGCGCTTGATGGTCAGCGACAGGTTGTTGTAGCCGGGGCGCTCGCCGTTGCGCGGACTGGCGACCGAATACTGGCGGGCATGGTGCGGTCGGCCGCCGGCGTCGGTACCCGGCGGCACGATGCCGATCGACTGGCCTTCCAGCACCGGGAACGGCGTGGTGCCGAAGTCCAGCACGATGTGGTGGGTATCGTATTCGCGGCCGACCTCGGTCACGCGCGCGTTGCCGGTGACGGTGGCGGTGATGGTCTTGGTGGGCGCCTTGGCGCCATACAGGTTGGTGTAGGCATGCGCGGCGGACCACGGCGGCACGGTGGCGCCATAGCGGGCACTGTTGAAGGCTTCCTCGGCGGTGCCGGCCAGCGGCGATGCCACGGGCAGCGCCGGCGCTGCCGACTGCATGTCGGCGCCAGGGGCCAGGTCGGCGAGCTGCTCCGGCGACAGTTCGTCCGGCAGGGCGTCCCAGGTCAGCTGCTCGTCGACGCTATAGGCGCGCAGCTTGGGCACGTCGCGCCAGTTGTCGATCGATCCCGTCGGACACGGGGAAATGCAGGCCATGCACAGGTTGCACTTGTCGGCATCGACTACGTAATTGCGCGAGTCGTGCGTGATCGCACCCATCGGGCAGGTGGCTTCGCAGGTGTTGCAGCGGATGCAGATCTCGGGATCGATCAGGTGCTGCTTGATGACTTGAATTTCTGCCATGTCCATGGCGGTCTCCAGAATCAGAGGGCTTCCAGGGCGTATAGTCCGTGCCCGCGGTGTTCCCCTCTCCCCTCAGGGGAGAGGGCAGGGTGCGGGGTGGTTGAAGCACCGGCGCTTCGTTGATGCTCCCGCCCTCACCCCCGCCCCTCTCCCGCATGCGGGAGAGGGAGCAAACCCGCAGGAAGGCTCGCCTCAGTTAAACCGCACGTACTCGAAATCCACCGGCTGCCGGTTGATACCCATCACCGGCGGCGCGATCCAGTTGGCGAACTTGCCGGGCTCGACCACGCGGCCCATCAGGCTGGCGACGAAGGCGCGGTCGCCGTCGGTAGGCAGCCACTGGTCGCGGAAGTCGCGCCATTCGGCGTCGGAGATCACGCGGCCGTCGGGCGATACCTTGACCCCGGCGAGCGCACCGATATTGCGGTGGAACGCCTTGTGCGGCACCTTCAGGCGGAACGGGATGCCGGCCTTGTCGATGACCTTGTTCCAGCGCTCGATGCCGGCCATGCTGTCCTTGATGTAGTCGTCGCGCAGCACCTCGTTGAGCGCGTTCAGCATCGGCACCTCTTTCTCGGTCAGCTGGCCGTTCTGCGCCTGCAGCACGCGATAGGTCTGGCCCTTGAGCACGTGGTCGTCCGTGCGCTTGCCTTCTTCGTAGCGGCCCTTCAGCCCGGTGCTGTAAAAGGTGGCGGCGTTGCTCGACTCATCCGCGCCGAACAGGTCGATGGTGACGCTGTAATGGAAGTTCAGATAGCGCTGGATGGTAGGCAGGTCGATCACGCCGGCGGCGCGCAGCTTTGCCGGATCGTCGCTCTTAAGTTCGTTCATGACCTGGCAGGTGCGCTGGATCACGCGCGACACGCCACTCTCGCCGACAAACATATGGTGCGCTTCCTCGGTCAGCATGAACTTGGTGGTACGCGCGAGCGGGTCGAAGGCGCTCTCGGCCAGCGCGCACAGCTGGAACTTGCCGTCGCGGTCGGTGAAGTAGGTGAACATGAAGAACGACAGCCAGTCGGGCGTCTGTTCGTTGAACGCCTGCAGGATACGCGGGTTGTCCTGCTGGCCGCTGCGGCGCTCCAGCAGCGCCTCGCCCTCTTCGCGGCCGTCGCGGCCGAAGTACTTGTGCAGCAGGTAGACCATGGCCCACAGGTGGCGGCCCTCTTCCACGTTCACCTGGAACAGATTGCGCAGGTCGTACATGCTGGGCGCGGTCAGGCCGAGATGGCGCTGCTGCTCCACCGATGCCGGCTCGGTATCGCCCTGCGTCACGATGATGCGGCGCAGGTTGGCGCGATATTCCCCGGGAATGTCCTGCCACGCGTCCTCGCCCTTGTGGTCGCCGAAGTGGATCTTGCGGTTGGCCTCGGCCGGGTTCAGGAAGATGCCCCAGCGGTAGTCCGGCATCTTGACGTGGCCGAAATGGGCCCAGCCCTGCGGATCGACGCTGATCGCGGTGCGCAGGTAGATATCGTGCTGGTGCGAACCTTCCGGGCCCATGTCGTTCCACCAGCTAAGGTAGTTGGGCTGCCACTGCTCGAGCGCGCGCTGCAGGGTGCGGTCTTCACTGAGGTTGACGTTGTTGGGGATCTTGTCGCTGTAGTTGATGCCGGACATGGTGGTCTCCTGGGGAGGACGATTCGGTTGTCGTTAGCTGCGGGATCAGACGCGGTTCCAGTCGAAGGCGGCCTTGTCGCCCTTGCCATAGACCTTCAGCGCGCCCTTGTCGCCGACCGCGTTGGGGCGCTGGAAGATCCAGTTCTGCCACGCGGTCAGGCGGCCGAAGATGCGCGTGAACATGTTTTCCTGGCCGTTGAAGCGCAGGTTGGCTTCCATGCCGGTGAGCGCATCGGGCGACATCGCCACGCGCTCTTCCAGCGCGATGCGCACTTCGTCGGTCCAGTCGATGTCGTCGGGGTTGGCGGTGACCAGGCCCAGCGCCCAGGCGGCATCGGCATCGAGCGGCTGGCCGGCCCTGGCGCGCACGGCATCGAGCGCCGGTTGCTCGTCGTAGAAGCGCCGTCCCAGGCGGCTCTGGCCGGTGGCCATCGGGTACAGGCCGAAGTTCACGTCCGCCACGGTGATCTTCGGCGCGCGCGCCTCGTCGTCGGGCAGCGCCAGGTGGTAGCTGCGGTCGCACGCCAGCGCCAGTTCCAGGAAGGTGCCGGCAAAGCAGGAATCGGGCTCGATCAGCGCGAACAGGCTGCGCGACGACACGTCCAGGCGGCTCAGCGTGCGACGCAGCAGGCCGATGGTTTCGCGCACGAACCAGTGGTCCTGGTGCGCCAGCAGCGTGGCGTCGGTGGCCAGCACCGCGGTGGCGTCGCCGCTGGTCTTGATCAGCCAGGTGCCGATGTCGAGTTCGTTGGTACGCATCGACAGGATCGCGTCTTCCAGCTCGCGCGCCAGTTGCAGCGGGTACCAGCCGGCGCCGGCTTGTACGATATCGTCGAGGTTCTGCGGCTGCGGCCCCGTCGGCGCCTTGACCGTGAAGGTGGCGGTGCGGCCGGCGCGGTCGATCTCGACCGTGACGTGCTTATAGCGCAGCGCATCTGCTTCGATCACGCGCTCGATCGGGGCGAGCGCGACGCCTTGCGCATCGGCCGGGCGGTCGCTCTGCGCGGCCAGCGCCAGCGCGCGTTCCCGCACCTTCTGCGCAAACACCGCGGGCTTGGCGATATCGTCGACCAGGCGCCAGTCCTTGGCGCGCTGGCCGCGCACGCCTTCGGTGGTGGTGCAGAAGATATCGGCGAGGTCATGGCGCACATGGCGCTTGTCGGTGACGCGGGTCAGGCCGCCGGTGCCCGGCAGCACGCCCAGCAGCGGCACTTCCGGCAGGCTCACCGCCGACGAGCGGTCGTCGACCAGCAGGATCTCGTCGCAGGCCAGCGCCAGCTCATAGCCGCCGCCGGCGCAGGCGCCGTTGACCGCGGCCAGGAACTTCAGGCCGCTGTGCGCTGAGGAATCCTCGATGCCGTTGCGGGTCTCGTTGGTGAACTTGCAGAAATTGACCTTCCACGCATGGCTGCTGACGCCGAGCATGAAGATATTGGCGCCGGAGCAGAACACCTTGTCCTTGCCGCTGGTGATGACCACGGTGCGCACTTCGGGATGCTCGAACCGAATGCGGTTGAGCGCGTCGTTCAGTTCGATGTCGACGCCGAGGTCGTAGCTGTTGAGCTTGAGCTTGTAGCCGGGGCACAGGCCGGCGTTCTCGTCGATGTCCACCGCCAGTGTGGCGACGGGGCCGTCGAAGGCCAGCTTCAGGTGCTTGTATTGGGCGGGATCGGTCTGGTAGTCGACGCGGGGGGCGGTGGTCACGGCGGGGTCTCCTCAGCGAAACTGCACTATCGTGCATCAACGGGTCTCTGGTTGAAAGAACTATAATTCGTCAAACAGATTTTCCGCAAGCACTATTGTGCAGATTTCAGAAGGCGTGATCGCCGATGCCCTCCGTCTCCGCTGATTGAGGCAGCGCCGTCACACCGGCATGCGCAACGCCTCCCGCACCAGCCCGCGCAGCTGGGCAAAGGTGGCGTCGAGCGGCTGCGCGCTGGTATCCAGCGAGAATTCCGCCTTGGAATAGAAAGCGGCGCGGCCGGCCAGGATCTGGCGCAGGTCTTCCATGGCCTCCTTGCTGGCCGCCATCGGGCGGAAGTCACCCTGCGCCCGCACCCGCTCCATATGGTGTTCCGGCTCGGCCTGCAGCCAGACCGTGGTGCAATGGGCCAGCAGCAGGTTGAAGGTGGCCGGGTCCGACACCAGCCCCCCGGGCGTGGCGATCACGGCTTCGGGGTAGATCTGGATGGCCTCTTCCACCGCCCGGCGCTCATAGCGGCGGTAGGCATTCATGCCGTACAGCCCCTGGATCTCGGCAATGCTGCAGCCGGCGAACTTCTCGATCTCGCGGCTCAGCTCCACGAAAGGGAAATCCAGGTCTTCGGCCAGCATCCCGCCCAGCGTGGTCTTGCCGGCGCCGCGCAGGCCGATCAGCGCCACGCGCGGGCTGCGCGCGCCCTGGACCGCGTTCTCGCCGCCGGTGCCCAGCATCTCGCCCACGGCAATGCGCACGCGCCGCAGCGTGGCTTCGTCGCGGTGCTCCAGCAGCTCGCGCAACAGGATCCACTCCGGCGACGACGTGGTGACGTCGCCCAGCAGCCCGGCCAGCGAGCACTGCAGCGCCTCGGCCACGTGCTGCAGCACCAGGATGGAGGCGTTGCCGCTGCCGTATTCCAGGTTGGCGAGATGACGCTCGGAGACGCCGGCCGCCTGCGCGGCGGCCTTGCGGGTCAGGCCGCGGCAGGCGCGCTGCGCGCGCACGCGCTCGCCCAGGGACACCAGGAAAGGGTTCTTCTCCGGCCCGTTGGCCGCCGCGTCGCTTGAACCATGCTGCAGTTCCCCATCCGGGGTTAACCCAGATTCATGCAATATAGTGCTTGACATGACTTCACCGCGGCTCTATTTTTCATACATGCACAATAATGCATGATGCCGGTGAAGGCAACCGGCGCATCAGACGGAGCCCCCGCCCTATGTCCCCAACCGAATTTCGCAGCCAGATCGCGCGGCTCACCGCGCAACTGGCCGGCCGCCCGCTCGACGCGGCGCTTGATGACTGGCTCAACGCCGAGCACGGCGCCGGCAGCCCCACCTACCAGCAACTGCTGGCGTCATGCCAGGCCGGCGTGGCCGACGGCTGGCTGTGCGACCGCGACGGCGGCGGCATCCGCTACGGCCGCGTCTTCAAGCCTGCCGACGACCTGCACGGCTTTTCGGTCGACGTGGTCGACATGAACGACATCGCCGGCCCGCACCACACCCATCCCGAGGGCGAGATCGACCTGATCATGCCGCTCGACCGCGACGCGCGCTTCGACGGCCGCCCCGCCGGCTGGCTGGTGTGCCCGCCGGGCAGCGCCCATCGCCCCACCGTCAGCAACGGCCGCGCGCTGGTGCTGTACCTGCTGCCGCAAGGCCGCATCGACTTCACGCGCTGAGATCCACAATGACCGAACTCCTTTCCAATTACCTCGGCGGCACCTGGCAGCATGGCAGCGGTGGCGGCACCGCGCTGTTCGACCCGGTGCTCGGCAACGAACTGGTGCGCGTCGACGCCACTGGCCTGGACCTGGCGGCCGGTTTCGCCTTCGCCCGCGAGCAGGGCGGCGCCGCGCTGCGCGCGCTGAGCTACCGGCAACGCGCCGCGCTGCTGGCCGAGGTAGTCAAGGTGCTGCAGGCCCATCGCGATGCCTATTACGACATCGCCACCGCCAACAGCGGCACCGTGCGCAACGACTCCGCGGTCGACATCGATGGCGGCATCTTCACGCTGGGCACTTACGCACGGCTCGGCGAAACCCTCGGCGACCGGCATCACTTGCCGGACGGCGAAGCGGCCCGGCTGGGCAAGGACCCGTTGTTCCAGTCGCAGCACGTGCTGGTGCCCACGCGCGGCGTGGCGCTGTTTATCAATGCCTTCAACTTCCCCGCGTGGGGCCTGTGGGAGAAGGCCGCGCCGGCGCTGCTGGCTGGCGTGCCGGTGATCGTCAAGCCCGCTACCGCGACGGCCTGGCTGACCCAGCGCATGGTGCGCGACGTGGTCGAGGCCGGGATACTGCCGGCGGGCGCGCTGTCGGTGGTGTGCGGCAGCGCCGCTGGGCTGCTGGACGCGCTGCAGCCGTTCGACGTGGTCTCGTTCACCGGTTCGGCCGACACCGCCGCGGTGATCCGCTCGCATCCGGCCATCGCCCGGCGCTCGGTGCGCGTGAACATCGAAGCGGACAGCATCAATGCCGCCGTGCTGCTGCCGCAGGATGGCCCCGGCAGTGCTGCCTTCGACCTGCTGGCGAAGGAAGTCGTGCGCGAGATGACGGTCAAGTCCGGCCAGAAATGCACCGCGATCCGGCGCATATTCGTGCCCGAGGCCCTGTACGCCCAGGCCGCCGAGGCCATCGGCGCGCGCCTGTCGAAGGTAACCGTGGGCAACCCGCGCCACGACTCGGTACGCATGGGCGCACTGGTCAGCCGCGCGCAGTTCGACGCGGTGCAGGCGGGGCTGGCCGAGTTGCGTACGCACGCGCAGGTGCTGCATGACGGCGCGCGCCAGCCGCTGGTCGATGCCGACCCGGCGGTGGCCTGCTGCATCGGCCCGACGCTGCTGGGCGTGACCGATGCCGACGCGGCCGCCGCGGTGCACGACACCGAAGTGTTCGGCCCGGTCGCCACGCTGCTGCCCTTCCGGGATACCGCCCATGCCCTCGACCTGGTGCGCCGTGGCCAGGGCTCGCTGGTGGCCTCGCTCTATGGCAGCGACGCGGCCGCGCTCGGCGCCGCCGCGCTGGAGCTGGCAGACAGCCATGGGCGCGTGCATGTGATATCGCCCGACGTGGCGCAGCTGCACACCGGCCACGGCAACGTCATGCCGCAATCGCTGCACGGCGGCCCGGGCCGCGCGGGCGGCGGCGAAGAGCTGGGCGGACTGCGCGCCCTGCACTTCTATCACCGCCGCTGCGCCATCCAGGCCAGCACGGCAGTGCTCGGCACCCTGGCCTGAGCGAACCGCCCCACCCGCATTCTCGCGCCGCCACATCCGCATGGCGGCGCGCGGCACACCGTACATCAGCAACGGGGAGACAACCCATGAACGCCACGCCCGCAGCGCCACCGGCCCCGCCACCCGGCGCGACCTTCAATTTTGCCGCGCACCTGCTTGCCTGCAACGCCGGCCGACCCGGCAAGCTGGCTTATCTCGACGACGACGGCCAGCTCACCTATGGCGAACTCGGGCTGCAGGTGCGGCGCCTGGCCGCGGCACTGCTCGCTGCCGGCATCCGCCGCGAAGAGCGCGTGCTGCTGCTGATGCACGACTGCACCGACTGGCCGGTCTGCTTCCTCGGCGCGATGTACGCCGGCATCGTTCCCGTGGCCGTCAACACCCTGCTCACCGCCGACGACTACGCCTACATGCTGCAGCACAGCCGTGCGCAGGCGGTGCTGGTGTCGGCGGCGCTGTTGCCGGTGTTGCAGGATGCGCTGGCACGTCCGGGGCATGAGGTGCGGCAGGTGCTGGTATCGCGTGCACAGGCACCGCTGCCCGAGGGCATGGCCACGCTGGACGCGGTGCTCGCCGCGCAGGCGCCGCTGCCGGCGCCCGCCGCCACCGGATGCGACGATCCCGGCTTCTGGCTCTATTCGTCCGGATCGACCGGCCAGCCCAAGGGCGTGGTGCACAGCCACGGCAACCCGTACTGGACCGCGGCGCTCTATGCCGGGCCGGTGCTCGGCCTCACCGAGCAGGATGTGTGCTTCTCCGCGGCCAAGCTGTATTTCGCCTACGGGCTGGGCAACGGCCTCAGCTTCCCGCTCAGCGTCGGCGCCACGGTGGTACTGATGGCCGAGCGGCCCACGCCCGATGCCACCTTCCGCCGCTGGCTGCAGCACCAGCCCACGGTGTTCTTCGGCGCGCCGACCGGCTATGCCGGCCTGCTCGCATCGCCGGCGCTGCCGGCCCGCGCCGAGGTCGCGCTGCGGCTGTGCTCGTCGGCCGGCGAAGCGCTGCCGGCGGACCTCGGCGAGCGTTTCACCGCGCATTTCGGCTGCGAGATCATCGACGGCATCGGCTCCACCGAGATGCTGCATATCTTCCTGTCCAACCGTCCCGGCCAGGTGCGCTACGGCACCACCGGCTGGCCGGTGCCGGGCTACACCATCGAGCTGCGCGACGAGGACGGTCGCCCCGTGCCCGACGGCGAGATCGGCGACCTGTATATCCAGGGCCCCAGCGCGGCGATGATGTACTGGGCCAACCGCGAGAAGTCGCGCGAGACCTTCCGCGGCGGCTGGACCAAGAGCGGCGACAAATACGTGCGCAACCCCGACGGCAGCTACAGCTACGCCGGCCGCAGCGACGACATGCTCAAGGTCAGCGGCATCTATGTGTCGCCGTTCGAGGTCGAGGCCACGCTGGTGCAGCATCCCGCGGTACTGGAGGCCGCGGTGATCGGCGTGCCCGACCAGGACGGGCTGGTCAAGACCAAGGCCTTCGTGGTGCTGAAGGCCGGCGCGCAGCTGGGCGAGAGCGAACTGAAGGCCTTCGTCAAGGAACGCCTGGCTGCCTGGAAGTATCCGCGCACGATCGCCTTCGTCGAGGCGCTGCCCAAGACCGCCACCGGCAAGATCCAGCGCTTCATGCTGCGCGAACGAGAACTGCAGGCCGCCGCAGAGCGTGCCGCCGCGGTGGCGTGAGCGGCAACGCCGCCCCTGCCGCCACCCCAACCATCCGGAGACAAACCATGCGTCAGATCGATGTCCACCAGCTGGCCGACACGGCCCGCTTCAACCGCTTCCATGCGCTGATCCTGTTCTGGTGCGCGCTGATCATCATCTTCGACGGCTATGACCTGGCCGTGGCCGGCATCGCGCTGCCGTCGATCATGAAGGAGATGGGCGTGAGCGCCACCAGCGCGGGCTTCATGGTCAGCTCGGCGCTGTTCGGCATGATGTTCGGCGCGATCTTTCTCGGCACCGTGGCCGACCGCATCGGACGCCGGCGCGCCATTGCCGTCTGCATCGCGCTGTTCAGCGTGTTCACCGCGGCGGCGGGCCTGACCAGCGACCCCGTCAGCTTCAGCGTGACGCGCTTCCTGGCGGGGCTGGGCATCGGCGGCGTGATGCCCAACGTGGTGGCGCAGATGACGGAGTATTCGCCGCGCAAGCTGCGCGGCACGCTGGTGACGCTGATGTTCAGCGGCTATTCGGTCGGCGGCATGCTGGCCGCGCTGCTGGGCAAGGGGCTGATCGAAAGCTACGGCTGGCAGTCGGTGTTCTTCGCCGCCGGCCTGCCGGTGGTGCTGATCCCGCTGGTGCTGCGCGCGCTGCCGGAGTCGATGCCCTACCTGATCCGCACCGGCCAGACCGCCGCGCTGCAATCCGTGGTATCGCGCCTGGTGCCGTCGCATCGCGCGCAAGTCGGCGACGTCTTTACGCTGGCTGCGGACGACAAGGCCGGCAGCACGCCGATCCGCCGCCTGTTCCAGGACGGCCGCGGCGTCAGCACGGTGATGTTCTGGGTCGCGTTCTTCATGTGCCTGTTCATGGTGTACGCGCTCAGCTCGTGGCTGGCCAAGCTGATGGCGGGCGCGGGCTACAGCCTGGGCTCGGCGCTGACCTTCGTGCTGGTGCTGAACTTCGGCGCGATGCTGGGCGCCATCGGCGGCGGCTGGCTGGCCGACCGCCTGCCGATCAAGCACGTGCTGATCGGCATGTATGCGCTGGCGGCGGTGTCGATCACGCTGCTGGGCTATCCGATGCCGAGCGCCGCGCTGTTCGTGGTGGTGGGCCTGGCGGGCGCGTCCACCATCGGCACGCAGATCGTCACCTACGCCTACGCGGGCCAGTTCTACCCGATGGCGGTGCGCGGCACCGGCATCGGCTGGGCCTCCGGCGTGGGCCGCAGCGGCGCCATCCTGGCGCCGATCGTGATCGGCGTGCTGGTGGGGATGTCACTGCCGCTGCAGCAGAACTTCATGGCGATGGCGATCCCGGCGGTGATCGCGGCGGGTGCCGTGTCGATGATCAATCACCGCAAGTCGGCCTCGGCGCAGGCGGATGTCGCTGCGCCGGTGCGGGCGGCGGTGCGGGAGGCCTGAGGGAAATTGCTTGCGACCTGAGTCCTGCCGCATGCCCATTGTTTGCTCCCTCTCCCGCTGGCGGGAGAGGGCGCGAACCAGCAGCTTGCCAAAGCGCGTTGCCTACTTCCCGCCCTTCACCGTCGTATAGGCCGTGATCAGGTTGCGGTAGTCCGGGATATGGTTCGAGAACAGCGTGCCCAGGCCTTCGATGTCGTTGCGCCAGTCACGGTGCAGTTCGCAGGCCACGCCGAACCACGTCATCAGCTGCGCACCGGCTTCCGCCATCCGGTGCCAGGCCGAATCGCGCGTGATTTCGTTGAAGGTGCCCGAGGCATCGGTCACGACGAACACTTCAAACCCCTCCTCGATCGCCGCCAGCGCCGGGAACGCCACGCAAACTTCCGTGACCACGCCGGCGATCAGCAACTGCTTCTTGCCGGTGCCGCGCACGGCCGCGACGAAGTCTTCGTTGTCCCAGGCGTTGATCTGGCCAGGGCGTGGAATGAACGGCGCATCGGGGAACATGGCCTTGAGCTCGGGCACCAGCGGTCCGTTGGGGCCATCCTCGAAGCTGGTGGTCAGCACCGTCGGCAGCTTGAAGTACTTGGCCAGGTCGGCCAGCGCCAGCACGTTGTTCTTGAACTTGTCGGGCTCGATGTCCCGCACCAGCGACAGCAGGCCGGCCTGGTGGTCGACCATCAGCACGGCGGCCTGGGTCTTGTCCAGGCGCTTGTAGGGCTTACTCATGGCGCGCTCCTGTGGAGAAATTGCGGGCGCGGCCAGGGATCCCTTGCCGCGCCCGCGTTGAGAGGCAGTGCCTACAGGTTAGGACGTTAACGCTGGGAGTCCAGTACCTCGTGCTTCTTCTCGACTTCCTGCGCCTTCATGTAGCTTTCGATCAGCAGCTGGTAGGCCGGGAAGATCCTGGTATAGACCTCGGCCCATTGCTGCGCGTCCGGGCGGTTCCAGCTCTGCTGCAGCTCCGACGCCACCGCGGCGGTGTCCATCGGCACCACGCCGGCCTGGACGATGCGCGCCAGCGTGATTTCCTGCGCCATCTTGGAATAGGTGCCCGAGGCGTCGACCACCGCGAACACCTTGTAGCCGTCAGCGACCGCGCTGATCGATGGGAACGCCATGCACACGCTGGTGATGGTGCCGGCGATGATCAGGGTCTTCTTGCCGGTTTCGCGCACGGCGGCGACGAAGTCGGGGTTGTCCCAGGCATTGATCTCGCCCTTGCGCGCGACGTATCTGGCATGCGGCGCGTTTTCGTGGATCTCCGGGATGAGCGGGCCGTTGGGACCCTGCGGCACCGAAGCGGTGGTGATCACCGGCAGCTTGCACAGCGTTGCCATCCTGGCCAGGGCGGCGGCGCGCAGGCGCAGCTCGGGCATCGGCATGTCGCCCACGGTCTGGAACAGGCCACTCTGGTGGTCGATCAGCAGCATTGCCGTATCGGCGGGATCGATGGCCGGACGCTTGCCGTTGAAATTGGCGGGTGTGGTCATTGGGCATTCTCCTATGCGGTTGGCAAAACCGGCGGACCGGACCATCCGGAACCGACCGTGTTGCGGAAGCATAGGACTTGGCAAATCCGCCCGGTAGACCGGAAAATCTGCCCTCAGCGTCCTACTGGCAGGACGACAGGAGCGGCCGTTGCATCCGGATCTCAATGACCTGTACTACTTCGCGCAGGTGGTCGACCACCAGGGCTTTGCCCCGGCCGGCCGCGTGCTGGGCATTCCCAAGTCCAAGCTCAGCCGGCGCGTGGCGTTGCTGGAAGAGCGCCTGGGCGTGCGCCTGATCCAGCGCTCGACGCGGCGCTTCTCCGTAACCGAGCTGGGACAGACCTATTACGCCCACTGCAAGGCCATGCTGGTCGAGGCCGAGGCCGCCGAGAGCGCGATCGAGCAAAGCCGCGCCGAGCCCAGCGGGCTGGTGCGCATGACCTGCCCGGTGGCCCTGCTGCATGCGCACGTGGGCGAGATGGTTGCCGACTTCATGGCGGCCAATCCCAAGGTGATCGTGCACCTGGAGGCCACCAACCGGCGCGTCGACGTGGTGGCCGAGGGCATCGACCTGGCCGTGCGCGTGCGCGTGCCGCCACTGGAAGACAGCGACCTGGTGATGCGCGTGCTGTCCCAGCGCGCCTGGAGCTTTGTCGCCAGCCCGGCGCTGCTGGACCGGCACGGACCGCTGCTGGCGCCGGCGGACCTGAACGCCCTGCCCACGCTGGACCTGGGCCCGCCGCGCCCGTCGCACACCTGGTCGCTGTACGGGCCCGGCGGCGCCAGCGCCGACCTGCACCACAAGCCCCGGCTGGTCACCGACGACATGATCATGCTGCGCACCGCGGCGGTGGCCGGCGCCGGCGTCGTGCAGCTGCCGGTGATGATGATGACCGACGAGCTGCGCGATGGCCGCCTGGTCAAGGTGCTGCCGGAATGGTCGGTCAAGGGCGGCGTGATCCACGTCGTGTTTCCGTCGCGGCGCGGGCTGCTGCCGTCGGTGCGCGAACTGATCGATTTCCTGTCGCAGCGCTTCGCGCAGATCAGCGAATCCTGAGACCGGCGGCGCGCCCCGCGCCACGGGCAGTGGCCGTCACGCGGGCGGCCGTGGCCCGGAAGTGGTATCATCCACGTTCCCATGTACAGACCGGATCGGCAACGCCCGCCTTCTGTGCATCTGCCGCAGACACTCTCTGCTTGTAAGCACTTCCGTAGCGGCATATCAGGCGCAAACCCGGGTCGACACCCGGTGCGTCCTCGGGCCCACAGCCCATCACCCTTTTCCGACCAGCGGCTGGTCCGCTCCGCGACGATCGCCCGTACCCCCGGTACGCCGGCGCCCCGGCTTGCGCAGGCATGGTCCACTTCACGCCAGATGCAACGCCCGTGCTGGCGCGCGGGCCCGATGCTGGCACATCGCAACGGCTGACGGCCGCCACCGCGCCACGCGCCGCATCGGCATGCCGATGCCCACGCTGCCGACGGCCGCGCCCAAGAACAGGTAACCCATTGAATCGAGTCAACTCCATCCAGCACAGCCCTTATACCGTTTCCGTCTATCCGATCGAGCAGGAACCCGGCCTCTGGTTCGCGACCTACATGATTGCGGAATACCGCAACGGCGCCGAACGCATCGTGGCCAACGTGGCCATGCGCCATGACACCCACCGCTCCGAAGCCCGCGCCAGGCAGGCAGCGCGCCGCGCGGGCGAACATGCCGCGGCGCGCCTGCGCCAGCAGTAGGCCGCGCCGCAAGCCGCCTCGTCAGTCCCATCCCATCGGTCCGCCACTATCCGGCTGGCCGCCACCACGGCACGCGCGCAAGCCGCGCGGCTACAGCAAGGAGCTCCCTTGGCAAAAGAAGAACTGGTCGAATTTGGCGGCAAGGTGTCGGAAGTGCTGCCCGACAACCGCTTTCGCGTGATCCTGGAAAACGGCTTCGAAGTCTGGGCGTACTCGTCCGGGCGGCTGAAGAAGAACCGCATCCGCGTGCTGGCGGGCGACCGTGTCACGCTGGAGATGTCGCCCTATGACCTGACCAAGGGCCGCATCAACTACCGGCACAAGTCCTAGCCGGCACCCCTTCGCCATGGCATGCGCCGCGCCGGCGCGTGCCGTCCCGCAATGCTCTATCCCTCAATCAAGGAGAATCGATCATGTCCGTCATCGAAGAATGGGAAGCCCTGCACCTGACGCCGGAAGGCTGGCAGCCGGGCAGCTACCGGCACGCGCCCTGGCAAGCCGTGGAAATCGCACCGCCCGCGGCGGGCGTGCTGACCGTCAGGCGCCATGTGACGGCCACCTATTGCGGTCCGTCGCGCGCGGTGGAGGACCGTACGCCGGAGATCACGGACATGGCGCTAATCGAAGCGCTGCTGGAGCGCCACGGCGACCCCGTGTTCCAAATTTGACGCCAGGCGGCGTTCCGCGCAGCCGCCTACTGTTGCCGCTGGCGCACTGACACGTCAGCCAAGCACGCGCACATGCGGCCGGGCCGTCCTGAGCCCGGCGCCGACCGTGCGCAACTCGCCGTCCCACGGGGCGGCGGCCAGGTCCAGCACATAGTCGCCCTCGCGCGCTTTGTCGTGCAGCTGGTCGCGCACCACCTGGCCGATGGCCAGGCGGCACAGCGCCTCGCCATTGGTGGCAAGCTGGCCGCGCAATGCGGCCGGGTCGGTCAGCACGCCGAACGAACGCCGCCCCACGCCGACGAAGCTGGTGAACAGCACGCCGGTGGGACGCTCGGCATCGATAAAGCAGATGGCCACGTGGTAGGTGGTGCCTTTGCCCTCGCCGGGCAACGTGCACAGAAAACCGGATGATCCCGTACGTATGTCCATGAACGGACTCCTTGCAGTCTGACAGATGACGCCGCGCGCCTCCGGTTGCGCAACGGGCCGGATCGGCCCGCACGCTGCAAACACCGGCGCCCTATAGCGACGCCCTATAGCGACGCCCTTTAGCGACCCCTACAGCGACGCCCTACAGCGATGCCCTACAGCGACGCCACGGATTCACCGGCAACCAGCCCGTTGATGATGTCTTCGCCGAACTGCAGCGCGCCGCGGCACGCCGACGGCTCCATGCGGCATGATGCCGCGTCGATGGAAAGGAGAAATGCAGGAACGGCGCCGGGGTCTGCTCAGGACACCGGCAATCCGGACGAGGTCACCGACACCCCGGGCACCGCGCCGTTGATGATGGCTTCGGCATAGCGCAGCGCACCACGGCGGGCGCCGCCGACGTTGTCCCACGGCGTGGCATCCAGGCGGAACGTGCGCGCCTGCGCGCCTTCCGGCGACTCGCCCTCGAGACAGATCACCACCGCTGCATCGAACGAGCGGTCGGGCCGGGGCTCTGGCCACACGCGCGTGATGGTGTGCTTGTACACCAGGGGATAGAGGTCGTACCCCTTGTAAGTCGCAGCTGGATAGATATCCATGGCAGCCTCCGGCGGAATGGTGGTGTTGCCCCCACTCTACGCCTGTTGCGGGCCGCGCAGTGGCTTTATTTCGCCATCGGCCGGCATCATGCCGGGCAAAAAGAAAAAGCTCCGCCACAGCGGAGCTTTTCTTATCGAACTGGCGCCGGGGCGCTCAGCTCAACTGGTTCGGCGCGCTCAGATCGGCTCGATCTTGGTCGCGGCCGGGCCCTTCTGGCCGACGCCGGCGACGTAACGCACCTTCTGGCCTTCTTGCAGCGACTTGAAACCGCTGCCCTGGATTTCGGAGAAGTGCGCGAACAGGTCGTTGCCGCCTGCATCAGGCGTAATGAAGCCAAAACCCTTCGAATCGTTGAACCACTTGACGGTACCGGTTTCCATGTTGGATTCCTCAAAAAGTATTTCTTGCCTGGCAAAAGCGCCGGCAAGGCATGACGATCAAGGAAGTAACTTGGAGAATAAGTGGCGCCGTGTGGGCAAGCACCTGGACTTCGAGATTGCTGCTTGAAAGACCTGCACTCACCCTTATACAGGTGCCTCCGCCCCGGGTCAATGCACTTCGCCAGATCGGCAGGAAATTGCGGCAATATGCGTCGCATGGGCTGGCTGCGGGCCGCGCTGTCCGTGCGTGCTACAGTGCCGCATCGAACGGACAAGAACGAATGACACTCTGCCCTGCCTGCCAGGCCATCGAACGCCACCGCCGCGGTGCCCCCGGGCACGCCGCGCTACGCATCACCGACACCCAACGCATCAAGCCGCCCGGTTCGGCCGCGGTGACCATCAGCACCTTTGTGTGCCAGGACTGCGGCGCGCGCTGGACTTACCGGGACCAGAAAAAAGGCACCGAACAAGGCTGGGAAGTACAACCGGACACTTAACGCCCGGCCCTGAAAAGAAAAACCCCGGACCAGAGTCCGGGGTCTTGTTCACGCGCGGCCCGCAACGCGGGCCGACTGCGCTCAGGCTGCCACCGAGGCCAGCGCCGCGTTCAGCGTCTGGCTCGGGCGCATCGCGGCGCTGAGCTTGGCCGCGTCCGGCTGGTAGTAGCCTCCGATGTCCACCGGCTGGCCCTGCACCGCGGCGAGTTCGCCGACGATCTTCTGCTCGTTGTCGGTCAGCGTCCTGGCCAGCGGCGCGAACCTGGCGGCCAGTTCCGCGTCGTCCGACTGCGCGGCCAGTTCCTGGGCCCAGTACATCGCCAGGTAGAACTGGCTGCCGCGGTTGTCGAGCTGGCCGGTCTTGGGCGACGGGCTCTTGTTGTTGTCGAGCAGCTTGCCGGTGGCGGCATCCAGCGTCTTGGCCAGGATCTTGGCCTTGCCATTGCCGGTCTTGATGCCGACGTCTTCCAGCGACACCGCCAGCGCCAGGAACTCACCCAGCGAATCCCAGCGCAGGTGGTTTTCTTCCACCAGTTGCTTGACGTGCTTGGGTGCCGAGCCGCCGGCGCCGGTTTCATACATGCCGCCGCCGGCCATCAGCGGCACGATCGACAGCATCTTGGCGCTGGTGCCGAGTTCCATGATCGGGAACAGGTCGGTCAGGTAGTCGCGCAGGATGTTGCCGGTCACCGAGATGGTGTCCAGGCCGCGGATCACGCGTTCCAGCGTGTAGCGCATGGCGCGCACCTGCGACATGATCTGGATGTCCAGGCCGCTGGTGTCGTGGTCCTTCAGGTAGGCCTCGACCTTCTTGATCAGCTCGGCCTCGTGCGGACGGTACGGGTCCAGCCAGAACACCGCCGGCATGCCCGAGTTGCGCGCGCGCGTGACGGCCAGCTTGACCCAGTCGCGGATCGGCGCGTCCTTGACCTGGCACATGCGCCAGATGTCGCCCTGCTCGACGTTCTGCGTCAGCAGCACTTCACCGGTGGCCAGGTCGACGATGTTGGCGACGCCGTCTTCGGCGATCTCGAAGGTCTTGTCGTGCGAGCCGTATTCCTCGGCCTTCTGCGCCATCAGGCCGACGTTGGGCACGGTGCCCATGGTGGTCGGGTCGAAGTTGCCGTTGGTCTTGCAGAAGTTGATGATCTCCTGGTAGATCCGGGCGAAGGTGCTTTCCGGGATCACCGCCTTGGTGTCCTTCGGACGGCCGTCGGCGCCCCACATCTTGCCGCCGATGCGGATCATGGCCGGCATCGAGGCATCGACGATCACGTCGTTGGGTGCGTGCAGGTTCGAGATGCCCTTGGCCGAGTCCACCATCGCCAGTTCGGGGCGATGCTCGTGGCAGGCGTGCAGGTCGCGGATGATCTCTTCGCGCTTGGAGCTTGGCAGCGACTCGATCTTCTCGTACAGGTTGACCAGGCCGTTGTTGACGTTGACGCCCAGTTCGTCGAAGAGCGCGCCGTGCTTGGCGAAGGCTTCCTTGTAGAAGATCTTGACGGCGTGGCCGAACACGATAGGGTGCGACACCTTCATCATGGTCGCCTTGACGTGCAGCGACAGCATCACGCCGGTGGCGCGGGCGTCTTCGAACTGCTCTTCATAGAAGGCGCACAGGGCCTTCTTGCTCATGAACATGCTGTCGATGATCTCGCCGTCCTGCAGCGCCACCTTGGGCTTGAGCACGATGGTCTTGCCGCTCTTGGTGATCAGCTCCATCTTGACGTCGCGCGCGCGGTCCAGCGTCATCGACTTCTCGCCGTGGTAGAAGTCGCCGTGCTTCATGTGCGCCACGTGCGTGCGCGAGGCCATGCTCCACTCGCCCATGCTGTGCGGGTGTTTGCGCGCGTAGTTCTTGACCGCGGCCGGGGCGCGGCGGTCGGAGTTGCCTTCGCGCAGGACCGGGTTCACGGCCGAGCCCAGGCACTTGGAATAGCGCTTCTGGATCGCCTTTTCTTCGTCGGTCTTGGGATCTTCCGGATAGTCGGGCACCTTGTAGCCCTTGCCCTGCAGTTCGCGGATGGCGCTGACCAGCTGGTGCACCGAGGCCGAGATGTTCGGCAGCTTGATGATGTTGGTGTCCGGCAGCTGCGTCAGCTTGCCCAGCTCGGCCAGGTTGTCCGGCACGCGCTGCGCTTCGGTCAGGAATTCGGGGAACTCCCCCAGGATCCGGCCCGCCACCGAGATATCGCTGGTGGTCACGTTGATGCCGGCCGGCTTGGTGAAGGTCTGGATGATCGGGAGGAACGCACTGGTCGCCAGCAGCGGGGCTTCGTCGGTCAGCGTGTAGATGATGGTGGGTTGCTGGGTACTCATTGCTTCTCTCAGATCCTCTATCGGTGGGTGGGACTTCTGCCTGCCGGGTCACGGTCAGGGCAACAAACTAGGCGAAAAGTAGAATTTTGCCTCAGTTTGCTTTCACGAATCTGAAAACCACCGCATCCGGGCCGGCAATCGGGCAGAAAATTGGGCTGATCACGGGCTTGTGCGGTCGGATGGCGTCCATTGCACCTGAACGGTGCCGTCCAGACGGGGCCATCAAAAAATGGGGACAGGAATGCGCCGCCGGCTGGCCGGCAAGTGCCACCGACGAATCACATCCGCGGTGAGGTCGCGCGCCCCGCTCCGCAAAGGGAGAGGGGCAAACTGCAGCAAGCCCATCAGGCCGCCAGCCTGAACGTCGCCACCGCCTCCTTCAGCCGCTGCGCCTGCTCCTCGAGCGAGCCCGCCGCCGCCGCGGCCTCTTCCACCAGTGCCGCGTTCTGCTGCGTCACCGTATCCATCTGCGTCACCGCCTGGTTCACCTGCTCGATGCCCGAGCTCTGCTCGGCCGACGCGGCGCTGATCTCGCCCATGATGTCGGTCACGCGCTTGACCGCGGCGACGATCTCTTCCATGGTCTGGCCCGACTGCGTCACCAGCATCGAGCCCTTTTCGACGCGATCGACCGAATCGCCGATCAGCGCCTTGATCTCCTTGGCCGCGGTAGCGCTGCGTTGCGCCAGCGTGCGCACTTCGCCCGCCACCACCGCAAAGCCGCGGCCCTGCTCGCCGGCGCGCGCGGCTTCCACCGCCGCATTGAGCGCCAGGATATTGGTCTGGAACGCAATGCCCTCGATCACGGCGATGATGTCGACCACCTTCTTCGACGCGCCGTTGATCTCTTCCATGGTCTCGGCCACCTTGCCCGCGACTTCACCGCCCTTTTCGGCGATATCCGAGGCGTTGACCGCGAGCGTGCTGGCCTGGCGCGCGTTGTCGGCGTTCTGGCGCACGATGCTGGTCAGTTCTTCCATGCTGGCGGCGGTCTGCTGCAGCGAGGAGGCCTGTTCCTCGGTGCGCTGCGACAGGTCGGTGTTGCCCGCCGCGATCTGGCTGGTGCCCGACACGATCGATTCGGTGCCGGCGCGCACCTGGCGCACGATGCGCAGGATATTGGCGTTCATGTCCGCCAGCGCCTGCAGCAGCTGGCCGGTCTCGTCGCGGCTGTCGACCTCGATGCGGCTGGTCAGATCGCCCGACGCCACCGTGCGCGCCACCGCCACGGCGCGATGCAGCGGACGCGTGATGCCGATGGTGAGCCAGAACGCGAACGCAATGCCGATCCCCAGCACCACCACGCCCAGCCCGATCAGGCTGTTGCGCGCGTTGACGTAGATGGCGTTGATCTCGCGCGCGGTGGCGTCGATGCTGGCGCGCTGGATGTCGAGCAGCTTCTGGATCTCGGCCAGGTAGGCGTCGCCGGCGGGAACGAACTCCCGCTCCAGCACCTGGTTGGCTTCCTCGGTCAGGCCTTCCTGCTTGAGCCTGGTGATCTTGTCGCGGCCGTTGTTGTAGGGGTCGCGCACGCTGAGGATCTTCTGGAACGCGGCCTTTTCCTGCTCCGAGCCGAGCATCGGCTGCAGCTTGTCGCGCAGCTGGGCAATGCCTTCGATCGATGCCTTGGTCTCGGCGGCAAAGAACTGGCCCAGCGACGGGTCGGCGCTGCGCGCCACCGCGGTGGTACGGCGCACACTGGTATGCATGAGGCGGTACCAGTCGCTGACCAGCCGCTCCTTGGTCAGCGGCTGCTGCATCATCGCGTGGGTGCGCTCGGCCACCTGCTGCAGGCGCAGCATGCCCAAGCCCGTCATCAGCGCCGCAAGCAGCAATACCACCCCAAAACCGATGCCGAGGCGAACCCCGATACCTAGATTCTTCATTTCTTCTACCTGATTAGCATTGGTCATGGCGAAGTGCTGCCGCGCCTGAAACGGCTCGGCGCAATGCTCTTCGCTCTCATTGTCCGCGGGTAGGCCGGGTCGGGCCGACGCACCGGCGGGCTATGGATGCCAACGGCAGCGGCGACGGTAACTTTAGGGTCTTCCTCGATTGACGGCCAGAAGTGTGCGGATACCGGCTATAGTGGACAGGATCCCGGCCAAAGGGCACGCCCCCCCGCCGGCCGACCTGCCAGTCCTTCCACCAGGAGACCCAGCATGGCCACGCCTCCCAATCCCTTTGCCGATTTCACCAGGATGATGGAACAGTTCCGCCTGCCGGGTGTGGACATGAGCGCGGTAGTCGAAGCGCGCCGCAAGGACATCGAGGCCCTGACCGAGGCCAACCGGCTGGCCTATGAAGGCATGCAGGCCATCGTGAGGAAGCAGCAGGAGATCTTCGCCCAGACCATGCAGCAGCTGCAGGCGGCCGCCCAGCAGTACGGCACGGCGAGCAATCCGGCCGAGGCCATGGCCAGGCACAGCGAGTTCGTGCAGCAGCAACTGCACCAGGCGCTGGAGAATATGCGCGCGCTCGCCGAGACCGCGCAGAAGGCGCAAGCCGAGGCGCTTGCGGTGATCAGCAAGCGCGCCGAACAGAACGTGAAGGAGGCCGGGGAAATTCTCCAGCCGAAAACCAAACCCCGCGGCTAGCGCCGCTCAGCGAAACCGCGCGGCTAGCGCCGCTCAGGCGGGACCTGCCCCACCGCCTCGACCAGGCGGGCATGCGCGGCCAGGTCCACCGGCCGGTGCTTGACCGTGGTACTGGCCGGGTTGTTGCCCAGGTAGTTGCCGTTCTTCCAGTCCTGCGCCGGCCGCACCGGCCGCGGCGCGAAGCCGCCGCCGCAATTCGGGCAGACATTGCCGAGCAGTTCGACGCAGCCCGCGCAGAAGGTGCATTCAAACGAGCAGATGCGCGCTTCGACTGAATCCGGCGGCAGGGGCTTGTTGCAGTGTTCGCAGCCTGGTCTGAGTTCCAGCATGGCGCATGGCTCCTTTTCTGGATGAGCGGTTCGGGAGCGCCATCGTAGCCGGATTCCGCGCGGCCGGCATGGCGCCGGCCGCTGCTCCAGGTCAGATCACGCCTTGCGCCAGCATGGCGTCGGCCACCTTGACGAAGCCGGCGATGTTCGCGCCTTCCACGTAGTTAATGTAGCCATCCGCCTTCTGGCCGTGGTGGATGCAGTTCTGGTGGATGTCCTTCATGATCGCGTGCAGCTTCTCGTCGACCTCGGCATGGTGCCAGGACAGGCGCATCGCGTTCTGCGACATCTCCAGGCCCGAGGTCGCCACGCCGCCGGCGTTGCTGGCCTTGCCCGGCGCGTACAGGATCCTGGCGTCGACAAAGCGGTCCACCGCCTCAAGCGTCGACGGCATGTTGGCGCCTTCGGCCACGCAGATCACGCCGTTGCCCAGCAGGGTCTCGGCATCGTTGCCGTCGAGTTCGTTCTGGGTGGCGCACGGCAGCGCCACGTCGGCGGGCACGTGCCACGGGGTGCGCCCGGCTTCGAAGCTCATGCCGTGGCGGGCGGCAAAGTCCGACAGGCGGCCGCGCTCTTCATTCTTGAAGGCCATGACTTCGGCCAGCTGTTCGGTGGTCATGCCCTGCGGGTAGTGCAGCACGCCGCCGGAATCGGACAGCGTCAGCACCTTGGCGCCCAGCTCGATCGCCTTCTCGGCCGCGTACTGCGCCACGTTGCCCGAGCCGGAGATCAGCACGCGCAGGCCGTCGAAGCCGCGCCCGCGACGGTGCAGCATTTCCTGGGCGAAGTAGACCGTGCCGTAGCCGGTCGCTTCCGGGCGCATCAGGCTGCCGCCGTAGGCCAGGCCCTTGCCGGTAAACACGCAGGCCGACTGGTTCGACAGCTTCTTCATCATGCCGGCCATGAAGCCGACCTCGCGCGCGCCCACGCCGATGTCGCCGGCCGGGATGTCGGTATCCGGGCCCAGGTGGCGGTACAGCTCGGTCACCAGCGCCTGGCAGAAGCGCATCACTTCACCGTCCGACTTGCCCTTGGGATCGAAGTCCGAGCCGCCCTTGCCACCGCCCATGGGCAGCGTGGTCAGCGCGTTCTTGAAGGTCTGTTCGAAGCCCAGGAACTTCAGCACCGACAGGTTCACGGTCGGGTGGAAGCGCATGCCGCCCTTGAACGGGCCGATGGCGGAGCTGTGCTGCACGCGGAAGGCGCGGTTGACCTGGACGCGGTTCTGGTCGTCGGTCCATGCCACGCGAAACTGGATCACGCGCTCGGGCTCGACCAGTCGCTCGAGCAGGGCCTGGTCGGCGTAGCGCGGGTTGCGCTCGACGAACGGCCACAGCGTCATCATGACTTCCTTCACGGCCTGGAGGAATTCGGGTTGATTGGGGTCGCGGCGGGCAACCCCCGCCAGAAATGCTTCAAGGGAAGGAGAATTCACGGATGTCTCTTGCTGTGCTGGAGTGGCAGGGTCCGGCAGCCTTGCCGGCTGGATGCCGGTCTGCGGTGCCGTCTGGCGTTGCGCCGATGGAAGGTGGGTCGCCTCCGGTTTATCGGACGGGCACGGCTGACCATGCCGGTCCGACAACCCAGCACTTTAGCACCGCCATGGGGCACACAACAGTCAAAACACCTGTGACAGCGGCGTCAAAGCCGCATTTTGGTGCGCGGCCGGACGGATTTGCGTGCGATCAGCGGACATGGCGGTTCAGTTAGCCGTCGTTCCCGCGAAGGCGGGACCCCAGTGACTTCATCCCCGAAGGGGACGTGCAAGACGCTGGATTCCCGCCTTCGCGGGAATGACAGGCCAGGGCAGCACGTTACGCAATCAGCAGCTTGTTGCCCCGTTCCTTCAGCGCCGCGCCCAGCTCCGGATCCGGCGCCATGTCGGTAATCACCCAGGCCGCCAGCTCGGCATGCTTGATGGTGACGCCGGTGTTGCGGCCGAACTTGGTGTGGTCGGCGACCACGCAGGCCACGTCGGCGGCCAGCAGCATGCGGCTGCGCAGTTCGGCCGCGGCGCGCGAGAAATCGCAGATCTCGCCGCGTGGCGTGATGCCGCCGATGCCGATAAAGGCGAAGTCAGTGTGGTAGCGCGACAGCTGCTCGATGGTGTCCCACCCGTGGGTGGCGTCTTCGTTGTCCTGCAGCTCGCCGCCCAGCACGATCACGCGGTTGCCGTTGCGCCGGCCCAGCAGCTGGGCGATGGCCAGGTCGTTGGTGTAGACCAGCAGGTTGTGGTGCCCGTGCAGCGCCTGCGCCACTGCATGCGTGGTGGTGCCGTAGTCGAGGATCAGCGAAGCACCGTCGCGCACCAGCTCGGCCGCGCGCACGCCGATGGCGCGCTTGCCCTCGGCATTGACCTGCGCGCGGGTCTGGGTATCGGGCTCGGTCCGGTCCGGCGCCAGCGCGCCGCCATGGGTCAGCACCAGCAGCCCGCGCGTGGCCAGCGCATTGAGGTCGCGGCGGATGGTCTCGCGCGATACGTCGAGCTCGCTCACCAGCTCGCTGATGGCCAGCGCGCCGGTCGCGGACAGCTGGTCGAGGATGTATTTCTGCCGTTGTTCGGCGAGCACGGGGACTCCGGGAGGGTCGGGGACTTGGGGGCTGATTCTAGCGCAGCAGGGTCACCCCGAGCGACCTTGCGCGAAACTGCGACGGCCCTTCCCGTAACCGCCTGGGTTCTCCCTCTCCCGCGCGCGGGAGAGGGGAGCAAACCCGCAGCGGTTTCAGCCCTGATTCACCCCCACGGCAACGTAATCGTCTTCAAATTGGTAAAGCTCTTCGCCGCCTCCTGCACCCCCTCCTTGTAGCCCAGCCCCGAGTCCTTGATCCCGCCGAACGGCGTCAGTTCGATCCGGTAGCCAGGCACTTCCCACAGGTTGACGGTGCCCACATGCAGCGAATTGGCGATTTTTGTGAAGGCCTCGATATTGTTGGTGCACACCCCCGACGACAGCCCGAACGCGGTGCCGTTGGAGATCCGGATGGCATCGTCCACATCGCGGAAGGTGATGATGGGCGAAACCGGACCGAAGGTTTCCTCGCGCACCACCGTCATCGACGGATCGACGCGGTCCAGCACCGTGGGCGCATAGCTGGCGCCGTTGCGCTGGTTGCCGACCAGCAGCCGCGCGCCCTGCGCCACCGCCTCGTTGACGCGCGCCTCGAACAGCATGGCCGCGTCTTCGTCGATCACGGTGCCCATGTCGACGCCGCGGTCCATCGGGTCACCGTATTTCCAGGCGCGGGTCTTCTCGACCACCAGTTCGGTGAAGCGCGCAGCCACGGCCTGGTGCACCAGCATGCGCTTGACCGCGGTGCAGCGCTGGCCGGAGTTCTTGTACGAGCCCTGCACCGCCAGGTCGGAGGCGCGGTCCAGGTCGGCGTCGTCCAGCACGATCAGCGGGTCGTTGCCACCCAGCTCGAGCACCACGCGCTTGTAGCCGGCCTTGCTGGCAATGTACTTGCCGATCGCGACGCCGCCGGTGAAGGTGACCAGGTCCACCGCCGGGTGTGTGATCAGCTCGTCGGCGATCTCGCGCGGGTCGCCGGTGACCACCTGGAACATCTGCGGCGGCAGACCGGCTTCGTACAGCAGGTCGGCGAGGTAGAACGCCGACAGCGGCACCTTTTCCGATGGCTTGAGCACCATGCGGTTGTTGGTGGCGATCGACGGCGCGACCTTGTGCGCGACCTGGTTCATCGGGTGGTTGAACGGCGTGATGGCGCTGATCACGCCCATCAGCGGCTCGCGCTGCGTCATCACGCGGCGCTTCTTGCCGTGCGGGGTGAGGTCGCACGAAAACAGCTGGCCGTCGTCGCGCAGCGCCTCGGTGGCGGCAAAGCCCAGCACGTCGGCGACGCGGCCGATCTCGTACAGCGAATCCTTCTTGGACAGGCCGGATTCGAGCGTGATCAGGTCCGAGGCCTCCTCGGTGCGCTCGCGCAGCAGGGCCGCGGCGCGGTTCAGGATGGCGGCGCGCTCATAGCGCGTCAGCGTGGCGCGGTAGGCCTGGCCCACCTCGAAGGCGCGGCGCACATCGTCGAGCGTGGCCTTGGGCACGGTGCCCACCAGCGATCCGTCAAACGGGTTGCGCACTTCGATGAGGCGCTCGCGCACGATCTTCTGGCCGTCGATGCGCAGCGCTTCGGCGCGGAAATGGGGGCTGACGGCGCCAGCGGGAAATTGGGGGGCGTTCATGAGTCTCCTCCGGTAGATGCGGGTCAGGCAGCGGCTCGAACCGCCAGATGCGATGCAGGCGTTCAGTGCAGGTGGTTCAGCGCGACATCGAAGATGTCGAAATTGCGCAGCATGGCCTTGCCGGGAATGCCGGCGGTGGCGCGGTTGAACACCAGCGGCACGGTCTGCTCCGACACGCCGCCGTGCGAGCGCAGCGGCGCGTCGAGGCCGGACAGGTCATGGCGGCTGCGGCTGGTGCCCAGCACCACATGCTTGTCGCTGGTGACCACCAGATCGCCAACGCGGTCGGACGGCAGCTCGAAGCGGGCACAGGCGTCGGCGTTGGTCAGCACGCTTTCCACGCCTTGCAGGTCGGACAGGCGCGCCTGGATCGCGGCAGCGTCGGCATCGTCGGGCAGGTAGATGGTGGCGTAGGAGCCCAGCGCGCCGTGGTGGACCACGTACGGATCGGTGATCGGCAGGATCACGCGCGCGCCGCCGTCTTCCACGCCGCGGCCCAGCCAGGCATCCAGCTGGTCCTGCAGGTAGATCACGTTGGGCGCCTTGGTGGCGTCGTCATGCTTGGCGTTCATGCCGTGGTCGGCGGTCAGCGCCACCACGCAGCCGAGTTGGTCCAGCCGCGCCAGGTACTTGTCCATCATCGCGTAGAAGGCATTGGCACCGTCCGAGCCGGGCGCGAACTTGTGCTGGATATAGTCGGTGGTGGACAGGTACATCAGGTCCGGGCGGCGCGTTTCCATCAGGCGCACGCCGGCGGCGAAGACAAATTCGGACAGCTCGGCGCTGTAGACGTCCGGCACCGGCATGCCCACCAGATCGAGCACGCCGTCGATGCCGTTCTCGGCCACGGTGGCCTGGTCGGCCTTCTCCGACGAGAAGCAGATGCCGCGCATGCCGTGGCCCAGCAGCCGGCGCAGCTTGTCCTTGGCGGTGACCACGGCCACGCTGGCGCCAGCCTCGGCAAAGGCGGCCAGGATGGTGCCGGCGCGCAGGTACTTGGGGTCGTTCATCATCACTTCCTCGCCGCGCCCGCCGTTGGCGCTGCGATCGAAGAAGTAGTTGCCGCAGATGCCGTGCACGGCCGGCGGCGCGCCGCAGACGATGGACAGGTTGTTGGGGTTGGTGAAGGTCGGCACCACGCACGCGCCGCGGAACGCGGAACCGGCGTCCAGCAGCCGCTTCAGGTAAGGCGCCCGTCCGCTGGCCGCGGCGGCCTCCAGGTAATCGAACTCGCAGCCGTCGACGCAGACCACCACGACGGGCTGCTGCATCCAGCGATAGCTGCGCTGGTTGACGGTGATGGTGCGGGCGTTGGTATCGGGCATGGTCGGTTCCGGTGCGGGATCGCGGTCGGTAAGGCGGTAGTCGAGTTGGATTCGGTCAGGTTCAGGCGGCGCCATCGGTGCCGGTGCCGGGGCCCGCCGCGGCCACCGCGGCATGCATGCGCGCGCGGCCGCGCTCGACGTGCTCGCGCATCAGGCGCGCGGCCAGTTCGCCGTCGCGCGCGGCAATCGCCGAGACGATGGCGCGGTGCTCGCGGGTGGAATCGGGCATGGCGGCGTGGCTGCGCGACAGCGCCTCGCGCCGGAACAGCGTCAGTTCCTTGACCAGGCGCCGGTAGGTCTCCAGCAGCTTGCGGTTGCCGGCCAGCTCGACCATGCGATCGTGGAAGGCCAGGTTCAGCCGCGTGTATTCATCGACATCGCGCGCCTGGCTCGCCGCGTCGAGCGCCTCCACCAGGGCGCGCAGTTCGCGCAGGCTCTCGGGCGTGATGCGCGCGGCCAGCTGCCGGCCGATGAATTCGTCCAGCACCGCGCGCAGTTCATAGATCTCATCGGCTTCCTCCACCGAGATGGCGCGCACGTACACGCCGCGGTTCTTCTCGGTGCGTAGCAGCCCTGCCTGCTCCAGCGCGCGGAACGCCTCGCGCACCGGACCGCGCGACACATTGAGCTGCCCGGCGACTTCGATCTCATTGAGCTTGGCGCCGGGCGCCAGTTCGCCGGACATGATCCGCAACTCCAGTTCGCGCTGCACCAGGGTAGTCAGGGACTGGCTCTGCAGGATGGTGATTTCGCTCGCCAGCGGGCCTTGGCGTGACATGAACACTCCCGTTTGTGACGGATTCAGCAATATCGAAAATCCTTATTGCCATTAAAGCAAGCGGTTTGTATATTGTCAACAATCAAGACATCGGCGCAGTCAGAGGGGTGACGAAGCCAACGCCAAAAATCGGGCACATGTCTTGCAAGTGTTGTAGCACAAGGGTTTCACGGTGATTCGATGTTGTGCAGCGCGCCCCGTGGCATTGCAACAGATTCACCACATTGACACATTTCTCCACCTACAATGCCGGAAGGAGTCCCCATGCAACCGTCCTTCACCACCACCCTGCGCACCGCCGCCACCCTGCTTGCGCTAGCCGCCTCCGGCACCGCGCTGGCCCAGAAAACCACGCTCACCGTCTATACGGCGTGGGAAACCGAGACCCTCAAGCCCTATGCCGAGGGCTTCGCCAAGGTGGCGCCCGATATCGAGCTGAAGTACGTGCGCGATTCCACCGGCGTGATCACCGCCAAGGCACTGGCCGAGAAGGCCAACCCGCAGGCCGACGTGATCGCCGGACTGGCGGCGTCGAGCCTGGAACTGCTCAAGCAGGAAGGGATGCTCGCGCCCTACACCCCCAAGGGCTTCGAGAAGCTGACGCGCGACTACAGCGACAAGGCCACGCCGCCGTCATGGGTGGGGCTGGATGTGTGGGGCGCGACCATCTGCTTCAACACCATCGAGGCCAAGAAGCGCAACCTGCCGCGCCCCGAGACCTGGAAGGACCTGGCCAAGCCGGTCTACAAGGGCACCATCGTGATGCCCAACCCGGCCTCGTCCGGCACCGGCTTCCTCGACGTGACCGCCTGGCTGCAGCTCTACGGCGAGCAGGAAGGCTGGAAGTACATGGACGCGCTGCACGAGAACATCGCGCAGTACACGCATTCCGGCTCCAAGCCCTGCAAGCAGGCCGGCTCGGGCGAGTTCCCGATCGGCATCTCGTTCGAGCTGCGCGCGCACAAGACCCTGGCCGCGGGCGCGCCGATCGAGATGATCTTCCCCAAGGAGGGCCTGGGCTACGACATCGAGGCCGCCGGCATCGTCAAGGGCACCAAGAAGATGGAGGCCGCGCAGCGCTACCTGGACTGGCTCGCCAGCAAGGAAGCCAACCAGCTGTTCGCCAGGGACTGGGCCATCGTCGCCTACCCGGGCGTGGCGAGAAAGGTCGAGACCATCCCGGCCAACTACGAGCAGATGCTGGTCAAGAACGATTTCGGTTATATCGCCAAAAACCGCGAGAGGGTGCTGACCGAATGGCAGAAGCGCTACGCCAGCAAGTCGGAGAAGCAGCCCTGAGCGCCTGAGAGCCGTTTTGTACCGGCGCCGCCGGCCCGCCTCGCGGGCAGGCGGCGGCGGGGTCCCCCCAACAGAACACACCAGGCCCCACGCCATGCAGACCTCCACATCCACGGCCGAGACCTATCTCAGCCTGAAAGGCATCCACAAGCGCTTCGGCGGCAGCAGCGGCGCCTTCGTCGCCCTGCACAACATCGACCTCGACGTGCGCCAGGGCGAGCTGCTGTGCTTCCTGGGCCCGTCGGGTTGCGGCAAGACCACGCTGCTGCGCATCATCGCGGGGCTGGAATCGCAGAACGCCGGCACCATCCATCAGGGCTGGCGCGATATCTCCACGCTGCCGCCGATGGAGCGCGACTACGGCATCGTGTTCCAGTCCTATGCGCTGTTCCCCAACCTGACCGTGGCCGACAACGTCGCCTACGGCCTGGTCAACCGGCGCATGCCGCGCGACCAGCGCCGCGCGCGCGTGGCGGAACTGCTGACGCTGGTGGGGCTGCCCGATCGCGGCAACCAGTATCCGGCGCAGCTGTCGGGCGGCCAGCAGCAGCGCGTGGCGATCGCGCGCGCGCTGGCCACCTCGCCCGGCCTGCTGTTGCTGGACGAGCCGCTGTCGGCGCTCGACGCGCGCGTGCGGGTGCGGCTGCGCAGCGAGATCCGCGCGCTGCAGCAGCGCCTGAACATCACCACCATCCTGGTCACGCACGACCAGGAAGAGGCATTGTCGATGGCGGACCGCATCGTGGTGATGAACCAGGGCGCGATCGAGCAAGTCGGTACTCCGGCGCAGGTTTACCAGCGCCCGGCCACGCCGTTCGCGGCCGACTTCGTCGGCAAGACCAACATGCTGGGCGCACGCGTCTGCGGCGACGGCGAGCTGCACCTGGGCGGCGTGCGCATGCGCTGCGCCGCGCCGGCGGGCTGCTGCCCCGACGAGGACGTGCAGGTGTTCTTCCGCCCCGAAGACGTCTGCGTGCGCGGCATCGAACAGCATGGCCCCAATGTGCTGGAGGCCACCGTCGACAAGATCGAGTTCCTCGGCGCGTTCTCGCGGCTGACGCTGCGGCTGCCCGATGCCGCACCCGCGGCCGGTGGCGCGCTGTATGCCGACCTCTCGCTCAATGACCTGCACGAGCTGCGCCCGCACACCGGCGACCGGCTGCGCCTGGCCATTCCCGCTGACCGTATCCGCATCTTCCGCCACGCATGCGCATGAGCCTCACTGCGGCGCCGGCCACCACGTCTGCCTCCCTGCCGGCTACCGATACCCTAGCCCCCGCCTCGGCCAGCGCGCCGGCGGGGCCCGCCAACCCTGGTGCGCAGCCCTCCCCGCTGCAGGCAGCGCCGGTCTCGCCGGCGCTGGTCGCCACCGCAGTGCGCGCGCACTGGACCGACCGCCTGGCCCACGTTCTGCTGGCGCTGGCCGCGCTGGCGCTGGCCTGCTTCGTGCTGGCGCCGATCGTGATGATCCTGGCCAAGAGCGTGCAGAACCGCGACGGCACCCTGGCCGGCATCGCCCACTTCCGCGCCTATTTCGAATCGCCCGCGCTGCTGCGCTCGGTGTGGAACAGCCTGTGGGTCTCGGCGCTGGCCACCTGCATCACGGTGCCGCTGGCGTTCGGCTTTGCCTATGCGCTCACACGCAGCCGCATCGCCTGCAAGGCGCTGCTGCGCAACCTGGCGCTGATCCCGCTGCTGGCGCCCTCGCTGCTGGCAGCCATCTCCTTCATCTTCTGGTTCGGCAACCAGGGCCTGTTCAAGCCCTGGATGGGCAGCACCCAGATCTACGGGCCGCTCGGCATCGTCGCGTCGCTGGTGTTCGCCACCTTTCCGCATGCGCTGATGATCCTGATCACGGCGCTGTCGCTGACGGATGCGCGGCTGTATGAAGCCGCCGATGCGCTGGGCACCTCGACCGTGCGCAAGTTCTTCACCATCACCGTGCCGGGCGCGCGCTACGGGCTGGTCAGCGCCGCCATGGTGGTGTTCACCTATGCAATCTCGGACTTCGGCATCCCCAAGGTGATCGGCGGCAACTTCCACATGCTGGCGACCGACATCTACAAGCTGGTGATCGGCATGCAGGATTTCTCGCAGGGTGCGGTGGTGTCGCTGATGCTGCTGGTGCCGGTGGCCGTGACCTACTGCGTCGACGCGCGCGTGCAACGCCGCCAGATGGCGCTGATGTCGGCGCGCTCGGTGCCCTACGTGCCGCGCCGCAGCCCGCGCTATGACATGGCCATGGCGGTGTTCTGCTGGCTGATGGCGGCGCTGATGCTGGCGGTGATGGGCATGGCGGTGTACGCGTCTTTCGTCAAGCTGTGGCCGTACAACTTCTCGCTGTCGCTGAACCACTACCGGGTCGGGCTGGTCGAGGGCGGCGTGGTCGATTCGTACCTGAACAGCTTGCGCATGGCGGGCCTGGCCGCGGTGATCGGGCCGGTGTTCATTTTCGCCACCGCCTACCTGCTGGAGAAGACCCGCGGCATGGACTGGCTGCGCGGCTTCGTGCGGCTGATGGCGGTGCTGCCGATGGGCGTGCCGGGGCTGGTGCTGGGCCTGGGCTACATCTTCTTCTTCGTGCCGCAGGCCAATCCCCTGCACGGGCTGTACCAGACTCTGGGCATCCTGGTGCTGGTGACCATCGTCCACTACTACGCATCGTGCCACCTGACCGCGGTGACCGCGCTCAAGCAGCTCGACAGCGAGTTCGAGGCCGTGTCGGCATCGCTCAAGGTGCCGTTCTACAAGACCTTCTTCAAGGTCACGGTGCCGGCCTGCCTGCCCGCCATCCTGGAGATCTCGCGCTACCTGTTCATCAATGCGATGACCACGGTCTCGGCGGTGGTGTTCCTGTACGGCGCCGATACCAAGCTGGCCTCGGTCGAGATCGTCAACCTGGACGAGTCCGGCGACATCGGCCCGGCGGCGGCCATGGCCACGCTGGTGGTGCTGACCTCGGCCTTCGCCTGCCTGCTCTATTACCTGCTGCAACGCGTGCTCGATTGCAAGACTCAGGCCTGGCGCCAGGGCCAGGGCAACGACTGATCTTCCCTCTTTCACTCCTTCCCAATCAGGAGCTCACCATGATCCGCGGCAACGATCCGATCCTTCTGACCCCCGGCCCCCTGACCACCTCGCTCGCCACCAAGCAGGCGATGCTGCGCGACTGGGGCTCGTGGGATGCCGGCTTCAACAGCATCACGCGCAGCCTGTGCGACGACCTGGTGCGCATCGTCCACGGCGACGGCACCCATGTGTGCGTGCCGATGCAGGGCAGCGGCACCTTCTCGGTGGAAGCCGCCATCGCCAACGTGGTGCCGCGCGACGGCAAGGTGCTGGTGCCGCAGAACGGCGCCTACTGCCAGCGCATCCTGAAGATCTGCAAGGTACTCGGGCGCGCCAGCGTGGAACTGCCGATCCCGGAAGACCAGCCCGCCAGCGCCGCGCTGATCGAGGAAGCACTGCGGCGCGACCCGTCGATCACGCACGTGGCGCAAGTGCACTGCGAGACCGGCGCCGGCGTGCTCAACCCGCTGCAGGACATCGCGCTGCTGTGCCAGCGCCTGGGCAAGGGCCTGATCGTCGATGCCATGAGCTCGTTCGGCGCGATCGAGATCGATGCCCGCACCATGCCCTTCGATGCGCTGGTGGCCGCCACCGGCAAGTGCATCGAGGGCGTGCCCGGCATGGGCTTCGTGCTGGTGAAGCAAGAGGTGCTGGAAGCCAGCCAGGGCAACAGCCACTCGCTGGCGCTGGACCTCTACGACCAGTACGTCTACATGCAGAAGACCACGCAGTGGCGCTTCACCCCACCGACGCACGTGGTGGCGGCATTCCGGGCCGCGCTGGACCAGTTCCTGGAAGAGGGCGGCCAGCCGGTGCGCGGCGCGCGCTATCGCCGCAACTGCGACACGCTGGTAAAGGGCATGGCGGCGCTGGGCTTCCGCGCCTTCCTGCCGGCGGCGGTGCAGGCCCCGATCATCGTCACCTTCCACGCGCCGGCGGATGCGCGCTATGACTTCAAGAGCTTCTACGCCAAGGTGCGCGAGCGCGGCTACATCCTGTACCCGGGCAAGCTGACCCAGGTGGAAACCTTCCGCGTGGGCTGCATCGGCGCGATCGACGACAACGAGATGCGCAACGTGGTGACGGCAATCGGCGAGGTGCTAAGGGAGATGGGGATCGAGATGCAGGGGCGGCTGGCAGAGGCGGCTTGACAGACTGAACGTCCCAAGTCGCCCGCAGCAAGCTCCCCTCTCCCGCAAGCGGGAGAGGGGAGAAAACATGCGGGTTCGCGTAATGTCCCGACGCAGCAAACCACAAGAACCAACCACCCCTTCATGTCCCTCCCCCCGGATTTCCACGGCCTCGCCTTTGCCGCCGTGATGCTGTCGGCGCTGATGCACGCGTCGTGGAACGCCATCGTCAAGATCGGCGGCGACCGGCTCTCGTCGATGGCGCTGATCGACACCTTCTGTCTGCTGGTGGCGCTGCCCTTCCTGCTGCTGGTGCCCGTGCCCGCGCCGCAGGTGTGGCCATTCCTGCTGGCCACGGTGGCGCTGGAGGTGGTCTACAAGTTGTCGCTGGTGGCCGCCTACAACCGCGGCGACTTCAGCCAGGCCTATCCGCTGATGCGCGGCTCGGCGCCGATGATGGTGGCGATGCTGCTGTTGCTTACCGGGAGCGAGCGGTTGGGCCCGGGCGGCTATGCCGGCATCGCGCTGATCTGCTGCGGGTTGGTCAGCCTGGTGCACTGGCGCCGGCAGGCGCCCGACCTGCTTGGCTTCGCGCTGCTGGCCGGGGCCTGCCTGGCGGGCGGCACCGTGATCGACGGCACCGCGGTCAAGCGCCATGGCGAGGTGCTGACCTACATCGTGTGGCTGCAGGCGATGTCGCACGTGTTCATGCCCGGCTACGCCTTTGCCCGCCGCGGCACGTCACTGCTGACGCTGCTGCGCACGGAATGGAAGCGAGCCGGCATCGGCGGCATCAACCGCGTGGGCTCGTATGCGCTGATGCTGTGGGCCATGACCATGGCGCCGGTGGCCAAGCTGGCGGCGCTGCGCGAGTCGAGCGTGATCTTCGCCGCGCTGCTGGGGCACTTCCTGCTGCGCGAGGCTTTCGACCGGCGGCGGCTGATTGCCACAACGCTGGTGCTTGCGGGCATTGTGACGCTGCAGATGGCGCGGTAGCGGTCATATTCCCGTGGCGATCCGCGTCAGCTAGCTGTTCATTTCGCGGGCTACCCGCGTGAAGCAGGCGATGGCATTCTGCGCCATCGGCGATGGCGTCCGGTTGCGAAGGCTCACCACTCCCATTTCGGAATACAGCGAGGGCAGCCCGCGGATTTGCAGCGGCAACAGCGCGCCTGACTCAACATCTGTCCGCATCGACACCTGCGTCGCGGCAAGCACCGTGTCGGTGGACAACGCCACGCGCCGGAGCACGGCAATGTCATCGCATTCCAGCGCAAGAACGGGTTCCTGGCCCGCAGGTAAACCAAGCAACCTTGCCAGCGCAGCTCGCACCGGGCTTGGCAGCTTCGTCGCCGCGATGCCATACGCCCAGGCGTCCTTCAACGAGCATTGACGTCCGGCAAGCGGATGCGCGGCGCGGACGTAGAGGTCGCCGCGCTGCTTTCCCAGGGGATGGATATCCAGCGCCGCGTCATCGGGCAGGTCGCGCACATCGGCGACGAAGAACTCGATATCCTCGGCGCGCAGGCGTTCCAGCAACTGCTGCCAGTTGCTCTCCTCCACGCGCAAGGCAACCTCCGGATGCAGTCGGCGCAATTCGGTCAGCACCAGCGGCAAGAGGGTCGCGGCCGGGAAGGGCCCGATGCCGAATGCCGTGTCGCCCAACTGACTGTCGCGATAGAGATCGACATCGCGCTGCAGGCAGCGTGCCTCGAACAGCAGCCGCCGCGCCCGCGCGACCACGAATTCGCCGGCCGGGGTTGGCCGCACATCTCCGACCTCGCGATCGAACAGGCGGATGCCAAGGTCGCCTTCAATGGCCTGGATGCTGCGACTGAAGGCTGGCTGGCTAAGGTGAACGCGCTCCGCCGCCCGCGCGAAATGCAACTCATCGGCAAGCGCCAGGACATGACTGAGGCGGCGGAGGTCCATCATTTCAATGCTCTCAACGCATTAGAACATTGCAAAGTATGCATTGGACGCATTAGCACGGCAAGCCTACAGTCATTCGGACGCTGGCGTCATACAGCCCATAAAGCGAGATCGGAGACACCCACATGAGTCCGCAGCTACAGAACATATTGATCGTGACACTCATGCTTGGCTTTGCCGGGCTGGAGATCGTCACACGGCGCTACAAGGATAGCGTTCACGCTACACAGGAAGACACCCGGCTGGAACTGGCCATGTTCCTGAGCTTGCTGGCGGTGGTGCAGCCGCTGCTCTTGCTCGCCACGAACGTGCTCTGCAGGTGGCTGATTCCGGAACAGCGTGGCGCCTGGGCGGACCTGCCGTGGTGGGCCATGGCCGCGATCCTGCTGGTTTGCGATGACCTCACCCAGTACTGGTGGCATCGGATCTCGCATACCCCACTGTTGTGGCCATTGCACCGTGCGCACCACACCGCGCAATACATGAGCATCCGCATCACGTACCGCAACAACTTCTTCTATTACCTGATGATGCCGGGTCTCTGGTTCGCGGGTGTGTTGCTGTACCTCGGCTTTGCCAAGGTCTACGGCGTCTACTTCGTCGTCAAGATCGCCGTGATTCTCGGGGCGCACAGCGCATGGCGCTGGGACGAACCCTTGTACAGGATCCGTGTACTGCGCCCGCTGATGTGGCTGCTGGAACGGACCATCTCGACGCCTGCCACGCACTGGGCCCATCACGCGCTGACCAACGAGGACGGCATCGGGCATTACAAGGGCAATTTCGGCAATCTCCTGTTCTTCTGGGACATCCTGTTCGGCACCGCCCACATCACGCGCAAGTACCCGGCCAAGGTCGGCTTGCAGGACGATCTGATCTTTGGCCAGGAGCGCTGGTTCATCCAGATGTTCTACCCGCTGTGCCAGTCTCGTCGCGCACATTCCGCGCTGCGCTTTGGCGGCCGCGCCTATGCCGAAGAGGAAACCCGATCCGATACGCTGCCGCAGGCCACCGAACAGCGGAGGTCGGCATGAATGACCGCGCGCTGACAGATCAGCAGGCCAGCCAGGTCATTGAGCATGCCCGCGTGGAAGCGCTGTTCGCTGCCCAGCAGCAGGCCTTCCTGCAGGACACCTGCCCGGACGCCGGCACAAGACGGAACCACCTGCGCGCACTCAAGCGGCAACTGCTGCGCTACCAGGACGTGCTGGCCGAGGCAATTTCGCGCGACTTCGGCGAGCGGGCCGTGGCCGAAACCAAGATGTTGGAAGTCCTGCCGACCACGCTCGAAATCCGGCACGCGATCTCGCACCTGCGCCGCTGGATGCGCCCGAGCCGGCGCAGGCCCGAACTGCTGTTTGCGACCAACAGCCTCCAGGTGAGATACCAGCCCAAGGGCGTGGTCGGGGTCATCGCCACCTGGAATTTCCCGGTCTACCTGTCGCTCGGGCCGCTGGTGACAGCGCTGGCGGCAGGCAACCGCGTCATGATCAGGATGCCGGAGACCACTCCGGCCACCAACGCCACGCTCAGGAAGATGCTGGGCGAGGTCTTCGCCGAGGACCATGTTGCGCTGATCGGCGAGGAGCTGGAAGACCCCGCCGTCTTCACCGCCCTGCCCTTCAACCACATTGTCTTCACCGGCTCGCCGGCGGTGGGCCGCATTGTCATGGCCCAGGCAGCGCGCAATCTCACGCCGGTCACGCTGGAACTCGGCGGCAAGTCGCCTGCCATCGTGTTGCGCGACTATCCGGTGCGCGAGGCCGCCAGAAGCATCGCCCATGGCAAGGGGATCAACTGCGGGCAGATCTGCGTGGCACCTGACTATGCATTGGTGCCGCGAGAGCAGGTGGACGCCTTCGTCGAGGCATTGCAGCAGAGCTTTGTGAAACTCTTCGGCAAGCTTACCGGCACCAACGCCGACTACACAGCGCTGGCCACCGACCGCCACGCGGCGCGGATACTGGACCTGCTGGACGATGCACGCGCCAAGGGCGCGACGGTCATCGCCTGCGGAGAGGTTGGCAGCGGGCGGCGCATGCCACTCCATATCGTCACGCATTGCACGCCGCAGATGCGCCTGATGCGCGAGGAAATCTTCGGCCCCGTCTTGCCCGTGGTGCCCTACGACACGCACGAGCAAGCAATCGAAATGGTGCAGCAGCAAGCACGCCCGCTGGCGCTGTACTGCTTCAGCCATGACAGGCCTGAACGCGAGAAGCTGCTGGCGCGCACGCATTCCGGCGGGGTCACCATCAACGACTGGGCCTGGCACGTGGTCAACCACGATGCGCCCTTTGGCGGCGTCGGCCAGTCAGGGATGGGCAATTATCACGGCGAGGAGGGATTCCGGGAGCTGTCGCACGCGCGCACCGTGTTCAAGCGGCATCGCTTCTTTCCCATCGGCTTGTTCCATCCGCCGTATGGCAACCTTGCGCAGCGCCTGACGCTGAAGCTGTTCGCCGGACATGGCGATCCTGAGGTGAAAGCGCCCTTCTGACCTCTGGCGCTTTAGTTGCCGCTGCCGCGTGGCGTCGACAGCTCTGTTGCATTTTGCGTTGTTGTTTGGCATTTTGTGGAATAAGATTCAGCCACACGCTGATCATCGTTCCCAAGGTGCCCTACATGCCCCCACCACTGCCCTCCCAAACCCGCGTCGTCATCATCGGCGGCGGCATCATCGGCTGCAGCGTGGCCTACCACCTGACCAAGCTGGGCTGGAAAGACGTGGTTCTGCTTGAGCAAGGGCAGCTCTCGTGCGGCACGACCTGGCACGCAGCGGGCCTGGTCGGCCAGCTGCGCGCGCAGGAGAGCATGACCAAGCTGATCCGCTACTCAACCCGCCTCTACAGCGAGCTGGAAGCGGAGACCGGCCTTGGCACCGGCTGGAAGCAATGCGGGTCGCTGTCGGTGGCGCGCACGGCTGAGCGCATGACGCAACTGCGCCGCACCGCGGCGGTGGCTCGGGCCTATGGTGTTGAATGCGAAGTCATCTCTGCGTCCCAGGCCGGCGAACTATGGCCGGTGATGCGCACCGACGATCTGCTTGGCGCGGTGTGGCTGCCGGGCGACGGCAAGGCCAACCCGACGGACCTCACGCAGGCGCTGGCACGTGGCGCGCGCTCACGCGGCGCGGTGGTCGCGCAGGACACCAAGACCACCGCGGTCCACACCCGCGATGGCCGCGCCACCGGCGTCAGCTGGCGCAACAAGGCCGGCGAAGAAGGCCGCATCGACGCGCAGATCGTGGTCAATTGCGCGGGGCAGTGGGCGCGCCAGGTGGGGCTGATGTGCGGCGTGACCGTGCCGCTGCATTCGGCCGAGCACTACTACATCGTCACCGAGCGCGTTGCCGGCGTGCATCCCGACCTGCCGGTGATGCGCGACCCCGACGGCTTTATCTACTTCAAGGAGGAAGTGGGCGGGCTGGTGATGGGCGGCTTCGAGCCGGACGCCAAGCCCTGGGGCATGCAGGGCATCCCCGAGCCGTTCGAGTTCCAGCTGCTGCCCGATGACTGGGATCAGTTCCAGATCCTGATGGAAAACGCGCTGGTGCGCGTGCCGGCGCTGGAAACCGCGCAGGTCAAGCAGTTCTACAACGGCCCGGAGTCCTTCACGCCAGACAACAACTTCATCCTCGGCGAGGCGCCGGAGCTGCGCAATTTCTACGTCGGCGCCGGCTTCAACTCGATGGGCATCGCCTCGGCCGGTGGCGCCGGCATGGCGCTGGCCGAATGGATCGTCGCGGGCGAGCCCACCATGGACCTGTGGCCGGTCGATATCCGCCGCTTCGCCGGCTTCAACGGCAACCAGGGCTGGCTGCATGACCGCGTCAAGGAAACGCTCGGGCTGCATTACGCCATGCCGTGGCCGAACCGCGAACTGGAGAGCGCGCGGCCGTTCCGCCGCTCGCCGCTGTATGCGCAGCTGCGCGATGCCGGCGCCGGCTTCGGCAGCAAGATGGGCTGGGAGCGGCCCAACTTCTTCGCGCCGGCGGACGCATCGCCCCAGATCGAATACGCCTTCGGCCAGCAGAACTGGCTGCCGTGGAGCGGCGCCGAGCACCGCGCCTGCCGCGAGGGCGTGGCGCTGTTCGACATGAGCTCGTTCTCCAAGTACCTGGTCAAGGGCGCCGATGCCGAGGCGGTGCTGCAGTACGTGATGAGCAACGACGTGGCGGTGCCCCCGGGGCAGACCGTCTATACCGCGATGCTCAACGAGCGCGGCACCTATGAGTCCGACCTGACCGTGACGCGGCTGGCGCACGACCAGTACCTGGTGGTGACCGGGTCGGCGCAGACCACGCGCGACTTCAGCTATATCGAGCGGCTGATCCCGGCCGACCAGCGCTGCGTGATCGTCGACGTCACCGGACAGTATGCGGTGCTGGCGGTGATGGGACCGCGCTCGCGCGAGCTGCTGCAGAAGGTATCGCGCGCGGATTTCTCCAATGACGGCTTTCCCTTCGGCAGTTCGCGCGAGATCGACCTCGGCTACGCCACCGTGCGTGCCACGCGCCTGACCTACGTGGGCGAGCTGGGCTGGGAACTGTACGTGCCGGTGGAGTTCGCGGTGGGCGTGTACGAGACCCTGCATGAGGCTGGCCGCGCGCTCGATCTGGTCAATGCCGGCTATTACGCGATCGAGTCGCTGCGGCTGGAAAAGGGCTACCGCGCCTGGGGCCGCGAGCTGTCGCCCTCGGTCAACCCGTTCGAGGCGGGACTGTCGTTCGCCTGCAAGCTGGCCAGCGGCATCGATTTCCGCGGGCGTGAAGCGCTGCTGCGGCTGCGCCACGCGGGCGCGCCCGCGCGGCGCATGGTGGTGGTGACGGTCGACGGCGCCAGCGATGCCATGCTGTGGGGCGGCGAGGCCGTGCTGCGCACCGGCCCCGACGGCAGCGTGCGCCCGGTGGGATCGCTCAGTTCCGCCGCCTTCGGCCATACGCTGGGCTGCCCGGTCGGCATGGCGCTGCTGGCGCGCGCGGACGGGCCGGCCGATGCGGCGTGGCTGGAAGCCGGCAGCTACCACGTCGACCTCGCCGGCGCCCTGCTGCCCGCGCGCGTGCACCTGCGCGCGCCCTACGATCCGGCCTCGGCACGGCCCAAGGCCTGAACGCAAGGGCGTGAACAAAAAGCCGGCGGGGAATATTCGCTCCGGCTGATAACCACTATTCAACGCCCTGCCTTGAGGTAAACCCTAGGCCACGGCGACAATCGCGGGGTCAGCGCAGCCGTTCAGCGCCAGGACCATGACAACCATGCCCCGCCCCGATTCACCCGCGCCGCAGCCGTAGTGACTGACGGCACGCCAGGCCCTGCAGCGGCCGCACCATCGCGGCCGCGTCCCCCTGAACACCTGAACCGTATCCGCGCCAGTCCCCGGCTGGCCCGCGGATGGCTGCCCTTGCCGCGCAATCTTGCGCATCCCCCAAGGAAATCCATGCCCAGCTTCAACCCTTCACGGCGCACCTTCCTCAAAGCCAGCGTCGTGGCCGGGGTGTCGGTCTACATCGCACCCATCGGCGGCAAGGCTTTCGCGGCCTTGTTCGAAGACAAGATCCTGACCCCCGTGCAGTGGGACGCCAGGGCCGGCGCCCCCAGGTTCCGCATCGACGGCATCGCCAAGGTCACCGGCGCCAAGGTGTTCGCGCGCGATATCCGCTCGCGCGACATGCCGCACTGGCCGCGGCAGCAGTCGCACGCCTTTATCCTGCGCGCGACCCGGGCCGACCGCGTCTACGATGGCTTCGACCTCGGCGTGCTGGGCGACGAACTCAAGCCCGACCGCATCGTCACCGCCGACGACCTGGTCCGCGACGGCGTCGCCTTCCCCGCCTTCTACGGCGACGACATGCTGCTGCCCGCCGGCAAGACGCCGGCCTACCTGGGCCACGCGGTGGCGATCCTGATCTACCACGACTTCGCGCGCTTCCGCTTTGCCAAGGACAAGCTCAAGTTCCGCGACGACGTAATCCGCTATGGCGCCAGGACCGGCCCGCTGGAGCGCGACCCGTGGGGCACCTTCCGCTTCGTCCGCGTGGGCGGCGCCACACCCTATGCGGACGACGTGTTCTCCAGCCTGAAGAATGCGCCGGTGTTCCCCAGCATGATGCGCAAGCACCAGCCGGTCTGGCCGGACGGCAAGAACCACGGCCAGCTCGGCGAACAGGGCATGCACCACGCCGCGCGGATCCGCGCGCAACTGGCAAGGCCGTCCGCCGACTGGCTGGTGCTGGAGCGCGAGTACAACTCGCAGTCGGTCGATACCGCCGCGCTCGAGCCCGACAACGCCAACTGCTGGTACGACGCCGCCGCGCAGGCGCTGCACATGGTGGTGCCGACGCAAGGGCCCAACGAGGTCGCCGAAAGCGTGGCCGAGATGCTGGCGAAGGCAAAAGGCGCATTCCCGGTGCAGCAGGTGTTCCTGCACCCGTGCTACACGGTCGGCTACGGCTCCAAGGACCACTACAACTTCCCCTTCTATGGCCTGGTCACGGCGCTGTACGCCGACGGCAAGCCGGTGCGGCTGGCCAACGACCGCTACGAGCAGTTCCAGACCTCGATCAAGCGCCACGCCTTCAGGATGCGCTACCGCATCGCGGTGGACCGCAACACCGGCCTGTTCCAGGCTTTCCAGGGCGACCTCGAAGCCAACGGCGGCGGGCGCTCGAATTTCTCGCCGTCGGTGGCGATGGTAGGCGCCACCGCGGCGCAATCGATCTACTACTTCCCGAACAACGACCTGACCGCGGTGGCGATCGCCTCGCGCGCCGTCGACGCGGGCTCGGCGCGCGGCTACGGCACGCTGCAGAGCATGGCCGCGACCGAGATGATGGTCGACGAGTTCGCCGAGCAGCTCAAGCTCGACCCCATCGAGTTCCGGCTGAAGAACGCGCTGCGCTCGGGCATGAAGAACACCCAGGGCGCGATCCCCGCCGGGGCAATCCGCGTCGACGAGGTGCTGGAGGCAGCGAAGGTCTATCCGCTGTGGACCAACCGCGCCAGCAAGAAGGCGGAGTACGAAGCCGCCCACCCGGGCCGCCGCTATGGCGTGGGCTTTGCCTGCGTGCAGAAGGACTTCGGCACCGGCGCGGAAGCGTCGTTCGCCAAGGTCGAGCTGAAGGCCGACGGCAGCATCGTGCTGCATCACTCCGGCGCCGAGATCGGCACCGGCATGTCGACCTCGCAGGCCGCCGCGGTGGCGCGCTGGCTGGGCAAGCCGGCGGGCGAGGTGCGCACCTCCGTCACCGACTGGACCGACCTGCCGGTGACCGCATCCGGCGATCCCTACCTGATGAGCCAGGCCGAGCAGGACAGGCTGTCGGCCAATCCGCGCTGGTCGCCGGCCTATGCCTCGCCCGCCAGCGCCACCAACTCGGCCTACTACTTCACGCACAGCACGCGCGAGGCCGCCCGCGTGGTGTTTTTGCACGGCCTGTGGCCGGCGGCGATGGCGATCTGGAGCCAGGGCATTGGTGGCGGCCAGGCGGCCTCGCTGGTGGTGCGCGTGGAAGATGCACGCTGGGTCGACGGCAAGCTCAGCGCCGGCGGCCTGCAGGCGCTGCCGCTGGAGCAGCTCGCGGCCAAGGCGCACGAGCTCGGGCTGGTGACCGGCGCCACCGTGCATGCCTTCAACCGCTGGCAATGGAGCGAGGCCGATTTCGACATCAACGGGCACGCCGCGCGCCTGCCGGTCGATGGCCTGTCGGTGCGCTACGGCGACGGCGCCGATGCAGCGCGCAAGGCGCGCATGCGCAGCCCGGGCGGCTGGCATGTGCTCGATCGCAGCAAGGTCCATATCGCCCCCACGCAGCGCAACAACGCCGCGGTGACCTACTACAGCGCGGTGGGAACCTTCGTCGAGCTGTCGGTGCACGAGGCCAGCGGCAAGGTGGAAATCCTGTCGCACCACTCGATCATGGAATGCGGCACGCAGCTGTCGCCGCAGCTGGTGTCCGGCCAGCTGCAGGGCGGCATCGCCATGGGCATCGGCCACGCGCTGCATGAATACCTGCCGCTCTACGAGGACGGCCCCGGCAACGGCAGCTGGAACTTCAACCGCTACCACCTGCCGCGCGCCAGCGACGTGGCGGTGTGGAGCCAGACCGGCACGGTGCTGCCGCCGGTCACCGAAACCGACCCGCCCAAGGGCATCGCCGAGGTGGTGATGATCCCGGTGGTGGGCGCCATCGTCAACGGCATCGCGCATGCCATCGGCCACCGCTTCACCGACCTGCCGGTGACGGCGGCCAAGATCCAGGAGGTACTGGCATGAGCATCGCCACCCAGCCCATCACGCTCAACCTCAACGGCAAGGAAGTCGGCCCGGTCGACGTGCCCGAGGGCCTGATGATGATCGATTTCCTGCATGAATACCTGGACCTGACCGGTTCGCGGCTGGGCTGCGGCCAGGGCATCTGCCACGCCTGCGTGGTGATCCACGACAAGCCCGACGGCACCAGCGAGGAAGTGCGCAGCTGCATCACCGGCGCGCACTGGTTCCATGGCCGCAAGGTGCGCACCGTCGAAGGCCACGGCAAGCGCAACGAGCAAGGCGAGGTGGTCGAGCTGACGCCGGTGCAGCAGAAGTTCCTGGAGCACTTCAGCTTCCAGTGCGGGTACTGCACGCCGGGCTTCGTCAACGGCGCCACCATCCTGGTGGAACAGCTCAAGCGCAAGCCGGTGTCGAAGGACCAGGTCGAGGCCACCATCACCCGGGCGCTGGACGGCCATATCTGCCGCTGCACCGGCTACGTGCGCTACTACGGGGCCGTCAAGGACGTGATCACCAGCACGCCGGGCCTGGTGCTGGACAGCGGGAGCGACAAGTGATGCAGCGCACGCCCCTGATGATGGCCACGCGCGCCGCGCTGGCCGCCATTGCCGCGGCCGCAATCATGGCCGGCTGCGGCAGCCGCACCGAAGCCATTGCCCCCGCGGCCGACCAAGCCCCCGAGGCGCAGCTGTCGCCCGCCGAACAGATCGAGCGCGGCCGCTACCTGGTGCGCGCCGCCGACTGCGCCGCCTGCCATACCGCGCCGCAGGGCGCGCCGTTCGCCGGTGGCGTGGAACTGGCCTCGCCCTTCGGCACCTTCTACGGCACTAACATCACCCCGGACAAGACCCACGGCATCGGCAACTGGAGCGCGGATGACTTCTACCAGGCGTTGCATGACGGCAAGGCCCCGGGCAAGCAACTCTATCCGGCGATGCCGTACACCTCGTACCGCGGCCTGTCGCGCGCGGATGCGGATGCCATGTACGCCTACCTGATGCAGGTGAAGCCGGTCGCCGTGGCCAACCGCCCGCACGACCTGCAGTTCCCGTACAACCTGCGCTTGGCGCTGGCGGGCTGGAACCTGCTGTTCCTCGAGCACAAGCTGCCGGATGCTTCCCAGGGCAATTCGGCATCGTGGCAGCGCGGCCGCTACCTGGCCAACGCGTTGGGCCACTGCGCCGAATGCCACACGCCGCGCGCCGCGTTCGGCCGGCTGGATCTGTCTAAGCCGCTGGCCGGCTCCGCGCTGGCGCGCATCGGCGCGCCTGACATCACGCCCGCCGGCCTGGCCGCGCGCGGCTGGACCGCCGCCGACCTGCAGCAGTTCTTCGCCACCGGCATCGCGCCGCAAGGGTCGGCCTTCGGCGAGATGTCCCCGGTGGTGCATCTGAGCAGCCAGTACCTGAACCAGGGCGACCTGGCCGCGATGAGCACCTACCTGCTCGGCGACCAGCCGCCCGCGCCGCAGCCGGTAAAGGCCGTGAGCGCCGACGCCGCGCAACTGGCACCGGGCCGCCGCCACTACGTCGCCGTCTGCGCCGGTTGCCACGGCCGCGAGGGCGAAGGCAAGCCGCACGTGGCGGTGTCGATGGCCGGCAACTCGACGGTGCGCAACGCCGACGCGCGCAACCTGATCGTGTCGATGCTCGATGGCATCGAGGCGCAGCGCTTTCCGGGCGTGGAGGCGATGCAGGAAATGCCGGGCTTTGCCGGACGCATGAGCGACGACGAACTGGCGCAACTGGCCAACTACCTGCGTGCGACGTGGGGTGGCCAGCCAGCCGATGTGAGGCCGGGTGATGTGAAGGCGCTGCGCGCGGCCGGACCGGGGCATTGACGACTGCCCGCGGCGCTAATCATCCCGCCGTTTTGCTCCCCTCTCCCGCTCGCGGGAGAGGGGAGCGATTGCGTGAGCTAGCAGCAAGCGTTAACGCTGTTGCATAACCAACGAATCCGCCGAGTGTTCCAATCCTGAACACCCGCTGTCACGCACTGGCACACCCGGGCCGATTCCGCCGCCAGATCTGCGGTTACTCCCCGCTTTTCCGCCCTCTCCCGCCCCGGCACACCTCTTGCGATCTGCTTCCGTGCGCACGGCCCACGCCGTGACGGCACCACACAGATCACTCGAACGGAGCGAGACATGAACATGGCGGAAATCGCCCAGCTGGGCGTCAGCAACCCCTACAAGCAGCAGTACGACAACTACATCGGCGGCCAGTGGGTGCCGCCCGCCGGGGGCGAGTACTTCGAGTCCATCACCCCGATCACCGGCAAGCCGTTCACGCGCGTGCCGCGCTCGAACCAGCAGGACGTCGACGCCGCGCTGGACGCCGCGCACGCCGCCAAGGCCACGTGGGCGCGCACCTCTACCACCGAGCGCGCCAATATCCTGAACCGCATCGCGGACCGCATCGAAGCCAACCTGAAGCTGCTGGCGGTAGCGGAGAGCATCGACAACGGCAAGCCGGTGCGCGAGACCACCGCAGCCGACCTGCCGCTGGCGGTCGACCACTTCCGCTACTTCGCGGGCTGCATCCGCGCGCAGGAAGGCGGCATTTCCGAGATCGACGGCGACACCATCGCCTACCATTTCCACGAACCGCTGGGCGTGGTCGGCCAGATCATCCCGTGGAACTTCCCGCTGCTGATGGCCACCTGGAAGCTGGCGCCCGCGCTGGCTGCCGGCAACTGCGTGGTACTGAAGCCCGCCGAGCAGACGCCCGCCTCGATCCTGGTGCTGATGGAGGTGATTGGCGACCTGCTGCCGCCGGGCGTGGTCAACGTGATCAACGGCTTCGGCCTGGAGGCCGGCAAGCCGCTGGCATCGAGCCCGCGCATCAGCAAGGTGGCGTTCACCGGCGAGACCACCACCGGCCGGCTGATCATGCAGTACGCCTCGCAGAACCTGATCCCGGTCACTCTGGAACTGGGCGGCAAGTCGCCCAACATCTTCTTCGAAGACGTGCTCGCCGCCGACGACGCCTTCTTCGACAAGGCGCTGGAAGGCTTTGCCATGTTCGCGCTGAACCAGGGCGAGGTCTGCACCTGCCCGTCGCGCGCGCTGATCCAGGAATCGATCTACGACCGTTTCATGGAGCGCGCGCTCAAGCGCGTCGCCGCGATCCGCCAGGGCCATCCGCTCGACACCGGCACCATGATCGGCGCGCAGGCGTCGGCCGAACAGCTGGAAAAGATCCTGTCGTATATCGACCTGGGCCGCAAGGAAGGCGCGCAGTGCCTTGCCGGCGGCGAGCGCAACGTGTTCGAGGGCGACCTGGCCGGCGGCTACTACGTCAAGCCGACGGTGTTTGCCGGCCACAACAAGATGCGCATCTTCCAGGAAGAGATCTTCGGCCCGGTGGTCTCGGTCACCACCTTCAAGGATGAGGAAGAGGCGCTGGCCATCGCCAACGACACGCTCTACGGCCTCGGCGCCGGGGTCTGGACGCGCGACGGCGCGCGCGCGTTCCGCATGGGCCGCGGCATCCAGGCCGGCCGCGTGTGGACCAACTGCTACCACGCCTACCCGGCCCATGCCGCGTTCGGCGGCTACAAGCAGTCCGGCATCGGCCGCGAGAACCATCGCATGATGCTCGACCACTACCAGCAGACCAAGAACCTGCTGGTGAGCTACAGCCCCAACGCGCTCGGGTTCTTCTGACCATGGCAGACCCGGGCACCGCGCCGGCCGCGCTGCCGGTCCAGCGTGTAGTGGCAACGCCGGCCGCGCTGGCGCTGATCGCCGAGCTGGCCGCGCGCCATGGCCCGCTGATGTTCCACCAGTCCGGCGGCTGCTGCGACGGCAGCGCGCCGATGTGCTATCAGGCCGGCGAGTTGCTGGTGGGCCCGGGCGATGTCTGCCTGGGCCAGATCGGCGGCGCCTCGTTCTACATGACGCGCGCGCAGTTCGAGTACTGGCGCCACACCCGGCTGGTGATCGACGTGGTGCCTGGCGCGGGCGGGATGTTCTCGCTGGAGGGGCGCACGGGCAAACGGTTCCTGACGCGCTCCGAGCTGTTCAGCGACGCAGAGGCCGCGTGGCTGGCGGCGCAGCCGGAACCATGATGTCGTAATGCCCGAAATGCCGCGTGGAGCGATGGCGTGCGGGGCATGAATGCCCGCACGCCATTCCCTGCGGCTCAGCGCTTCTCGTCGAGCAGGTCGTTCAGGATTTCGTCGAAGGTCGCCTGCGCGTCCTCCAGCGCCTGCAGCGCCGCGTCGAAGGTCTGCAGCGCCAGTTTCGACGGCTTGCCGCTGCCCTGCGGCGGATAGTGGGCCTGCAGCGCCGTGAAGGCGACCTGCACCTGCCGCGTGGCCGCAACCACGCGTTCCATGGCCTGCGCCTCTTCGGCGCGGTATTGCTCGTGTTTCTGTTCGCTCATGCCGGTTGGCTCCCTGAAGGCGCGTCGTCTCGGTGGGGTGCGCGCGCCCGAATGAGGCATATCGTACAAGAACTGCGCGGGCCGGCTTGCGCCGCGGCCACCCCGCCGGCAAAAATAAGGTAGGCTGCGCGGCTGGGCGGCAAGGCCGGCGCACACGCGCCACGCCTGGCCGCGGCCACTGACGAATGCCATGCCATTGACCACCCGCCGCGCGCTGGCGGCCGCGCTGATGACCGCCAGCGGCTTCGCCTGCTACTGGACCTACCTGACGCTGAACCAGGACCGGCTGCTGTTCGACGCGCGCCGGCGCCCGCCGCGCGACCTGCCCGACGGCATCATCGGCTATTCGCACCTGATTCCCGGCGGCGTGGTGCGCGGCTACATCTATCACGCGCCCGGCGACACCGTACGCGACCTGCTGTTCTACCTGCCGGGCCGCGGCGAGGATGTGCTCGAAACGCTGCAATACGCGCGCTGGCTGCCTGCCGGCATGGGCTTCGCCACCTACGATTACCGCGGCCTGGGCCACTCCGACGGGCGCCCGTCCGAGGGCGCCGCGGTGGCCGACGCCAGCCAGTTCCTGCTGCATGTGCGGCGCGTGTTTCCCGATACCCGCGTGCATGTGGTGGGCCGCAGCCTGGGCACCGGCGTGGCGATCCAGCTGGCAGACCTGCAGGATTTCGAGAGCCTGCAGCTGATCACGCCCTACGACTCGCTGCTCGAGCTGGTGCGCAAGCGCTTTCCGCTGGTGCCGCTGCGCCAGTTGATGCGCCACCACTTCGACTCGATCTCGCATTGCAAAAAGGTCGTGCAGAGCACCAAGGTGCTGCTGGCTGCCACCGACGAAGTGGTGCCGCACGCCTGCTCGGAACGGCTGATGGCGGCCTGGCCCGGCCCGGTGGCGCTGCAGACCGTGCCGGATACCGATCACTTCACCATCATCGAGCGCGAGGAAACCTGGTTGTCATTGTGCGACTTTGCGCGCCAGCACAGCCAAGCGCGCCTGCGCGTGGCCGCGGTCCAGGCCGGGTCTCAGCCGGCCGAGCCAGAGCCACCGGCCCAGCCGGGCCCGCGGGCCGCGCCAGCGGCGCCCCCGCCGCAGCCGGTCGACCATGACGAGCTGGGCAATCCGCTGCCGCTGGCGGCCAACCGCTGAACCGGCCGGTGGCAGCGGGTAAAATGCGGCCCATGAAAAAATTCGCAGTCAAGGCAGGCGGCGCCGCACTGGCGCTGGCTGCCGCCGGTGCCTTGCTGGCCGGTTTTGCCGCCGTGGTCAGCCTGCGGCAGCTTCCCCCCGTCGATGCACTGCGCGACTACCGGCCCGATGTGCCGCTGCGCATCTACACCAGCGACAACGTCCAGATCGGCGAGTTCGGCAGCGAGCACCGCGAGTTCATTCCCTTCGAGCAGGTCCCGAGGCAAATGGTGCAGGCGCTGCTCGCGGCCGAGGACGACCAGTTCTACCAGCACCAGGGCATCGATATCCCCGGCGTGTTCCGCGCCGCACTGGCCAACCTGGGCCAGGGCTACGCCCAGGGGGCTTCCACCATCACCATGCAGGTGGCGCGCGCGTTCTACCTGTCGCGCGAGAAAACGCTGGCGCGCAAGTGGTACGAGATGCTGCTGGCCTGGCGCATCGACCACGCGCTGCCCAAGGACCGCATCCTCGAGCTGTACATGAACCAGGTCTACCTGGGCGAGCATGCCTATGGCTTCGGCAGCGCCGCGCATGCGTACTTCGGCAAGCCGCTGGCGTCGCTGTCGCTGGCCGAGACTGCGATGCTGGCGGGCTTGCCGAAGGCGCCGTCGGCGGTGAACCCGGTGGTCAATTTCGCGCGCGCCAAGCGGCGCCAGGAGTATGTGCTGGGACGCATGCTGGCGCTGGGCATGATCAGCCAGGACGATTATCGCGACGCCCGTGCCGCGCGCCTGGCCATCAGCGACGACAGCCCCGGCAGCTTTGCCGGTCATGCGGAGTACGTGGCCGAACTGGCGCGCCAACTCGCGCGCGAGCGCTTCGGCGACGACGCCTACACGCGCGGCCTGAACGTCTACACCACGGTGTCCTCGGTGCGCCAGACCCTGGCCTACGATGCCGTGCACGGCGGGCTGGAGCGCTACGCGCGCCGCCACCGCAAGTTCGTCAAGGACCTGTCGCAAGGGCCGCAGGCCGCGCTGGTCTCGCTCGACACAGGCACCGGCGCGATCGAAGCCATGGTCGGCGGAGCCGATTTTGCCGCCAGCCGCTTCAACCACGCCACCCAGGCGCTGCGCCAGCCGGGTTCGACCTTCAAGCCCTTTATCTATGCCGCGGCGCTGGAGCGCGGCGTGTCGCCCGGCACGCTGATCAACGACGCGCCGCTGCCGAATGGTTCGCGCTGGCAGCCGGCCAACGACGACGGGCGCTTCGTCGGCCCGATCAGCGTGCGCCAGGCCCTGGCCGAATCGCGCAACCTGCCCGCGATCCGCACGCTGCAGGCGATCGGCATCCCCTATGCGGTGGAATTCGCCAGCCGCTTCGGCTTCTCGCCCAGGCGGCTGCCACGCTACCTGCCGCTGGCGCTGGGCACCGGCACCACCTCGCCGCTGCGCCTGGCCGCGGCCTATGGCGTATTCGCCAACGGCGGCCACCGCGTCGAGCCCTACCTGATCGAGCGCATCACCGACAGCGACGGCAACGTGCTGTTCAGCGCCGCGCAGGAAGCCGGGGAGCGCCCGGTGCCGCCGCCCGTGATCAGCGCGCGCAACGCCTTCGTGATGGACAGCCTGCTGCGCAGCGTGGTCGATGCCGGCACCGGCACCGGCGTGCGCCGCTACCTGCGCCGCGACGACGTGGCCGGCAAGACCGGCACCACCAACGACTCGGTCGACGGCTGGTTCGCCGGCTATGCCGGCGGCGTGGTCACGGTGGCGTGGATGGGCTATGACGACAACCGCAGCCTGGGCGAGCATGAGTTCGGCGCCACCACCGCGCTGCCGGTGTGGGCCGCCTACATGGAAGGCCGCCTGGCCGGCGTGCCGGTGGACGACGTGCAGGCCCCCGCCGGCGTGGTGCGGGCCGGCGGCGACTGGATGTACGCCGAGAACGCCGACGGCAGCCAGGGCATCGCCGCGATCGGCTTCCCACCGCCCGCGCCCGCCACGGCGCCCGCCAGCCAGCCGCTGACCGAGCCGGTCGCGAGCAACCTGGGCAGCCCCTCCCCGGCGGCCCCGGCCGCGCCCACCCCCGTCATCAGCACGAAGCCTGGCGTCCCCGCGCCTGCAGCGCCGGCCGAAAACCCGCTGTAAACTTGCCGCTTCCCCGATTTCCATCCCGAACCCGATGTCCAGCCACACCCCGCTGCTGATCTGGTCGGTCGCCGCGCTGACCACCGCTGGCGTCCTGTTCCGCCCCTTCCGCCTGCCCGAAGCCTTCTGGGCTGCCGGCGGCGCCGTGCTGCTGTGCGCCACCGGCCTGATGGCGCTGCCTGAGGCTCTTGCCGCGGTGCTGCGCGGCTACGACGTGTACCTGTTTCTGGCCGGCATGATGCTGATCGCGGAACTGGCCCGCAAGACCGGCCTGTTCGACCACGTTGCCGCGCTCGCCGTGCGGCAGGCGCGCGGCTCGGCGCCGCGGCTGTTTCTGCTGGTGTACGGCTTCGGCACGCTGGTGACGGCGTTCATGTCCAACGACGCCACCGCCGTGGTGCTGACGCCCGCGGTGCTGGCCGCGACCCGCGCCGCGCGCGTGCGCCGGCCGCTGCCCTACCTGTACGCCTGCGCCTTTATCGCCAACGCGGCCAGTTTCGTGCTGCCGATCTCCAACCCGGCCAACCTGGTTATCTTCGGCGAACGCATGCCGCCGCTGGCCGGCTGGCTGGCGAGCTTCGCGCTGCCGTCGGCGGCCGCGATCCTGGCCACGCTGGCAGCGCTGTGGTGGACCCAGCGCGCGGCGCTGGCCGAGCCCATCGCCGCTGACGTGCCGGTGCCGCCGCTGTCGCGCCAGGCATGGATGAGCGCGCTGGGCATTGTGCTGACCGGGCTGGTGCTGCTGGTGGCCTCGCTGCGCGGCAACGCGCTGGGCTGGCCCACCTGCGCCGCGGGCGTGGCCACGCTGCTGCTGGTTTGCGCCACCCGGCGCGAACTGCTGCGGCCGACGCTGCGCGAGGTTTCGTGGGGCGTGCTGCCGATGGTGGCCGGCCTGTTCGTGCTGGTGGCGGCGCTGGAGCAGACCGTGGTGATCGGCCAGCTTGCCGACGCGGTCGCGGCCGCCTCGCGTGACGGCGGCGCGCTGGCGCTGCTGGGCGTGGGCGCGGTGGTGGCGCTGGCAGGCAATGTCGTCAACAACCTGCCGGCCGGACTGATCGCGGCTTCGGCGCTGGAAGCCGGGCATGCCTCGCACGCGGTCAGCGGCGCGGTGCTGGTCGGCATCGACCTGGGCCCCAACCTGTCGGTCACCGGCTCGCTCGCCACCTTGCTGTGGCTCACTGCGCTGCGCCGCGAGGGGCATATGGTCAGCGCCGGCCAGTTCCTGCGCGTGGGTGCCGTGGTGATGCCGGCGGCCATGCTGCCGGCGCTGGCGCTGCTGCTGCTTTAAGCGCCCTCAGCCGTTGGCGGGCACATTGGCCGCCGTGCTGCACGGCGCCGGCGACAGCGGCCGGCGCAGTCCGGCCGCGCCCGGGCGCACGGCACTGGCATGGTGTTCCGCCACGCCGGTTTCCACCGGCGTGGCCGGTACCGGCACTGTCACCACATGGAGCAACATCAGGCTGCTGCACGGAAAGGCGATCGGCATGATGAGGTGGATTCCGACAAAGCGTCAGGCCGCGAATTGGCCGCGGCCGGGTGCCGGCAGCCTGCGACGGGCTGCCTGGTGTTGTGCGGACATTATGTGGGCTTGTCGGCGCCCTGCGGGGCGGGCTTGAGCGATGTCACGAACTCTTCATGGAAAGCGCAGCGGTTGTGGCGCATCCGCCCCACCGCAACGACTTTTCCCGGCGAGCGCGCGGGTTGTGAGGCCACGGCATCTGCCATATAGTGAATCCGGCACACACCCGCTGCGCAGCCATTCACACCATCACCGCCCCCATCCATGAACAGCAAGGACGCAGCGCACCGCGCCAAGGACAGCAACACCGGCGAAAGTGCCGGTCATCCCGCCGCCAGTGTCTCGGCCCGCATCCGCGCGCGGCTGGAAGCCGCGCAGGAGCGCTTCCACGCCAACGACAATATCGCCCGCTATATCGAGCCGGGTGAAATGGAGCAGCTGCAGGCCGAAGTCCAGGCCCGGCTTCAGGACGTGCTGCGGGCACTGGTGATCGACGTCGACAACGACCACAACACGCAGGAAACCGCGCGCCGCGTGGCCAAGATGTACCTGAAGGAAATCTTCGCCGGCCGCTATGCCAAGCCCCCGCCGGTGACGGAATTCCCCAATGTCGGCCAGCTCAATGAACTGATGATCGTGGGCCCGCTGCGCGTGCGCAGCGCCTGCTCGCACCACCTGTGCCCGATCATCGGCAAGCTGTGGATCGGGGTGATGCCGAACCAGCATTCCAACCTGATCGGGCTGTCCAAGTACGCTCGGCTGGCCGAATGGATCATGTGCCGCCCGCAGATCCAGGAAGAGGCGGTGGCACAGGTGGCCGACCTGCTGCAGGAGAAGATGAGCCCCGACGGCCTCGCCATCGTGATGGAGGCCGAGCACTTCTGCATGCACTGGCGCGGCGTGCGCGACACCGACGCCAAGATGACCAACAGCGTGATGCGCGGCTCGTTTCTGAAGGACGACAGCCTGCGCCGCGAATTCCTCACGCTGCTGAACCATAATCGCGGCTAGCGGCCCGGGCCCTGCCGCCACACGGAGCGCCATTACCGGAGCGCCACCACCATGCTAGTCCGACTGCTCTATGCCAGCCGTGCCCGCCAGGCCATCGATGCCGCCGTGCTCGATGCCATCCTGGCCGCCAGCCTGGAACGCAATCCGCGCCACGGCATCACCGGCGTGCTGTGCCATGGCAACGGCATCTTCCTGCAGGCGCTGGAAGGCGACCGGCAGGAGGTGTCGCAGCTGTTCCAGTCGATCGCGCGCGATCCGCGCCACCACGACGTGACCCTGCTGCATTTCGAGGAAACCTGCACGCGCGACTTTGCCGGCTGGGCGATGGGGCAGGTCAATGCGGCGCGGCTCAATACCGCCACCCTGCTCAAGTTCTCCGCGCGCGCCGAGCTCGACCCGTACCGCACCGGCGGCGCGGCCTCGTTGGCGCTGCTCAAGGAACTGATCGCCGGCGCATCGGTGGTGTCGCGCAGCGGCGAGCGTGGCAGGCACTGAGCCGCGCCGGCGACCTGCTAGACCGTGACCGGCCCGTACAGGCCGCATTCGAGGTCGCTCTCGAACTCTTCCATCCATGCCGTTCCGGCGCCGGCCTCATAGACGCTGGTGTTGTCGGTGCCGACGCGGCGCACGCTGACGCGCCGCGCGCCAGCGTCATCGACCTCGTCGGTAATGTCGAACATCTCCGCGGCCAGCCCGACACGCCTGCATACGTCCAGGACCTGCTGCTGCTCGTCGGCGGGAAATTCAGTGAACGGTCTCGTTGCCATGGCATCCTCCGTCAAGGTTGAGATCGCCGCTTGCGCGCAGCGCGAACGCGCGCGGCACCGCAGGCGCCACGCATGAAGCAGCACGCGCGCAGGCATCCGGCCGGCGGCGCGTCCGCACCCTCCTGGGATCTTGTTGTTCGAGACTCAGCTCTTGCGCTGGGTCACCGCCACGAACGGCGCCGGCGCGTGCTGCACGGACTGGCTGCCGCAATTCGGGCACGGTGGATGGGCAGAGGCATGTTCCGCGAGATGCTCGGTTTTTTCGAACACATGGCCGCACTTCTCGCAGCGGTATTGATAGACGGGCATGGCATTCCCCCACGCGGTGCACACGCCGCGGGGCGCGTGTCAGCTTCATTCTAGGACAGCGGTCCGTGCCGCCAAGCGCCAAAATGCGCGCTGCGCCGGGATGTGGTTGGCATGCGTGGCCGGCGATGTCGCCACGGCGGCACTTTGCCGTGCATTGATCTCCCGCAATGGCTGTATCGCAAGACAAGCGCCGGAATCCTGCGCAAACCCAGGTCAAGCCGGCGCGGACTGCCGCTTATCTTCCAGAGATGTCATTGCATCGGCCGGATCCGGTCCTTTGCGCGATCCTGCGGCATCCGCGAACTAGCCGAATTCCGATTCAGCGAGGCGCGGAATCTGGCCAGAATCCGAGTCCTGTGATGACGCCACCGCACGGCGACACCAGCCGGAACCCGGTTGCCGTCTCACCCGGAGATTGCTCATGAACGACCAAGTCCTGCGCGTTGCCCTGGCCGACGACCACCCGCTGGTGGTGGCCGCGCTGCGCGACTGCCTGCAGCGCAGCGCGCGCGTCCAGATCTGCGCCGAATGCCGCAACGGCACCGAGCTGCTCGGCACGCTGGCACGGCATCCCGCCGATATCGCCATCACCGATTTCTGCATGGGCCACGGCGATGCCTCGCTGGACGGCTTCAACCTGCTCAGCCGGCTGGCGCGGCGCCATCCGGCGACGCGGGTGGTGGTGATCAGCGCCCGCTCCAATGCCGCCATCGTCCGGCGCGCGATGAAGCTGGGCGTGCGCGGCTTCGTCAGCAAGGAGGATCCGCTCGAGGAAGTGGTGCGCGCCTGCGCCCACGCCGCGTTCGGCAGAGGCTGCTTCTGCTCGCCCGCGGTGCACGCGGTGCTGCAGCGCGCGGCGCTGCCCGGCACGCCCGCGCGGGAGCCGACCCAGCGCGAGCTCGAAGTCATCCGGCTCTATGCGCAGGGCGCGCAACTGACCGAAATCGCCGCCAAGCTGGGCCGCTCGGTCAGCACCATTTCCAGCCAGAAGACCGTGGCCATGCGCAAGCTCGGCGTGCAGACCAATACCGGCCTGATCCGCTACGCCTATGACAACGGGTTGATCTGACCGCCCCGGGCCATGCAGCAAGACCCCGACCGCACCCGCGAGACCCTGGCCGGCACCTTCGACGCGCTGGCCGACCACGCCCGCCGGCAGCAGCACCTGTACTCGGTGACCATCGCCGCGCTGATCGCCATCGTGCTGTGCTCGGGCACGCTGCTGGCCGGGCTGGCGGCGGACCAGCACCTGGACTACCGGCGCAGCCAGGTCGCGCATTATGTCGGCACGGTATCGCAGCGGCTGCATAACGAAGCCTCGTTCGTGCGCCGCACCGCGCTCAGCATTCGCTACCATCTGCGCGCCGCCGTCGCGGCCCCGTCGCGCGACCCCGACGTCGAGGCCTTGCGCCGCACCGGCGCGGCCGGCATCCATGTCGAGGCCGTGCGCAAGGACTACCATCTGCTGGCCGCCGACGCCACGCGCCAGGCCTGGGGCGCGGACCTGCCGACCGAGTTCGCGCGGCTGCGCCAGGTCGCGCTGGCCGCGGTGGCCACGCAGCAGGCCTTCGACCTGGACCATGGCGCCTACGCGGTCTCGCTGGACGAGGACAGCGCGGTCGTGATCCGCCAGCCCGAGGCCGGCGCGCGCGCGCCGCTGGCGCTGGATCCGGCGCTGATACCGCGCCTGCGCGCGCAGCTGACCCGCGCGCTGCTTGACCGCACCGGCCACGCCGTGCCGGCGCGCGACCAACCCGTCTGGCTGGGGCCGCTGCGCGACCCCGTGGACGACAGCCCCATCATGGTCCTGGCCGGCGCCGCCTATGCCGGCGACTCCCCCACCATGCTGGTGGCCGCCTGCGTGCCGGTGCAGGCGTTCCTGGCGGGCCTGGCGCCGCCACAGGACCATGCCGGCCTGGCGCTGCTCAATGACGCGGACCGCCTGATCGATGTGTGGCCGCATGCCGGCACGCTGACCTCGGCCAGCGCCCGCGACATCGCCGCGCGGGTCCGTGGCCTGCCGCACAACGCGCTGCGCCTGACGCGCTCCGGCGTGGTGCTGGTGCAGCCGTTGCAGCCCGGCTTCGGCGTGCTGGTCTACCACCTGCCGTACCGGCTGCTGTTCAGCGCGCTGGCGGCCGAACTGGCGGTGATCGGCGCCGCCATGCTGCTGCTGACCGGCGCCATCGTGCTCGCGGCGCACTACTGGAGCCGGCACCTGCTGCGGCGCTCGCATGCCGAAGCCCGGCGCGCGCTGGAAAGCGAGCTGATGAACCAGGTGCTGGTCAGCGCCACGCCGGTCGGCCTGTGCATCGTGCGCCACGACTACACCGTGCTGGCCTGCAATCCGCTGGCGGCATCGCTGCTGCCCGCGCGACCGCACCAACCGCTGCCGGCCGCGATAGCCGGGGCGCTGTCGCGGCAGCCATGCGGCGCCGCCGGCGGCCCTGCATCGGTCTGCAGCATCACGGTGGCGGCCCCGGAAGCGCCAGGCCCTGCCGAAGCGGCACCGCGCTTCCTGCAGATTACCTATGCCCCGGCGCGCTACCGCGATGAAGCCGTGCTGTTCTGCGCGGTCCAGGACTGCACCGCGCAAGAGACACTGCAGCAGCAGTTGCGCTCCGCCCAGCAGGCCACCGAAGCGATGCTGCGGGTGCGATCGACCTTCTTTGCCGCGATGAGCCACGAGATCCGAACGCCGCTGAACGCGCTGCTCGGCAACCTGGAGCTGCTGGCGCGCAGCGGCGGCATGGAGCCGCACGCGGCGCGGCTGCGCGCGCTGGAGACCGCCGCCGGCTCGCTGCGCCGCATCGTCAACGATGTGCTGGACTTCTCCAAGATCGACGCGGGCCAGCTGGCGCTGGTCAATGCGCCGTTCCGTCCGGTCGAGGCCCTGGAGAGCCTGGCGCTGGCCTATGCGCCCATGGTTGCGGGCCGCCCGCTCCGTTTCTGCCTGCAGCTGTCGCCGACGCTGGATACGGAAGTCGTGGGCGATCGCACGCGGCTGGTGCAGGTCTTCAACAACCTGCTGAACAACGCCTTCAAGTTCACCGCCAGCGGCCGCATCACGCTGAGCGGCGAACTACAGGCCGATGCGCACGGCATGCAGCGGCTGGTCTGCCGCGTCAGCGATTCCGGCATCGGCATGACACCGGCACTGGCGGCGCGCGTGTTCCAGCCGTTCGTGCAGGGCGATGCCGCTGCCACCAGCCGCTATGGCGGCACCGGGCTGGGGCTGTCGATCTGCGCCAGGCTGTGCGAGCTGATGGGCGGCGGCATCGTCGTCAACAGCGTGCCGGAGGTGGGCAGCGCGTTCACGGTGTCGGTGCCGCTGGCGCCGGCCAATGCAGAGCCGCACGCGCCAGCGGCGGCCCGCGTAACGCACAGCGGCCGTGTGCTGGTGCTGTCGCAGGACCATCGCACCGGCGCTTCGATCGAAGCATGGCTCAAGACCGCGGGCTGGCATACCGAGGCGGTGGCCTCCATCGCCACGGCGCAGGCAAGCGTGCAGCACAGTGCGCCCGCTGCCGTGGTCGCGACCGAAGACTTTGCGCCAGCGGCGCTGGATGCGCTGCGCCGGTCCGCGCCGCTGGTGTGGCTGACGGCCGACGGGCCGCATCGCCCGCGGCAGCACAGCTCCGGCATGGTGGAGGCCTCGGCGTTCAGCCATCGCGCACTGCTCGACGCCGTGGCGGCCGCCACCGGTGCAACACAGCAGGCGACGACGCCCATGCCCGCCCCCGCACCGCCAGCGCTGCCCGCGCCCGCGGCGGCGCCCCTGACCATCCTCGTGGCCGAGGACAACCCGCTGAACCAGTCGCTGGTCGCAGAGCAACTGCAGGCAATCGGCTGCCACCCCATCGTCACGGGCAACGGCAAACAGGCACTGGCGGTGCTGGAGCATACGCGCGTCGACGCGCTGCTGACCGACCTGCATATGCCGGAAATGGATGGCTACGCATTGCTGCACGCCGTGCAGGCGAAGTATCCTGGCCTGCCGGTGATAGCCTTCAGCGCCGTGGCATGCAGCGATCCCGAGCACGACTGGCGCCTGCGCGGCTTCTCCGGCTACCTGGCCAAGCCGGCCTCGCTGCAGGACCTGGACGCCTGCCTGCGCGGCCTGCCTTGCGCCGCCATCGATGGCGGCGCCTGCGCGCCACCGCGCGACCCGGCCACCGCGGTGGAGACCCCGCGCCGCCGCTACGAAGACATGCTGCGCCGACAGCTGCAGCAAGACCTGCCGGCGCTGGCCGGCATCCTTGCGCAGCAGGACCTGGCCGGCTTGCGCCACTGGGTACATGCCGCGGCGGGCGCTTTCATGATCGTGCGGCGCCAGTCCATCGTCAGGGAATGCCGCGACCTGGAGGCACTGTGCGAGGCGGCACCCGGCTGGGCCCCGGCCATGGCCGAAGCGGCAGACAACCTGTACAAGCGGCTGCAGCGCTACGCGCTCGGCGCCGCGGCGGGGTCCTGACCCCTCAAAGCACCGCCCTACCACAATTGGCGGATTTGCGAGCAGCCCCACGCGCGACCATAATGGCAACGCCGCGCCGTGGCCCGCCTGGCCGATCCGACCCGGGCGCGGCATTGTCTCCAATGTCTCCCCCATGCCGCCAGAACAAGGCCTGCCCCAGCCCCAGCGCACCTGGGCCATCCTCACCGTTTTCTTCGGCCTGATCATGGCCGTGCTCGACGGCTCGATCGCCAATATCGCGCTGCCGTCGATCTCGCGCGAACTGCAGGCCGATCCCGCCAGTACCATCTGGGTCGTCAACGCCTACCAGCTGACGGTGACGGTATGCCTGCTGCCGCTGTCGTCGCTGGGAGACATCCTGGGCTACAAGCGGGTCTACCGCGCGGGGCTGGCGACCTTCCTGGTGGGCTCGCTGCTGTGCGCGCTGGCAGTCAACCTGCCGATGCTGGTGGCCGCGCGCGTGCTGCAGGGCATCGGCGGCGCCGGCATCATGAGCGTCAACACCGCGCTGGTGCGCTTTATCTACCCGCCCACGCGCCTGGGCCGCGGCATCGGCCTCAATGCGCTGGTGGTGGGCGTGACCATCGCGGTGGGCCCATCGCTGGGCGCGCTGATCCTGGCGGTGGCCAGCTGGCCCTGGCTGTTCGCGGTCAATGTACCGGTAGCCATCGCCGCGCTGGCGCTGAGCCGCACCGCGCTGCCGAACACGCCGCCGCAGCCACGCGGTTTCGACTACCCCAGCGCGCTGCTGTCGGCGCTGGTGTTCGGCATGTTTATCCTGAGCGTCGACGGCCTCGGCCACCCCGGCTGGCGCCTGGCCGGCTGCGCGGGCGTGGCGCTCGCGGTGGGGGTGGGCTGGCTGCTGGTGCGGCGCCAGCGCGGACGCGCCGCGCCGCTGGTGCCGGTGGACCTGTTCGCGAGCCGCGCCTTTACGCTGGCGGTGGGGACTTCGTTCTGCTCGTTCATGACGCAGATGCTGTCCTTTATCGCGCTGCCGTTCTTCCTCGAATACCAGCTCGGGCGCTCGCTGCAGGAGACCGGCCTGCTGATCACGCCGTGGCCGCTGATGGTGGCGGTGATGGCCGCGGTCTCGGGCCGGCTGTCGGACCGCTATCCGGCCAGCATCCTCGCCGGCATCGGCCTCGCGATGCTGGGCGGCGGACTGATCGGCCTGGCCACGCTGGGGCCCGACGCGGGCAGCTTCGACATCGCCTGGCGCATGGCCATGTGCGGCACCGGCTTCGGCTTATTCCAGTCACCCAACAACCGCGCCATGATCGGCGCCACCCCGCCGGAACGCAGTGGCGGCGCCAGCGGCGCGCAGGCCACCACGCGGCTGCTGGGGCAGACCACCGGCACGGCGCTGGTGGCGCTGCTGTTCAGCTTGTCGCCGGCCAGCGCGGCGCGCATGGCGTTGTATGTGGCGGCGGCGGTGGCGGCGGTGGGAGCGATGATCAGCCTGAGCCGGTTGCGCGATCCCGGAGGTGAGACGGCGGTGCGGGAGGCGGTGGAGCCGGATGCGTAGATGAGAATGCGCTGAGAAGCGGCCGGTTTGCGCCCCTCTCCCGCGAGCGGGAGAGGGAGCACACAAGCGGGAATGGGAAAGCCCGTCGCTAATGCTCTGTCGGCACCTAACCTACTCCGCCTTCGCCCCCGACTCCTTCACCACCCTCGCCCACTTGGCGATTTCCTGGCGCTGGTACGCGGCCAGCTTTTCCGGCGTGCCGAGCACCGGATCCAGGCCCAGCGTCTTCAGCTTCGCCTGCACCTCGGGCAGCGTGAAGATGCGGTTGAGCTCGGCATTCAGTTTGGCCACCACCTCCTTCGGCGTGTTCGCCGGCGCGAACACCGCGAACCAGGAATCCGCCTCGAAGCCCGGCAAGCCCTGCTCGGCCAGCGTCGGGATATCCGGCGCCGAGGCCGAGCGCTTGGCGCTGGTGATGCCGAGTGCGCGCAGCTTGCCTTCGCGCACCACGGGCAGGGCCGAGGGCAGGTTGTCGAACATCATGGTGATATGGCCGCCGAGCAGGTCGGGGATGGCCATGGCACGGCCCTTGTAGGGAACGTGCGTGATCTTGACGCCCGCCAGCGTATTGAACATTTCCCCCGCCACATGCGGCGAGGTGCCGATGCCGGGCGTGCCGAAGGTCAGGCCGCCCGGCCGCGCCTTGGCCAGCGCGATCAGCTCCGCCACGTTCTTCGCCGGCACGCCGGGATTGACCACCAGCACGTTGGGCGTCGAGGCGATCAGGATCACGGGCGCGAAGTCCTTGACCATGTCGTACGGCATCTTGCTGTACAGCGCACCGTTGATCGAATGCGTGCCGACGGTGCCGAGCGCCAGCGTATGGCCGTCGGCGGGCGCGTGGGCCACCGCCTCGGCGCCGATATTGCCGCCCGCGCCGGGCTTGTTGTCGACCACCACCGGCTGGCCCCAGGCGGGCGAGATCTTTTCCGAGACGATGCGCGCCAGCGTGTCGGGCGCGCCGCCGGTAGGGAAGCCCACCACGATGCGGATGGGCTTGGCGGGATAGCCCTGTGCCTGCGCGGTCGCCGCGCTGGACAGGAAAGATGCGGCAAGCACTGCCGCCGCGGCAACGGTACCGAAACGCATGGGATGTTCCTCCGGTTGCACGCGGCTGCGTGGCCGCGCGCATTGTGAAGGCGGCGGCAATGCCGCCGCCGGAACCTGCCAGGCTGCCCGCGCTTCAGACCGCGATGCCGCCGAACTCCTGCATCACCTTGTCATGCAGGCGGCGCATGCCGCGCAGCCAGCGGTCATAGTCCTGGCCCTTGCGGCGATAGTACTCAAGCACTTCGGGGTGCGGCAAGATCAGGAAGCGCTCGTCGGCCACGCCTTCCAGCGTCACCGCGGCGACATGCTCGGCGGTGACCGAGCCCTCCTGCAGGAAGCCCTTGCGCTCGCCGTTCTCGCCGAACAGCATATTGGTCTGCACGCCCTGCGGGCAGATGCAGCTGACCTTGATGCCGCGCTCGCCGTAGGTGATCGACAGCCACTCGGCAAAGCCGATGGCGGCATGCTTGGTCACCGCATACGGTGCCGAGCCGATCTGCGACAGCAAGCCCGCCGCCGACACCGTGTTGACGAAGTAGCCGTCGCCGCGCTCCAGCATCTGCGGCAGCACCGCCTTTGCCGCATGGATGTGCGCCATCACGTTGATGTCCCAGATGCGCTGCCAGTCGCCGGCGCTGGCGTCCAGGCCCTTGCGCAGGATGATGCCGGCGTTGGAACAGAAAATATCGACCTGGCCGAAGCGCTGCGTGGCCAGGTCAGCCAGCCCCTGCACCGCAGCCGCGTCGGCCACGTCGACCGGCTGGGCAAACACCTGGCAAGCGGGCACGGCCGCCTGGACCTCGGCCGCCACCGCGGCGGCGCCGGCCGCGTTCAGGTCAGCCACGGCCACGCCGCGCGCGCCGGCCTGGGCAAAGGCCAGTGCCAGCGCGCGGCCGATGCCGGTGGCCGCGCCGGTCACGACGACGGTCTTGTTGCGTACTTCCATGGGTGGTCTCCTCGTTGAATTCGAATGCCGGCATCTGCGGCCGGACGCATCAGGCCCGCTTCGCCGCGCCGGGCTCGGGCCCGGGTTCCGGCTGTGCCGAGGCAAAGCGCGCGGTCGCGCGCGCGCCGCCCGGCTGCCACAGCCGCGCTTGCAGGGTCTGCGCCAGCTCGCGCACGCGCGGCCCCAGGTTGGCTTCCAGGATTTCCGGCGACAGCCGCGCCGCGGCGCCGCCGATATTCAGCGCCAGCACCTCGCTGCTGCCCGCCAGCCGCAGCGGCGCCGCCGCGCCGCTGACGGTGCGGTCCCATTCGGCATGCGCCACGCAGAAGCCGCGCCGCTCATGGTCACGCAGCGCACACTCCACGCCCGCGCGCAGGGCCGGCCAGCGCGCACCGTAGTGCCGGGCCAGCTCCGCCAGCGCGGCCTCGCGGTGATCCGCATCCAGTCCCGCCAGCCATGCCCGCCCGATCGCCGAGGTGGCCATCGGCAGCCGCGCACCCGGCGCCAGCCGGATCACCAGCGCGCCGCGCGGCTGGCAGCTTTCCAGATAAACCATGGCGTGGCGGTCCGGCATCGCCAGCGCCACCGTGCAATCCGTCGCAAACGCCAGCGACTGCATCAGCGGCTGCGCGATCTCGCGGATGCCGGCGCCCCCGACATAGCGGTGCCCCAGCACCATCGCGCCCTGCCCCAGCCGGTACTTTTCCGTCGCCTCGATATAAGTCAGGTAGCCGAGCGTGGCCAGCGTATAGGTCAGCCGCGACACCGTCGGCCGCGGAATGCCGGTACGCCGCGACAGCTCGGCATTGCCCAGGTAATCGTCCTGCGGACCGAACGCGCGCAACAGCTCCATGCCGCGCGCCAGCGCCGTGACGAAATTGCGGTCCTCGGCACAGCCATTGCCCGCCGGCACGTCGGCCGGCACCAGGATGTGCGCGGCATCGGGCGGCGGCGTGGGAATGGTGGTGGTGCGTTTCATGGGCAGCGCATGGGGCAGGCCCATTAGATTGCAGCAAAGGCGGCGGCCGCAGGGGCGCTATGTAGGGAAAGCATGTGCCCTAGAAACGGTGTTCATGGAGGCCATTCGACAGGCCGGCGCCTGTCACATCTGTCGCGCCAGAGGCGTCACTTAACGGATTGCTTATGGGCTGGCAAAGAATCGCTGCGACTGGATGCAGGTCCAGCCCAGCCCGTTGCACGACGCCGCGGTGAGGGGCATGCCATTCACAGGAGCGTGCGATCATCCGTACCAGGGCGCGTTACAGACCGTCCCATCACCCGTCAGGCCTTACCAACATCACCGTCAACCGGAGGACAAAACGATGACGAAATACCTGATCTCCTTTCCCGCAACGGCGATGAAAGTTCCCGCCGAGGAGCTCGCCGCCGTGGGCGAAGCTGCGCGCGAGGTCATACGCGAGGCGAAGGCTGCAGGCGTGTACGTGTTCGGTGGCGGTATCAACGCGGACGCCGCGCCGCTCATGGTCGCCTCCGACGGCACGGTCACAAACGAAACCTATCCCCAGACGAAGGAGTTCGACGGTGGCTTTTGTATCCTGCAGCTCCCGTCGCGCGAAGCCGCTATCCTGTGGGCTGCCAAGATCGCCAAAGCTTGCCGGTGTTCGCAGGAACTCCGCGAGTTTGGGGATGATCCTGAGAGTTGAGGGGCGGGGTCGGTCCCACTTCGATCGAGCTGGGCTTGCTCGTTGAACGGGAGCTTTGTGACAAAGCGAAGGGCAGCAGCAATACAGTGTTTACCGCTCCCTTCGGCTCCCCTACCCGCTCCAAGAATACGTGCGACGACTGACTTATGGTCACCGTCGGAACCACAACAATGACAGACTACAAGCAGCGATCAGCAGCACAACTGAGGTCCCGGCCAGCAAAGAACTGATTTCGGTCTCCCTGCGTTCGAGCGCGAAACGGGCGCTAAGCTGCCGATATACCCGCGTCAGATCCGCGGCCGAGCCGGCCAGGAAGTACTCGCCAGCAGTCAGCGTCGCGACCGCGCGCAAAGTCGGCTCATCCAGTTGTGTGAAGGAGGACTGGCTCGACTCTGCTTGGCCGTGCGGGGTACCGTAGCCTACGGTATAGACGCGAACCCCACGCTGGGCAGCCATGCGCGCGGCGTCTATCGGATCTGGCCCGGTGGTCCGGCGACCATCGCTGAGCAGGATTACCACTCCGTGCCGATAAGAGCCGGGCATCGTCGGTGGCTGTTCCAGTTCGCGCTTGCGAACGGCGTCCGCCGCAGCAGCTTCGGACCGCGTTCTTCCACCAGGTCCCGGAGCCAGGGTCTCGCCGCGGAAAAGGATAGCTTCGAGGTCGATGCCATCATCGTCGGGAAACAATACCGCCAGGGCCTGGATCAGTCCGCTGCCTGTCGCCGTGCCGTGTTGGAGTTGGAAGCGATCGATCGCATCCAGCATGTCCTGACGGTTGTCGGTTGGAGGCTGCACTACGGTGGCCGTGGCGGCAAACGAGACAATGCCCAAGCGCACGCTTGCAGGCAGTCCGATGACAAGATCTCGTGCGGCCTGCTGCGCGGCACTGATCCGACTGGGCGCCACGTCGGTTGAATTCATGCTGAGGGAGGTATCGACAGCCAGTACCACTGTGATGATGTCTGACGGCAGGGTGATGGTCGCGGCAGGCCGGGCGCACGCCAGAAGGGCCGCACCCAACGCCAAGAGAAAAAGCAGCGGCGGGATGTGACGCCGAAGGCGTAGGCTGTGCCCCAACGCGGCGCGCGGCAGAGCAAGACTGGCATACAACAGAGCAGCTTTCTTGCGTCGTGCTATCAGGTAGACGTAGGCACCTGCTAGCAAAGGGAGAAACCACAACAGCCAGAGCAATTGCGGCCAGAGAAACTGCATGCCGTACTCCATGGCGCGTTGATAAAGCGATGATACTGCAGGCTTATGCGCCAGGTGCAATGAGCATGTTTGCCGATCGGCAACGGTAAAATGCGCACGAAAAGAAACTTACCGCACACTGAGTCCCGGCCCCTTCCCTACGGCCGTCATCACGCCTGCCGCGCCATCGGCCTAGCAGTGTCGGTGCTGGCCTGCTCAACCGTGCTTGTTGATACAGACAAAGGACGCGACGCGTTCCAGCGCCTCCATCTCGGCGAGGATGCGGCGCCTTCCACCAGGTAGCTTTCACCCTCCGGCGTCAGGCTGATACGACACGTGGTCCGGTTATGCACGGCAGACCGATGATCCGACGGCTGAGACCGGCCATGAGCCGCCGTTGGAGCCCTTGCGCTTCGGTCACTCGAACGTCGGTTTTATCTCAGATAGCGGCCGATTCCCATGCTCTCATGCTTAGCGTTGGCAAATAGGATACGCGGTCTCATGGGACCACCCCACCCGGACCGACAACGCCGCCGCTCAGGGGCTACTACTCCGCGCCCTTGTAACTGCGGCCTGCTATGGGCGTCGACAGATTGTAAGAGCGTAAGAACAGCACACTGACCGCACCGATGACGCCGAACAGGCCCGCCACGCCAGCGTCGAGGTAGTAGCGAGCTTCAAGGTGCAGCGCCAACACGACCTACAAGATGCTGAACGCGCCGAACACCGTCGCTTGGAGCAACTGAGCAGCCATTGCTGTTGCATTAGCTCAGCGCACTACTAGATGCTGTTTCGGACTCAACACCCAACCTGTCTCTAAATCGCGAGTTTTCGCATTTTGGCCACGCTGTCGGGCGTGGCGCTACCGGTGGCGCGCCCATCTCACTTGTGAGAAGCTCTGAAACCCTGACCTGACCGAAACACGGCCGACTACACGCACGATCTGGTGGGGTGACAAGCGAGCCCTCAGAGCCGTCGAGACAACGTCGAATCAAAGTCGCCAATCTTGGGCATCTGCAAGATCGGACGCTGCTCAAGACTAGTTAGTTCTGAGCGCCATTGATCAAGCATGACTGAACGTTCCTGGAGGCTCACATACGGCACGTGATAGGAAAAGTGCGGCTTGAGGACATCAAAGCCAACATAGCCCAACGTACCTTGAAGCAAGGGCCGTAGCATCATTTCGAGGTCTCCGTGGATACCGCCATCACAAACCATAGCTTTTCGCCCTCCGAGCGTGGCACACACCAATGCCTTCTTTCCCTTCATGCCGCCGTGTTCATAGATGCGCCGCCCACCATAGAAAGCGCCCGATACGAACACACGGTCAATCCACCCTTTAAGGATTGCCGGCGCGGCGAACCAATAGATCGGGAACGTGAGTAGAAGAAGGTCGCATCGTCGGACCTTCTCGATCTCCTTGATGATGTCTAAAGACAACGTTCCCGTATCGAGTCCGTGCCTCTGTTCAAGCGCGTAGACCAGGTACTTGGCATTCTGAGGAACCAGAAAATCCGCTGCACTCGCGACCGGATTGAAGTGCTGCGCATACAGGTCGGTTATCTCGATGTTGTGGCCCGCCGCCGACAAAACGTCGATCGCCGCCTTCTTCAGCGCTGACGTGAACGATTCTGGCTCGGGATGCGCGTGAACGATTAACACATTCATGTCTTGACGTCTCCTGCATCGGCGCAGTGCTTACAAGCGCTCGATAACGACGGCAATACCTTGGCCGCCGCCAATACACATGGTCACGAGGCCGTAGCGGCCAGCGGTCCGTTGAAGTTCGTGAATGCACTTCACAGTCAGGATGGCGCCGCTTGCACCAAGCGGATGCCCCAGAGCAATTGCACCGCCGTTGGGGTTCGTCTTGTCGGGATCAAGTCCCAGTTCGTGGCAAACACTGAGTGCCTGTGCTGCGAATGCCTCATTGGATTCAATAACGTCCAAGTGGTCGACACGAAGTCCTGCTCGCTTGAGTGCAAGCTGGACCGCCGGGATTGGTCCGGTTCCCATCAGCGACGGCTCGACCCCCGCTACCGCGTATGAAACCAGTCGTGCCATCGGACGAAGCTTCAGACGCTCCGCGGCGCTTTCGTCGGCCAATAGGCACGCCGCAGCGCCGTCATTCAATCCGGATGCATTGCCGGCGGTGACCGTTCCGTTTTCCTTATTGAAGGCCGGCTTAAGTTTGGCAAGGGACGCAAGCGTAGTGTCCTTCTTCGGATGCTCGTCCTCGTCAAACATGACACTGCCGTGACGTCCCTTTACCTCCACTGGCACAATCTGCGATGCGAACCTGCCCTGTTCGATGGCCTCAACTGCGCGCCGCTGACTCTCCAACGCGAAGGTGTCTTGCGCCTGTCGGCTGATCCCGAATTTTTTCGCGACATTTTCGGCGGTAATGCCCATGTGGCCTGCGCCGAAAGGATCGGACAATGCGCCAGTCATCATGTCAACAAGCTTTGCATCGCCCATCCTGGCGCCCCAACGAGAACTCGAGACGGCATAAAGAGCGCGCGACATTGTCTCGACCCCGCCGCCTACGGTCACCTCGGTCTCTCCGAGTCGAATAGCATTCGCGGCTGTCACGATCGCCTGAAGCCCGGAGCCACAAAGCCGGTTCAATGTGAGTGCCGTCGAACCCGTAGGCATTCCCGCCTGCAATGCAGAGACGCGCGACACATACATATCCCGAGCCTCGCTGTGGATCACATTGCCCATTACCAGTGCTTCCGCAAAGTGCGGTGCGAGCCCGGCTCGCTGCAACGCAGCCCGCACGACAATAGTGCCAAGCTCGCATGCCGAAACTTCCTTTAATGCTCCGCCGAAGGTTCCGATGGGAGTGCGGACAGCGCTGACGAATACCACGTTCGGGTTGGACATTTTTGCTCCTGGGATTGAGGAAACGAATTCGACCGCAGGAGCGCATGGCTAGAAATGGTCAGCGCTCGACAACAATCTGCGGCGAAGTTTACGATCCCCAACCCGGGGGCTACAGCGGCAAAAATGACATTTTCTGTGCGAATAGCGCCAAACGCCATCGACCTGAATCGTTGCACCGTATGGTTGCTATGCCTCGAGCGTTAGGGGCTTTGCGACGTCCGTCAGGTCGCTGCAGAGCATATGCGCAAGCAATATTGGCGACGCCGCTCAAAAAGAAGCCTCAGCTCCCCTTCCCTTCGCTTCCAAAACGCCCGCGATAAGCCCCTGGGCTTAGCCCTACCTTCTCCCTGAACAGTCGACAAAACGAACTTGTATCGTTGTACCCGACGCTCACGGCGATCTGTTCGACATTGAGGTCCCCTGTTTCCAGCAAACTCCGTGCAGCCTCGATCCGCAAGCTTTGAAGGTAACGAAGAGGAGACTGAGACAACGCGGCCTGAAAGCGGCGAATGATAGTTCGCTCGCTGACGCCTAGATCTTTCGCCATCTCCGACATCCTCACGTCTTTGATCATATTTTTCTGCAGCCAATGCTGCGCACGGTGCACCACGGAATCGCCGTGGTCTTTGTCCGTCAGCAGCGGGAGGTACGGCGTCTGCTTGGTCTGACTGACATCTATGAGCATCGACTTGGCACACTGCGAAGCGATAACCGGCCCCGCGAAGCGTTCGATGATGCGAATTGTTTGCAAGAGGTACGAGGCGGAGGCGCCGGCGCAGACAAGGCGGTCAGCTTCGGTAATGACAGGATCAAGCTGCAGATTGACTCTTGGGAATCGTCGACTAAACTGTTCCGCCAGCCACCAACTCGTTGTCGCCAGGCGTCCGTCGAGTAGCCCGGTCGACGCGAGGACGAAGGTCCCAGTGCAGTTTGCAGCGAGATAGGCCCCCGCATCCCATTGACTCACCAACCACTCACGGACGACCGACTGCCGCGCCAGCAACCGGTCGAATGCCTTGCTGCCGGAATAGTGAGCACTTGGAATAAAAACAATACTGAACTGGTCACCCGCACGAATAGGCCGTGTGGCTACTTGGAGTCCGTTGCTTGTGACAATCGGCCCTCCGGTGGGGGAAACAAACTGCCACTCAAAATGCGAGCCCTTGGCGCCGTGTCGCTTCCTCAAATGCGAATTCGCAATCTGCAGAACATCGGCGAAGCCCCCCAGGCTCGACGCGTAGCATTCGTCATACGCCAGGATAGCGGCACGGTGCGCGGAATGTCCGACCATACAATCGACCTGTGCAAAAATTCACTGCATCGCGGGGGAGCAGTCACCCTCGACAAACACAACATCCCAGCCACAAGTGCAATGGATTGTCATCACCAGTACGGACAGCCGCCGAAGTTACGTAGGCGTCGCCCGCCTATGGGGATAGAACACTCAGCGCAAGAGATGTCTCAATTCGCACAACATATGGCAGTTTAGCCAATGTACGGCAACGCCGCCAGCCAAGAAACTATGCATGAATCAGTTCTGAGCCGCAGCCATGTTGCTCGCGCACTGCGGAAACGAAGCGGACGCGCTTGCGCTTGCGCTTGCGCTTGCGCTTGCGCTTGCAAGTAGTTGTGACACTGCCTGCCTTCGGCCGCCTGGCACGCCAGCGTGGGTCGTCATTTGGGTTTTGTTTTTGATCAGTCCCCGGCAGACGAGAGTGTTGGGTGCTGGTGGGCTTGATTGAAGGAAACCACGCTCTTGAATTGAGCCAACTTATGAAGTGCTAAGGGAATTGCGCTAACCCCTTAGAAGCCCAGGGCGTCTCGCGCCCGCGTCGACATCGATCTGGCGTCATGCACGCGTACTTGCACGAGTTCGCGATACCGATCCGCATGCGGCGGGGGATGGCATCGACCAGCTAGATTTCATAGTCAGCCTGAGGGCTGCGCAGTAGAGCCTTGCATTGCAAATATGTCTACGCAACTCAACAACTTTCCCCTAATCAACCGCTCGTCCTACCGGTATATGAAACAGCCGGCTCCCCCGAGCACTTGGTCGTGCCGTGGACATGTAATGCAACCGAAGGGCTGCATTGCGTCAGATTTCTGCCCTTCAATTGCGGCTTAGCCGAACGGCTCTGATGGGTCGATTCCGGCCTTCGACCATCTCTTGTCCTCGGACCAAGTGCGTGCCCATCTCGCCGAACTGCTCAGAACGAGGCGCAAATCTTGAGCGTCCCACACTCGGCTAGCCTAGGCACTTGTCCGGGCGTCCGCCGCGTGGCCCGGCCATGGCTGGTCCACCAGGAAGCGCTCGCATAGCAGCGCCCAGTAAGCCGCGCCCACCGGAATATTCGCGTCGTTGAAGTCATAGCCTGGGTTGTGCACCATGCAGCCGCCCTCGCCCCCCTCGCCATTGCCAATCCACAGGTAGCAACCAGGCACCGCGTCGAGCATGAAGGCGAAGTCCTCGCTCGCCGCGATCGGTGGTGCCTGGCAGTTGACGTGAGCGGGCCCCAGCAGTTCCAGCGCAACCTGGCCAGCAAACGCCGTTTCCGCCGGCGTGTTCACCAGCACCGGATAACCGCGCTCGTAGTCGATCTGCGCCGCCACGCCGTAGCTTTGCGCCTGAGCAGTGACCAGTTCGCAGATGCGCTGCTCGACCCGATCGCGTACCTGGCGATCCAGCGCGCGCACACTCAGCCTGAGCACGGCTTGCGCAGGGATGATGTTGGAAACGGTGCCCGCCTGGAAAGCACCCACCGTGATCACCGCCGTTTGCAGCGGATCGACATTGCGCGCCACGATGGTCTGCAAGGCCATCACGATCGAAGCGCCGGCCACGACCGGATCGGCCGCGTTGTGCGGGAACGCCGCATGGCCGCCGATGCCTGTAAGCGTGATGGTCACGTTGTCGGCCGAAGCCTGCGCCGCGCCCTGGCGCATCAGCAGCCGGCCCGGCGCCGAGCCGGGGGCGTTGTGCATGGCGAAGATAGCATCGCAAGGGTACTTGTCGAATAGTCCCGCTTCCATCATCCGCCTGGCCCCACCCAGGCCCTCCTCCGCCGGCTGGAAGATCAGGTTCAGCGTGCCGCTGAAATTACCATGCAGTGCGAGATGCCTGGCCGCGCAAAGCAGCATGGCGGTATGCCCGTCGTGCCCGCAGGCATGCATTACGCCGGGATGGCAGCTGGCATAGGGCAGCCCGGTGGCTTCGGCCATCGGCAGCGCGTCCATGTCGGCGCGGATGCCGAGACTGCGGCTGCCGCTGCCGCGCCGCAGCCGGCCAACGACGCCGGTGGTGCCGAGCCCGCGTTCCACCTCGTAGCCCCATTCGGCGAGCAGGCGGGCCACGATCCCGCTGGTGCGGTGCTCCTCGAAGCCGAGTTCCGGATGGCGATGGATGTCGCGGCGGATGGCAACGAACGCTTCCGTGCTGTCCCGCAGCGCGGCCACGAGGGGATGCATGGCGTCCTTCATTGTGGCTGCAGGCCGATGGCACGGGCGATGCCGCGGTACTGGTCGATGCTCTGCTGGTAGGCCTTCTGGCTCTCCGCCAGCGATGCCGGACGGGATGCGGGCAGGTTCGCGGCATCCAGACTGGCACGTACCGCCGGGTCGGCCAGCGTCTGCGCCAGCGCCTTGTGCAGCGCCTGCACGACCGGCTCGGCGGTGTCCTTCTTCACGAAGACGCCGGCCCAGGTCGAGTAGTTGAAGCCGCGCAGCGCCCTGCTTTCATTGACGCTCGGCACGGACCTGACCGCGTCGAGCCGCGTGGGTGACAGCACCGCCAGCATCCTGACCTGGCCGGTTCGCATGCGCTCGATGTCGGGCTTGCCGAACGGCGAGATAAAGATATCGACGATGCCGCCCACCAGGTCCTGGATCACGGGCGCGCCGCCCTTGTAGGGCACGTGCGTCATCGGCGCCCCGATGGTCTGCGACAGGTGCGCCCCGAGCAGGTGGTAGAGCGAGCCGATGCCGACGCTGGCATAGGTCAGCGGCTTGCCCGCGCGGGCCGCCTGCGCGGCATGGGCCGCGAGTTCATCGACATCCTTCACCGGCAGGTCCTTGCGCACCAGGATGGCCAGGTCGACCGCGCCGACCATGTGTACCAGCCGGAAGTCCTCGCTCTTGTACTTGATGGCGGCATTCGCCAGCGGCGTCGTGATCAGTTCGCCGGGGCCGGCCTGCAACAGCAGGTGCCCGTCGGCCGGCGCATGCAGGACCTTCTGCGCGGCGATCGCGCCGCCGGCCCCGCCCAGGTTCTCGACGATGACCGGCTGGCCGAACTGCCGGCCCAGCGGCGCATTGAGGTTGCGGGCGACCACGTCCGACAGCCCGCCCGCCGGGAACGGCACCAGCAGCGTGACGGGCCGCTCGGGATAGGCGTAGGCCGGCGCCAGGCCCATGCACAGCAGGCCGGCCACCGCGCCGCGCAGCAGCCGGCGGGCAATGTTCTGGAATCGGATTCGGGTCATGGCAGTCTCCTCGCGTCTTGCGTCGCTTTGTGTGTTGTGCGAAGGATCGTATCGGCCAGCCTGCTATGTGTCCAATGCATTACTCGTCTAAAATCTATTCATAAAACTCATTCACGAGGCATCGATGCACCTCAAGCACCTGCGGCACCTGCTCATGGTCGCGGACGCGGAATCGTTCAGCCGCGCCGCGCAACGGCTGCACCTGACCCAGTCGGCGCTAAGCCGCAGCATCCAGGCGCTGGAGGACGAGCTCGGCGGCAAGCTGATCGACCGCCATGGCCGGCGCAATGTACTGACCCCGCTGGGCGAACTGATCGCCGAGCGGGCCCGGCGCATGCTGTTCGAGGAAGCCGAGCTGCATCGCAGCGTCGAACTGTTCCACCGCCATCACCTCGGCGCCATCCGTGTCGGTCTGGGCGCGGGCCCCGGCGCGGTGCTGATGACGCCGTTTCTGCGCCACATGGCCATGCACCACCCCGGGATCCAGGCGGCGGTGTCACTCGGCACTTCCGACGCGCTGATGATCCAGCTGCGCCAGCGCACGCTGGACGCGGTGATCGTCGAGGTCACCAGCGTGGCGCCGGCCACCGATCTGCGCCACGAACTGCTGGCGCAGCTTCAGGGCCGCTTCATCTGCCGCGCGGGCCATCCGTTGCTGCTGCAGGCCGCGGCCGGCGAGGCCGTGACCTTCGACGATGTCATGCGCTATCCGCTGGCGTCGGCTCCGCTGAGCGCAGAAGTCGCGCGCGGGCTGGTAAAGCGCTTCGGCCCGCGCGCCGATCCCGAGCATTGCCTGAGCCTGCGCTGCGAGAACGTGCGCAGCCTGGTGGACGCCGTGCTGGATTCGGACGCGATCCTGTTCAGCATCGTCGCGGCGGTGCGGACGGAAATCGCCGAAGGGAAGCTGTGCCAACTTGCGACCACGCCGGCGGTCGACGACGGCCCCCGCTATGCGTTCTTCACGCTGGCGGGCCGGACCGAGGCGCCGAGCATGGCGCTGTTCCGGCGCTTCGTGGACGAGCACCTGCACGACTGACGGGGGCTTTGGGCGACGCGATTTGAAAGTGTTACCGGCGAGAGCCTGTCCGAGTGGCTTGCGATGCCATCCGCTGGCACGTCCGGTTTGCGCGGCCGTTCAGGCGCTATCACTTGCCGAATGCTGCGTGGCAGCAGCGTCTCAGTCCGGCCATGCGGCGTCGTTCGACCGCCTATGGACTGAGACGCTCAGCCGTCCGGTCTCTAATTGGAAACAGCCAGTCGGCCACCGACTATGCAGGCGAATCATCGGCCATCGCTGCCACTCTGTGTGACGAAGACAGGCCGGTGTAGCCCCAAAGCCCTTCCTTAATCTGTTGCAATCCGATCCGACCTGATAATCACATCGGATCGTTGTATTGGGTGCTCAGGCTATACCGTGAGGCGCGAGCGTACGCGACACAAGTCCTATTTGAATTCCACTTCGCCCCCAGGCGAGGCGCCGCAGGTGAAGGTGCGCCACGCTCCAATATCTTGCCCTTTTGGACCTAATCTAGAGTCAATCTTCCCCCATTCTTCGACAGGGAGTTCGCCATGGCACTTGATCTCGAAAATCGCTTCGGCCGCATCTCGCTTGGCTTCTTCCCATCGCCGATTCATCGGCTCAATCGGCTGTCCGATGTGCTCGGCATTTCGGTGTGGGCAAAGCGCGACGATGTGTCGTCCGGGCTCGCGTTTGGCGGCAACAAGATTCGCAAGCTTGAGTGGCTCGTCGCTGACGCAGTGAAACAAGGCGCCGACACGCTCGTTTCCATCGGCAACATTCAGTCGAATCACACGCGCCAGGTTGCGGCCGTCGCGGCGGTGCTCGGCATGCGCTGCCGGCTAGTGCAGGAGGAGTGGACACACTGGGACGATCCGGTCTACGACAAGGTCGGCAATATCTTGCTGTCGCGGCTGATGGGCGCCGAGACGCTGCTGGAGGGAGAGGGCTACTCGACCGAGGTGAAGGAGACGTGGTCGCGCGCCCTCGAGCAGGTGCACCGGGAAGGCGGCAAGCCTTACGCGATTCCGGCGGGTGCATCCGATCATCCCCTTGGTGGCCTCGGCTATGCGAACTTCACCGATGAACTCGCGCGTCAGGAAAAGGAAATGGGCGTATTTTTCGACACCGTGATCACCGCGACCTGCACCGGCTCGACACAGGGCGGCATGGTCGCAGGCTTCAAGGCGCAGGACAGACCACGCCGCCTGATTGGCATCGATACCGCATGCAACGAGGCGATGACGCGCCGCGCCGTGGCGAAGAGCGCGCGACAGACGGCGGAACTGATCGGCATCGGCAAGCCAATCGACGACGCCGACGTGATCGTCGATCCTCGTTTCGCGGGTCCGGACTATGGCCTGCCCGACGATCTGACGATCGATGCGATCCGCACCGCAGCGCGGCTTGAGGCGATGCTTACCGATCCGGTGTACGAGGGCAAATCGATGGCGGGCCTGATCGCGATGGCGAAGGCGGGTGAGATTCCGAAGGGAACGAACGTGCTGTACGTGCATCTGGGCGGCGCGCCCGCTCTCAACGCTTATCACAAGGCGTTCGCGTGATCGGCTTGCACAAGATCGTATGAGCCCCGCGATCACTCAGTCATTCGAACGTCGAGTCTCGCCATGACTCCCATAACGCACCTGCCTTGATCCCACCACACCAACTTCAAGTACTTGGCCGCCTCCATTGCGAATCGTCTGATCGCCATCCCCCACGGAGAATGGAAAACTTAGCCCATCACCGAAACAACGGTGATCGGGCGTCGCAACCCGCTATTCTCTCTGACGGATGGTCGCTCATGCGACCATCCCACACGCACGCGCGCGTCGCTTCACTATGGCGGGCCGGGTGGGGCAGCCGATAAGGCTGGCCGGTGTTCGTCAGAGAGCCGGTATTGCGACCCCCGCTGTCAGGCCCGCCACCCTCTTCCGATTGCGGCATCAGGCGGGTCTCCCAACCTTCTTCAGGAGAACGCAATGCAAGAGAAAACCCATCCGCAGCACGAAACCATTTTCATTGGCATACCGGCAGAAACCGTGGAATCGCTCGACCGTGTCCAGGCCGGCATGGATAGTGTCCTGTCGCTGCTGGAAATTGAAAGCGAACGCTCGGAAGGCTGCCACCGGCGTCCATTGCCTGCTGACGATGATCAAGCTGCAGCTTGATCAGGTCGCAGAGGCGTTGAGCCCCGAGGCTGAAGCGTCATGACACCTGCTGATCCGGCTCAGCCCCTGCCGCGGCCCCGTCTTCGCGCAGCCAGACGATAAATTCCGCGCCCTGCCCGACCGTACTTTCCACGGTAATGCGGCCACCATAGCGCTCGACCAGCGCGTAGCTGATGGACAGGCCGAGGCCGGTGCCCATCTGCTTCTTGGTGGTGAAAAGCGGATAGAACAGGTTGGGCAGGTCTTCTTCCAGCCAGATTTGCTGTCCCTCGCCGCATGGGAACGTACCGGCCAAGTTCGTCGGGCCTACTGCGTGCAGGCATGGCCTCGTACGCAAGCCTTTCGCCTCGCCCCCATTGATTATCACCATTGAAGGCTACGCGCTCTTGCTATAAGCAGACAATCCTGCCGCCAGTGCCGCAAAGGTCACGGCGCAGCGCGCGCTTTCCCGCAGGTCTTCATGCATGGCAATCCAGGTGTCCATCGTCAGCGAGAACTGGCGGTGGAGGATCCGCACCAGCTGCTTGTCCCGCGCGGCCAACGCTGACTGGCACACACCGATGCCCAGGCCCGCGCGGATAGCCGCCAATTGAGCCAGGTCGCTGTCGGCCCGGAAAGCGAAGCGGTCCCGCGAAAACTCAGGGGCCTTTTCCTGGAACCGGCGAATATAGGCGTTCTCCTGATCGAAGCCGATCAGCGCGTGGCCGGACAATGCCTCCATCGATCTGGGAACCCCCCGGGCCGCAAGGTAACGCTTATGGGCGTGCAGGCCGAGCTCGATCCTGCCGACGCGCCTGGCCACCAGTGCCTGCTGCACCGGCTGGAACATGCGTACCGCAATGTCCGCCTCGCGATGCAGGAGATCGTCGGCCCGGTTCGACAACACCAGCTCGATCACCAGTTCCGGATGCTCGCCATGCAGCGCGGCCAGGATCGGCGGCAGCACTTCGACGCCGATGACCTCGCTGGCCGTCACTCGGACCGTGCCTCGCACGCCGGCTCCGTGGCCACTTGCCGCCCGCCGCAGGGCGGCCGCCGTGGCAGCGATACCGGCGGCATAGGGCCTCAGTTCCAGCGCGGCGTCCGTGGGCGCGAAGCCATCAAAGGATCGGGTAAAGAGCGTCAGCGCGAGAGCCGCCTCGAGGTTGTCAATGTGCCGCCCTACGGTCGGTTGCGTCAGGCCCAACGCCCGTCCCGCCGCGGATAGCGAGCCAGTCTCCATAACCTGGAGAAAGCTCCGGTACCACTCCCAATTCGGTTCGCTGTCGGCCATGGTATGCAAATTTGTTTAGCTGCTAGCAGATTCTAGGCAATTTTCTTTTTCGCTGTCCATGCGCACACTGCCGTGATTCGCAACCCGTTCGCCCCACCCAAAGGAAGCCACCATGTCCAGGATCGCATTGTTCGGCGCCGCCGGCGTCATTGGCAAAAGCATCGCCTCGGCTCTGCGCAGCCAGGGCCGCGCCTACCGCGTCGTCGGCCGCAATGACGCCAGCCTGCGCAAGGCCTTCGGCGCCGACCCATTGGCCGAAATCGTTACCTGGAACCCGGATTCGCCGGCCTCGGTGCGCGCCGCCGCGGACGGCGTGGACACGCTGATCTACATGGTCGGCGTGGACTACTGGCAGTTCGACTTGCACCCGAAGCTGATGCGCCAGACTCTCGATGGGGCGGTGGCCGCCGGCGTCCGGCAGTTGATCCTGATTGGTACCGTGTATCCCTACGGTCGGGCGGGGTCCAACCCGGTACGCGAAAGCCATCCCCGCGAACCGCACACTTTTAAAGGCCGCATGCGCAAGGCCCAGGAGGACCTGCTGATGCAGGCCCATGCCGACGGCCACATCCGCGCTACAGTGTTGCGCCTGCCGGACTTCTACGGCCCCGGCGTGGAGGCCAGCCTGCTGCATCGCGCTGCACAGGCAGCGGTGCATGGCGGCACCGCCGACATGGTCGGCCCGATAGACCGCCCGCATGAGTTCGTGTTCGTGCCGGATGTCGGCCCGGTGGTCGCGCGGCTTGCCGATACACCCGCCGCCTTCGGCAAGATCTGGCACCTCGGGGGTGCCGGTACCACGACCCAGCGCGATCTGGTCGCGGAAATGGAGCGCCAGACCGGCGCGAAGCTCAGGTTGCGCGTGGCGGGCAAGACGATGCTGCGGCTCATTGGCCTGTTCAACCCCTTCATGCGCGAGATGGTGGAGATGCACTACCTGATGAGCGAGCCGCTGATCATGGACGACTCGGCGCTGCAGCGGCTGATCGGCCCGATCCACAAGACGCCCTATGCGCAAGGCATCCGCCAGACGCTGGCGGCGGTTCCCGGGAATCGCGCTCCACTGCGACGGCCTGAAGCGGATGGACAGAACCCATGAAGCACGAATGCGCCTTAGGGTGAGGGAAAATCAGATCGTGGATGCACCACGTTCTATTTTGCACGCCGGTGTCGCAGCACACTGCCCGCGTGAAAAGAGTCCCCGACCTCGCGCAAAGTGGCCCAGTCTGCCGAGGTTATCCCGCCCCCTGTGCCATGCGCCGCAAATCAACGAGACGGTCATACTCGTCGCCGCTCAGGATTCCGAGGCTGACGGCCGCCTCGCGTGCGGTGCAACCGTGAGCCTTGCCATGTGCGACGATCCGCGCCGCCTGATCGTAGCCGATATGTGGGTTGAGCGCGGTAGCCGCCAGGAGCGGAGCGTCAAGCTGGCGCGCGAGTCGGTCACGATCGGGTTCCAGTGCGGGAATCACTCGTTCTGCTACGGTACGGGCGCTATCGGCAAGCACACGGATCGACTGCAGCACGTTGTAGATGAGGACCGGCTTGGCCACATTGAGTTCGAAGCTGCCGGATGCCCCCGCCATGGTTGCGGTGACGTGGTTGCCGGCAACCTGCATGCCCGCCTGCACCATGACCTCGGCGATGGTCGGATTGCGCTTTCCCGGCATGATCGAGGATGTCAGGCCCTCATCGGGCATGACAAGCTCTCCGATGCCACAGTGCGGGCCGGAACTCATCCAGCGCAGGTCATTGGCGATCTTGATGAAAGAGGCCGCGATGACGTTCAACACGCCGGACAATTCCAATAGCGCATCGTGTGCGGCCATGCCCTCGACCTTGCATGGGTTCGGACGAAATGGCAAACCGGTCAAGCGACTCGCCTCGGCGCAGAATGCCTCGGCGAAACCTGCCGGCGCATTGAGCCCCGTGCCTGCCGCCGTGCCTCCCTGCGGCAAGGACAGCAGGCGCGGCATCGTAGCTTCCACCCGCTCGATGCCATGGCCCACCTGGGCCGCGAAAGCCTCGAAGCCCCGTCCCAGCGTGGTTGGCACCGCATCCATCAGATGGGTGCGGGCCAACTTGAGGATGTCCGCAAAGGCGGCCGCGCGCGACTGCAGACTGGCACGCAGCGCGCCCAGCGCCGGCAGCAGGCGGTCTTCGAGCTCCATCACGGCGCTCAGGTGCATCACGGTCGGAAAGCTGTCGTTGGACGACTGCGAGCGGTTGACGTGGTCGTTGGGATGGACCGGACGCTTCGTGCCCAGCGCCTCGCCCAGCCGCTCGTTGGCACGATTGGCGATGACCTCGTTGGCGTTCATATTGGTCTGGGTGCCAGACCCCGTTTGCCAGATGGTCAGCGGAAAGTGTGCATCGAAGGCACCGCTGCGCACCTCGGCCGCGGCGGCGACGATGGCCTGGGCCAAACCGGGCTCGAGTTCCCCGCACTTCAGATTCGCAACCGCCGCCGCCATCTTGTGCAGGCCGAACGCATGAATCAGGCATGCCGGGAACCGCTCGGTGCCGATGTCGAACACGGCCAATGCGCGCTGGGTCTGGGCGCCCCAGTACCGGTCAGCCGGAATGTCAACCGGACCAAAGGCGTCGTGCTCTACGCGAGTCTTTAGCATCGTTCAATCCAGCGAGATATTTGCCTTGGCCGCCAGGACCTTCCAGCGCGCCACCTCGCTCTCGGTATGTTTGCCGAGGGCGCTGGCGGTGTACTTGCCCGCCGGCAGCATCTGGATGGCCTGGGCGGACAGGCGGTCCGTGAATGCCTTGTCATTCATGACCTTCAGGTAGGCGGCCTGCACCTTGTCGATCACCGGCTGCGGCGTTCCCTTCGGGGCGTAAATGCCGTACCAGGTGGCCGCTTCGAAACCGGGGGCCACCGTTTCCGCCAGCGTCGGCACATCCTTGAGCTGCCCCACCCGCGTTGCCGAGGTGACGGCGAGGGCGCGGACCTTCGCTTCGGTGATTTGCGGCAAGGCCGTGTTGGTCTGGTCGAACATGCCATCGACCTGTCCGCCGATCACGTCGATCAGTGCAGGTCCCGCACCCTTGTAAGGCACCAGCGACACCTTGATACCCGCCGCCGAAGCGAACATCGCCGCGATGAGGTGCGAGGTGGAGCCCATGCCCGCATTGCTGATGAACAACTTGCCCGGGTTCTGCTTGCCGTACTCGACCAGCGCTTTCACGTCCCTGGCCGGATGGTCCTTGCGAACCATCAGCACCATCGGCGTATCGGGGAAGCGAAACACCGGGGCGAAATCCTTCACCGGATCATAGGGCAGCTTCTTGTACAGCGCGGGGGCAGCGCCCATGTAGCCCATGTGCCCGACCAGCATGGTGTAGCCGTCGGCCTGCGCGCGGGCCGCCTTGGCCGCCCCGACCGTACCGCCTGCGCCGGGGGAGTTGTCGATAACGATCGACTGCCCCAGCTCGCGCGACACGCGTTCTGCAATATTGCGGGCCAGCGCGTCGGTGGGGCCACCGGCCGCGAACGGGACGATCCATGTGATCGGCTTGGTCGGCCACGCCTGGGCATGGGCCGGCGCTGTGGCGGCGAGCATGGCGACGGCCAGCGCGGCACGCACGAAGTTGGCGAAGGATTGCATGCTTTTGTCTCCTGTATGCGTCTTGTAGATGGGATGGTCAGCGGGCCATGGCCCGCTCCAGCGGCACGCCGTCGGGATTAACCAAGACGGCGATACCACGGCAGCCGCTTGGGTGTCGCCTCGATCGGCGCGTGAGTGGTAGAAGTATTCATCTATGTCTCCTGCGAACCGGGGCGCGCGACTTCAGGCCACTTCGCCGGACAGCGCAATGGCGCGATCTACCATTTGCGGCGCCAGGCCGAGGTAGTTCACCGGGTCCACCATGTGTTCGATGTCTTCGCGGTCGAAGTGCTGCGTCACGATGGGCAGCGCGAGGAGCGCTTCGGCCAGCGTGCCGCCCTGCTCGTTCACGGTGCGGCAAGCGTCGTAGACCACGTCATGGGCCTGCTGCCGGCCAATGTGCGGGGCCATGCGCATCATCACGGCTTCGGCCACGATCAGGCCCTTGGAAATGCCGAGGTTCGTGGCCATGCGAGATGCATCGACGATCAGTCCGCCAAGCGCGAACTTCGCCTGGTGGAGTGCGCCGGCCGTCAGGATGAAGCTCTCGGGGATGGCGATCCACTCGGCATGCCAGGGTCCGGTGGCGCGCTCGAAGTCCTGCACCAGTGCATCGACCATCAGGCCGGCGTGCTGGCGCACGGCCTTCGAGGCGGCCAGCATCAGCTCGCTCGAGATCGGGTTGCGCTTCTGCGGCATGGTGCTGCTGGCGCCGCGCCCCTTGACAAAAGGCTCATAGACTTCGGCAAACTCGGTCGAGGCCATGATCATGATGTCCAGCGCGATCTTGCCGAGCGAGCCGGTGATCAGCGCCAACAGGTTCACCGCCTCGGCAAAGCCGTCGCGCGCCACGTGCCAGGTGGTAGCCGGCACGCCCAGGCCCAGTTCCTGCGCCAGCGCGCGCTGCACATCCAACCCCTTCTCGCCCAGCGACGCCAGCGTGCCCGCGGCCCCTGCAAACTCGACCACGGCCACCCGCGGGCGCAGTTCGGCCAGGCGCTGCTGGTGACGGTCGAACATCGCCAGCCAGATGGCAACCTTGTAGCCGAAGGTCACCGGCAAGGCTTGCTGAAGGTGGGTACGGCCAGCCATCGGGGTGTCGCGGTGCTTGACGGCCAGGCCGGCCAGAATGCCGCGCAAGGCGCGGATATCGGCTTCGATGCTGTCGAGCGCATCCCGCACCTGCAAGGCCACGGCGGTGTCCATGATGTCCTGGGTGGTGGCACCCCAGTGAACATAGCGGCCGGCCTCGCCACACATTGCCACCAACTGATGCACCAGCGGCAGGATCGGATAGCCGACAATATCGGTTTCTTCGCGCATGTGGTCGAAGTCGATACGCTCGATACGGCTTTCCCGGGCAATGACCTCGGCCGCCTGTGCGGGGATGACGCCCGTACGCGCCTCTGCCCTGGCCAGGGCGACTTCAACGTCGATGTAGCGTTGTACGAGCGCGCCATCCGAAAAGATCTCGCGCATGGCTTTGGTGCCGAAGGCATCGCGAAACAACGCGGAATCAACGACGGTACTGGCAGCAGGAATCGTGTAGTGGGGCATGACGGACCTTGTGGAAATCAGGCGGGAATTCGCATATGTTCGAACATATCCGCCATTAAATATGTTCGAACATATCTTGGAAATGCGCGTTAACCCTCAAAAGGGTGCGCATCAGGTCACCATAAAAGTGCTGTAAAGGGCCAATGAGCAAATCAAACGCTGCAGACATCAAGGGGCAATTGCTGGAAGGCATCACCTCAGGACGCTTCCCGGTGGGAACGCTGCTGCCCACCGAGTTCGAGCTGTGCGAGCAGTACCAGGCCAGCCGCTACACGATTCGTGCGGTGCTGCAAGAACTGCAGGACATGGGGCTGGTATCGCGCCGCAAGAACGTCGGCACACGCGTGGAGGCCATGCGTCCGAAGGCCGTGTTCAAGCCGACGCTGGCGTCCGTGGAAGACCTGATGCAGTTTGGCGAAACGCACCGCCGCGTGGTGCAGTCGGTGGAAACGGTGACCGCGCCGGCAGAGGTAGCGGCGGATCTGGGCGGCACGCCCGATACGCTGTGGCTGCGCATTTCGAGCGTACGGCTGGACGAGGACGCCAGCGCGGCACCGATGGCGTGGACCGACATCTATATCGAGGCCGGCTATGCGGACATCGGGCCGATCGTGCGCGGCATGCCGGACGTGCTGGTCAGCTCCTTGATCGAGTCACGCCACGGTCGACCGATTGCCGAGATCGAGCAGGATGTACGAGCTTCGACGCTGCAGGACTCGCGCATCGGCCATGCGCTGGGGCTGGAGTTGGGATCGCCTGTGCTGAAGATCGTGCGCCGCTATATCGACGAAGCGGGGGAAACGTTCGAGGTATCGGTGACCATCCATCCTGCAGAAACGTTCTCCGTTACGACTCGCCTGAAACGCACGGCGGGATGATTTTTATAAGCGAATCGAGCGTGCGCTCGGCGTTCGCCGTGGGCACTCCGTTGTATCGATCATCCTTTGTTCCCCCGCCAGGGCGTCCATTTATCCGCGTCGTTCAGAACGCTTTCTTGCCGGACTGGCGACGCTCTTGCCTGCATTCAGGGATGGGGCAGCCTTGCTCGGGGGCTCGCTGGCCAGCTGCTTGACGCCTGCGATGATCAGTTCCAGCCCCGTACTGAAGCGTGCATCGAAATCGGTGGAAAAGATGGCCTCCCGCGCCGCCATATTCCTCGGATAGCCGCGCCGCGCCAACTCCTCGAACGCAGTCTTGCGTGAAGCGACATCGAACGCGCTGTGGGGTCCGAGTGCCTGTTCTTCCATCACAAAGCCCAGGATGTAGTAGAGAACGCTGAAGGAATACGTCGAAGCACGGCACACATCGACGCCGGCCAGCTCGAATGCTTCCAACATCGACTCGTTGATGCGCAGCACGTTGTCCGACACGACATAGGTGCCCGCAAAGACACGGGCACCATCACGGCGTTGCCTTAGCGCCTGCCGCAGCGCGGCAGCAATTTGCCTGAGCCGGCTGTCCCAGGGCTGATCCGGGCTCTGGGGCAGGACAACATTGATGACCAGTGCGTCCGCCACGGCATCGATAAGTTCTTGTTTCCCGCTGAAATGCCAATAGAGCGACGGGGCCTGTATGTCGAGGGCCAGCGCCAGCTTGCGCAGCGTCAATCCATCAAGACCCTCCTGATCCAAAAGGTCCAAGGCCGCTTGAATGACCTGGTCACGTTGAATCTTTGGAGCTTTCATTGAAATCCGTGTTTGCAATCTAACACCGTTAGTGTACCATCGCTCGCAACTACCTAACACCGTTAGGTTTGAACCGGCTTAGCCACGCCGCACAGACGCGCGCCGCTGAGCGAGGGATGGCAGTAAGACCAAAGGAGGCAACAGATGACGCATGAGGACCGGAAGAGTTTCACGGAGGATCAGGTCAGACGGTTGGCCGTCGGCCTTCAACCCGGCAGCTGGACGGAGGAGGAGAAGATCGCGCTCGCATGCCGCATGCTGGCGCTGGAAGGACACTCGCGCACGCTGGCGGGGCAAATTACGGTGAGAAGCGCGCAGGGCACGTTCCTGACGACGCCACTGGCGGTGGGTTTCGACGAGGTCGACACCGGCCAGATCCTTCGCATCGACGAATCGATCAACGTCATCCAGGGCAGCGGCGCCGCCAATCCGGCGATCCGCTTTCACCTGTGGATCTACCGCGCGCGTCCTGACGTCAAATGCATCATCCATACCCATGCGCCATACATATCGGCCCTGTCCATGACCGGGAGGCGCTTGCGCGTGGCCCACATGGATGCCACGCCGTTTGCCGATGACTGCGGATTTCTCGCTGAATGGCCTGGACTGCCGATCGCCGACAGTGAAGGCGAGATCATTGCCACGGCACTCGGGAAAAACCGAAGCGTGCTGCTTGCCCATCACGGCTTTCTCTGCGCCACCGGCTCCATAGAGGAGTCGGCTTATCTGTCGATGCTGATCGAGAACGCTGCGCAGCTACAACTGATGGCTGAGTCGACCGGCTCGATTGCCGAACTCGATCCTGGCCTGGCAAGGGAATCCCATGACTTTCTGCTGCGCCCGGAAATCGTCCGGGCGAGCTTTGCCATGTTTGGCCGACGGGCGCTCCGTGCCAGTTTGCCAACGCCATGGGCTGGCCGTGCTTCCTGACTAGCGGTCTTGTCGAAACACGTCGGAAATTGCCACCGACATTGACCGACACGGGAACCAATACCTTCGGGAGTAAAAAATGCTTACCAAATATCAAGTCGTCATTGCCGGTGCTGGTCCGGTAGGGTGCTGGCTGGCGGGAGAACTGCAACTCGCCGGAATCTCGACCCTGGTGCTGGACCAAAGCGAATCGATCGATCCTCAGTCGCGGGCCTTGACGGTGCACCCACGCACGATCGAGACCTTCGCATCGCGAGGCGTGGAAAAGGCGTTTCTCGATGAGGGGGTTGCAATCCCCGCCGGACATTTTGGGCTTCTGGATTACCGGCTCAACTTCCGACCGCTCGAGTCGCCGTATCCCTTTACCCTGGCGATTCTTCAAGCGCGGACGACCGAGCTGCTGCAACAGCGGGCACGCGATCTCGGCGCCGAGATCCGACGCGGGCACCAAGTCCAGTCGTTTACGGAAACCGAATCGACGGTCACCGTCGCAGTGCAAGGTCCAGACGGGCCCTACTCCGTGGACACTGAGTACCTCGTCGGCTGCGATGGCGTGCGAAGCACGGTGCGGAACTGCGCCGGGATTCCCTTCCCCGGCACCGATGCCACCGTCTACGGATGGCTAGGTGACGTCATTCTGGACTCCCCACCCAACGACGTTGCCATCAACAAATGGACGTCCGCCGGAGCGATTGCGGTAGTCAAGCTCCCGGGAGAGCGTCATCGGCTTGTCGGAATTTCTCCCGATGACGTCCGGACGGATCGTCCCGGAGCGTTCACGCTCGAGGAACTGCGGGCAAAAACTGTCGCGATCATGGGGACTGACTATGGCATGCACAGTCCTTCGTGGCTGTCGCGCTACAGCAATACCGCCCGGCAGGCCGAGGCTTACCGCAAGGGACGCATCCTGCTGGCCGGCGACGCCGCACACCAGCATATGCCGGCCGGCGGCGTCGGCCTGAACGTCGGCATCCAGGACGCCATGAACCTCGGCTGGAAACTCGCCGCGACAATCCATGGCTGGGCCCCGGCGGGCCTGCTCGACAGCTACCACGCCGAACGCCATCCGGTCGGTCAGAACCTGCTTGAGCACACTCAGGCGCAGACGTTACTGATGAGTGTCTTCACCAATGAATGCCGGGATCTGCGTTCATTGCTCCAGAAGCTGATCCTGGAGAACCCTGCGCTCGAGATAAGCCTGGTCAAGCGGCTGACTGGCCTGTCGGTTGCCTACCCGTCCGCCGGGCCGGCTCATGCTCTCGTCGGACAGCGTGTTCCAGACCTGATGTTCCAGCGTTCAAGCGAGGGCATGTTCCAGAAGCTTCACAACGGGCGCTATGTCATGCTCGATCTGCGAGCCGATACGGCGTTGGCCAGCCCACTCCGCTGCGATGACCTTGGGCCCCATGCCAGCGCTTGCGTGGACATGCATTTCACTGCGTTGACGCCCGATGCGCCAGCCTCCTGGGCCGGTCTCACCGCCATGCTGGTGCGTCCTGATGGATATCTTGCCTGGGCGAGCGCGGACCACGAGACGGCGACACTGAAAGCCGAGTTAGCCAAGATAGGCAGCGCCACGTTCGCGCCAGTCTCGGCAGCATCGATCACCGCGGAGGTCCACTGATGAACGCTTACTCGCCGCAACAGCTCAAGGCCTGCGACGGTTCAGCAGTCTTGCCCGACTGCATGCTTATTGGCGGTGTCCTGGTTAAAGGCGCCGCCACCATGGACGTAGTGAACCCGGCCACGGGCATGGTCTTTGGTGTCGCGCCGCGCGCATCGGCCAACCAGGTTGAGCAGGCCATAGCAAGCGCAAAAGCAGCGCTGGAAAAGTGGTCGCGCAGCGATCTAACGTACCGGCGCAGTGTGCTGCGGGACATTGCCGACGCCGTCGACGCGAATGCCGGCCAGCTTGCATGCCTGCTCACGCAGGAACAGGGCAAACCCATTGCCGATGCGATGATGGAAGTCCAGGGCACTGCCACGTTCTTTCGGCATGTCGCCGACGCTGAACTGGGGCCGGTTTCCCTCGAACACAGCGTGGTCCGCCAGGTCGAAATGCATCGACGTCCGCTGGGTGTGGTCGCGGTGATCGTACCCTGGAATTTCCCGTTGCTGCTGATGGCCTTCAAGGTTCCTGGCGCGCTCCTGACCGGTAACACGGTCGTGATTAAACCGGCTGCGACGACCCCGCTGACGACCTTGATGTTCGCCCGGCTGGTTGCCTCCATCGTTCCGGCCGGTGTGCTCAATGTGGTAACCGACAGCAACGACCTGGGCAGCATTCTGACCTCGCATCCGGATATCGCGAAGGTGTCGTTTACCGGCTCCACCGCAACTGGGTACTCGGTGATGGCCAATGCGGCAAAAACGCTGAAGCGTGTCACCCTCGAACTGGGCGGAAACGACCCGGCCATCGTGCTTGATGACGCCGTTCCGGCAGACATCGCGCAGGGCATCTTCCGTGCCGCCTTCTTCAATGCAGGTCAGGCGTGCATTGCCATCAAACGTCTGTATATCCACTCATCCATCTACGACGAGCTTTGCGCTGAGCTGGTCAGCCTTGCTACAGGCGTCACGGTTGGCGACGGATCGCACAGCGGGACGACCATGGGGCCACTCCAGAATCGTGCCCAGTATGAAAAGGTCAAGGGCATTCTGGCCGACGCCGCTACGAAGGGACGGATTGTAACTGGCGGCCAAATTGACGATAGCGAAGGCTACTTCATCCGTCCGACCATTGTCGCTGATATCGAGGAAGGTGCCCGGCTGGTCGACGAGGAGCAGTTTGGCCCGGTGCTTCCGCTAATTCGTTATACCGATCTCGACGACGCCATTCGACGCGCGAATGCCAGCGAATACGGTCTTGGGGCGTCGGTGTGGTCCTCGGACGTCAGCCGGGCCCGGGATGTGGCGGAACGACTGGTATGCGGCAGCGTCTGGATCAACCAGCATCTTGATCTGGCCCCGCATATTCCGCAGGCGGGCGCAAAGCAGTCTGGGTTCGGCGTAGAGCTTGGCGGCGAAGGCCTTCTGGAATTTACCCAGATTCAAGTCGTCAACATCCGCGGCGACAAGGTACAAGAGGAGTTGAGTTGATGGGAAACAGCGTACGCAGGATCAACCCTCCGGGGCTTCCGCAACTTGAGAGCGTGATCTCCCACGCAATTGTCGTGGAGCCGGCAGGCCTGATCTATACCTCAGGCCAGCTGTCATGGGATGAGAGCGGTGCCTTGGTCGAAGGCACGATGATCGAGCAGTTTCGCCGGGCCTATGCCAACATCGATCTCGTGCTCCAGGCCGCAGGGTCTTCGCGGGAAAAGATCGTGAACGAGGTGATCTACCTGGTCGATTATTCACCCGATACCGCCGGTGAACTGGTGGCGGCGCTCGCATCGGCACGACCGCCAGGGTCGGTTCCGCCCACGAGCACCGTCGTCGGGGTCCAGACGCTTTTCGCGCCTGGCTTCCTGGTCGAGGTGCAAGTGGTTGCAACGACCTGACCAGGTCACGCGCGCGGGGGTCCCGCGGCATGCACCCGGTAGCGCCAGGCCAGTCTGCCGCAAGACCGCCGCCTGGCGCTATCAGACCCATCCACCGAAGTGCACATTGCTCGCAGAATTCGCGTGCCGCGTCGTCTGCCGGCTCAATCGAGAGTAATGGCTTCGCGCTGGATCACCGCGGTCCAGTTGCCCTCCTCCCTTGCCACGCGCTTGGCGAAACTGGCCGGATCGATCATCACGACATCGCCTTGCTGGCCCAGCGCTGTCTTGGCCTTGCTGTCCTCGAGCAGCCCTTGCGTGACCGAATGCAGCTTCTGCACGATCTGCGGCGGCGTGCCGGCCGGTACCAGCATGCCGATCCAAAAGGTCACGTCGAAGGGAGAGATGCCAAGCTCCTCCAGCGTTGGCACATCCGGCAACTGCGCCATGCGCTTCGGTGCGCTAACGGCGAGGGGCTTGAGCTTGCCCGCTTTTATCTGAGGCAGCGCCGTCCACGTGTCGAAGGCGGTATCCAGCTCACCGCTGATCACGGCCAGTTGCGCCTGTGCCGCGGACTTGTACGGAATGTGCGTGGTCTTGATCCTGGTGCGGTTGTTCAGCATGGCAAAGCTGAGATGCGCGATATTGCCCGGCCCGGCCGAGCCATAGCTGACCTTGCCGGGATGCTGCGTCGCGTAGCGCACAAGCTCCGGCACCGAACCGACCGCGTTCTTCTGCGACCAGTCAGGATTGGTGACGAGGATAAAAGGCGCCTCGAGGACCAGCGTGACCGGCGTGAAGTCCTTGGGCGAATAGGTGCCCTTCTTGTAGATCTGCGGGTTGATGGTGATGCTGCTGGAGTTAGTCACCAGCAAGGTATAGCCGTCGGGCGCAGCCTTGGCGGCCTCGCCCACGCCGATCAGTCCGTTCGCGCCCGCCTTGTTTTCCACCACCACAGGCTGGCCGAGGGACTTGGTCAGCCGCTCCGAAAGAACCCGGGCCACGGTATCCGTGAACGACCCCGCCGGAAAGGGAACAATCATCCGGATCGGCTTGTTGGGCCAGCCGGTATTCTGCGCCGCGGCCGGCGCGGCCATCGTGGTAGCCAGAATGCCAAGCGCGGCCGCCGCCACGCCGAGTTTGCCGGCCTTTGCACCTGCCTGGCAGCGCTGGATCCATGTCGGTTTGTTCATGTCGTCTCCGTATCGTGAATGGTGTTTCTGAATACTTGCAGGGCTTATGGCATTGGCGTTGCCCGCCGGGGTTTCGCGACGGTGCCGGTGATGCCCTGTTGTGCCAGGCTTGCGATCCGGTCCGCGCCCAGCCCAAGCACGCGGCGCAGCACCGCTTCGGTGTGTTCGCCCAGCGTCGGCGCGACATGGCGGATGGGCACGGGGTCCGGCCCGGTCCTGAACCATGCGGTGCTGGCTGTGTAGGTGCCGATGTGGGCGCGCTCGACTTCGCGCCAGAACCCGCGCGCGCGCAGGTGGGGGTCCTGCAGCACCTGCGACATGGGCAGCACCACGCCGGCGGCGATGCCGGCCTGTTGCAGCTGGTGCATTGCCGCTTCGGCGTCGCGGAGCACGCACCAGGACTTGATCGCCTGCTCGATCCTGTCCTCCTCGGCGCGCCGTCCCGCGGCCTGCGCCAGGCGGGGATCGGCCGCAAGGTCGGCCCGGCCGATCGCCCCGCACAGCGCGGGCCAGTCCGCGTCGGTCACCGTCAGCACGATCCACGCATCGTCGCCTGCGCAACGGAAGCATCCATGCGGGGCATGCATCGGATGGCGATTGCCCTGCCGCGGCGACACGGCGCCGCAGACGGATTGCTCCAGCAGGAACGGTGCGGCCATCGGCAACATGGCCTCCACCTGCGACAGGTTGATGTGGCGCCCCTGGCCAGTCGCTTGCTGGGCAAACAGCGCAAGCAGGATCGCCGCGCCGCCGTTCAGGCCGCCGATCGGATCGCCATAGGCGTACGACGTCATGGCGGGCGGACCATCGGGATGCCCAGTGTATAGCGGCAGCCCGCTGGCCTGCTCGAGCGTGCCGCCGTACGCACGGGTATTGCTCCACGCGTTGCCGAGTCCGAAGGCCGGCATCGACAGCATCACCAGCCGTTCGTTCCTGGCGCGCAGTGCTTCGTAGTCCAGGCCGAGCTTTGGCAGGACCTCGGCGGAATAATTCTCGATGACCGCGTCGGCACCTTCGACCAGCTGCAGCAGCAACTGCTTGCCTTCGGGGCGTGTCAGGTCCAGCGTGATCCCCAGCTTGTTGCGGTTCATCAGGTTGAAGTTCGAGTTCTTCTCGTACAGCCTGTCCCGATAGAACGCCTCGGTGAAATTGGCGCCGCGCCACCAGTCGGGATAGCCTGTGCTTTCGACCTTGATGATCTCCGCGCCAAAGTCGGCCAGCGTCCGCGCAGCCAGCGGCCCCGCCCAGCCCATGGTCAGGTCGACGACGCGAACGCCCTGCAGCGGCAAGCGCTCGCCGGCCGTGCGCCTGAGGCTCAGGCGCGGGCGATGATCCAGTCCCGCGGTGCGGTAGTGCAGGTCATGCGCGCCCTTTGCCGGCGCATTGCCGCCGGGCAGCGGACCTGCCGCCTCGAGACGCAGCGGCACCACCGGGCCCTCGAACGAAGCGCCGCCCACGCCGACCGGCACGAAAGCGCCGCGCTGCCGGTGCACTGCCTGGCCCAGCAGGGTCTCCATGGTCGGCACGATCACGGCCGGATGCTTCTTGTCGCCCAGTACCTCGAACCACTGCCGGGCCGTGCGCGTCAGAAACGCGGGCAGCAGCAGCGCGTCGATCTCGTCGGCGCGTTCCATCCGCTCCGGCCCGCTTGCGTAGCGTGGATCGCTGCCGAGGTCCGGACGACCGATGGCCTCGCACAGGCCCTTCCACTGCGGCAGCGTGTGCGTAAAGATGCCGATCCACCCTTCGGCGGTCTGGTAGATCCCGGCCGGATGCGTGCCGCAGAACCGGTTGACGCCAAGGCGCCGCAGCGGATGGCGCTGGTCCTGCACCATGCCCGCTTCCATCTCGACCACGCCGAACACCGCTTCGTGGGCGCTCAGCACATAGCGGCGGCTGCCCTGCCCGCTTCCGATCAGCGCCGCGACGGCGGCCGAGAATGCGCTCAGACCGACCACGATCGCCGACTGAACGTCGTGCGGCATGTGCGGCGGCCCATCCGCAGGGCCGCTGCCGTGCACGGCGCCGGCAAGCCCGCGGCACACGGCTTCGGCGCCGGCGTAATGGCTGTACGGCCCGCTCTCGCCAAACCAGGTCAGCGCCACCTCGATCGGCTCGTGCAGTGGCGTGTCGCCGGCCGCCCGTTGCCAGACCGGGGTGGCGAGGATGCCAGGGCCTTCAGCCAGCGCACGGGCGTCCAGCACCACGTCGCACGTCAGCGCCAGCTGCGCCAGCCACGCGCCGTCCTCTACTTGTCGGTCGTCGGCGGTAACGCTTCGCTTGTTGGTGTTCAGCCACGCAAACAGCGCGCTTTCCGGCTGGCCGGCATCCGCCGCGCTGACCAGCGGCGGCATCCGCCGCCACGCGTCGCCCGCCGGACTCTCCGCCTTGATGACCTCGGCGCCGAAGTCGGCAAACAGCTTGCCCGCGTACGCCAGCGCCGGGCCGCTGCCGACCTCGAGCACGCGCAAGCCGCCCAGCGCCAGCTGCGCCGGGTCAAACCCATGCTTCATCATGGAAACCTCTTGTGCTGTGTGCAGGGATTGGTCGGGCACGGTGCTTTACCACGCATCGATGAATCCGCGGCGCTCCCTGCGGCCGCGCAAGTCCGCCGAGGCGATGCCCTGGGCGATCCACTTGCGGGTCTGCGCGGGGTCGATCACCGCATCGATCTCGACGGCGGCCGCGGTGTTGATCGCGTGGCCGCGCTCGTAGGACTGGGCCACCAGCCTGTCGAACAGCGCCTTGCGCTCGGGACCATCCGGCACCGCCTCAAGCTCCTTCTTGAAGCCAAGCCTGACCGCGCCCTCCAGACCCATCGGCCCGAATTCGCCGGTCGGCCACGACACGGTAAAACTTGCCGAGCGGAAGCCACCGCCCGCCATGGCCATCGCACCCAGGCCATAGCCCTTGCGCAGCGTCACCGCCAGCAACGCGACCCGCAGCTTGGCCGCCGTCAGGAACATGCGCGACACGTGCCGCACCTGCGCCCGGGCCTCGCATTCCGGACCCACCATGAACCCCGGGGTGTCGATCAGCGAGATGATCGGCAGGCCGTGCGCATCGCACAGCTGCATGAAGCGCGACGCCTTGTCCGCGGCGTCCGCATCGATGGCGCCGCCAAGGTGATAGGGGTTGTTGGCCATGATGCCGACGGGCTGGCCTTCCACGCGGGCCAGCGCGGTGTGGATGCCCGCGCCGAAGCCGCTGCGCAGCATCAGCACGCTGCCGGTGTCGGCGATGCCCTCGATGGCCTTGCGGGTGTCATACACGCGCAGCCGGTTCTCCGGCACGACATGGCGCAGCGCCAGCGCTTGCGGCGCGCTCCAGTGCGCCACGCGCCCCTGGAACATCGACAGGTAGTGCTTCGCCGCCCGCACGGCTTCGGCCTCGTTGTCGACCAGGATGTCGACCACGCCGTTGGCGACCTGCACCGATGCTGGACCGACGTCCTCGGGGCGGAAGATGCCGAGGCCGCCGCCTTCGATCATGGCCGGTCCCGCCATGCCGATATTGGCCGACTTGTCGGCAATGATGACGTCGCAGCAGCCGACGAAGGCCGCGTTGCCGGCGAAGCAGCGCCCCGAGACAATGCCCACCACCGGCACATTGCCGCTCAGCTCGGCAAAGGCGGCGAACGACGGCTGGTACAGCCCGGACACCGAAGGGAAATCCACGTCCCCGGGCCGGCCGCCACCGCCTTCGCCGAACAGCACCAGGGGCAGCTCGTCGCGCAGCGCCACCTCGACGATGCGGTCGGTCTTGATGTGGTTGCGCTTGCCTTGCGTGCCGGCCATCACCGTGGCGTCGTAGGCCATCACCGCGCTGCGTGCCCGCTCCTTGCCGACCAGTTCGCCGTTGATATGGCCGATGCCGGTGATCAGGCCATCCGCCGGGGTGTTGACGATCAGGTCCTGCTGGGTGCGGCGCGACGACTGCGCGGCGAGCGCCAGCGCGCCGTACTCCACGAACGTATCCGGGTCGCACAGGTCGGCGACGTTCTCGCGCGCGGTGCGCTGGCCGCGCGAGCGGCGCCTGGCGACGGCATCGGGTCGCGCGGCGTCGTCCAGGTAGGCATGCCGGTCGAGCACGCGCTGCAGGTCGGCGCGGATCGCATCGGGATCGGCCTGCGGCGCGGCGGCCACGGCGATGCCATCGGCCTCGAGCTGCTCCAGCACGATCAGCACCTGGTTTTCCGAAGCCAGCGCGCCCGGCTCCAGCCGCAGGTCGACCACGCGCCCGCCGCATTCGGCGACGATGGCGTGCTCCATCTTCATGGCGTCGAGCACCGCGACGGTCTGGCCGGGCTTGACGATCTCGTCCAGCGCGACGCCAATCTCCACCACCCTGCCCGTCAGCGGGGCACGAACCGCCACCAGGCCCTCGCTGATTTCCTCTTCCGGATCGGCGTGGCGTGGCGCGAGCGGCTGCGATGCGCCGGCCGCGCCGCCCAGCAAGGCTTCGTGCGCGCGTCCAGCTTGCGCAATGGCTTCCGCCGCCGCGCTCAGCTCCGGCACGATCGCCTCGAAGTGCCGGGTATGGACATCCTGCGCGACGAAATCGTCTCGCTGCACCAGCGCGCGCAGCAGGTTGAGGTTGGTTGGCACGCCGGCGATGCGGAACTCCGCCAGGCTGCGCTGCAGGCGCCGTACCGCCGCGTCGAATTTCGGCGCTGCGCTGGTGACGATCAGCTTGGCCAGCAGGGTGTCGAAATTGGGCGACGGTTCATAGCCGGTGTAGCCATGCGAATCGACGCGGACGTCGGGGCCCGAAGGCGGGTCGAAGCGCTCCAGGCGGCCGTGTGCGGGACGCGCCAGGCCCTGTGCATCGGTCATCTCCGCATTGATGCGCACCTGGATGGCATATCCCCTGGCCTGCGGCGGCGCAGCGGGATCCAGGCCGAGACCGGAGAGCGTCTGTCCCGCGGCGATGCCGATCTGCAGCGCGACCAGGTCGACGCCGGTGACCTGTTCGGTGATGGTGTGCTCGACCTGCAAGCGCGGATTGGCCTCGATAAAGACAAAGTCCTTCTGCTCGCCGGACTCGGTTTCCTCGACCAGGAACTCGAAGGTGCCCAGGCTCTGGTAGTTGACGCGGCGCGCCAGCCTGAGCGCCGCCTTGATGATCTGCTCGCGCAGCTGCGGCTTCAGTACCGGGCTGGGGGCGATCTCCACCAGTTTCTGGAAGCGGCGCTGCAGGGTGCAGTCGCGTTCGCCGAGGGCAATCACGTGCGCGCCGTCGCCGGCGATCTGCACTTCGATATGGCGCGCGCGGGCAACCAGCCGCTCGGCATAGACGGCATCGATACCAAACGCCGAGCCCGCCTCGGAACGGCAGCGTGCATAGGCTTCGGCCAGGTCTTCACGCCGGCGGACCACGCGCATGCCGCGGCCGCCGCCACCGCCCACCGCCTTGATCACCACGCCCGCGCCGCCTTGCTGGTCGAAGAAACTGGTGATGTCTTCCAGCGAGGCCGCGCCGCGCGTCGCCGGCATGACGCGCACGTCGCAGTCGGCCGCCAGTTCAAGCGCTCGTCCCTTGTCGCCGAACAGCGCGAGCTGCTCGACGGTGGGGCCGATGAAGCGGATGCCGGCGTCATGGCAGCCCTGGGCAAAGTCGGCCCGTTCGCTGAGGAAGCCATAGCCCGGATGGATCGCATCGCAGCCGGATGCCTTGGCCGCGGCGATGATGCCTGCCATGTCGAGGTACGCAGCCGGCCCGGCGCCGTCGAGCGCAACCGCCTCGTCGGCCAGGATCCGGTGCAGCGCGCCCTGGTCGTCCTGCGAATAGACCGTGACGGTCCCGATCTCGAGATCGCGTGCGGCGCGCAGCACGCGCAGCGCGATCTCCCCTCGATTGGCGATCAACAGCTTCTTCAATGCAGTCTCCTCTCTGTAATTCGATGTCCGCGGCGTGCCCGAGTCCAGAGCCGCGCTCAGGGCCGGATGCCAAAGCGGCTGATCCCGGCCTCGCGCAGCGGCGCCGCCAGGTTGGCGAACTCGCACAGCAGCGTGCGGGTGTCGCGCGGGTCGATGATGTCCTCGATGACGAAGGCTTCCGCGCTGCGGAACGGCGACGTCAGGCTGCGTACGCGCAGCTCGATCTCGGCGCGCTTCTGCACCGGATCATCGGCGCCTTCGATCTCGGCCTTGTAGGCAACGTCGAGGCCGCCTTCGAGCGGCAATGCGCCCCAGTTGGCGGAGGGCCAGGCGTAGCGGAAATTGAAGCGCCCCATGTGCTGGTGGCCGGCCGCCGACACGCCATAGGCGCGGCGCAGGATCACCGAGCACCACGGCACCGTGGCCTGGTAGAGCGCCGACAGCGCGCGCACGCCGTAACGCATGATCCCTGCCTTCTCTGCGTCCAGGCCGACCTGGAACCCGGCCGTATCGACCAGGTTGACCACCGGCAGATGGAAGGCCTGGGCCATGTCGACGAAGCGCGTGAATTTCTCGGCGCTGTCGCTGTCCCAGCTGCCGCCATGGAAGGAAGGGTCGCTGGCGATCACCGCCACGGGCCAGCCATCCAGGCGGGCCAGCGCGGTCACGACGGCGCAGCCCCAGTGCCGGCCGATCTCGAAGCAGGAATCGGCATCCACCAGCGCCTGCATGATCGGCCGGATCTTGTAATCGGCCCGGCTGTCCCGCGGAATCGCCGACAGCAGCCATTGGTCGCGCCGCGCGGGGTCGTCGCCGGGCTCGCCGCGCGACGGCAGCTCAAAGACGGAAGGCGGCAGATAGGACAGGAATTGGCGGGCGCGCGCGAAGGCCTCCTGTTCGGTGCGGACCTCATCGTCGACCACGCCATTGCGGGTATGGATCTGGCTGCCGCCCAGCTCGTTCTTGCTCAGCGCCTCGCCCACGCGGGCCACGACCGAGGGCGGGCCCTCGCTGAACAGTTGCGAGGTTTCCTTGACCATCACCGAATAGTGGCTCGCGGCCACGCGCGCCGCCCCCATGCCCGCCACGGAACCCAATGTCAGCGACACCACCGGCACCACCGACATGTTCTCCACCACGTGTTGCCAGACCTTCATGGTGGGAATCAGGGTATGGCCCTTGATCTCGATATTGCGCACCGAACCGCCGCCGCCGGTGCCGTCGACCAGCCGGATCATGGGCAGCCGCAGGTCGTGCGCCATCTTCTCGGCATGGACCAGCTTGTCGCCCACTGCGCCCTCGTTGGCACCGCCGCGCACGGTGAAGTCGTCCCCCACCAGCACCGCCGGCCGGCCGCCGACCTGCGCGCGGCCCATCACCAGGTTCGACGGAACCAGGTCCACCAGCCGGCCGTTGCTGTCGTAGCGGCCGCTTCCGGTCAGGCCGCCGACCTCGCGGAACGAGCCGGGATCAGCCAGGGCATCGATGCGCTCGCGCACGGTCAGCTTGCCGGCGGCCTTGTGGCGCTCGACCTTGGCTTCGCCGCCCATCCGGGCGGCCAGGCGTCGACGGTGGGCCAGTTCATCGATTTCGGGCTGCCAGCTCACTGTCCTCTCCTGTGTCTTTGTGCGGTACATGTGTGTTCAACTTCCCGCAGGAGCCGTGCCAGCCCATCAGGCGTCACTTAGTCATTGATTCGATTGAATAATTTTTCTGACGCGATTACGATGCCTCCAATAACTACACAACGTGTCCGCAGCACAAGCACGCACGGAGACAAAAATTGTCCTCATTGACAACACAAGACGGAGACAAGTTCGCGCTCGGCGTGCTCGTCTGTTCCAGCGACGGGATCCGCGAGGCAGCGCTCGGTGCGTGTGCCGATCCCGCCATCGCCGACGCGGCGGTCGCGGCATGCGCCCGAGCGGGCGCGCCGGGTTCGGGACGCAAGCTGTTCCCCGTCGAGGCAGCCAACCGGCGCTTCATCGGCCTGTCTCTGGAAGACGGCGACCGACAGCTGATCGTCCTGCATCACGCCGACACGCAGGCCGTGCTGCTCGACTTCCTGGGCACAGTGCCCTTCGCCGGCGCGATCCTGGATTACTTCCTGAACGACCCATACCAGGCCATCACCGTGGTCGACAAGGCGGGACGAGTGCGTTTCATCAGCCCCGTCCACGAGAAATTCCTCGGCCTCGACACCGGCGGCGGCATCGGCCGTCCGGCGGCCGAGGTCATCCCCAATTCGCGGCTGCCGCAGGTGGTCGCCAGCGGGAAGGCCGAGATCGGGCAGTTGCAGCAGCTCGACGGCGCCACCCGCGTGGTCAACCGCATGCCGATCCGCCAGGACGGCGAGGTGGTGGGCGCCATCGGGCAGGTCATGTTCAAGGGGCCGGAAGCCCTTGGCCGCATGCACAAGGAGCTGGTTGAATTGCGCTCCGAGGTAGCGCGCTACCAGCGCGAGGTCGATGGCCTTCGCCACGGCCTGCACGAGCGGCAACCGACGTTCGGCCTGATCGGCGAAAGCGCGCCGATGCAACGCCTGCGCCGCGAAATCCAGACCGTGGCCCGCCTCGACGTGCCGGTGCTGATCCTGGGCGAAAGCGGCACCGGCAAGGAACTGGTGGCCCGTGCCATCCACGGCGCCGGGGCCGAGCCGGCCAGCGCGCGGCCGCTGGTCAGCCTGAACCTGGCGGCCCTGCCCGCCACGCTGATCGAGTCCGAGCTGTTCGGCCATGCGCCCGGCGCCTTCACCGGCAGCCAGCGCCAGGGACAGGCGGGCAAGCTCGAACTGGCTGCGGGCGGCACCGTCTTTCTCGACGAGGTCGCCGACATCCCGCTGGAAATGCAGGTCAAGCTGTTGCGCGTGCTGGAAGACCACATGGTCGAGCGCCTTGGCAGCCGCCGCGCGCAGCGGGTCGACTTCCGGCTGGTCTCGGCCACCAACCGCGACATCCCCGAACTGATCGATGCCGGCCGTTTTCGCCTTGACCTGTATTACCGGCTCAGCGGCGTGGTGTTGCGCATCCCCGCGCTGCGCCAGCGGCGCGAGGATATTCCGGCACTGCTGCAGCATTTCGTCGACGCCTTCTGCACGCGCAACGCCATGCCGGCGCCGGGCATCGACCACGAAGTGGCGCGTTACCTCGCCGGCCAGCCATGGCCGGGCAATGTGCGACAGCTGCGCCAGCGCATCGAGGAGGCACTGGTCTTTTGCGATGGCCGGACGCTGCGCGTGGCGGATTTTGCACGCGGCGAGTCGGCGCGCGGGCTAGCGGGACCGCAAAGCCAGCCCGCCGTGCATGCGCCCGAAGAAGCGTATCCCTACGAGACTGCCGCGACGGACAACCTGCCATCGCCCTCCGCCGTACCTCGCTCACCCGCCGAGTCCGCCGCGGGCATGCGGGAGCTGGCCTACGCCGCGGTGATGGACGCCGTCGCGCGCCATGGCGGCAACAAGAAACGCGCGGCCGAGCAATTGAAGATTTCCCGCTCGCATCTGTACAAGATCCTGGAGCGCGGGCCGCACGCGTCGCGATCGAAATAGGTGCCTCCGTTCAGGCTGACGGCTACTGGTAGGTTCATCAGGCGCCGTGTAGCCGTCATAGCCGCCAGGCACGAACTGGACGCAGTACCGGAACGTGGCTCATGGCGGCGATGCCGCAGCCAAGGGCCAGCACGATGGCGCCGGCCCGGAAACCGCCCGAGTGCGGCCGGATAGCTGGCGAACCGATGCATGCCGAGGGGTAGCAGCACCGGCTCGTCCATGACCATCACTCCATCTGTAGCCCCACCGTCCTCGTCATGGCCTGGTAGGTCGGCCAGGTGCGGCCGATGAACTGCTGCAGCGCTTCACCGGTCAGGGGCGTGTCCTGGCTGCCCAGCTGCTCGCGCACATTCCTGACCGCGTCCGATTCGGTGACCGACTGCCGCACCAGCGTGGCGAGCGTCGAGACGATGCCGGCAGGCAGCCCGGCGGGCCCCAGCAGCATGTTGCACTCGGCCAGGTTGCTGAACACGGGATCCGAGATGCCCTCGTCCGCCCAGGTCGGTATGCCCGGCAATTTGGCCGAACGCGGCCCGGAGATCACCAGCAGCGGCTTGAGCCCGCCGGACGCCAGCCCGCCCGACATGCCGAGCAGCGAGCCGGCCCCGATATCGATATGCCCGGCCAGCAGATCGCCGATCATCGCTCCCGTGCCCTTGTAGTTGATGATGTCGAGCTGGGCCCCGGTCAGCTTCTTCAGCTGGGCCACCATCAGTTGCCAGCCCGAGCCGATGCCGTAGTTGCCGACGCTGACCGGCCGCTTCTGCGCCAGCGCGATCAGTTCCTTGAAGGTGCTGGCGGGCAGACCCTTGGTCGCCACCATCACGCCGACGCCGGTACTCATCGACGCCACCGGGGTGAGCTCGCGCGAGGGGTCGATGGGCGGCTTCTTCAGCAGTACCGGCGCTTGCGCCAGCTGGCTGTGCAAGGTGCACAGCAGCATGCACCCGTCGGGCTTTGCACGGGCCACCGCCTCGGCGGCGATCATGCCGATGCCGCCCGGCTTGTTTTCCACCACCACCGCCACCTTCAGCCTGGCGGAAAAGAACTCGGCGAACGCGCGCGCGGTGCTGTCGTTGGACGAGCCCGGCGCCTGCGCCGCGATGATCCGGATGGGACGCGAGGGCCAGTCGCTGGCAAGCGCCTGGCGTGGCAGCCAGGGCAGCACAGCCGCCCCCGCCGCGGCGCCGAGCAATTGGCGCCGGCGCAGGTTGACGGTATCCGCGGGCAAGTCGTTGCCCGGACCAGGTATGGAATGCATGGGTCTTCTCCCGAATGCTGCAAGCCCGCGGCCGCGATGGGCCGCAGGCACCCTGGCCGCGGCAATGCGCCACGGCCGGCACGGATGGCATGCCGCTACATGCCGATCAGGTCGGCGCGCTGCACCAGGTTCCTGACGATGCGGACCGAGGCGATGTCGATCATCTTGCCCTCGTACTGGACCGCGCCCAGGCCTTGCGACAGCGCTTCGTCATAGGCACGGATCATGTCGCGGGCACGTGCCACGTCAGCAGCGGCCGGCGAGAAGACATCCTGTGCCAGTTCGACCTGCGACGGATGGATGGCCCACTTGCCAACCATGCCGAGGATCATGGCGCGACGCGCTTCCTCGCGGAACGCCTCGGGGCTGCGGAAGTCGGCGAACGGGCCATCGACGGCATCGAGCCGGTGCGCGCGCGCGGCAATCGTCAGCCGCTGGCGCTGGTAGTGCCAGATGTCGCCCGGATAGCCGCCGCTGCCGCCGATGTCGCGCATGGATACGCCCTGGCTGGCCGAGTAGTCGCCCATGCCGAAGATCAGGCATTCCAGCCGCGGCGTCGACGCGGCAATGGCCTCGACGTTCATCATCGCCTCGACTTCCTCGACCAGCACGTCGATGCCGATGCGGTGGCGCAGGCCGAGCTTCTTCTCCATCATCGACAGCAGCTTGTCGACGAACTGCACATCGGCCGCCGACATGGCCTTGGGCAGCATGATGACATCGAGGTTGCGGCCGGCGCCCTCCACCACTTCGATGATGTCCTCGTAGGCGTATTCGGTGGTCAGGTCGTTGATGCGCACGCAGCGCGTGGTGCGGCCCCAGTCGAGCCCGTTGAGCGCATCGACGATCTTGCGCCGTGCCGGGCGCTTTTCGCTGGGCGCCACGGCGTCTTCCAGGTCGAGGAAGACGAAGTCCACGCCCATGCCCGCGGCCTTGGCCATCATCTTCTCGCTCGAGCCCGGCACGGATAGCTGGCAGCGGCGCAGCCGCTTGATCTTCTCCTGCATGATGTTGTCTCCTGCTTGTTGTACTAGTGTTGTCTTTCGCTTCGTCACGGCGTGGCCAGCCGCTTACTGCACCACGCCGTCCGCGCGCAGCGCGGCGATCTCGCCGGCATCGAAGCCGAGGTCGGCCAGGGTGCGGTCGGTGTGCTCGCCAACCATCGGCGCGCGCTGCCGTACGCCTCCGGGCGTAGCGCTCATGCGCACCGGACTGCCCGCAATCGTCAGCGCGCGCGCCGCGCCGGGCTGCTCGGCCTCGACCAGCATCCCGCGAATGCGGAAATGCGGATCGTCGAAGATGTCGGCGGCATCGAACACCGGGCCGAACGGCACCTCGCCGCCCAGCATCCCGGCAAGGGCGCGCTTGGTGTGGCGCATGGTCCAGGCTGCGACCGCCTGCTCCACCTGCGCGCGGTGTCGCACGCGCAACTCGTTGGTGGCAAAGCGCGGATCGTCGGCCCATGGCGGATGGCCCATCCGTTCCACCAGCAGGCGCCAGAAGCGGTCGTTCGGCACGCCCAGGCTGATATAGCCGTCGCTGGCCGGGAACAGCCCGAACGGGCACAGCAGCGGGTGACCGTTGCCCTCGGGTCCCGGCGCCTGCGCCGAGGCGCTGTACTGGAACACCATGCGCTCGCACACCGCCAGCACGGCGTCGACCATGGCCACGTCCACGAACTGGCCGCGGCCGGTGCGCTGCGCGTGCCAGCATGCCGCCGCGATGCCGTAGGCCAGGAACATGGCCGGGACGATATCGCCGACGCCCGGGCCGATCTTGGTCGGCGCGCCGCCGCGCTGCGGGCCGGTAATCCCCATGATGCCGCCCATCGCCTGCGCGACGGGATCGTAGGCGGGCCAACCCGCATAGGCGCTCTCGCCGCTGCGCGGATCGCCGAAGCCGCGCAGCGCCGCGTACACGAGCTTCGGGTTTTCTTCGGCGAGCCGTTCATAGCCCAGCCCGAAGCGTTCCATCACGCCGGCGCGGTAGTTCTCGACCAGCACGTCGGCGCCTCGCACCAGCCGCAGCAGCGTCTCGCGCCCGGCGGCCTGCTTCAGGTCCAGCACCAGCGATTCCTTGTTGCGGTTGATCGAGCCGAAGTAGCCGCCAAAGCCGCCGGACTCCATCCGCAACGCGCCATCGAGATGCGGGCCGTTGCGCCGGGTCTGGTCGCCCCCCGGCGGCTCGATCTTGATCACGCGCGCGCCCTGGTCGGCAAGCATCATCGAGCAATAGGGGCCGGCCAGCATCTGGGTCAGGTCGAGCACCACCATGCCGTCGAGCGCGCCCCTGGCGTGGTCATCCGCGCTCATCGCCCGCCCCAGTGGCTGTTGCGCTTGACCAGCGCGGTGCGCTCCGCCTGCACGCACAGCTTGTCGTCCTGGTTCACGCCGTAGTGGCGGAAACGGACGATGCCGGCATCCTCGCGATCGCCGTCCTCCTTGCCCAGCACCTCGGTGAAGGCGTAGAGCGTGTCGCCGTGGAAGACCGGATGCGACAGGCGGATCTTGTCCAGCGTCAGTTCTTGCAGGCACTGCTCGGCGGTGTCCTGCGCCGCAAGCCCGAGCACCATCGACAGGTTGATCCCGCCGAAGACCACCCGCTGTGCGAAGATGCCGCCGGCGGCGCGCCGCATGGCGTCTTCATTGAAGTGCCCTTCGGCCGTGTTCATGACCATGTTGGTCAGCATCACGTTGTCCATCTCGGTCACCGTCTTGCCGCGCGCATGGCGGATCAGCATGCCCGGCTCGAAGTGCTCGAAGTACCCGTCGGGACTGGTGAGTGCGCAGAGTTTCATGCCGCCTCCTTCGACTGCCGCACCTGCCCGCCGAAGGCGCGGCTGGCGATCATGCCCTCGACCTCGGACTTGCCGAGCAGGCTGTTGGCGATGATGCGTTGCTGGATCTCGGAAGTGCCTTCGAAGATCTTGGTGAGGCGCGCGTCGCGCCAGTAGCGCTCCACCGGGAACAGCCTGGTATAGCCCGCGCCGCCGAAGATCTGCAGCGCCTGCGAGGTCACGCGCTCGGCCATTTCCGAGGCGAAGTACTTCACCATCGACGCCTCCTTGTCGCAGCGGCGCCCGCTGTCGATTTCGTTGCAGACGAAGTAGAGCAGTTGCCGCGCGGCTTCGATCTCGGTGGCCATGGTGGCGATCTTGAAGCGGATCGCCTGGTATTCCGCGATGGGCATGCCGAACTGGCGGCGCTCGAGCGAATAGGCGATCGCGTCTTCCAGCGCGCCCTGCGCCAGGCCGATCGCCCGTGCCGCGGTATGCGCGCGGGCACCCTCCAGGCCCTTGGCCATCAGCAGGAAGGCCTTGCCTTCCGGGCCCATCAGGTTGCGCTTCGGCACGCGCACGCCGTCGAGCGCCAGCTCGAAGGTCTTCCAGCCGAAGTACCCGATCTTCGGGATCGGCGATCCGGTCATGCCGGACGGAAAGCCGCCGCGCTGCTTCTCGATCATGAAGCACGATATGCCTTCCCAGCGCTTGTCGGGCGACGGCGGCGCGGAAGTACGCGCAAACACGATCAGGTAGTCGGCACCGTCGGCAAAGGTGCACCAGTACTTGTTGCCGGTCAGCACCCATTCATCGCCGTCCGGCACGGCCCGGCACGAGATCGACGCCAGGTCGGAGCCGGTATCCGGCTCGGACAGCGCGCTGGCATTGAGGAATTCGCCGCGCACCACGCGCGGCAGGTATTCGCGCCGCATGTCTTCGGGCATCGACTTCATGATCCAGCCGCCCTGCGCACGCGCCACGATCGACGCCACCGACATCCAGCCGCGCGACAGCTGCTCGCAGATCAGGCAATACTCGAAGATCCCAAGGCCCAGGCCGCCGTATTCCTCCGGGATGGTGATGCCGAAGTAGCCCATCTCGGCCATCTTGTCGCGCAGCGACATCGGGATCTCCGCATCCGGGCCGTCCAGCGCGTTGGCCACCGGCAGCACCTCTTTCATGGTGAACTCGCGCGCCGCATCGCGGATCATGCAACGCGCTTCCGTCATGTAACCCAGACCGTCTCCTGACATGCTTATCCCCTCATCCTGACCAGATTGGTACGCTTGAATTCGATCACTGCATCGCCCTGCTGATTGCTGCCCCGCGTGTGCCACGTGACGATGCCGTAGCCGGGGCGGTTGCTCGCCGGCCGCCGCGACACCACCACCGAGCTGGCATAGAGCGTCTCGCCGGGGTAGACCGGCCGCAGGTAGGCCAACTCGTCGACCCCGAGAAAGGGACCGCCGCCCTCGGACAGGTCTTCCACCGACAGGCCGAACACGGTGTTGAACACCAGCAGCGGATTGACCGGCACGCCGGGGTGGCCGTTGGCGCGCGCCACCGCCTCGTTGGTGTATTGCGGGTTGTAGTGCAGCGTCAGCACCGAGAACATGGTGTTGTCCGCCGCGGTGACGGTGCGGCCCCAGTGATGGTCGAAGCGCCGGCCCGGCTCGAAGTCCTCGTAGCGGTTGCCGCGGGCGCGCAGCCGGGCCTCGGCTTTCAGGCGCGCGACGACAGGATCGGCGGCGATCTCGGGGACGCGCCCGATGGCGGCTTGGGTGGTTGTCATTGCATTGCCTCAAACAAGGGTTCGACGGAAGGAAGCCGGTCCAGCGTGTCGACCACCGACACCAGCTTGGCGAACTTGGCCGCGCCGATGCGCGGCACGGCGATGGCCTGCGCCTTGTCGACCAGGCGGCGCCACTGCATGGCAAGGTCCACCGCGGGCACCGCGACATTGGCCTGCGCGCGCAGCGTGCGGCCGTCGCGCGTCAGGATCTCGACCGTGGCGGCATTGCGGTCCAGGTCCGGGTCCGGACCAGGCACCACCTGCAGCGCGATCCGCTGGCGCGCCCTGACATAGCGCGGCGCGAGCGCGGTCTCGGGCGAGTACAACGCGAGCGACGCCGTGGGCGCGCCGTCCATCGCCAGCGCCGCCAGATGCTGGATCGCGAACTTGATCTCCAGGCCGGTCTGCGGGTTGGCGATATCGCACACGCCGCGATGCGGGCCGGACACGAAGATGGTCATCGACTCGAGCGCATCCAGGTCGATACGATGCTCGCGGCAGGCCTGGCGCACGGCTTCGATGGTGGAGTGCGTTAGGTAGCAGGACGCATGGAACTTGAACAGGGTGCGTTCGATCGCCATGCCCGCACGGCGCTCGAACGTGGCCGGGAACGCCGGCGCGGCGGGCGCCTGGGTGCGGCCGAAGCCCTGCTCGCACTCGATGCCGCTGGCATTGGCGGTGAAGCCGCGCGCGGCCAGGCGGGCCGCGATCACACCGTTCATGGCGGCCTTGCCCGCGTGCAGCGGCTTGGCCATGGTGCCGAACATGCATTTGAGCCCGGCCGCCTGGGTCGCGGCGAGTCCGAGCGCATGGGCAGTGCGGACCGGATCGAGTCCCCCCAGCCGCGCACAGGCGGCGGCTGCGCCCAGCGTGCCGGTGGTGCCGGTCGGGTGCAGCCCGAGGCGATACTGCTCCTCCCCCACCACCTCGCCGATCCGGCTTTCGACTTCATGGCCCAGGATCAGCGCGCGCAGCAGGTCCTTGCCGCTGGCGCCGGCCACCTGGGCCACTGCTAGCGCCGCGGGCGCCACCGGCACGGTCGGGTGTCCGCGCATCGCCGAAGCAACATCGTCAAAGTCGAGCGCATGTCCCGCGGCGCCGTTGATCAGCGCGGCCTGTGCCGGCTCGGCGCGCAGCGGGCTGCCCACCAGCGCGCACGGCAAGTCGCGCAGGCCGGCATATTCGGCGACGAGCATTTCGACCAGCGGCTCGCGCGCGGCGGCGAGGGTCACCGCGATCCAGTCGAGCATGGCATGGCGTGCCCAGGCGAAGGCCGGCGCGCCGAGCTCGGCGTCGTCGACCGTGCTGGTCCAGTCGGCCAGCGCGCGGGTGAAGCCGGTGCGGTCCGCTGTGTTGTCGAGGGTATGGTCAGGTTCCACTCGGATGCATCGCCGCGTTGGCCGGCGCCGTGTTGTTGTCGATGGACCCAGTATTGGCGAATGCCGGCAGGCGCGGCATCACATATGTGATGAATGGCGGCCGCTGACATCCATCACATATGCGATGGATGTGCGGGCGTGCAGGACCGAAACTTTCGTCCGTGGCCATGCGCTGCGCACACTGGCCACCCTGTCCCGCCTTCGTCAACCCTTCGCGTCCACGACGCCACCGCTCATGACCATGACCCAGTCCGCGCCCCGCCGCTCCGTGCTGTATGTGCCTGCCACCAATACCCGCGCCATCGAGAAAGCCCGCCACCTGCCCTGCGACGCCATCGTGTTCGACCTGGAAGACGCCGTGGCCCCGGCGATGAAAGCCCAGGCCAGGGATAACCTGGCCAGCGCGTTCGCCGCGCAGCCGTTTGCGGCGCAGGAAACGGTGATACGTGTCAATGCGCTGGCAACCACGGAGTTCGATGCCGACCTGCGCGTCGCGGCCACATGCGGAGCCGATGCCATCCTGCTGCCGAAGGTCGACACCGGAGCCGACCTGGAGCGCTTCGCCGCGGCCATCGGCACCATCACAGGCGGCGCCGCGCCGAAGCTATGGGCCATGATCGAAACCGCTGCCGCGATCCACCATATCGACGGCATCCTGCAAGCCGGCCAGCGCCGGCAGGTGCAACTCGACTGCCTGGTGGTGGGCACCAATGACCTGGCCAAGGAAACCGGCGTCTATCCGGGCGACAGGCGCGCGTACCTGCTGCCCTGGCTGATGTCGGTGGTGCTGGCGGCAAAGCGCCATGGCACGGACGTGCTCGACGGTGTGTGGAACGACTTCGGCGACCGCGCCGGCTTCGACCATGAAGTGCTGCAGTCGGTCAGGATGGGCTTTGACGGCAAGACACTGATCCACCCGTCGCAGGTCGACCCGGCCAATGCAGCATTTACGCCGTCGGACGCCGCCACTGCCGAGGCGCAGGCGATCGTCGCGGCCTTCGCGCGGCCCGAGCATGCCGCCGCGGGCGTGATCAACCTTGAGGGACGCATGGTCGAGCGCCTGCACCTGGAACAGGCCACGCGCCTGCTGGCGCGGCTCGACGCGATCCGGGCGCGCAGGGAACGGCCCGGCCGCTGAACGCGCGCGCCAGCGCTCAGCAGTCCTGCGCCACCGCCAGCACCGCGGCCAGCAGTTTTTTCCGGCGCGCGTGCAGGCGCGCCACCGGGCCACCGGTGCCGATGCCCAGCCACTGTCCGCGGATGGGTGTGGCCATCAGCGTGGCAATCACCCCTGCCCCCGGCGTGGCCAGGCTGGCCGATTCGTAATAGCCCTGGCGACGCGCCAGCTCGACCTCGCGCAGGATCTCGGCGGGCCGTGCCGGGGGCTCGCCGGCGGCCGCCTCGGCGTTGTAGCGGCGCAGCAGGCGTCCGATCTGCTCGTCGTCCATCCGGGTCATCAGCATGATGCCGATCGCGGTGCGATGCATCGGCCGGACGATGCCCGACGCAACCGACAGGCGCAGCGCATGGCTGGATTCGATCACGGACAGGTATTGCAGCATGTTGCCGCTCTGGCGGCCCAGCAGTACGGTCTCGCCGGTTTCGCTCGACAGGCGGCGCATGGCGTCGTGCACCGATGCGCCGGCGCCTTGCCTGCGCGTGGTCCAGCCGCACAGGAAGGCGACCCGCACCGACGGGCAATAGGTGCGCAACTGCGCATCGAATTCCATGTAGCCACGCGCCACCATGGTCCGCAGCAGCATCGAGACACTGGACTGCGGGATGCCGAGGCGCTCGGCGATCTCGCCGACGCGCAGCGGCCGGCGCACGCGCTCGAACAGTTCCAGCAGGTCGAACACGCGATTTGCCGACTTGACCATGCCGCTGTCCATAGCAATCCCTCCCTGGCCCGCGCCGCTGCGGCGCTGTCTTTTGCCACGCTTCGGCGCGGCCGGCGTAGCCCGGGAGCTGCCTTGCCGCCCACCCTTGGCCATCGTCATGGCGACGGCCTTTTACAGCAGCCACTCCCCGATCATGCGCAGGATTTCCGCCTTCACGGCGGCCGGATCCATGGAGGCCCGGTTCAGGCGATGTACGGAGATACCGCGCAGCAGGCTCATCAGGATGAAGGCCGCGGCCTTTGCATCGACGTCCGCGCGGATCTGTCCCAGGGTCTTGGCCTCGTTGAGCTTGTACTCGACATAGGCCATGTTCTTCTCATTGTAGTCGTGGACAAAGCCATGCAGCGGCGAGTCGGCCACGGACGAGTCCAGCACGATGAAGAACATCGCCCGGATACTGTTGACCGCGCTTTCCGGGCGCTGGGTGTAGGCATCCACCAGCGAATAGATGCCATGAATGCCGCTGGTGTCGCTGCCATCCTTCTTGCGCTGGGCATTGAATTCACGCGACAACTGTTCCAGGCACTCCGCCAGCAGCTTTTCCTTGGAGCCGAAGTGGGTGTGCGCCAGGCCGCGGCTATAGCCGGCCTTGGTGCCGACTTCATTCATGGTCAGCCCCGCCAGGCCCTTCTCGGAAATCAGCTCGATAGCGGCCTGCACCATGCGGCCGACGGACTCTTCACGCCGTTGCTCCTGGGTGCGACTGGATTGATGCTTCATAGGTAGTGAATGTGATGCCGCCTGCGGATGGTTGGTGGTGTCGTCGTGCCTCGCGTCGAGCAAAGATCCGGCTGGTGCGACGCGAAATGAAGCCAGATTGTACCGAAGGGAACGGGCCGCGCTCCAGGCAGCGCCGGCCCGCCGCTACGCGCCGGTCGCTGGGTTCGCAAGCTGCCGGGCAGCCGCGCGGGCCCGTCAGCCCGGCTGGATATTGGCCTTTTCCGCCACACGCTTGAAGCGCAGGTATTCCGCGCGCTGGAATTCGCCCAGGTCGCCAAGCGCCTTGTTCAGGAAAGTGCCGGCGCGCTTGGCCTGGTAGGCCTTTGCCTCCTCCGTCTTCTGCGCGGCGGAGATGGCTGCGGCAAGCTCGTTGAGCTTGTCCTGCGGGGTGCCGGCCTTCATCGAGAAAGACGACCAGACATAGGACTCGAAGTCGGTGTAGCCCAGTTCCTTCATGGTCGGGACATTGGGCAACAGCTTGTCGCGCACCCCGCCGGTAATGGCAAGCACGCGCAGCTTCTTGCCCTTTTCCATGGGGGCGATACCGGTGATATCGTTCAGGCCGATGTCGAGCCGGTTGCCGATCACGTCCGTCACCATCGGCGCGCCGCCCTTGTAGGGCACGGGCGTGGTCTTGATGCCCGTCGCCTGCGCCAGCCACTCGCCCACCAGCCGGTAGCCTTCGGAATAGTTGCCTACCGAGATCGGCTTGCCGGTGACCTTGTAGCGGGCCACCACATCGGCAATGGTGTGGTACGGCGAATCGTTGCCGGCGACAAAGGCCGCGGCCGAGATCGCCAGGCCGTGCAGCGGCACCAGATCCTTGAACGGGTCGTAACCGAGGTTCTTCACCATCACCGGGTTGACCGCGATCAGCGAGTTGCTGCCCAGCAGGATGGTGTTGCCGTCTGCCGGTTCCGCCAGCACCGTGCGCACGGCGATGAGGCCGCTGGCGCCCGGCTTGTTTTCGACCACGATGGCGCGGCCCAGGGCCTTGCCGATCTGCTCGGCGTAGAAGCGCGCGCCCTCGTCCGAGCCGCTGCCCGCCGTGAACGGCACGATCACGCGAATCGCCTTGCCCTGCGCCCGCGCGATGCCGGGAAATGCCAGCGTTGCCGCGCCCGCCAGCAGGGTCGCGCCAAATTGTCTGCGTTGCATGTCTTTGTCTCCGTTTATCGATCGTCCGTGCCTGCCCTGCAGGCGTCAGTCTTCAAAGACCGGGAGGCGCCTTTCCGCCATGGCTTTCACGCCTTCGGCAAGGTCCGGCCCGGCAAACTGGATCGCCTGCTCCGCGCTTTCGCGCGAGATGGCATTGCGGATATGGCTGAGCGAGTCGGCCTTCAAGGTCTGGCGCGTGGACTGCAGTGCCCGCGGCGACGAAGTGGCCAGTTCCCGCGCCAGTGCCAGCGCGGCGCCACGCACCTCGGCCCTGGGTACGATGAAGTCCACCAGCCCCATCTCCCGGGCGCGTGCCCCGTCGACGCGGGTGCCGGTGTAAAGCATCCAGGCCGCCATCTGCTTGCCGATCAGCGCGGGCAGCGTGTACGAGAGCGCAAAGCCGGGGTGAAAGCCGAGGCGGTTGAAGTTGGCGGAAAAGCGCGCCTGCGCGCACGACACGCGAAAATCCGCCGCCAGCGCCAGGCCCAGGCCACCACCCACTGCCGGCCCCTCGATCGCCGCCACGATCGGCTTGCCGAAGCTGAAAATACGCAAGGCCTCGAGGTAGATCGGATTGATGCGCGAGGCGCTGCGCGGTGCCGCGGCGCCATCGCGCCGCGAAAAGTCCGCGCCCGCGCAGAACGCGCTGCCGCCCGCTTGCAGCAGCACCGCGCGGCAGGTCTTGTCGCCCTGCAGCCGGTCCAGCTGGTCGGCGATCCGGGCAATCATGTCCACATCGAAAAAATTGTGCGGCGGGCGGTTCAGCTCGATGATGGCGACATGGCCGTCGCGCTGGCTCAAGATGACTTGGTCCGTGGTGTCAGGCATGGGTGGCGTTCCTTTCTGCTTGCATCGATTCGGCGTGCCCGACAGCCGGGCTTGCCGCGCCATCCGCGGACGGCAGGGTGCGCGCCGTCAGATTCGGCCAGAACTGGTCGGAGCCCGCCTGGATAAAGGCCTGGCCCAGACGCTGCGCCCATTCGGTGCTGGTGCCGGCCTCCGCGCGCCACGCCCACAGGCGCCGGGTGGCGAAGTTCAGCGGGTATTCGTAGGTAAAGCCAATCGCGCCATGGACCTGGTGCGCGATCGAGGCGCCGGTGCGCACCGCGTCGCTGGCCGTCACCTTGGCGACCGCTGCGCTGAATTCCGCCTGCGGCGCGCTGTGCTGGTGGATCGCTGGCAGGTCGCGCAGCGCCGTCGTGGCCGCCGCATAACTGCAGGCCACTTCGCCGGCCAGCACTGCCAGTTGCTGCTGGATCGCCTGGTTCTTGCCGATGGGCTTGCCGAACTGCACGCGGTCCTTCGCATACTGCACCGCCAGGTCCAGCGCGTAATCCAGTGCGCCGGTCAGCTGCGCCGCGGTGGCGGCGGCGTAGCATACTTCCAGCGGCCGGCTCAGGCTCGCAATGTTGGCAGCCAAGGCATGAGAAACCACGGCCTGATCCAGCACTACCGTATCGGCCGGCAGCGATGCGGCATCGGCCTTGGGCTCGATCCGCACGCCGGGCCCCTCGGCATCCACCAGCGCGAGGCAGCCAGCCGCCTCGACCACCAGCCAGCGGGCGTGGCGCGCCCACTTCACGGCGGTCATCGTGCCGGACAGGGTGGCCGGCTTGCCGGCGTCATGGCTGCTCAATACCAATGAGCGGGTCTGCGTCCCCGCGGCAAGCGCGAACACGCTGTCGGCAGCCAGGTCCAGCCCGCAGCGCGATGCCAGGTACTGGCCCACCACGGCTTGCGCCAGCGGTACCGGCGCCTGCGTGTAGCCCACCTGATAGAACAGCGGCAACGCCTCGGACCAGGACGCCTCGATCCCTCCGTGCGCCTCGCGGCACAGGATCTTGGTCATGCCGCTTTCGGCGATGGTTTGCCACAGCGCGCCGGCGAATGCGCCGGCCTCGACCGCCGTCAGCAATTCCCGGCTCACCTCGTTGGCCAGCAGTCGCCTGACGGTTTCTTCAATCATGTTGTCGCTCATCGCAGCCCCAGTCCTTTCGCAATAATTCCGCGCAAAATCTCTCTCGTACCCCCGCGCAGCGAGAACGACGGCGCTGCCAGCGTTACCAGGTTCAGCACCTGGTCGAATTCGCTGCCATCGCCCAGCCGGTCAGGGAATACCTCATAGGCAATATCGGGCAGCGACTGCTCCAGCAGCGCGCCCTGATCCTTGACGATGGAGGCGGCCAGCGACGGGTCCTGGCCCTCGGCCAGCATCAGCGCGATGCCCTGCGACATCTGGCGCAGGGTGGCGTAACGCGCGATCACCTTGCCAAGCGCCACCGCCTGCTGGCGGTTGCCGGCATCGGCGGCATCGAGCATCTCCAGCAGCAGCTGCGTGCTGCTAAGGAAGCGCTCCGCCCCGGAGCGCTCGTACTTCAGCTCGTTGATGACCTGGCTCCAACCCTTGCCCTCTTCGCCGACGAGGTGGTCGTCGGGGACAAAGACATCGTCGAGGATCACCTCGTTGAAGATGCGCGTGCCCAGTTGCGACACGATCGGGCGCACGGTCACGCCCGGCCGGTCCATCTCGATGAAGATCTGGCTCATGCCGGCGTGGCGGTCATCGCCGCGTTCGCTGGTGCGCACCAGCGCCACCATGTAGTGTGCATGGTGGGCGCCCGAGGTCCATACCTTGCGGCCGTTGATCTTCCAGCCGCCTTCCACCTTGGTGCCGCGCGTGCGGATCGAGGCCAGGTCGGAACCCGAGTCAGGCTCGCTCATGCCGATGCAGATAAAGGCCTCGCCGCGGCGGATCTCCGGAATGATCTTCGGGGCAAGCTTGTCCCGGCTGTAGCGGATCAGCAGCGGGCCCATCTGCCGGTCCGCGGCCCAGTGCGAACCCATCGGCGCGCCCACGGCCAGCAGTTCTTCGAGCATCACATAGCGCTCCAGCATGCTCTTGCCGCCGCCGCCGACGTCGGTCGGCCAGGTCATGCCGAGCCAGCCCTGCTCGCCCATCTTTTTCGAGAATGCGGGGTCGCGCCCGGCCCAGTTGTGCGCCCGCTCGACGCGGGAATACCTGGTCATGTGCTCTTTGGCAAACGTCCTAGCTTCCTGGCGCAGCGCCTCGCATTCCGGAGGCAAGTCGCCCACCGCGATGTGCAACGTATCCATGTTTATCCTTACTTGCTTGCGAACAAGCAACACTCTATAGTCAATGCATCGAATCCGCTCTAGGTAATTACGAGGAGAAGCCAGTCCACTATGAAAGCAAGCGACACGACCGACCCGAAGCAACCTTCCGCCACGGTGCCCCGCGGCCCTCTTGCCGGTATCCGGGTGCTGGACCTGACCGCCGTGGTGCTGGGTCCGGTCGCGACCCAGGTGCTGGCTGACTACGGTGCCGAAGTGATCAAGGTGGAGCCGCCCGAGGGCGACCTGATGCGTGCCAACGGTGTTAGCCGCACGCCCGGCATGAGCTCGACCTTCATGAATATCAACCGCAACAAGAGTTCGGTCTGCATCGACCTGAAGACGGAGCAAGGCAAGGCGCAGTTGCGCCAGCTGATTGCCCGCTGCGACGTGCTGGTGCACAACATCCGCGTCAAGGCGATCCAGCGGCTGGGCTTTGACTATGATGCGGTGGCACGGATCAACCCGAACATCATCTATTGCGCCGCCACCGGCTTTGGCGAGGGTGGCGCCTTTGCCGGCCAGCCCGCGTTCGACGACATCATCCAGGGGGCTTGCGGCCTGGCCCATCTGGTGGGCCACGAGAGCGGCGTACCAGACTATCCGCCCACGCTATTGGCCGACAAGATCGCCGGCCTGGCCACGGCCAACGCCATTCTCGGCGCACTGGTGCACAAGGCCCGCACCGGCGAAGGCCAGTACGTGGAAGTGCCGATGTTCGAGACCATGGTCGCCTTCACCATGACCGAACACCTGGGCGGCCATGGTTTCCACCCGCCCATCGGCGATGCCGGCTATGCGCGGCTGCTCAAGGGCGGGCGCAAGCCCTCGCCGACACGGGATGGCTATATCGCCGTGCTGCCGTACACCGAGCAGCACTGGAAGGCCTTCTTCCACCGCTTCGGGCGCGGCGAGTTCATCGACCAGTTCAATATCGGCAGCCGCATCGAGCGCAACAAGAATATCCAGGCAATCTACGCGGAGTTGCGCAAGATCACCGCGCAATACACCACTCGCAAAATGATGGACGTTTGCCGGGAGATGGATATCCCGGTCGCTGAGATGTACTCCATCCACACCATCCAGGACCATCCCCAGGTGCAGACCACAGGCTTGTTCCAGACCATGGGGCACCCCACCGAAGGCGAAGTGGTGACGACGCGTCCGACCGCGATTTTTTCGAAAACGCCTGCGTCGATCTATAAGCCCGCGCCTAACCTGGGCGAGGATACCGAGCGTATCCTGAATCCCGCGCCGTGACGCGATGGGGGTATCCGCCAACACTGGCACGCGGGGCGTTGCATCGCGATATGCGCTGCGGCCACGGAGTTGTGGCTTGTCCCCGCGCACGAGCGCGTCCGCCGCGCAATCCCCGATGCCAGTTTCGTGTCGTACCTTGTGAGTGCGCGGACCGGCTGTGGGGCGGGGTTGAAAATGGTGCGCGGTTGCCCTAGTGTTCATACGGCGAATTCGACATAGATGCCGATGAGTCGGGCCGTTGAATACATGTCCCAACGGAGGCATGCGATGCGTCAGCCCAAGATTGTCATTGTTGGGGCAGGCCTGGTGGGCGGCTCGGCGGCACTATTTACGGCTCTGGCCATTCCGAGCGCAGAGATCGTCGCCATCGACCTCGCGCGAGTCAGGGCGGAAGGACAGGTGCTCGACCTCGCCCATGCCGCGGCGTTCTGGGGGCACCATCGCTTCCAGGCTGGTGAATACGAAGACGCCCGCGACGCAGATATCATCGTGATAACGGCCGGCGTCGGTGTGAAACCGGGCCAGACACGCCTGGACCTGGCCAAGACCAATGCGGAAGTCGCGCTCGAGATTGTCGATCGGGTGGCCGGGCTCGCACCCAATGCAATTTACGTCATTGCCGCCAACCCCTGCGACGTTCTTGCCGCTGTCGTATTTAACCGCCTCGGTTGCGCGCGGGAGCGTGTCATCAGTACTGGCACCTCGCTCGATACGGGGCGACTGCGCTCGCTGCTCTCCGAGCGCCTGGGCGTCGTCGCACCGGCGATTCATGCCTACGTCCTGGGCGAACACGGCGAGTCCGCCCTAATCGCCTGGTCCGGCGCGACGGTTTCCGGGATGTCCCTCGACGCGTTCCTGACCAAGAGCGGCAAGGAACTGGGGCCTGCCAGCCGCGATCTGATCCTGCGCTCCGTCCACGAGGCGGCCAAGCTGATCAAAGAAGGGAAAGGGGCCACCCACTATGGCATTGCCAGCGCGATCGGCCGCATCTGCGAGGCTCTCGTGCACAACACCGACCTCATCATCACGGTCGGTATCGTGCACGCCGAAATCGAAGGAATTTCCGAGGTATGTCTGTCGCTGCCGCTGGTGCTCAATAGCACTGGCGCCCAACTGCTGGCCTACCCGGACCTTGACGCCATTGAGCGTACGTCCCTGCAACGCAGCGCAAGCATCGTCAAAGAGGCCACCGACAGCGTCCGGGCGGCACTGTAGATCCACGGCTTCAGGCTGGAAACTCGTCAAAATTCAATGCCATCAGGAGGCAAATCATGGCTCTGTCTCATGCCAAGGAAACGCCGCCGCCGAGTACTCCCGCGACGAAGCCAACACTTCCCGCCAGTCAACTTGGCAAGACCTGGAAATTCCTGGTCCCGCTTGGCATCGGCATTATCTTGTGGTTCCTTCCGCCGCCGGCTGGGCTAGAGCTAAATGCGTGGCACATGTTTGCAGTATTCGTTGCGACCATTGCCGGCATCATGACAGCACCGCTGCCGATGGCGGCAGTCGCCATCATTGGCGCAACTGCAGGCGTACTGGTTGGGGTCGTGTCGTTTGCAGACGTAACCAGATCCACGGGTACCGATCTGGTCTGGCTCGTGCTGCTCGCCTTCTTCATTTCCCGCGGCGTAATCAAGACCGGTCTGGGGCGTCGTATCGCGTTGCTGTTCATGCGACTATTGGGTAAGCGGACAGTGGGCTTGGGTTACGGACTGGCCATGACCGAACTGCTGATTTCGCCCGCCATGCCAAGCATCACCGCCCGCGCCGGCGGAGTCATGCTGCCGATTACCCGTGCGATCGCAGAAGTTCTTGGCAGCCATGCCGGCGATCCCGAATCCCGAGGCAAGGTAGGAAGCTATCTGATCCTTTGTGCCTTCCACGCGAATATCATTACGGCAGGGATGTTCATCACTGCGATGGCTGGTAATCCGCTTTCCGTCAAGCTGGCTGCAGACCAGGGGGTCTCGATCAGCTGGCTTGAGTGGGCGGTGGCTGCATCCGTCCCCGGGTTGCTATGCCTGGCGATCATTCCCCTGGCGATGCTGTGGATTGCCCCGCCGGAGATCCGGAAAACGCCCGATGCGACGGCGCTGGCGCAGAGAGAGCTTGCGGCGATGGGAAGCATCTCCTCCAAGGAGATCATCATGGGCGCGATCTTCTTCGGCTTGCTGGTCCTCTGGATTTTTGGCGAGAACCTGAAGATCAGTGCGACGCTCGCCGCTGCTCTCGGTGTCTCGCTGCTTTTCATCACTGGTGTGCTGACCTGGCAGGACGCCCTCGACGAGAAGTCAGCGTGGGACACCATGATCTGGATTGGCTTGCTTATCATGCTTGCGTCCAAGCTCAACGAATACGGCATGGTCAAGTGGTTCGGCAAGGAATTCGGCGCCTATCTCGAGGGCTTCCCGAGGCTGGCTGTCTATATGCTGGTGGCGGCAATCTACTGCTACATACACTACTTTTTCGCCAGCGCCACGGCACATATCAGCGCTCTGTTTCCACTGTCGATGGCACTGATGGTTGCCGCCGGCATTCCTCCCTTCACGGCAGCCGTGGCCCTTGGCATTCTGAGCAACATCAACGGTTGTCTGACGCAATACGGCATCGGTTCGGGTCCAGTAATGTTTGGCGCTGGCTATGTTTCGCAAGGAGATTGGTGGAAGGCCGGGTTCTTCATGAGTCTGATCTACATGGTCATCTGGCTGGTCGTAGGTCCGCTTTGGTGGAAGTTGCTCGGGCATGTCTGAGGCGCAGCCCTGTTGCCAGCAACGGTCCCGCAGGTAGTTGCCAGGCGGTCCCCCTATGGTTGGGCTGCCGCCGCTACTTCTGTACCTGCCTGATGGCGCGCTCGCGCGACGCCTGCATGTCCTGCATCAGCCGGTACGCCGCGTAGTACTTGAAGATATTGCGCACATAGGTGGTGGTCTCGATGCCGATCTTTTCCGCCACCACGATCTCGACGTTGTTGAACCACTTGTCGGGATCCAGTCCGCGCGCCGCCGCTTCCTTGCGCATCTTGGCGATATTGCCCGGCCCGGCGTTATAGCTTGCAAAGGCGAACAGCGGCCGGTTCGCTTCCGAGAAATGCGCGTCGGGGAAGTACTTCGTCATCAGCCGGTCCATGTACTTGGCGCCGGCGTGGACGTTGGCCTCGGCCATCCGGATATTGCCGACATTCAGTTCCTTGCCGGTGGCAGGCATGATCTGCATGATGCCGACCGCGCCGACATGGCTGCGCGCCTCCTGGTTCAGCTGTGATTCCTGGAAACCCTGCGCGGCCAGCATCAGCGGGTCGAAGCCATAGTCCTTGCCGTATTTTTCGAAGAAGCCGATGGTCTGCTGGAAGCGCTTGTACTCGGCATCGTCGGTGTTGTTCTTGATCTGCTTGATGCGCAGCATGGTCTGCTTTAGCCGGTACTCCGCTCCGCCCTGCTTCTTGACGACATTGAGGTAGAAGTCCTCGATTGCCTGCCGCAGTTGCGGGCTGTTCTTGCGGTAGGCCCAGCCGGTATAGCTACCTTCGCGCACGGCGAGGTCCTGGCGCACCTTGATATTTGGCAGGATCTGCGCCCACGTCGCGGCCTTCCAGTCATCGACCACCAGGATCTGCAGCACGCCCGCGTTGAGCATCTCGAGCGCGTCTTCGTCCTCGAGCGCGTCGGGCAGCATGACCAGCTTGACCGGCGCCTTGCCGGCGCGGCGCAGGCCGTCGTTCAGCACGGTCAGGCTTTCGAAATAGCTGCTGGCGCGCCGGACATGCACGGTCTTTCCGGCAAGATCGTCGAGGCGCTGCAACGGCGGCGCCTTTGGCCCCGTGATCACCAGCTCGCGCACCGGCTTGCGGTCGCGCGGCGCGGTGAAGTCCACCTGCCTGAGCCTGCTTTCGGTCTCGGTGAGGTTGCCGGCGGCGATATCGCCAAGCCCCGCCATCAGGTCGGGCAGCAGCCGGTCGCGCGTCGTCGGGATGATGACGACGGTCAGCGGGCGCTTGCCGAGCTGGTCGGCGTATTTCTTGTTCAGGTAGCGCTCGAAGTCACGCACCAGCTCCGCGGTCAGTCCGCGCTCGCGGCCCTTGTCGCTGAAGTAAAGCGTGCGGCTGTACGGCACCAGCACGCGAATGACGCGGCTCTTGAGCATCACGTCGAAGTCGCCGGTACGGGGCTTGTTGGCAAGGTTCAGGCCGCGCGGCTTGGCGGGAGTGGCCTGGCCGGTCGCGGCGGTAGCGGCAGGGGACGACGCTGGCGGATTTGGCGATGGCTGAGCTTGCTGGGCAGCGGCAGAGGGTCCGCAAAGGCTGAACGCGCCCATCAGGCCGTACATAAGAAGGCCTGCCAGCCAACGGGAAGGGCGGACAGCGGACATGGCGGGATCGCAAGCCGCGCAAGCAAGCGCGCGGTTTGCCCATATGGAGTCTAGGCACGAAATGGGGAGTTGCAAGCGGGTGCCGGCACCGGAATTGCGCATCAACTACTATGAACTGCATCTGCCCAGGCTATTCCCTGCTCACCTCATCTATCTTCACTGCCCATGCAAGAGAGCGATCCGGCAACCGTATTTGCACCATTCAATGTCACCGTGCGCGACGGTCGCGAGCTCCTGGTGCGGGAAATCGGCGAAGGTGACAAGGCCGGCCTGCTGGCCGCGTTCAACCAGCTGTCCGCCGATGCGCGGTACACCCGCTTCATGGCGGCCATGCGGCAACTGCCGGAGGCAATGCTCGAGCAGGCGACGCATCCGTCGCCGGAGCGCGAGTTTGCCCTGGTGGCGATCGCCACGGAGAACGACGCGCCTGCCATCGTCGGCGGTGCCCGCTATGCTGCCGCACCGGGCAGCGACGCTTGCGAGTTCGCCGTGACGGTCAGCGACGACTGGCATGGGCTCGGTCTCGCCAGCCAGTTGCTGTGGGTATTGATCGATGTTGCCAGGCGCCGCGGCTATCGGCGCATGGACGGTTATGTGCTGTCGTCGAATACCGCCATGCGACGCCTGGCGAAGCGCCTGGGATTTGCCGACACACCGTGCCCCGACGACGCCACGCTACGTGTCGTCACGCTGGCGTTGCAGGACAGCGGGCAATAGCTGGCGCGGGCGCCCGCTCGGGGGCGGCGCTCAGGCCATGATGTTGACGCCCCCATCGACATACAGGGTTTCGCCTGACAGCCGCCGGGCGTACGGCGTGGCCAGGAATGCGCAGGTGTAGCCCACGTCCATGATGTCGACCAGTTCGCCGAGCGGCGCGCGCTGCACCGCGTCGGCGAGCATCAGGTCGAAATCCTTCAGGCCCGATGCCGCGCGGGTCTGGAGCGGCCCGGGCGAGATCGCATGCACGCGGATACCCTGCGGGCCAAGTTCGTACGCCAGGTAGCGCGACACCGCTTCGAGCGCCGCTTTCACGGGTCCCATGACGTTATAGTTCGGCACCACCTTGTTGGCGCCGTGATAGCTCATGGTGAACATGGTGCCGCCGTCGCGCATCAGCGGCGCCGCCAGGCGGGCCATGCGTATGAAGGAATGGCAGGATACGTCCATGGCCCGGGCGAAGCCTTCCGCCGAACAATTGAGCAGGCCGCCCTGCAGGTCATCCTTCGGGGCCCAGGCCACCGAATGCAACAGGATATCGAGCTTTCCCCACTGCTCCCTGATCCGCGTGAACAGCGCATCCATTTCCGCCTCGCTGGTCACGTCCAGCGGAAGGAAGATCGGGGCGGAAAGTTCCTGTGCCACCGGTTCGACATATTGACGGGCTTTTTCGCCGGCATAGGTGATGGCAACTTCCGCGCCCAGTTCGTGGAAGGCCCGGGCGCAACCGTAGGCAATGGAATGCGCGTTCGCAATCCCGCAGACGAGTGCCCTGGTATTGGCGAGAATCGGCGGTCTGTTCTCGGGTGTCATGTCGCGTCCCCTGAAGGTTCATTGCTGCCGCGGCGCCCATCGCGCCGTGTCGATCACTCTGCCGGTTCGGCGGTCATGGCGCGGGCGTCGCAATGATCTCCCGGGTATGCCTGGCGATCATCAACTCCTCGTCGGTCGGGATGACCCAGACGGGTACCTTGCCCGATACCTCGCTGATCCGCGGCCCGTTACGCGCATTGGCCGCGGCATCGATGCTTACGCCCAGCCATGCCGCCTGCCGGCACACGCGCTCGCGAACCGGTGCCGCATGCTCGCCGATGCCCGCGGTAAATACCAGCGCGTCCAGTCCTTGCGCGGCCGCAGCGAGCGAGCCAAGCTCGCGCGCGATGCGGTACGTGTACACCTCGACGGCAAAGCGGGCACGCGCGTCGTCGCTGGCGAGCAGTGCGCGCATATCGCTCGACAGGCCGGACATGCCGAGCAATCCCGACCTGCGGTAGATCAGGTCCTCGATCGCCCCGGCATCCATGCCGAGCTCGCCCATCAGGTACAGGATCACGCCCGGATCCAGGCTGCCGCAGCGCGTTCCCATGGGCAGCCCGTCCACGGCGGTGAAGCCCATGGTGCTGGCCACGCTGCGCCCCGCCACCAGTGCGCACATGCTGCTGCCATTGCCGAGATGGGCGACGACGGTGCGGCCCGCCGCCGCGGCGGCGTCGATGCGCGGCAGGACGCCGGCAATGTACTCGTAGGACAATCCATGGAAGCCATAGCGCCTGACGCCGCGTCCGGTAATCTCCACCGGCAGCGCGAACGCCTGCGCCGCTTCGGGCTGCGCGCGGTGGAAGGCGGTGTCGAAACACGCCACTTGCGGCAAGGCCGGATGCCGCTGCGCGAGAATGCGGATGGCTTTGAGATTGTGCGGCTGGTGCAACGGCGCGAGCGGGCACAGCGTGTCGAGTTCCGCCAGCAGCGCATCGGTCACCCTTGCCGGCTGCGTGAAGCGCACGCCGCCGTGCACCACCCGGTGCCCCACCGCGGCGAGCGTATGCCCTTCCCCATGGCCGCGCAGGAAATCCGCCAGGTAGGCGATAGCGCCTTCGTGCCCGAGCTGGGTGCCGGCATCCCACTGCCTGGCTTCGACTTCGGCGCCGGCCGCGTCGGCCGCGCGAAACGCCGGAGCGGTGTAAAGCCCTTCGAGGCTGCCGCGCAGTACCAGCCTCAGTGCGTTGTCATGGACATCGTAGGCGCGGTACTTGAGGCTTGACGAGCCCGCGTTCAGGACCAGGATGATCTCTGCCATGACGTCACCCCGCCACCTGGGTGGACTCTCGCCGCGCCTTGGCGACCAGGGCAGCCACCGCGCACGACGCCAGCCGCGTCGTCACGGCGTCGGCACGGCTGGTCAGGATGATCGGCACCCGCGCGCCCAGCACGATGCCGGCGGCATCCGCGCCGGCAAGGAACGTCAGGCTCTTGGCGAGCATGTTGCCGGCGTCCAGGTCGGGCACCAGCAAGACGTTGGCGCGCCCGGCCACCGGCGAATCGATTTTCTTGATGCGTGCCGCATCCAGGTTGATGGCATTGTCCAGCGCGAGCGGGCCGTCGACCACCGCGCCGGTGATCTGGTGGCGGTCGACCATCTTGCACAGCGCGGCGGCTTCGATGGTGGAGGGCACCTTGGGATTGATGGTCTCCATGGCCGACAGGATCGCCACCCGGACTTCCTTCAGTTGCAGGGCGTGGGCCAGGTCGATCGCGTTCTGGAGGATATCGGCCTTTTCGGTCAGGGTCGGGGCGATATTGACGGCGGCGTCGGTCACGATCAACGCGTCCTCGTGCCCGGGCACGTCCATCACGAAGCAGTGGCTGATGCGCCGGGCGGTGCGCAGGCCGCTGTCGCCCCCGACCACCGCCCCCATCAGCTCGTCGGTGTGCAGGCTGCCCTTCATGATGGCCTCGGCCTTGCCTTCGCGCACCAGTTGCACCGCGGCCGCAGCCGCCGCGTGGCTGTGCGGCGCATCGACGATCGGGTACGCGCCGAGGTCGATGCCGCCGGCACGCGCGGCGTCCTCGATGCGGCTGCGCGGCCCGACCAGGATCGGCGCGATCAGGCCCATGCGGGCCGCCTCGACTGCGCCTTCCAGCGACGCCTGATCGCATGGATGCGCCACCGCGGTCGGGGTGGGCGGGATGGTCTTGCAATAGTCGATCAGCCGCTGGTACTTCTCATGTCTGGCGTTCACGGCATGCTCCTGCTCTGGTTTCAGCGTGGTCGGCGGGCGGCGCTGGGTACCCACGTGGTCTCGTACCGCATCGCCCTAGGACGCACGGGTGAGCGGTGCGCCAGCGGCGCGGCCGCGCTCGGGTTTCGGCGCCAGCACCGCGCGGATCCGCCCCAGCATCGCAGCCTGCTCCGCCGTGGGGCTGGTGCCAAGCAGGCGCTCGTCGGTACGCAGTTTTTCTGCCAGCGCATGCAGCCGCTGGCGGTCAGCCTGGTGCCTGAGCAAGGCCGGCAGCGTCTCCAGCGCCTGCTCGGGCGCGTACCGGGTGATCAGCTCCTGCTGGCCCCGGGTCTTGCGCCAGGCGTCAGAGGGGAGTTCCGGCAGGAAGTCCGCGTAGTCCGTCACCAGCTCCTTGCGCAGTTCCAGCCGGGACAGCGGCAATGGCTCGCCCTTGCGATTGAGCAGGCAGGCCAGCCGGGCAATCGCCTCGGTGTATCCGCCCTCGCCGACCGAGGCCAGCGCGGCCCTGACTTCCGGCGATTCCTGCGGCGCCATGGCGGCCGGCGCGGAAGGCTTGTCCAGCGACAGGAACGAGAACAGGTTGGCGTACAGGTTGAAGAACGATGCCTCCGTCATCGCGTCGCGCACGGCGCGGTAAGCGTCGAGGCCGGCACTGAGCATTTCCGCCGCCGCCTGTTCTTGCTGCCTCAGCGGATGGTCATCCGCCATGACCTGGCGGTTCGCCCTGACCGCCTCGGCCGCGGGCTTCAGCCAGGCCATCCAGGGATTCATGTCCGAGAACGCCCAGTTCTGCACCCGCAGCGGATGGAACTCGCGCAGCATCCGTGCCGACGCCTCGTTCGACATTGCCTGGACGAACGGTTGCGCGAACAGTTCATAGGCGCGCTGGTTGAAGTCCGACAGCGCGGCAACGGCCTCGAACGGTTTCTCGTCGGCCCGCTCGAAGCGGTTGAGCCGGCCGGCGAGCTCCTCCAGCGAATGTTCCTCGAACTCGACCTCGTATTCGATGCCATCGCCGCGCTTGTGTTCGTGGATGACCATGCCGTAGAGGCCCGGGGGCAGCAGTTCGATGCTCTTGAGCACCGAAACGATCTGCGCATGCTCCTTCTGTGCGACCTTGCCGGAGACGAAGATGCCAAGATGGCCCACGCTCCGGTGCATCATCCCGACGATGACCTGGCCGCGCGCCTTGATTTCGTCGGTACTGCCATAGACGTCAACGACCCAGTTGAAGGCCTGCTGCGGCGGCGTGATGTTGTCGCCCATCGAGGCAAACAGAACGATCGGCGCCCGGATCTCGCGCAGGTCGAAGCCCTTGCCGCCTGCCGCCTTGACGTCGCCGCTCCACAGCTTGTTGCCGACGAACAGGTTGCGCGTGATCCATTCGATCTCCTCGCGGTTCATCAGGTAGTAGCCGCCCCACCAGCGCTCGAACTCGAGGAAGCGCGGCGGCTCGGTATCGGCCTTGCGGTACAGGTTGTAGTACTTGTCCCACAGGCTGTTGGCCGGGTTCAGGTTCTCGAAGTTCTGGACCAGCCAGGCGCCGTCGAACTTGCCGTTGCCGAGGTCCGCCGTAAGCGATGCCAGCCAGGTGCCGCCCAGCAGGCCACCGGAATAACGCATCGGATTGTCGCCCTCGCCCGCGCTCCAGGCACCGCTCCAGTACGACATCGGCGCACCGTTGATGACGATCGGGCCGGTGTCGTCCGGGTCCGATGCACCGAGCATCATCGCGGCCCAGCCACCCTGGCAATTGCCGATGATGGCCGGCTTGGCGCTGTCCGGATGCAGGGCCCGCACCTTGCGGATGAACTGTTGCTCCGCCTCGCATACGTCGAGCAGCGTCTGCCCCGGCTCCGGGTCACGGAAGAAGATAACAAAGTAGACCGGGTGGCCGGCACGCATTGCCACGCCCACCTGCGAATCGTCCTTGAACCCGCCGATACCCGGGCCGTGCCCGGCACGCGGATCGATGATGACATAAGGGCGGCGGCTGTCATCGATGGTCATGCCTTCGGGCGGCGTGATTTTCAGCAGCGCGTAGTTGACTGGGCGCGCGAACTGGCGGCCATCCATCACGGTTTCGTAGTCGAAGTGCAGGACCGGCTTGAGACCGTGCGTAGCGTTTTCCACAAAGTGGTTGCCCCGCTCCCTGAGCGTGTCCCAGAACAGGATGGCACGCTGCATGCTGTCGACGGCGTAGGCATAGCCGTTCATCGGATCGAGGCCGGCCGTCCACTGCGCCGGCGCGGGAGCCGCGTTGTCCTTGCCCATGGCCTCCTGCACACGATGTGTGTAGGCCTCCTGCGCGTTCCTCAGCCGCTTTTGCAGCACGACACCCGTCTTGACGCCCACCTCACGCGCGTGAGCCAGTTGCTTGCCTGCATCCATGCCGTCCTCCGCCAAGAATCCTGCTGCATCCAGTACTTATGGTGGATACACCCCTTCAGCCTGCCCGGGTTGTCCCTGCATACCCTGGACCGGCCCCGCTGGATGGTCCCGGGTGCGTCCATATTCCTGCTCTGACCAACTTTAATGGGAGCCGGTCCCGCGGCAGAGATGAAATTTTTCCAAGCGCGAGATAAGAAAAACCGCCCACCCGAAAGGGTGATGCCCGGCTCACGAACCGCAGCATGCGCCCCCATCCGGGTGGCGTGCCGCGTGCGCGTCAAGGCGTGCGCCGAAGCGGTTAACTATGCGCGCAGGAAGCGGCGGATGGTCCTGGCTGCGCTGTCGGCGCCCGTCACAAGAAACAGGTGCCCGTCGTCGACCAGCTGCAGCGCCGCGTGGGGAATGGCCGCGGCCAGGATTCTGGCATTGACCGGCGGCACGATCGGGTCGTCGGTCCCGTGCATCACCAGCGTGGGCTGCTTCAGCGCGCCCAGCCAGGGCAGGCTGCTCCAGCCCCAGGCCGCCAGCAGCTGGTAGAGGTAGCCTCGTCCGCGCGGCGGCTGCATGTGCCGGCCGTGCTGGTCGAGCCATGCGGGGTCATGGCGCAAGGCGCCGCCATACAGGTCGGCACCAACGCGGCGCAGGTACTGCGGATCGGTATAGCGGCGCAGGCCGATCATCTTGGTCAGCACTGACAGCCTGCCGGGCACCATGATGACGCCGGGCGAGGTGGCCGCCAGGACCAGGCGCCTGCAACGGCGGGCATGAAGCCGGGCAAACTCCTGCGCCAGCGCTCCGCCCCACGACACGCCCAGCGCATCCACCTGGCCATCGTAGCCAAGGCGCGACAGCAGCCGGTCGGCCAGCACGCAGAGACTGGAGAAGCGGTAAGGCATCAGCGGCGCGGGAGAGCCGCCCACGCCGGGAACGTCGAAGAGAATCACTTCGATGTCGGGCAGTGCGTCGACAAAGGGCCTGAGCAGTTCGAAGTTGGCGCCGATGCCGTTGAAGACCAGCAGCGGCGGGCCTGCGTCCCGGCCCGGCCGGATGCCGGTCCTGAGTATCTGGCCGTCCAGATCCACGGTCCGGACCTGGAGCTTGTGGCCGGCTGGCGTGCCGGCATCGATGGTTGTCATCAGTTCGTCCTGGAGACGTTTGGCGCGCGGGCATGGCCGGCGCGCCGGCCATGCCCGCCGGCGTTTATGCCTTGGGGCGCAGGATGCCCTTGACCTCCTCGACGTTCTCGGCGATGCGCCGGCCGACCGTGGCGATGCTGTCCGCCTGGGTCTTGTAGAGCGTATCGCTCAGGCCGCGCAGGCCGGCCACGGCCTTGTGCAGCGAGCGCGGCAGCGCTTGCGCCACCCTGGCGGAAGCCTTGCCCTCCGCGGGCTCGCCGCCGCGCGCCAGCGCCTGCAGGTCGGCGGCGGTGTCGCACAGGTACTCGGCCTGCAGGCGCACCACCGATTGCAGGCCGCTCAGCAGCGTGATGTTGATGCTGGCCAGCGCCTCGATGTCCTTGCGGCGCGACTCGAGGATCGCGGCCGGGTCCAGGCGATTGTGCCGGACGAAGTCGAGCAGCTTGCGGTGCGGGGCCTGGGACGCCTGCCGGGCGGCGGCGTCCGCGGTGTTGGTGGATTCCATCTGGGTATCTCCTCACGGTTGGGTTGCAAAAATCGAAACTGCGGTGGGCCGCCACGCCATGGGCCTGCGCCCATGGACCCGCGCATCACGCTTCGCTCACATAGCGTCCGGGCGCCTCGCCACAAGGTGCGAATCTCGCGCTGCCGGGAACCTCGGGCGCGCGGCGCTTTGGTCCTGAGCGCGCCTTCAGCCATTGGCTCCAGTGTTCCCACCACGAGCCCTGCACGGCAGTCGCGCCGTCAAGCCAGGCCTGCGGATCGGCGGCCGCCGCGCCGCCGCGGCAGAACTTCGCCTTCGGGTTGCCGGGGGGATTGACCAGGCTCTGCACGTGGCCGCTGGAACTCAGCACGAACTCGGTGCGCCCGCCAAAGGCGTGCATCGACCGGTAAACCGCCTTCCATGGCGTGATGTGGTCGGTCATGCCGGCCAGCACATACTTGTCGCAGGTAACGTCCGACAGCGTGATGGCGTGGCCCAGCACGTGCAGCGTGCGCGGCGTGGCGAGCTGGTTCAGCGTAAGCATGTCGAGGAACTGGCCGTGCAGGCCGGCGGGCAGCCGGGTGGTGTCGTTGTTCCAGTAGAGGACATCGAAGGCCGGCGGAGCATTGCCGAGCAGGTAGTTGTTGACCCAGTAATTCCACACCAGGTCGTTGGGCCGCAGCCAGGCAAAGATCCGTCCCAGCGCCGCGCCGTCGAGCACGCCGAGCGCCTGGCTGCCCTGCCGCGCTGCCGTGACGGCCTCGGGCGTGCTGAACAGCCCGAGCTGAGACTCCGCATCGAGTCCGAACACCGACACCATCAGCGTCGCGGCATGCACCAGCTTTTCGCCGCTGGCGGCGCAATAACCCATCAGCGCCGCCATGGTCATCGCGCCGGAGCAGGCGCCATGCAGGTTGACGTCGGCACTGCCGGTAATGTCGCGGATCGCCCCGATCGCCTCGATCAGCGCGCTGACATAGGTGTCCAGGTTCCAGTCGCGCTGCGCCGTGGTGGGATTGCGCCAGCTGACGATGAATACCTGCAGCTCCTGCGCCAGCAGGTACTCCACCATGCTCTTGCCGCTGGCCAGGTCGAACACATAGAACTTGTTGACCTGCGGCGGCACGATCAGCTGCGGCCGCGCATGCACGCGGGCCGTGGACGGCGCGTACTGGATCAGCTCCAGCACTTCGTTGCGGAACACCACCGCGCCCGGCGTCGTCGCCAGGTTCCGGCCGACGCTGAAGGCTTCCTTGTCTACCTGGGCTGGCATGCCGCCGTTGCCCAGGGTATCGGCGACCAGGTTGGCCAGCCCGCTGACCAGGTTCATCCCGCACGACTCCACCGTCCTTCTCAGCGCGGCGGGGTTGCCCAGCAGGGTATTGGTCGGGGCCAGCGCATCGATCACCAGCTCGGTGAAGTACTGCGCGCGGTGCTTGCTGCGCGCGTCCATCACCGAGCGCCGCACCAAGCCGCCAAGTGCGTCTCGCCAGGCCTGGTAGCCCTGCAGCGACATCCGGTACAACGGGTTGTCGCGCCAGGCGGCATCGCCAAAGCGCCGGTCCCGCGCCGACGGCAACGGCGCCGAGCCATCCAGGACGCTGACGAGATCGTGCGCCAGTTGCGCCTGCTGCTCGAGCACGAGCACCGGCTCCTGTACGCACTGCGCGCCGATCTGCTGCGCGGTGCTGACGAAGTCCTCCGGCCTCAGGCCGACGAATGGATTGGGACCGGCCAGCGCCGGGTTCGCGTCGATGGCTTCGATGGCTTCGATGGCTTCGATGGCTTCGATGGCCCCGGCCGCGGTGGCGGCCATCACCGTCGCGGCCTGCTTGTTCCTGCCGGCTTTGCTGGCCGGCCGGCGCGCCCTGGATGCGGTTGTCATGTTGCTGCTCCTGCCTCTGCCTTGTTCTCTGCCCTGTTCCCCGTGTCCCGCCTCATGCCATGACAAGCGCCAGGGCTTCCGCCACCATTGCCGGCCTGGCTTCGCCCTCGACTTCCATCGTGTTCTCCATGCGCAACAACACACGGCCGTCGCCCTTGTCATCGACGGCCAACAGCCTGACGCGGTTGCGCACGCGCCCGCCTGCCCTGACCGGCGCCAGGAAGCGGGTCTTCTCCAGGCCGTAGTTCACCGCGGCGCGGGCGTCGCCCGGCACCACGCCCATGCCGGTCAGCTTTCCCGCCAGCAGCGACAGCGTCAGGTAGCCATGGGCGATGGTGCCGCCGAACGGGCTTTCCTTGCGGGCGCGCTCGACGTCAACGTGGATCCACTGGCGGTCCTCCGTGCATTCCGCGAACGCGTTGATGCGCGCCTGGTCCACTTCCATCCACTCGGACACGCCGAGTTCCTTGCCGACGAACGCGCAGAGCGTTGCCATGCTGTAGCCTTCGATTGCCATATGTCCCCTCGCTTGATTCGGTGCCGCGCGTTGGCCCGCGCGGATCTGATGCCGGCATCGTAGTGGCGGCGCGCGCCAGGGCGGCTACCAAATCCGGCCCAATCGCTGACAAAACCTGCCGCTTTGCGCGCGTGTGCCGCGGCAGCCGCGCACTGCCCACGCGCAGCCGCCCGCGATGGCGTAAACGGTCAGTCGCCGGCCGGCATTGCCGGCACATTGCCTGGCTGAGATACGTGGCTGAGATGCGCGGCTGAGATACGCGGCTGAGATACGCGGCTGAGATGCGCGGCTGAGATACGCGGCTACGGCGCGCGGCGGTAGGCGTTCGGCGTGCTGCCGGTCCAGTGGCGAAAGGCACGATGGAACGCGGTGGGATTGTCGAAGCCCACGTCGAAGGCAATGGCCGCGATCGGATCCGCCGAACGCGTCAGGCGCTGGATGGCGATATCGCGGCGGACATGGTCCTTGATGGCCTGGAAGGTGGTGCCTTCCGCGGCAAGGCGGCGGCACAGCGTGCGCACCGAACAATGCAGCGCCAGCGCCGCGGCCTCTATCGTGGGTGGCTCAGGCAGGCGGTCGGCCACGTACTGCCGCACGCGATGACAGGTCATCTGCTCGTCGAACGAGACAAAGATCCAGTCCTCGGGCGCGCGCGCCAGGAATTTCTCCAGATCCGGCTTGCGTTGGCGCACCGGCATGTCGAGGTAAGCCGCGTCAAAGATCATGCGGGTCCGCTGGCAGCCGAAATGCACCGGACCGGGAAACAGGTAGAGATGGTCGCTGGCCAGCGGCGGCCGGCCGGATGGCAGTTCCACCGCCTGCAGCGCAATCTCCTTGCGAACCAGCCACGACGTGACGCCATGCACCAGCTTCAGCATCAGCTCGCGGCCCAGCATGCTCACGGCGGGCGACGCCGGATACTCCATCAGCTCCACATAGCCCGAAGCCCCATCGCGCCGCGACTCGACGCGGAAATCGTCGAGGATCAGGTGGAAGAACTGCCCGAACCGGTGCAGCGCCACTTCCAGCCTTGGCGCATCCAGCAAGCTCAGGCACAGGTACTTGAGCGTGCCATTGCGCAGCGGGCGGCTGAAGATGCCCGGCATTTCATCGTCGTGTTCGTGTGCGAGCAGCCGGTACAACGTGGCGAACTGCTCTTGTGTCACGCGCGCCGCCGGCTCCGCCAGCAATTCGGCCGCAATGCCGGAGCGCTCCGCCAGCCGCGCGATCGCCATGGGGTCGGCGCCGCAAAGAAAGCCGTTGACGACAGAGATGGGGACGGTAGGAGACAAAGCGTTCACGCCAGCGCGCCGGCAATGCATGCCGCGGGAAAGAGGTCGGCGCATTCTGCGGCTGCCGCCCGCGAACACGCAAGCTGCCGGGGGGCCGCCGGACATCGTGTTTTCCCTGCCTGTCACGAAATGTCAATTGATCGTCCCGTATCGTCAAAATTTCCTCGCACCATTGGACCAAACTCCGTGCTCACCGCAGACGGCAACAAGAGCCGTGGGACCGCGCCGCCGGCTACCCGGCAGGTGCCCGCACCGATGATGTGAGCAGGAGCCAACGCATGCAATGCCCCGACAATTCCCCACACCCCGACAACGGTTCCAGGCGCCAGTCGTTTGCCTCGGAGCAACCGGCGACGCTTTTGGTCGAGGCCTATTTCGACCTGATCTGCCCCTGGTGCCTGATCGGCAAGAAGCACCTGGAAACCGCCATCGATTGGCTTGGCCGCGAGCGCCCGGACGTCGCCGTGCAGGTGGCGTGGCGTTCTTATCCGCTGATCCCCACGACCCCGCCTGCCGGCCTTCCGTACCGCGAGTTCTACCTGGCGCGGCTGGGCAGCCCGGAGGCCGTGGCGATGCGCCAGGCGCAGGTGCGTGCCGCGGCAAAGGATGCCGGCCTCACGCTGGCGCTGGAGCGCATCGAAACCTTCCCGAACACGCTTCTGGCCCACCGGCTGGTGCGCCATGCGCGCCAGCAGGCGGGCGCTGGCGTGGCTGGCTTGCTGATCGAAGAACTGTTCCAGCGCTACTTCATTCGCGCCGAAAATATCGGCGACCCGCAGGTTCTGCGGCAGGCCGCGGCTTCGTGCGGCCTCGCCTTGCCAGGGCATGCCGACAGTACCGGCGGGCATGACCTGGACTGGCTGCCATCGGTGCACGGCCCGCTCGACCCGCCGGCGCGCCCCGGTCTCGGCGTTCCGTGTTTTATGTTCAACGGCACGCACAGCGTGTCGGGTGCGCGCCCGCCCGAGGTGCTGCTCCAAACCATGCACCAGGCGCTGGCACGTGCCAAACGGCGCGCCACCTTGGCGGCCGGCTAAGGACTTGAGCGCTGGCCGCAAGGCCAAAACCAGGCAAGCCCCTCCCACCACTAATACGCGAAGACACCCGGAAAAACGGCGCGCCTCGCTGCCGAACCGCCGCGGCTCACCCCGCGCCGGGCGCAGGCGCCCTGCCCTTGCCGACGTAGTCATCCACCGCGCCGCCGACGGTGGCGTGGAAGTTCTTCTCGCCGATCAGCTCCAGCAGCTCGAAGCGCTTCAGCTTGTCGCGCACCGGATCCTTCATCTCGGCCAGGTGCACCGCGATGCCACGCTCGTGCAGCGTCCGGATCAGTTCGCGCAGCATGTCGGCGGAGGTCACGTCCACGCTGGTGACAGGCTCGGCGGCCACCACCACGCGGCGCACCGGAGTGGGCGAGTCCTCCACCGCCTCCATGAGCCGCTCCTGGAACAGCTCGGCATTGGCAAAGAACAGCGGCGCATCCCAGCGGAACAGCAGCAGGCCGTCGATGCGTTTCGCATGCGGATAGCGTTGCACGTCATGGTAGCCACGCAGCCCTTCGACACGGCCGAGCACGGCAAAATGCGGGCGCCAGCCATCCCACAGGAACTCGATCACGGCAATCACCACGGCCAGGCAGATGCCCGGTATCGCGCCAAACACCGCCACCGCGGCAAAGCACACCATGGACAGCCAGAACTCCCATTGCTGGATGCGATAGATGCGCCTGAGATCTGCGAACTCGAACAGGCCGAGCGCGGCGGCAATCACCACTGCCGCCAGCGCGCTGCTGGGCAGGTACTGCAAGAGGTTGGGCGCAACCAGCAGCAGCACCGCCACGGCCAGCGCGCCGACCACGCCGGTCAGCTGCGTCTTCGCCCCGGCGGCCTCCGCCACCGGCGTGCGCGAGGCGCTGCTGCTGATCGGGAAGCCCTGGAAGAAGCCCGCGGCCAGATTGGCGGCGCCCAGGCCCACCATCTCCTGGTTCGGGTCGACCCGGCTCTGGTAGCGCGCCGCATAGGTGCGCGAAAGCACGCTGGTATCCGCGAATGCAATCAGCGCGACGGCGCAGCCGCCCAGCACGATCTTGACCAGGTCGGCGCCGCTGAGCCACGGCAGCGCCAGTTGCGGCAGGCCCTGCGGGATCGGGCCGAGCACCTTCACGCCGGCCCGGTCCAGGCCGAAGACGCTTACCGCGATGGTGGCCAGGACCACCGCGATCAGAATGCCGGGCAGCCGCTCAAAGCGCTTGAGGAGCAGGATCAGCACCAGGCTGCCAGCGCCGACTGCAAAGCTGTACCAGTTGGTCTGGCCGTCCAGAATGGCCCGGCCCAGCGCCAGGATCTCGCGCAGCGGCCCGCCCTCGTCGATCGAGATGGCGAACAGCTTGGGCAACTGGCTGACCAGCACCGTCAGCGCGATGCCATTCATGTAGCCGTAGCGGATCGGCTTGGACAGCAGCTCGGTGATAAATCCCAGCCGCAGCAGCCCCATCACGATGCAGACCACGCCCGAGACCACCGCCATCATGCTGGCCGCGGCGATCGCGCGCGCGGGATCGCCAGCGGAGACCTGGATCACCACGGCGAGGATCGGCGCCGCCAGCGCCGAATCCGGCCCCAGCACCAGGACGCGGCTGGGACCGAACACGGCATAGACCAGCAATGGCACGACCGTGGCGTACAGCCCGTACACGCCGGGCACGCCCGAGGCCTCGGCATAGGCAATGCCGACCGGCACGAGCATGGTGGTCAGCACCAGGCCGGCCGCCAGGTCGCGCGGCAACCAGGCGGCCTGGTAGGTCCTGAGCATGGTCAGGCCGGGCAGCCAGCGCCACCAGCCGGGCTCGCTCCGTGCGCTGCGCTCGCCATGCGGGGTAAGCGGTTCAGTCTGCATTGGGCCTGTCCTGGGTTAAGGCGCGCTACCGCCTGCGTGGACTACCGGCGCTGGGTGCGTGTCAGGGCTGTGCCGGACCAGGGGACGCTGCAGGTCGCGGCGCGTGCGCCGGCAACAAGGCACTGGCAATCCACGCCTTGGCACATATCATGGTTGTCGGGCCGGACGATCGGGCAATGGTGCTCGCGGCTCGCGGCACCGCCATGCGGCATTGCCGATCGCAACCGGGGTCTTTCATGCTGATCTCCAGACAATGCATGGCCGTGGCGCTGCTGGCACTGGGCTGCACCGCCGCAAGCGCACAGCATGCCTCGGCGCCGGATGCCGCCGGCGCCATCGCCGAGGCCGTGCAGGGCGGTGCCAGCCCCTACCGCCCACCGGCTGCCCCCAGCGAAGACCCGGACCAGGCCAGGCGGGCCAAATGCGAATCGCTGAAGGCGCAGTACAACGCCACCTCGAAACAGCGCTCCTACCAGTCTTCCGGCCCGGCCACGCAGACAGCCCAGGGACGCACGATCCCCAAGATCGAGCGCGACAAGTCCCGCAAGTCGCTGCAGGAAGCCTATCGGGCCAACTGCACGTAGCCGCGCCACGGGTTGCGCGCGCGCTGGCGTGGCAAGGGAGGCCGGCTCAGCGCCCCATGCGCGCGTCATAGCTGCGCGAGATGCGCTGCATCAGGCCCGGGTCATCGGGGTCGCCGCCGTCAAACTGCACCCGCACCGTGCCGTCGGCCTGGCGCCGCACGCTTGCCGACACCGGCCGGTTGTTGCGGCTGCCGGCGATGGTGCCGGCGGTCGCATCCTGCACCCGGATCGTTACGCCCTGGTCTTGCAGCGCGCCGGCGGCGGCGTCAAAGGCGCGATCGTAGCGCGTAGGCTGCGAGCCGGGGTAGGTGGTTGGCACCATCGCCACCGGCTCGACCGGGTAAGGGTATGCGCACGCCGACAGCCACAGCACCACGCCAGCCGCGGCCACGACACCCGGCGCAGCGCCCGCCCGCTTGATGGCGCGCTTCATGGCCCCACTTGTAGCGCATGTCATGGCGTCACCCGGCTCCAGCCGGGGCCGGGATCGAACGACCGGATCTTCGCGGCCTGGGCCGCACTGTCGGGCCCGAGGTCGCGCTCGAACAGCTGGCCGTCGTGGCTGACCATAAAGCTCTGCACGCCGGTATCGCCATACTTCACCGGCCAGGCCAGCACCGCAAACCCGCCGAAGAGCTTGCCGTTGACCACATAGTTGTACGCGCCGCCCGGCGCGTGCGGGCCTTGCGCGGTCAGCAGCTTGTAGTGGTAGCCATAGTAGCCCTGCCCGGCCTTGCCCTTGCCGGCGGTAAGGAAAGCTGCCCCCAGCGGGCTGGCTGGCTCGCCGTCGCGAGTCGGGTAGTACAGACCATCCCGCTTGCCGGCGGTGCTCGCCAACTGGCCCGCATAGACCAGCACGCCATCGCCGTCGTGGTCGGTCTGGGCATATTCGTTCTGGGCATCGTAGATCGCCAGCATCGTCTGCATCACCGCCAGCTCGTTGCGCCCGACACGGCGGATGCGCATCTCCTCGACCCCGGCGCGGGTATCGAACTGCCAGCCCCTGGTGCCTTTTACCAGCGGCACCGGCAGGGTCCAGCCGTCGTTGCCCACGGCGATGCGGGCGTGGCTGTCGTCGACCGGCTGGAGCGCGTGCGCGACCTGCCATTGCTCCAGGAAGCGTTGCCGGACTTCTGCGCCCACGGGCGGTATCAGCTGGCGGAAATCATTGCCCAGCAGCGCTTTCATGGCAGTGTCGTCCTGGCGGGCAACAGCGTCGCCGAAGGCGTTCATTGCCGCCTCGGCCGATTCGAAGGGCTTCTGCGCGCGCGCCGCCGGCCCGTACGCCATGGCGAGCACGAGCAAAAGGCTGGGCAGCCAGCCCAAATACCGGACCGGATGGCGCAAGGCAAGGGCGAGAGGTGAGGTCATGATCGAGGCTCCCTGCACTTAGCGCCTGCCGCCGCGGCCACCGCCACCGCCGCCAAAGCCGCCGCCGCGGCCGCCACCACCACCCCCAAAGCCGCCGCCGCCACGGTGCGCGCCGGCTGACTGCATGCTGGACCGGCCGCGGTCGAAGTCGCGCTGCGAAGCCGCGCCGCCGCCCACGCCCTGGAAGGCGTTGTCGCGCCCGCCTCCGCCCCCGCCGCCGCGCGAGCGGTCGTAAGCCCCGGCGCGATCGGAGACGCCGGCGCGATCGGAGACGCCGGCGCGATCGGAGACGCCGGCGCGGTCGGAGACGCCGGCGCGATCGGACGCGCCGCCCCGGTCGGCACCGCCGGGACGATCCGACAAGGCCGCGCGCTCGCCGCCGCCAGTACGTTCGAGCCCGCCCGTGCGATCGCGCTGACCACGATCGGCGACCTCGCCGCGGCCGCCGGCTCCGCCTTCGCGGCCCCGAAAATCATTGCGGCGGTCGGCGCCCGGCACATCGCGCGAGAATTTCTCGCGCGTGGCGTTGTCCCGGTAGGCCACGCCCTGGCGGTGGCTGGCGTCATGCTGCCAGCGTCCGCCGGCCTGCACCTTGGTGCGGTCGAAATTGCGGTCGATATTGGTGGCGCGGTTGACGTTGATATTCACGTCGCCCCCGCCCCAGTTGCAATTGCCGAAGATGGCGCCGGCCGCGGCCAGCCCGACGCCCCAGGCAAGGCCGGTGGCCAGCGCCGCGCCCGGATAGTAGGCGGGATACGGCGGCCAGTAATACGGCGGGTAGGCCGGATAGCTCCAGGCGCCGTAGACCACCGTGGGGTTGTAGGCCGGCACGTAGATCACCTGCGGGTCGGCCGGCTCGATGCGCACCACGCTCTGCGTGCCGGTGGCGCTGCTGGTGGCGGGCTCGACGATGACCGTCTGCTGCTCGGTGCTCTTGAGGTTGCCCGATTGCTGCGCCCGCGCGCGCAGGCGCTGCACCGCGGCAAGCACGTCCTTTTCCTGCGCCAGGAAGGCATCGCCGAGCTTCTGGGTCCAGTCGAGCTTGTCGTTCATGGGCTCGAGCGCCTGCGGGAATGCCACCAGTGACTTCACGCTGACATCCCATGGCTGGTCGGCCACCGCCTTGACCGCGGCATCGCCCTTGATGCCGGGATTGGCCTTGAGCCAGCGCGCAGCGTGAACGATCTCCAGCGGGTAGGTCGAGGCCATCAGCACCTGCGACAGCACCGAGTCGGGATACAGTGCGATCGGCGCCACCAGTGCCTCGATCTCCTCTGGCTTGAAGGCTGGGGTCTGTCCCTGCGCGCCCGCCGGCGCCCCCTGCGCGCCGGCGCCGGCTGCCACGGCCATCAGCGCCGCCAGCAGCCATGCCCGGCCGGATCCAAGCAGCCGTTTCACCAGAAAGGCCATATTCCCTCCTCGCGACCGGGTGCGGCGCTTGTGCGGCATGGGCGTGCGGCGCATGCCGTTTTCGAATGCGATGGGTGCGGGCTGCCGATGCGCGCCGCTTTGGCGCGCGCGTTCATGCTGAATACGCGATATGAAGGTAGTACGGCATTTATGGGATTTCAACCGATTTACGGCGGGCACCGCCATTACCGGAAATTTGTACATAAAATTGATTCGCGTCGATTCCGTTGCCGCCTGGCCTCCATTGCGAAAACCATCCGCCATTCCGCGCCGGATGACCACGTGCGCGGCGGCATGGCGGAAACAGAAAGTGGCATTGCAAGGCGGAGGGAAAAACCATGGCCAAAGGCAAAGGCAAGGGCAAGCACCACGACAAGCACGACATCGACGAGCCGTTGCGCGAGACCGATGGGGACAACGCCGCCACCGGCGCAAACGAGGCCACGGACGAGCCTGCCGAGCCGGGCAAGCAGACCGGGCGGCTGTCCGAGAAGCAATACCGCAAGCAGCTGTTTGCACTGCACGTCGAGCTGGTCAAGCTGCAACAGTGGGTGCAGGCGCGCGGCATCAAGGTGTGCATCGTGTTCGAAGGGCGCGATGGTGCCGGCAAGGGCGGCACCATCAAGGCAATCACGGAGCGAGTCAGCCCGCGCGTGTTCCGCGTGGTCGCCCTGCCCGCGCCTACCGAGCGCGAGAAGACCCAGATGTATGTACAACGCTATCTGCCCCACTTGCCCGCGGCCGGCGAGGTCGTGATCTTCGACCGCAGCTGGTACAACCGCGCCGGCGTCGAGCGGGTGATGGGTTTCTGCACCGAAACCCAGGCCGAGGAATTCCTGCGCGCCGTGCCACTGGTCGAGCGCGCCATCGTGAACTCCGGCATCATCCTGATCAAATACTGGCTCGAGGTCAGCCAGGAGGAGCAGACGCGCCGGCTACAAGCGCGCATCCACGACGGGCGCAAGCTGTGGAAGCTCACCGACATGGACCTGCGCTCGTACAGCCGCTGGTACGACTATTCGCGCGCGCGCGACGCCATGTTTGCCGCCACCGATACCGACTACGCCCCGTGGCACGTGGCCAATTCCAATGACAAGCGGCGTGCCCGGCTGAACCTCATCACCCACTTGCTGGCGCAGATCCCGTACGAGCAGATCCCTCGCAAGGCGGTCAAGCTGCCTGCCAGGCAGAAAGCCGGGGGCTACCGCGAGCCGAACTACCCATACCGCTACGTGGAGGAACGGTACTAGCCACGCGCGCCCCGGGGCTGACCCGGCCCGGCGCTAGTCCGGCAGCTTGCGCGACTTCCAGCCGCCCTGCTCCTTGCAATACCAACCGGTCCACGATTCCGACTGCCCGGCGCGGCGGAACTCGCTGCGCACCTGGCGACAAGCGTCGCCGCGATCCGTGCGCGTCTGCAACGGCGTGAACGATCCTTCCACCGCGCGGTGCCGCTGGTCCGCCGGCAAGCTGAACGCAACGCTTGCGCCGTCGGCGGCCTGGTCCATGGTCTTGCCAAAGACGCCCCACGCGGAATTCAATTGGGCCTGGCCCAGCGTGCCGACGATGGTGCCTGACAGGTAGTGGTCAAAGTAGCCCCAGGCCGGCCACGCCGACACGGCAGCGGCAAGCCCGGCGGCAGCGGCTACGCGCCGGCAGCGAATGGCCATGGCGCCTCCTTACTCGAAGCGCTCGGCCAGTACCATGGCGTCGACCTTGCGCTGCTTCCAGAAAATATGGTTGATACGCGGCACCAGTCCGCGCAGCGTGCCGGCATCGACTTCGTTGAAATGCAGCGTCACGGCCGGCCGCGAGCCATCGCCCTCCACGCGGGTGATGTCGTCGAATGCCGGCAGTCCGTAGCGCACCAGAAAGTCGCGGATTTCGTCATCGGTGGTCCCCGCGTCGATATTCACCAGCATCATTGAACTCATGGTCCTCTCCTTGGCGTTGCGCGACCCGCTACCGCGCCGGTCTGCCCGAAGGTATGCCAGGACGGATCGGCCGGTGCACTTTGAAGCGCGAAAAGCCAGAGCCGTGCGTACGCATCGTCATCAAAGTCCTGGCGCACTGCGTCAATGAATCATAGATTGAACAGGCAATCAAGGCACGGCATCGCCGCATAACCCCCTGCCAACGGAGGGATACCTGCGGCTGCCACGACGTGTTGGCCAACCGGACCGCCAGCACAGAACCGCGCGAGCGGCAGGGGCGGGACAATGCAGGAGCATGCTGATGGGCTTCCTGGGGTGGATGCGCCGGCGCAAAACGCAGGTCCCCGCACGCGAATCGCGGGAGCTTGCCGAACTGACGGAACGCGTGACCCGTCTCAGTCCGCGCCTGCGGCTGTTGCCGCACTACCAACAACGGGTCCGGCCCGCGCTGGAACAGGCACTGGACTATGTGCGGGGACTGGTCCAGGACCTTCCCGCGCCGCGCGACGCCAGCAAGGAAGCCTGGGCCAGCGACCCTTATATTCACGCCTTCTTCGGCACGCCCCGTGACGTGGAGCTGGGATTCAGCCGGTCTCCCGAATTGCGCGAGTTCTTTGCGCAGTCGCCCGATGCGGCGCAGGCCTATGCTGTGCTCGGCATGGCAATAGCCGAGCGGCGCACGCTCGGTGTGGCGCTGGAAGGCGATGTCATGCGCTCGGACGTGCCCCAGACCGTGATCAGCTTCAGCGATCACAAGGTCAGAATCATTGCCTGCACCGAAGCGGCCCTGCGCGAGGAAATCGTGCGGCGGCTGTTCGACCAGTTGACCCTGGAGAGCCTGGCCCGCGTCGCAGCCGGCAAGTCGCGCCGCAACGTGCTCGAGCGCGAGCAGGCGCTGCTCGTGGCGCGCCTGCGCCTGCTCGAGCGGCAAGGCACCGGCATGCGCTCGGTGCTCGGCGGCGATGGCGATGGCGACGGCGGACCCGGCGAGCAGGCCACGCTGCGCGAACAGGTTGCGCAGAACGACCGGGAACTGGCGCAGCTCGGCAAGGATGCCGGGGCGCTTGAACGCCAGCTGGAATGCCTGGCCGAGGTATTGACGAACGCGCGCGCCTTCCTGTCCATTGAGCCACGACACCTCCGGCTCAGCGCAATGAACGTGCTGCTGGCACCGGAAAGCACGGCGCCGGCGCACGAGATCGAGCTGCTTACCGCACGCATCCCGGGCGATCCGCCGCTGGTGCGATCCTTTACGCTGGTGCGCTTCGCCCGTGGCGACATGCTGTCATCCGGCGCCCTGCTCGATGAGGCGGCACGGCTGCTCTGAAGGCGGGGAAGCGCATCAGCCAGCATCGACGCGATGCGGGCCGGCACCGCAGGTGGATCAGATGGCCGCGTTCATGCCCGCGCCTCCAGGCAGTCCCGTACGGCGGAACCGGCCAGCGCCGCCAGCACACGCAACGCTGCCACCTCCGCCGGCGACCATGCGGAGCGATCCGCCAGATAGTTGAAGGTCCCGATCACGCGCGAATGGCAGCACAGCGGCACATTGACCACCGCCGTGCAGCCAAGCGCGCGGATAATCTGCACGTCATCGAACACCTCCGCCAGCGCGGCATCGCCCTCGCCGACAAAGACCTCGCCGCGCTCGAGCAACTGGCGCCGCCATGGGCCGTCGCCCTTCTGCTTGCGTCCGCCGACCGGATAAGCGGATGGGTGGGACGACCACAGCCGTTCGATCTGGGCCGGCCCGGCATGCCAGGCGTTGATGGTGAGCAGGCCGGGGCCCAGCGCCTGCAGGGTGGCGGCGCCGATCGCGTCGAACGCGGCGCGGGGATCGCCGGCCTGCTGCAGCTGGTCGCACAGCACATTGGCCGCGGCCACCAGCGAGGCGGTGCGCAGCAGGCTCATGTCATTCCCCCTTGATGCCGAGTTCGCGGATCAGCTTGCCATAGCGGTCGGCATCGCGCTGCAGGATGGCGCCGAACTGCTGCGGCGTGGAGGTCGCGGTCTCGACGCCGATGGCGTTCATCTTGGACTTGACCTCGGGCAGCGACATCACCGCGTTGATCTCGCGGTTCAGGCGCGCGGTCAGTTCGGCCGGCATGTCCTTTGGACCGAAGGCACCATACCAGACCGCGAGCTCATAGCCGGGAACGGTTTCGGCCACGGTGGGCACATTGGGCAGCAACGGCGAGCGCTTGCCCTCGGTGACGGCCAGCAGGCGCAGCTTGCCGCCCTTCACGTGCGGCAGCGTCTGGGTGCCGGCCGAGAACAGCAGCTGGGTCTGGCCCGCCACGGTGTCGACCACGGCGGGCGCGCCGCCCTTGTACGGCACGTGCAGCATCTGCACGCCGGCCATCTTCTCGAACAGCACCGCGCTCAGGTGGTTGGTCGAACCCGGTCCGGCGCTGGCGTAGGCCAGCTTGCCCGGATTGGCCTTGGCGTAGGCGATCAGCTCCCTGACGTTCTGCGCCGGCACCGACGGATGCACCACCAGCGTGTTGGTGACGTAGGCCAGCAGGCCCAGCGGCGTGAAATCCTCCACGCCGCGGAACGGCATGTTGGGCATCAGCGCGGGGTTCATCGCGTGCGTGCTCATCGAGCCGACCAGCAGCGTGTAGCCGTCGGGCCTGGCACGCGCCACCATGGCCGAGCCGATATTGCCGGAGGCCCCGGGCTTGTTGTCGACGATCACCGGCTGGCCCAGCGACCGCGTCAGGTGTTCGGACAGCACGCGCGCCAGGATATCGGTCGAGCCGCCGGCGGCCCACGGCACGATCAGCGTGATCGGCTTCTGCGGCCAGTTGTCGGCGGCGCGTGCGGCGCCGCCCAGGCACATCGCCAGCGCGGCCATGCCGCCCAGCAGGGTCTTGGTCATCCATCGCATGGTGTTACTCCTCCGTCTTCGTTGCGGTCTGTCGATTGGGTGGAACCGGTTGGATCGTCAGCGTCCGGCGGCATAGCCTTGCATGCCGCGCGGATTGGCGCCGGCGCGCAGCACCAGCCGGCCGCGGGCGTCGAACTGGCGCGAGCAGGCCGACATGCGGCCCTCGGACCAGGGCTCGCCCACGCGCACGTCGTGGCCGCGCTCGCGCAGTGCCGCCAGCGTGCTGTCCGGGAAGCGCGATTCGATGCTGATGCGGTTGAGCACGGTCTGGCGCGGCCAGAACGACGCCGGGAAGTGGTCGACATGCCAGGCCGGCGCGTCGATCGCCTCCTGCAGGTTCATGCCATGCACGGCATGGCGCAGGAAGAATGCCAGCGACCACTGGTCCTGCTGGTCGCCGCCGGGCGTGCCGAACACCATGTAGGGTTCGCCATCGCGCAGCGCCAGCGATGGCGACAGCGTGGTGCAGGGCCGCTTGCCGGGCTCCAGGGTATTGGGCAGGCCGGGTTCCAGCCATGTCATCTGCAGGCGGGTATTGAGCGCAAAGCCGAGCGCCGGAATGGTCGGGCTCGACGACAGCCAGCCGCCCGACGGCGTGGCCGCGACCATGTTGCCGTGGCGGTCGATCACGTCGATATGGCAGGTATCGCCGACAAAGATCTCCTGTTCGGCCCACTCGGCCACCGGCGGCAGTTCGGCGAAGGTGGGCTCGCCCACGCCGAAGCGCACGTCGGCGCGCTGCAGCGTGCGCGTGGCCGCGGCCAGGTCGGGCAGGCGCGGCGCAATGCCGTTGACCGTGCCGGCCTCGAGCGACAGCGCCGCCTGCGCGCCGATGCGCTGTGCGCGCGCGGCCAGGTAGCCATGGTCCAGCAAACCCGCCAGCGGGCTCGCGGCGAAATGCGGATCGCCGTACCACGCCAGCCGGTCGGCCATGGCGAGCTTGGCGGCTTCGGCAATGCGGTGCACGAACTCGGGTGAATCCGCCGCATGCTGCTCCAGGCCGGCATGGCGCAACATGCCCAGTTGCTGCAGGAAAACCGGACCCTGGCTCCAGATGCCGCACTTGGCCACGGTATAGCGGCCGAAATCCAGGGTCGCGGGGGCCTCGATCTCGGGCGTCCAGCTTGCCATGTCCTCGAGGCGCAGCAGGCCCGCGTGCTTGTCGCCGGTGGTGTCGCGCACCGGCGTACGGCGGCAGTACGCATCGATTTCCTGCGCCACGAAGCCGCGGTACCAGCAATCCAGCGCCGCATCGATCTGGCCGGTGCGGGTATCGCTGCGGCGCTGCGCCTCTTCGACGATGCGGGTATAGGTGGCAGCCAGCACCGGCAGCGTGTGCAGGCTGCCGGGGCGCGGCACCTTGCCGTCGGGCAGCCAGGTCTGGGCCGAGCTGTGCCATTCGTCGCGGAACAGCGCCTGCACCGCCAGGATCGCGCGCGTGATGCGCGGCACCAGCGGAAAGCCGTCGCGCGCATAGCCGATGGCGGGCGCCAGCACCTCGGCGAGGGTCCAGCTGCCATGCTCGCGCAGCATCGTCAGCCAGGCGCCGAAGGCACCGGGGACGGCGGCTGGTATCAGGCCGATGCCGGGCACCAGGTCCAGGCCCATGGCGCGCAGCGCGGCGGGATCGGCCAGCGCCGGCGCCGGGCCCTGCCCGCACACCGAGCGCATGGCGCGCTCGCGCTCGCTCCAGTACAGGATCGGCACTTCACCGCCGGGGCCGTTCAGGTGCGGCTCGACCACCTGCAGCACAAAGCCCGCGGCGACCGCGGCATCGAAGGCGTTGCCGCCGCGCTCCAGCACGCCCATGGCGGTCTGCGTGGCCAGCCAGTGCGTCGACGCCGCAACGCCAAAGGTGCCAACAATCTCGGGACGAGTGGTGAACATGGGGAATGCTCCTGTGATGCCGGCCAGTATAGGTTTGCGGAATAACCAGCTGTGCCTGTTTGGTTATTGTGGTATTACCATCTGGCAATACCATCATCGCGCCCGCCCCCGGCGCAGCAAGCCCCCGTGTCCATCGCCCCCGACAAGCTGGTCCACAACCTGGTATCGCGGCTGCGCCTGCGCCACCTGCCGCTGCTGCTCGCGCTGGCACGGCAGCGCTCGGTGTCGCGCGTGGCGGCCGAGCTCAATCTGTCGCAGCCCGCCGTCACCAAGGCCCTGCGTGAGATCGAAGACATCTTCATGGTGCCGCTGTTCACCCGCACCCGGCGCGGACTCGAGCCCACGCCCACCGGCCTGGCGGTGCTGGCGCACGCCCGGCTGACACTGGCCGATGCCGACGCGCTGGGGCGAGAACTGGCGGCGATCGAAGCGGGCCTGTCGGGCCGTCTGCGCCTCGGCGTGATTCCCTACATCAGCCGCGGCGTGCTCGATACGGCCTGCACCTTCGGCCTGGCGCAGACCCCGCGGGTGTCGGTGCTGGTGCGCGAAGGCACCACCGACGAGCTGGTCAGCGCACTGCGCGAACATGAACTTGACTGCGTCATCGCGCGCACCTTCTTTGCGGCGGGCGCGGACATCGTGCAGCAGCCGCTGTATCGCGAAGAGCCGGCGCTGGTCGTGCCCACCGCGGCCGCGACGCGGCTGGCGCGCGGCGCGCTCGACTGGCACCGGCTGGCCGAACGCGACTGGATCCTGCCGCCGCCCAACACGCCGATCCGGCGCACCATCAACACCATCTTCGCGGTGGCGGGGGTGGCGCAGCCGACGCCGATGGTCGAGACGTATTCGATCAAGACCATGGCCACGCTGATGCGCAGGCATCCGGCGGCGACGACCATCGTGCCCAGGGCCGTTGCCAGCGAACTGGCCGAGGCCAAGGGCGCGGCGGTGCTGCCGCATGCGCTGAGCTGGGACCTGCCGCCGGTGGGCGTGATGTGGCGGCGCCAGCCGGTGGAGGACGATGTGGTCGCGGCGCTGGTGGCGTGCCTGCGCGCGCTGCCGGCAGAGCTCGCGTAGCGCGCGGCGCGCGCCCCGGCAAGGCCCGCACCCGCTCACCGCCAGAGCCTAATTCCGCGTCAACACCCGCACCGGCCCGCGCCGCTCCAGCACGTCTACCACCACGCGCTCGCCGGAACGTCGCACCGCGACGTCGGCGCTGCCGCCGCCGACGCCCAGGTTGCGGAACACCACCTCGTCCAGGAATGGCGGCAGCGACGGGTTTTCGAACGTAATCGCCGGCTCCTGCGTGTCGAAGTCCAGCCCCAGGCAGGCCTGCAGCATCAGCAGCGGCGCGGCCGCGGCCCAGGCCTGCGGCGCGCACGCCACCGGATAGAAGGTCGGCCCCTGGCTGCGCTGGCGCGCGAAGCCGCAGAACAGCTCGGGCAAGCGGCGCAGCTCGATATAGCTCGATGCCGCGAACAGGCCCTCGAAGATGCGGCTGGCTTCGGGGTGGTAGCCGTAGCGCGCCATGCCCGCCGCGATCAGGGCGTTGTCGTGCGGCCAGACCGAGCCGTTGTGGTAGCTCATCGGGTTGAAGCGCGCCGCGTCCGCGGCGACGGTGCGGATGCCCCAGCCACAGAACGACGTGCTCTGCATCAGCGTGCCCACGACCGAGGGCACGCGCTCCGGCAGCGCGATGCCGGTAAACAGCGTATGCCCCGCGTTGGAGGCGCGGATGCGGCACGGCTGCTTGCGGCCATCCAGCGCCAGCACATAAGTGCCGAGCGCGGGGTCATAGAAGTGCTTGTCGAAGGCGTCGCGCAGCACTTCCGCCCTGGCGGCATAGCGGGCCGCGCCCTCGCTGTCGTCCAGCGCCGCGCGGATCTGCGCCGCGGCCTGCCAGGCGCCGTAGGTGTAGGCCTGCACCTCGGCCAGCGCGATCGGGCCGGCGGCAAGCCGCCCGTCCTCGTGGAACACCGAATCGCGGCTGTCTTTCCAGCCCTGGTTGATCAGGCCCTCGGGCGACTGCCGGCCATATTCGACAAACAGGTCGCCGTCGCGGTCGCCGTATTCGCCGATCCACTCCAGCGCGGCCTGCAGCCTGGGCCACAGCGCGCGCACGGTGTCGACATCGCCGGTGCGCCGCAGGTAGGCGCCGGCCAGCAGCACGAACAGCGGCGTGGCATCGACGCTGCCGTAATAGAGCGCGAACGGCACCTCGCCCAGGCGCGCCATTTCGCCATGGCGCATCTCGTGCAGGATCTTGCCGGGCTCGGCATCGGCGCCGGGGTCGACGGTCTCGGCCTGCATCGCGGCAAGGTACTGCAGCACGCCGCGCGCGATCTCGGGATCGAGCCATAGCGTCTGCAATGCCGTGATCAGCGCATCCCGGCCAAACACCGTGCTGAACCACGGGATGCCGGCATACGGGTAAGGTCCGTGCACAGTGTTGGTCAGCAGCATGTACAGGTCGGAGATGCTGCGCCGCGCGACTTCGTTGAACAGCTCGTTCGAGGTGGTGATCGACGCCGCGCGCCCGGAGGAGCGCCGCAGCTCGCGCCGGGACTGCAGCAGCGCGCCGAGAAACGACTGCGCCTCGCGCTCCTCATGATCCACCGACTTGCAGCGGATCTCCATGCGCAGCAACTGCATGCACGACGGCTTGAGCAGCAGCGTGAAGCTGGCGCGGCTGCCGCTCAGCGCCTGCGGCTGCGGATCGAACGAGAGCCGGGTCTCGCGCCGCGCCTGGTCCAGGCCGGTATAGCTCAGCGTGACCGCGGCGCCGTCGACTTGCGGCGGGTGCGTGGTGCCGCGCCGCAGCCGCTGCGTGCCGCGTACTTCGAACAGGTCGGCAAAGTCCGCATCGAAGGCGATGTCGATGCACACGCGCCGCGGCCGGTCGTCGAAGTTGCGCACGCTCAGGCGTTCATAGCAGGCACCGTTCCACAGAAAGCGCGACCGGCGCAAGTGGATCAGGTCGTGCTCGAGCCACAGCGCGCCCTCCTGGTCGAACAGGTCCGGATTGGTCAGGTCGCAGGTCAGTGCGGCATTGTCGTCGCGCAGCGTCGACGACAGCAGCATCGGGCGCTGCCCTTCCACCGTCAGCCGCAGGAAGGACAAGTGGCGCGTGTCGAAATGGAACAGCCCCTCGGGGCTGCCCGGCGCACCGATCGCATCGCCGTTATGGTCGAACAGCGCGAAGGTGTCGCCATGCTTGAGCGTGCGCGGGCGCCGCTCCTGCAGCGACGCGGCCGCGGGGATATAGAACTGCGCGACGTCGCCGGCGCCGGCGACCGCCACCGAGCGGTTGGGATGTTCCGTGGATTCTGCAGGCATGAGGGGGGCTCTCCAGCAGTGGTCGTGTGCGGTTATGCGAGCGCCAGTCCGTCGGCCTCGCCATGTGCCTGGCCCGCGTCGCCGGGGTGCGGCAAGCCCTGGTAGATGCGCACGTAGTCGCGCGCCATCCGCTCCGCGGTAAAGCGCGCTTCGAACGCGGCACGCACGCCGGCGCGCGGCAGCGTGGCCACGCTGGTGACGGCAGCCACCGCTTCGTCGACGCTGTGCACGATATAGCCGCTGATGCCCGGCTCGATCACCTCCGGCACCGAACCGCAGTCGAACGCAATCACCGGCGTGCCGCACGCCATGGCCTCGATCATCACCAGGCCGAACGGCTCGGGCCAGGCGATCGGGAACAGCAGCGCGCGCGCATTGCCGAGGAACGACGACTTCGCCGACTCGTCGATTTCACCGATGTATTCGACTTCGGCATGCGCTGCCACCAGCGGGCGGATCACTTCCTGCCAGTAGGTGCGGTCGACCCGGTCGACCTTGGCCGCCATCTTCAGCGGCAATCCCGCGCGCGCGGCCACCTCGATGGCATGGTCGGGCCGCTTTTCCGGCGAGATGCGGCCAAGGAACGCCAGGTAGTCGCCCGCCGGATGGGCGCAGTAGTCCAGCAGCGTCGCCGGGATGCCGTGGTGGACCGTGCCCACCCAGTTCACCGGCGGCAGCGGCGCGCGCTGCGCGTCGGAGACCGACACCAGCGGGAATTGCGGGAAATGCGCGTAGAAGGGCTGCAGCTCCGGCAGGTCCAGCCGCCCGTGCAAGGTGGTCAGCGCGCGCACCGGCAAGCGCCGCAGCAGCGGGCATTGCAGCATGTCGATGTGGAAATGCAGGACATCGAAGCGCGTGGCGGCAGCCATTACGCGGTCGAGCATCATCACGTAGTAAGGCAGATGGTCGCCGACGTTCGCATCGAGGCGCAGTGCCATGTCGCAGCACGGCACCAGTTCGGCGCCGGTGACCGAGTCGCCGCTGGCGAACAGCGTGACCTGGTGGCCCTGGCGCACCAGTTCTTCCGTCAGGTACGAAACGATGCGCTCGGTGCCGCCATACAGGCTCGGCGGGCAGCGTTCGGCGAGTGGTGCAATCTGCGCAATCTTCATCGGCTCTCCCCCTGGTCATCAGCAAACTGCAGGGTGGATTGCCGCGACAGTGCCTGAGGCTGATGAAGGCACCATAGAAAGCGGCGGGGGCTTTTTCAAGCTGGTCCGGACCATGCAGGCGCGGCATGGAAACCATGTAGCGCAGCGATGATGGCGGCGCTGCCCGTCAGGGCTTACCCGAAGGCGTGGCGCCCACTATTTCGCGGTGCGGAATAGCGGGCCGCTTTCCTTGACGGTGCCCGCGCGCCTATGCAAAAGTCGGCGAAAACGAACGATCGTGCGGGAACGCTTTCCCGACACGGCGTCACCGGACGGCAACGCCGTCCGGCTTGCCGGGCGGCCATCGCGCCGCATCGCACAGGAGACACCGCCATGCAGCATCCGCAGCACCGCATTGCGCACCACCATTGCTTCGTCCCGCACGCGGACGTGGCGCCTCCGCGCAACCACGCACGCACCGTCGCGCTCACTCCGGCACGACAACCCGCGCTGCCGTCGGCCTGACCCACTGCGCCCGAGCTTCACCTGCGCGGCCGCACCTGGCGTCGCCGCGACGGAACACGCACGGCCATTGCCGGCGCGTGCCTGCTTTCCCGAACCGTAAGAGGTACCCCCGTGGCATTGTTCCTTCAACAGTTCCTGAACGGCCTGACGCTGGGCGGCGTGTACAGCCTGGTGGCGCTTGGCCTGACGCTGGTCTACGGCATCCTGCACGTGCCCAATTTCGCCCACGGCGCCTTCTACATGGCCGGCGCCTACGTGTCGTACTACCTGATGACGGCGCTGGGCGTGAACTACTGGCTGGCGATGCTGGGCGCGGCGCTGGTGGTGGCGGTGCTGTCGATGCTGGCCGACCGGCTGGTGTTCCATCCGCTGCGCAACTCGCCCGAGCTGCACGACATGATCGCCGCCATCGGCATCCTGCTGTTCCTGGAGGCCGGCGCGCAGGCGCTGTGGGGCGCGGACTTCCACCGCATGCCCACGCCCTATGGCCAGATCGTCGACGTGTTCGGCCTGACCGCGCCGCTGCAGCGCCTGCTGATCATCGGCGCCGCGTTTGCGCTGATGGTGCTGCTGCACCTGTTCCTGACCCGCACCATGACCGGCGCCACCATCATGGCGATGGCGCAGAACCGCGAAGGCGCGGCGCTGGTCGGCATCGACGCCACGCGCGTAACGCTGCTGGTGTTTGCCATCTCCGGGGCGCTGGCCGCGATCGCCGCCACGCTGTACGCGCCGATCAACCTGGTCTACCCCAGCATGGGCAACCTGGTGATCACCAAGGCCTTCGTCATCATCATCCTCGGCGGCATGGGCAGCATCCCCGGCGCCATCGTCGGCGGGCTGATCATCGGCATGGCCGAGAGCTTCGGCGGCTTCTATGTTTCCACCGACTACAAGGACATCATCGCCTTCGTGCTGCTGGTGGTGATCCTGTCGATCCGGCCGCAGGGCCTGTTTGCCGGCAAGGCAGCCTGAGGAGCAAGACATGAAAGCACTGCAAGGAAAGACCGGCTGGATGCTGCTGCTGGCACTGGCCATCGCGTTCCCGCTGATCACGCCCAACAGCTACTACCTGACCGTGATGACGCTGGCCTTCATCTATGCCATTGCCACGCTCGGGCTGAACCTGATCACCGGCTATACCGGCCAGCTGAACCTGGCGCACGGCGGCTTCATGGCCATCGGCGCCTATACGCTGGGGATCCTGACCGTGGACCACCAGGTGCCGTTCTGGCTGGCCTTCGTGCTGGCCGGGGTGCTGTGCATGGTGCTGGGCTATGTGGTCGGCGTGGTGTCGCTGCGCCTGAAGGGCCATTACTTCTCGATCTTCACCATGTGCGTGGGCTACATCATCTACCTGCTGATCGAGAAGTGGGAAAGCCTGACGCACGGCACCGTGGGGCTGATCGGCATCCCGGTGCCGGCGGCGATCGGGCCGCTCAGCTTCGACAGCGTGCAGGCGCAGTATTACCTGGTGCTGGCCTTCCTGGCGGTCGGCGTATTCCTGATGCACCGCATCGTCACCTCGCTGCTGGGGCGCAGCTTCATGGCCGTGCGCAACAGCGACGCGCTGGCCGAGGCGCTGGGCATCAACCTGATGCGCACCAAGGTGCTGTCGTTCGTGCTGTCGGTGGGCTATGCCGGTTTTGCCGGCGCGCTGTACGCGGGCCAAGTGCGCTTCCTGGGCCCGGACATCGCCCGCACCGACCTGACCTTCGACATGGTGATGTCGATGCTGGTGGGCGGCATCGGCACGCTGTTCGGGCCGCTGCTGGGCGCCGTGCTGGTGCCGTGGATCACGCAGTCGCTGCAGTTCATGCAGGACTACCGCATGCTGGTGTTCGGGCCGGTGCTGGTGCTGCTGATCATCTTCGTGCCCGACGGCATCGTCGGCTCTTACCTGAAAAAGCAGGCGCGCAAAGCCGCCGCCGAGCGCCGCGGCAAGCTGGCCCAGCCCGCCGCCGCGAGCCACACCGCCGCTGTACCGACCACCCGCGCCGGAGCCGACCATGCTTGAGATCCGCAACCTGACCAAGAAATTCGGCGGCCTGACCGCCGTGCACGATGTCTCGGTGACCTTCGAGCAGGGCCATATCAACGCCATCATCGGCCCCAACGGCGCCGGCAAGACCACCTTCTTCAACCTGGTCGCGGGCACCCATGCGCCCTCCTCCGGCCAGATCCTGTTCAAGGGCCAGGACGTGGCCGGCCTGCGCGCCGACCAGATCGCGCGCCTCGGCGTGGCCCGCACCTTCCAGGCGACGGCGCTGTTCGACCGCGCCACCGTGCTCGACAACCTGATCGTCGGCCACCGGCTGCGCACCCGTTCCGGGCTGGGCGACGTGCTGTTCAACACCCGCCGCCTGCGCGAGGAAGAGCGGCTGTGCCGCGACAAGGCCGAGGCCGCGCTCGACTTCGTCGGCCTGTCGCACCTGGCGCACGAGGTTGCGGCCGACATCACGCAGGAGGCGCGCAAGCGCGTGGCGTTCGCGCTGGCGCTGGCGACGGACCCGGAACTGCTGCTGCTGGACGAACCCGCCGGCGGCGTCAACCCGGAAGAGACCGTCGGCCTGGCCGAGCTGATCCGCAAGATGGTGCGCCATGGCAAGACCGTCTGCCTGATCGAACACAAGATGGACATGATCATGCGGCTGGCCGACAAGATCATGGTGCTGAACTACGGCGAGAAGATTGCCGAAGGCACCCCCGCGCAGATCCAGCAGGATCCGCATGTCATCGAGGCCTACCTGGGAGCCGACCATGTTGCAGCTTGAACGCGTCTCGCTGTCGTACGGCAGCTTCCGCGCGCTGGACAACATCACCCTGCATGCCGGCGCCGGCGAGCTGGTGGTGCTGCTGGGCGCCAACGGCGCCGGCAAGAGTTCGATCTTCCTGGCGATGAGCGCGATCCACCGCATCAGCGGCGGCAGCATGCGCTTCGACGGCCGCGAGCTGTCCGGCATGAAGCCGTCGCAGATCGTGCAGGCGGGACTGGTGCATTGCCCCGAGGGGCGCAAGCTGTTCCCGGCGATGAGCGTGGAGAAAAACCTGGTGCTGGGCGCGTATGTGCACCGGCGCGACGGCGCGGGCATCCGCAAGACGCTGGAAGAGGTCTATGAATTGTTCCCGATCCTGCGGCAGAAGAAGGACGATGCGGCCGGCTCGCTGTCCGGCGGGCAGCAGCAGATGGTGGCGCTGGGACGCGCGCTGATGAGCCGCCCGCGTGCGCTGCTGCTGGACGAACCGTCGCTGGGCCTGGCGCCGCTGGTGGTCAAGCAGATGTTCGAGATCATCCAGCGCATCAACCGCGCGGGCACCACGGTGCTGCTGGCTGAGCAGAACGCTTATGCGGCGCTGGGGATTGCACATCGCGCTTACGTGATCGAGAGCGGGAGGATCGTGATGGAGGGAGATCGGGATGCGTTGTTGAAGGATGAAGGGATTCGCAAGGCGTACATCGGAGGATAGAAGCAAAGGCCTTAGCCATCACGATTGAGTACTCCCTCTCCCGCTTGCGGGAGAGGGTTGGGGTGAGGGCCGGCGTGTCAGACGAAGTGCATGCGTTGGCATAACCACGTCCTGCCCTCTCCCCCGCCCCTCTCCCGCAAGGGAGAGAGGGGAGAAAACAAGCGGTCGGCCAGAGATGGCAGATCGAATAGATGCAGTACTTTCAGGAGACAACACCATGCAACACAACCTCATGCGCCGCATCTTCCCGCTGGCCGCCACCGCCGTGGCCGCGATGCTGGCCTCGGGCGCCGCGCTGGCGCAGGAAGTGGTCAAGATCGGCTACACCGGCCCGCTCTCCGGCGGCGCCGCGCTGTATGGCAAGAACGTGCTGTCCGGCGTGCAGATGGCGGTGGACGAGATCAATGCCTCGGGCCTGGAGGTCAAGGGCAAGAAGGTCAAGCTGGAGGTGGTGGCGCTGGACGACAAGTACTCGCCCGCCGAGGCCGCCATCAACGGGCGCCGCCTGGTGCAGCAGCACAAGACCCCGGCGGTGTTCGTGCCGCATTCGGGCGGCATCTTCGCGCTGCAGGCCTTCAACGAGCAGGAGAAATTCCTGGTGATGGCCTACTCCAGCGTGCCGCGCATCACCGATGCCGGCAACAAGCTCACCATCCGCATCCCGCCGGCCTATACCGGCTATATCGAGCCGTTCATCAAGGCGCAGATGAAGCGCTACGGCAAGAACGTGGCGCTGGCCCCGGCCGACCACGACTACGCCAAGGCCTGGGTGCAGGCCTTCCTGCCGGCGTGGGAAGCGGCCGGCGGCAAGGTGGTGGCGAACAACCCGATGTCGTACACCAAGGCCACCGACTTCTACAGCGGCGTGTCGCGCGCCATCAGCGAGAAGCCAGACGTGATGTTCGTCGGCGGCCCGTCGGAGCCGACCGCGCTGGTGGTCAAGCAGGCGCGCGAGCTGGGCTTCAAGGGGGGCTTTATCGTGATGGACCAGGCCAAGATGGACGAGATGGCCCGCGTCACCAACGGCCTGGGCATGCTGGAGGGCTCGATCGGCGTGCTGCCGCTGGTCAACGACAGCCGCCCCGCCGCGCAGGCCTTCAACGTCCGGTACAAGAAGCTGCACGACGGGCGCGATGCCACCACCGAGATGTCGCTGAACTACACCATGGTATATGCGCTGGCCGGCGCGATGAAGCTGGCCGGCACCACCAGCGACGCCGCGGCGATCCGCGCGAAGATGCCGGATGCGGTCAAGGGCCTGGCCAAGGAGGTCAATCCCAACGAAGTCGACGGCATCGACGCCAAGGGCGGCTCGATGGCCGACACCGTGGTCGGCTGGGTACAGAACGGCAAGATCTCGCAGGTCCGCTTGTCCGAACTGGCGAAGTAAGGCGGGACACGCTGCCGGAACCGCACCAGCACAAACCCCGGCATGCCGCGAGGCATGCCGGGGTTTTTCATTGGGGCGGCCGGGCGTGACTAGCGGCGATCGCCGTCGCGGCCCTGGCGCGCCTCCATCTGGCCACGCTCGTGCTGCGCGCGCTGCTGCTGTTGCATCTGCCGCTGCTGGTCCATTTGCTGGCGCTGGTGCTCCTGCATCTGGCGTTGCTGCTCGTGCATCTGCCGTTGCTGCTGCTCGGCCTGGCGCTGCATGGCCTGCTGGCGCTGCTGCTCCTGCATGGCCCGCTGCTGCTCTTGCATCTGTCGTTGCTGCTGTTCGGCTTGTCGCTGCATGGCCTGCTGGCGCTGCTGCTCCTGCATGGCGCGCTGCTGCTCGTGCATCTGCCGCTGTTGATCCTGCATCTGCCGTTGTTGCTGCTCAGCCTGCCGTTGCATCGCCTGCTGACGCTGCTGTTCCTGCATGGCACGCTGCTGGTCATGCATCTGCCGCTGCTGCTCGGACTGCCGTTGCATGGCCTGCTGGCGTTGCTGCTCCTGAATGGCACGCTGCTGGTCCTGCATCTGGCGCTGCTGCTCCGCGTGCCGCTGCATCGCCTGCTGGCGCTGCTGCTCCTGCACGGCACGCTGCTGATCCTGCATCTGGCGCTGCTGGTCCGCCTGCCGCTGCATGGCTTGCTGGCGCTGCTGCTCCTGCATCGCGCGCTGCTGCTCCTGCTGCTGCCGCGGCTGCTGTTCGGCCTGGCGCTGCTGCGCTTCCTGCATCTGGCGCTGCTGTTCGAAGCGCTGGCGCTGCATCTCCTGCGATTGCCGCGCCGGATCCGGGCGTTCCTGACCGTCGGCCCACTGGCGCGGCGGCATGCGCTGCTGGCGCTGTTCTTCCAGCTGCCGTTGCTGCTCCCGCAAGGCGCGCTGCTGCTCGATCTGCTGGCGCTGCTGTTCGCGCTGCATGGCCTGTTGCTGCCGCTGGGCGTCGCCGGGCCCGCCCGGCTGCCCGGCAAAGCCGCGCGCCTCGTCGGGCCGGGTGCTCTGGCCGCGGCCAGGGCCGCGCCACGGCTCGCCCCGGGCCTGTGCATCGTTGCGATCCGCGCGGCCGTCGCCGTCGGCATCGATACGACCAGGGCGCGGCTGGACCGGAGCGTGGTCGCGCGATGCGATCGCGGCCTGGCTCATGCGCACGTCCGGCACCGGCCGTGCGTCGCGGCCGGGCCGGCGTTCGTTGCCGCCGCGCCAGGCCGGGCCGGCCCCGGGCACGACCCCGCCCTCGCGCGCAAAGCGCCGCGCCAGGTCTTCCGTGGCCGGGCGCCCGGGCGTGCGCGCGGCGATGGCCTGGCGCTCGAAGCCATGGCGCGCCTGCGGCGGCAGCGGCCGCATCGGCGCCGCGCCCACCAGGCTGCCCTTGACCGGCGCCACCGGCGGCGCGCCGTGGGCCTCGCCCGTCGGCAGATTGCGCCATTCGGGGCGGTGCAGGCCGCGCGCCGGCCGTCCTTCGACAAAATTGCGCGCCGGCATGCCGGTGATGGCGCCAGGCACGTTGCGGTTGGCGTAAGGCGGCGGGCGGCGGTCGCCCATCACGAAGTTGTTTACCGTAACCCGGTTGATGCGGGCGACATAGGTCGGGCTGGCGCGATAGACCGGCCGGTAGGCGTCGCGCGGTCCCAGCGGATACCAGGCCACGCCCGGTCCGCTGCCCACGCGCACGCTCCAGCCCGGCCCGGCGGCGCCGACGAAGGCGACCAGTGCCGGCGCATAGCACGGCCGCACGCGCGGGCCGGGCACCCAGCCCCAGCGCGAGCCCACATAAGCCCAGCGGCCGTAATGCGACGGCGCGAAGCCCCACGGCGCGTCGTCGATCCAGGTCCAGCCCCATGGCGCGATCCAGGCCCAGTGGCCGGCGCTGTACGGCACCCATCCCGCGCTGACCACGCGCGGGAACCAGATCGCGCCGTAGCCCGGGTCTTCCTGCCAGTCGCCATAGCCGTCCAGCGCGGCGTAGCCCGGCATCTCGCGCGGCACATAGCGCGCCGACTGCGAAGCGTCCTCGCGCGCGTCGCGCGCCGCGGTCCAGCGGTCGAACGCATCTTCCGGCACCGCGCCGCCGCCCGCGTCCGCCAGGTCGGTGCCGGCAAAACGCATGCGGTCGCCGCGCTGCAGCTCGATGGTGCGGCTGTCGCCGTAGACCACCGCGCTGCCATGACGCATGGTCACGGTGGTGGTGCTGCCGTCCGGCGCCACGTCCAGCCGGTAGTCGCCGGGCTCGCGCGGCACGAAGGCCAGGTTGGGGGTATCGACCTCGACGGTCTGGCCTGGCGGCAACGCGCGCACGCGCACCTGCAGCGTGCCCTGGGTCAGCTTGACCTGGGTGGTGCTGTCGTCCAGGTTCAGGATGCTGGCGGCGGTGGCGCCGCCCATGCGCAACGCCACCGTGCCGGCGTGCAGTTCGGCGCGGCCGCCCGGGTCCAGCCAGAGCCGGTCGCCGGTGGTGACCGGCCGGTTCAGCCCGGCTTCGGCCCAGGCGTCCGAGCCGGCGGGCGCAAAGCTGAGGTTGCCGTCGACCGCGGTCAGCGTGGCGACACGCGAGGAAGGATCGGCCTGCTGCTGCGCGGCGTCGGCCACCGGGGCATCGAGGTAGGGTTCGCCCGGCGCGGCGGGCACCTGCGCCAGTGCAGCAGCCGCCACTGCGAGGCCGGCTGCGGCCGCCAGCGCGGTCAGCGCCAGCCGGCCGCCGAGGTGACGTGGATAGCGACCCGGATAGCGGCCAGCGGATTGGAAAGGATCAGACATGGAAGGGCAGGAGCGGGACCCGACACGGGTCGGCGGGCAGGCCGGCCCACGCCGGCGGCCACCCTATTGTCACCATACATGGCCCCGGATGCCGCGGCGCGTCCGGCGCGGCACAGTTTGTAAGCTCGTATTTCGCCTTGTGCCAGGGCCGTGCGGCCCTGGCGGTGCGCGCGGCAGGCTGCGGGCGGGCCGGCGGGCGGCGCCCCCGTGGCCAGGGCGGATCGGCCGTCAAAGGTGGAAACAACTTCGGTGCGCCGGACAGACGAGCCCGGGCCGGATGCCGCTCAGCGGCCGGATTGCTGGCGCAGCATCTCGGTCAGGCGCTCGGCCGGCATCGGGCGCCCGTACAGGTAGCCCTGCGCCTCATCGCAGCCATTGGCCAGCAGGAAATCGCGCTGCTCGGGGGTTTCCACGCCTTCGGCCACCACGCCGATGTGCAGGCTGGCGCCCACATTGATCACCGAGCGCACGATCGCCGCGTCGACCGGGTCTTCGGTCACGTTGCGGATAAAGGACTGGTCGATCTTGAGCCGGTCCACCGGGAACGACTTGAGGAAGCTGAGCGAGGCATAGCCGGTGCCGAAGTCATCGCAGGTCAGCGTGATGCCGTCACGGCGCAGCGCCTGCAGCTGGTCCGAGACCTCGTCGCCCTGCTGCAGGGCGATGGTTTCGGTGATCTCGATCTCCAGGCAATCGGGCGCCAGTTCCAGCGCCCGCAGGACGTGGCGGACCTCGGTCAGCAGGCGGCTTTCGGACAGCTGGGCGGCGAACAGGTTGATCGCCACGCGCGGCGGCTGCGGAAACGCCAGCGCCCAGGCACGGGCCTGGGCACACGCAGTCTGCAGCAGCCACATGCCGACATCGCTGGCGATGCTGCTGCCGGCCAGCGCGTCGATGAAGGCGGCCGGCGACAGCAGCCCGCGGGTGGGATGGCGCCAGCGCATCAGCGCCTCGGCGCCATGGACCCGGCCGTCGCGCAGGTCGACCTGGGGCTGGTACAGCAGCTCGAACTGGCGCTGGCCATAGGCCTCGTGCAGGGCCTGCACCAGCGACAGCCGCGTGGTCACGTCCGAGCGCATCTGCGGCTTGAAGAAGCGGATGGTGCGGCCGCCGTCGTGCTTGGCCCGCGCCAGTGCCAGGCTGGCCGCCGCCAGCATGTCCGAGCCCTGTTCGCCGGCCGCGGGCGCGACGCACGCACCGATGCTGGCCAGCACATGATGGCGGCGCCCGGCATGTTCGTGGGGGGAGGACAGCATCGACAGGATCGCGGCGCTGACGTGGCGCACCAGCGTGGGATCGGCAATGGAGGGCAGCAGCACGCCGAATTCATCGCTGCCGATGCGGCCGATCACGGCGTCGCGGGGCGAGGCATCGCGCAGCCGGCGGGCCACGCGCTGCAGGATGATGTCGCCTTCGGCATGGCCATGCATGTCGTTGAAGGCGCGGAAATCGTCAATGCCGATCAGCAGCAATGCGCAGCGCGGCACAGCCTCGCTATGCAGGCGTGCCTCCAGCCGTTTCAGAAAGCCCTGGCGATTGTCAACGCCGGTCAGCGGATCGAGATCCGAGCCTGGCGAGGCGCCAGCCGACTTCGCCCCCGACTTGGCCACCATCCCTGCCCCATCTGTAATTGTCGACATTGTTACCTGCTAGCAATTTAGCAAGTGTGACGAAAACTTGGAAAAAATCAAGCAGTTCCGATACTCGCCTAAACCCCTAGGCGCCGGCGCAACGCCGGCCCTGCCGCGATCCTGCTGCGCGTTGAATCAGGCGGCCGCATACAGTACCCTACCGCGCATTGGGGGCGCGGCCCTGCCCGCCGCATGGTCCCGCTCCGCCCCCGCAGCCCGCCTTGCCAGCATCGGCCACACCCTGAACAAGAACATCACCGGGATCTCACCGTGAATGAATGGACCATCCGCACGCGCATCCTGGCAAGCTTTTCACTGATCCTGCTTGTCATGGCACTGATGGGCGTGGTCGCCTATACCCGCCTGCTCGCGATCGAGCGCGGAACCGCGCTGATGCTGCAAGACGCGCTGCCCGGCCTGAACCACAGCACCGGCATCCGCGGCGTGTGGGGCGAGCGCTATGTGCTGGCGTGGCAGACCATCAACGCCACCGACGAGGCCCAGCGGCGGCGCTTCCAGCAGCAGGGCCAGGAGGCCGCCAGCCGCCTGGACCAGCTCGAGCAGCAGTACGAATCCTCGATCACGCGCGACGATGACCGTGCTGCCTTCAAGGCCTATCGCGACCTGCGCGCGCGCTACGAGCAGGCGGCGCAGGTCCTGTCCCGCCAGGCGGACTGGAACGGCGCCACCGCCGCGGCGGCGCTGCGCGGCGAGGCACATGACCGCTGGCTCGATGCGCGCCAGGCGACCCAGCGCCTGGTGGACGACAACAGCGCGGTCAGCGCGCGCGCCGCGCAGGGCATCGACGATGCCGTCAATGCCGCGAAGCTCGGCATCGAAGCGGCGCTGATCGTGGCCGTGGTGGTGGCGCTGGTCTGCGGCTACCTGCTGCTGCGCGCAATCACGGTGCCGATGCAGTCGATCGTCGGCCTGCTGGCCGGCATCCGCGCCGGCGACCTGCGCCTGCGCATGGCGCTGCGCCGCAAGGACGAATTCCTGGAAGTGGAGGAAGGCTTCAACCAGATGACGGGCGAACTGACCTCGCTGGTGGGCCAGGCCCAGCGCACCGCGATCCAGGTCACCACCTCGGTCAACGAGATCGCCGCCACCGCGCGCCAGCAGCAGGCCACCGCCACCGAGACCGCCGCCACCACCACCCAGATCGGCGCAACCTCGCGCGAGATCTCGGCCACCGCGCGCGACCTGGTGCGCACCATCCACGAAGTCTCCAGCGCCGCCGAGCAGGCCGCGGGGTTGGCGGGCACCGGGCAGGTCGGGCTGTCGCGCATGGAAGGCACCATGCAGCATGTGATGGATGCCGCCGGCTCGGTCAACGCCAAGCTGGCCACGCTCAACGAGAAGGCCGGCAATATCAACCAGGTGGTGACCACCATCGCCAAGGTGGCCGACCAGACCAACCTGCTGTCGCTGAACGCCGCGATCGAGGCCGAGAAGGCCGGAGAATACGGCCGCGGCTTCGCCGTGGTGGCCACCGAGATCCGCCGCCTGGCCGACCAGACCGCGGTGGCCACCTACGACATCGAGCAGATGGTGCGCGAAATCCAGTCGGCGGTTTCGGCCGGCGTGATGGGCATGGACAAGTTCTCGGAGGAAGTGCGCCGCGGCATGTCCGAGGTCACGCAGGTTGGCGACCAGCTGTCGCAGATCATTGCCCAGGTGCAGTCGCTCGCGCCGCGCGTGCTGATGGTCAATGAAGGCATGCAGGCCCAGGCCGGCGGCGCCGAGCAGATCAACCAGGCGCTGATGCAGTTGTCCGAGGCCGCGCAGCAGACCGTGGAATCGCTGCGCCAGTCGAGCCAGGCGATCGACGAGCTGACGCTGGTCGCCAACGACCTGCGCAGCGGCGTGTCGCGCTTCAAGGTCTAGGCTGCCGGTTCCCGCACCGGGCCGTTGCGCGCCGCCGCCATGAAACTCTTCCTGCTGTTCCGCCTCGGCGCCGACCACTACGCGCTCGATGCCGCCGAGGTGGCCGAAGTGCTGCCGCTGACGCGCCTGAAGCAGATTCCCGGCGCGCCGGCGTGGGTGGCGGGACTGATGCAGCGGCGCGGCCAGCCGGTGCCGGTGGTCGACCTGCCCGCGCTCGCCACCGGCGTGCCCGCGGCGCTGCGCACCAGCACGCGCACGGTGCTGGTCCATTACCGCCGCGCTGAAAGCGAGCCGGTGCGGCTGCTCGGCCTGCGCCTGGAGGCGGCCACCCAGACCTTGCGCTGCCCGGCGGAATCGTTCGTCGATGTCGGCATCGCCGGCGCCAGCCCGCGCTATCTCGGTCCGGTGCGGCATGACGCGCGCGGGCTGGTGCAATGGGTCAGGGTCGGCGCGCTGCTGCCGGACGACGTCCACGCCATGCTGTTCGCCGACGCTGCCGGGGAGCCCGCGTGAGCACCGCCGCGCATATCGAAGCGCTGCTCAAGGCCCGCATCGGGCTCGATGCCGGCGCCATCGGCAGCGGCGCGGTGGCGCGCGCCGTGCGCGAGCGCCAGCAGGCGCGGCACGCGCACGATACCGAGGCCTACTGGCAGCTGCTGCAGGGCACCGCCGACGAATTCCAGGCGCTGATCGAGGCCGTGGTGGTGCCCGAGACCTGGTTCTTCCGGCATCGCGAGGCCTTGCTGGCGCTGGGCCGCTTTGCCGCGGAGCGCGCCTTTGCCGACGGCAGGCGCACGCTGCGGCTGCTGAGCCTGCCCTGCTCCACCGGCGAAGAGCCGTATTCGATCGCCATGGCGCTGCTCGATGCGGGCGTGCCGCCGGGGCGCTTCTATATTGACGCGGTCGACATCAGCGCATGCGCGCTGGCGCGCGCGCGCCAGGCGCAATACGGCGCCAATGCCTTCCGCAGCGCGCCGCTCGACTTCCGCGACCGCTATTTCACCGCCACGCCCACCGGCTATGTGCTGGACCCGCGCGTGCGCGCGCAGGTGCGGCTGCTGCAGGGCAACCTGGTCGAGCCCGGCCTGCTGGCGGGTGAAGCGCCCTATGACTTCGTGTTCTGCCGCAACCTGCTGATCTACTTCGACGCCGCCGGGCAACGCCAGGCGGTGCAGACGCTGGTGCGCCTGACCATGGCCGACGGCCTGCTCTTCGTCGGGCCGGCCGAGGCCAGCGTGCTGAGCGCGCAGGGGCTGGAGCCGGTCGGCATCCCGCTCTCCTTTGCCTTCCGCAAGCCGGCGGCCGCAGTGCCGCGCGCCCGCGCCCCGTCCCACCCGCCGGTCCACGCCACCCTGCCGCCGCGCATGGCCGCGCCGCCGCGGCTGCCGCGCCCGCCCGTGACCATGCGTCCACCGGTGGTGCGTGCGCCCGCGCCGGCCGCACCACCGGCCGCGAACCCCGGGGCCGACACGCACGCTGCCGCGCTGGCCGCCATCGCGGCCATGGCCGACCGCGGCCAACTGGATGCGGCCACCGCCGCCTGCCTGGCGCTGCTCGACCGTGCCGCGCCCGATGCCGATGGCAGCGCCATGGCCGATGCCTATGGCATGCTCGGCGTGCTGCACGACGCCGCCGGCCGCATCGCCCAGGCGCACGCAGCCTACCGCAAGGCGCTGTACCTGGATCCGTCGCACCAGGAAAGCCTCTATCACCTGGCCGCGCTGCTCGACACCGAAGGCGACCACGACGGCGCCACCCGCCTGCGCCAGCGCGCGCAGCGCCACACCCGCAAGCACCATGGCTGAGACCCAGGCCCATCCCTTTGCCACCGTGGTGCGCGCCGCAGGCGTGGACGACTGCTGGCGGCGCATCGGCGTGCGCGGCGACGGCAGCTGCCCGGCGCTGGCCGAGCACGCGCACTGCCGCAACTGCCCCACCTACGCGCAGGCCGCCGCGATGTTGCTGGACGCGCAGCAACTGGACCAGGCCCTGCAGGAACCGCCGGATGCCGCCGACGACAGCGGCGACGACAATGCCCGGGACGCCAACGCGCTGGCATGCCTGGTGTTCCGCGTCGGCGAGGAATGGCTGGCGCTGCCGACCGCCGCGCTGGGCGAAGTCAGCGCGCCATGCCCGGTGCATTCGCTGCCCCACCGGCGCGACGCCGCGGTGCTGGGGCTGGCCGCGGTGCGCGGCAACCTGCTGGCCTGCCTGTCGCTGGCGCACCTGTTCGACACGGGCGCGGCCCAGGCCGAGCCCGATGCCGCCGGCAGCCGTTTCCTGATCCTCGGACAAGGCCGCGCCGCGATCGCGCTGCCGGTGGCCGAGATCGCCGGCATCGTGCGCGTGCGGCGCGCCGCGCTGCAGCCGCTGCCCGCCACGCTGGCACGGGGCTCGGCCCGCTATACGCAGGCGCTGTTCGTCGACCAGGGCCGCAGCGTCGGCCTGCTCGACGCCGCGCAAGTCCGCCAGGCGCTGGCACGGAGCCTGGCATGAACCCCGAACAACTGCGCGACGCCTCGCTGCTGGAACTGTTTGCACTCGAGGCCGACGCCCAGGCCGAGATCCTCAACGCCGGCCTGCTGGCGCTGGAGCGCAACCCGGGCGCGCCCGCGCAGCTGGAGGCGTGCATGCGCGCGGCTCACTCGCTCAAGGGCGCGGCCCGCATCGTCGGCCTCGACGGCGGCGTACGGCTGGCGCATGCGATGGAAGACTGCCTGGTCGCCGCGCAGGGCGGCATGCCGCTCGCCGCCGCGCATATCGATGCGCTGCTGCAGGGCACCGACCTGCTGCTGCGCATCGGCCATCCGCCCGGCGGCGATCCGAACTGGTCCGAGCAGGCCGGCCGCGCCGAGATCGACGCGGTGGTGCAACGGCTGAATTCGCTCGACGGCGGCGCGCCGGCGCAGCCCGCGGCGGCGGACGCGCCCGCATCCGTGGCGGCACCGATCCGCACCCCTGCCCCGCCGCTTCCGCCCGAGCCTGAACCGGCACCATCGGCACCGATGGCTGCGCACGCCGCCGAAGGCCCCGAGCGCATGCTGCGCATCAATGCCGATGCGCTGGACCAGTTGCTGGCGCTGTCGGGCGAGGCCATGGTCGAATCGCACTGGCTGCGGCCCTTCGGCGCATCGCTGCAAAAGGCGCGGCGCCAGCAGGCGCGCGCGCTGCGCGCGGCCGACACGCTGCAGCAGGCCCTGCGCGAAACGCAGGATGGCGACGGCGCGCATGCCTTGTCTGCAGCCTGCGCGGCGCTGGCCGAGCTGCGCCAGCTGCTCGACGATGGCCACCAGCAACTGGCGGCGCGGCTGGACGAGTTCGAGCAGTACGACCATCGCGCCACGCGGCTGGCGCGCCGGCTCTACGACAGCGCGCTGGCCTCGCGCATGCGCCCGCTGTCCGACGGCCTGGCCGGCTACGCGCGCATGGTGCGCGACCTGGGCCGCTCGCTCGGCAAGTCCGTGCACCTTGAACTGTCCGGTGCCGGCACGCAAGTGGACCGCGACATCCTCGAGGCGCTCGACGCACCGCTGGCCCACCTGCTGCGCAATGCCGTCGATCATGGCATCGAGGCGCCGGCGGTGCGCGCGGCGCAGGGCAAGCCGCCCGAGGGCGTTGTTACGCTGCACGCGCGCCACAACGCCGGCCGGCTGCAGATCGAGATCTCCGATGACGGCGCCGGGGTCGACCTGGAAGCGCTGCGGCGCGCCATCGTGCGGCGGCGGCTGGCCTCCGAGGACACGGCGGCGCGGCTGTCGCAGGCAGAGCTGCTCGACTTCCTGCTGCTGCCCGGCTTCAGCATGCGCGACACCGTCTCCGAAGTCTCCGGGCGCGGCGTCGGCCTCGACGCGGTGCAGGAGATGGTGCGGCGCGTGCGCGGCAGCCTGCGCCTGACGCAGCAGCCGGGCCACGGTCTGCACTTCAGCCTGGAACTGCCGCTGACGCTGTCGGTGGTGCGCACGCTGCTGGTGGACGTGGCCGGCGAAGGCTATGCCTTCCCGCTGGGCCGCGTGCTGCGCGCCACCTCGGTCGCGCGCAGCGAGATCGAACAGACCGAGGGCCACCAGCATTTCCGCCACGAGGGCCGCGCCATCGGGCTGGTCAGTGCGGCGCAGGTGCTGCAGCGGCCCGGCGCCGACACGCCGGCACGCGAGCAGGTCCCGGTGGTGGTCATCGGCGAGGGCGAGCGCACCTATGGCATCGCGGTCGACCGCATGCTGGGCGAGCGCCTGCTGGTGGTGCAGCCGCTGCCCGCGGCACTGGGCAAGCTCCGCGACATTGCCGCCGGCAGCCTGACCGACGACGGCACGCCGGTGCTGATCTTCGATGTCGAGGACATGATCCGCTCGGTCGAGAAGCTGGTGTCCGAAGGCCGCATCGAAGGCGTGCGCCAGGGCGCGGCGGCGAGCGTGCAGGCGCGCGCGCGCCGGGTGCTGGTGGTGGACGATTCGCTGACCGTGCGCGAGCTGCAGCGCAAGCTGCTGGCCGGGCGCGGCTATGACGTGACGGTGGCGGTCGACGGCATGGACGGCTGGAACGTGCTGCGCGCCGAGCCCTTCGACCTGGTCATCACCGACATCGACATGCCGCGCATGGACGGCATCGAGCTGGTGCGCCGGATCCGCCAGGACGCCGCGCTGCGCCAGCTGCCGGTGATGGTGGTGTCGTACAAGGACCGCGAACAGGACCGCCAGCGCGGCCTCGAGGCCGGCGCGGACTATTATCTGGCCAAGGGCAGTTTCCAAGACGCCGCGTTGCTCGACGCGGTCCAGGACCTGATCGGCGAGGCACGTCCATGAAAATCGGCATCGTCAATGATTCCGCGCTCGCGGTGGCCGCGCTGCGCCGCGCGCTGGCGCTGGATCCGTCGTTCGAGATCGCGTGGATCGCCGGCGACGGCGCCCAGGCGGTGCAGATGGCCGCGCACCAGACCCCGGACCTGATCCTGATGGACCTGCTGATGCCGGTCATGGACGGGGTCGAGGCCACGCGCCGGATCATGGCCGCCACGCCGTGCGCCATCGTGGTGGTGACCATGGACCTGGGCCGCAACGCCTCTCAGGTCTTCGACGCCATGGGCCATGGCGCCATCGACGCGGTCGACACCCCCACGCTGGCCGAGGCCGATGCCCAGCTTGCCGCCGGGCCGCTGCTGCGCAAGCTGCGCAATATCGCGCGCCTGCTGGCGGGCCGGGTGGCGCCGCAGCACGCGCTGGCGGTGGCGCCGCGCGCCGTCAGCGCGGCGCGGCTGGTGGCGATCGGCGCCTCGGCCGGCGGCCCGGCCGCGCTGGCCACGCTGCTGGGCGCGCTGCCAGCGGACTTCGGCGCCGCGGTAGTCACCGTGCAGCATGTCGACGAGGCCTTCGCCGCCGGCATGGCCGAGTGGCTCGACGGACAGTGCGCGCTGCCGGTGCGCATCGCCCGCGCCGGCGAGGCCCCGCAGGCCGGCACCGTGCTGCTGGCCGGCACCAACGACCATCTGCGCCTGGCCAGCCCGAGCCGGCTGGCCTATACCGAACAACCCTGCGATTACCTTTACCGCCCCTCCATCGACGTGTTCTTCGAAAGCGTGGTGGAACACTGGCGCGGCGACGTGATCGGCGTGCTGCTCACCGGCATGGGGCGCGACGGCGCGCTGGGCCTGAAGGCCATGCGCGACCGCGGCTTCCTCACCATCGCCCAGGACCGCGCCACCAGCGCCGTGTACGGCATGCCCAAGGCCGCCGCCGCGCTCGGCGCCGCCGCCGAAATCCTGCCGCTGCCGCGCATCGCGCCGCGGCTGGTGCAGGCGTGCGGCCCGGCGGCGCTGACCTGGCCCGCGCCGCCTGCCTGAAAGAATGCAACCGGTCCCAGGCCGTGCCGGGACCGCGAGAACAGGAATTGAACATGCAACCCGAATCCTCCAACCCCGCCGGCATGCCCGCGCGGACTCCCGCCGCGACCGACAAGCAAGAGTACCTGGCCATGGTGCTGCTGGTGGACGACCAGGCCATGGTCGGCGAAGCGGTGCGCCGCGCGCTCGCCACCGAGCCCGATATCGACTTCCATTACTGCTCGCAGCCCGAAGAAGCGGTGGCCGTGGCGCAGCGCACCAAGCCCACCGTGATCCTGCAGGACCTGGTGATGCCCGGCGTGGACGGGCTGACGCTGGTGCAGCGCTACCGCGACAACCCGGCCACGCGCGATATCCCGATCATCGTGCTGTCGACCAGGGAAGAAGCCGCGACCAAGGGCGCTGCCTTTGCCGCCGGCGCCAACGACTACCTGGTCAAGCTGCCCGACAGCATCGAGCTGATCGCGCGCATCCGCTACCACTCTCGCTCGTACCTGAACCAGCTGCAACGCGACGAAGCCTACCGCGCGCTGCGCCAGAGCCAGCAGCAGTTGCTGGAGACCAACCTGGAGCTGCAGCGCCTGACCAACTCGGACGGGTTGACCGGCTTGTCCAACCGGCGCTATTTCGACGAATACCTCGGTGCGGAATGGCGCCGCGCGCTGCGCGAGCAGACCGAGCTGGCGCTGCTGATGATCGATGTCGACGCCTTCAAGGCCTACAACGACACCTATGGCCACGTCGCCGGCGACGACGTGCTGCGCCGCGTCGCCGCGGTGATCCGCGACAATTGCGCGCGCGCCACCGACCTGCCTGCACGCTTTGGCGGCGAGGAGTTCGCCATGGTGCTGCCGGGCACCTCGCCCGGCGGCGTGCGGCTGCTGGCCGAAAAGGTCCGTCGCGCGGTGCAGGGGCTGGCCATCGCCCACAGCGGCTCGCCCGCACTCGACTGCGTCACCGTCAGTATCGGCGGTGCGGTGCTGGTGCCACAGCCCGACGCGCAGCCAAGCCAGCTGGTGAAAGCGGCCGATGCGGGCCTGTACCAGGCCAAGCGCAATGGCCGCAACCAGGTCATGATATCGCCCGCCTGAGGCACGGCGGCAACAACCGGTTACACATCTGCACAGGCGACATGGCGGCCCGCGGGCGCGCCTCGCCGCGCCGCCGCGCTTGCGCTGCCAAGGCGCGCCGCCTGCCGCGCCCGCGCAGGCATCACTTCCTGTCGGAATCGTCCGACACTGAATTCGGAGCGTCGCGCCTGTCTGGCCTACGGCTTCAAACCTATCGTTGCATCACGGCAAGCGTGATCCCGCGCCTGCATACCAGATAGCAACTGGCCACGCGGCCGCCGCGATCCGCGCCGGCATGGGCCAGCTCGTCTCTGACTCTAACAGCAAGAGGTGACCCATGCTTCGATCCAAGACCCTTTTCCTCGGCCTCGCGCTGGCCGCGACCGCGGTGCTGTCAGCATGCGGCGGCGGCGATGACGGCATCGACGACCGCATCGGCCTGAGCAAGCCAAGCGTGCGCGTGATCCACGCCGTCACCGGCGGCCCCAATGTCGACGTGCTGCAGAACGGCGCGCTCACCAGCATGGTCAACAAGCCCTACAAGTTCGTCTCGACCTACTTCAACGTTGAAACCGGCAACCAGCTGATCTCGTTCAACGCCGCCGGCACGCAGACCGAACTGGCCCGGAGCAGCCTGGTGGCGGCCACCGGCCACAAGTACACCGTGGTGGCGGTGCCGGGGGCGGCCACCGCGGAAACGGTGACGATCGACGATCCGTTCGGCAAGGGCCTGCTGTCGAACAAGGCGCGGGTGCGCTCGCTGAACGCCTCGTTCAATGCGCAGAACATCGACATCTACGTGACCCTGCCCGCGATCGACCTGAACTCGGTCGCGCCGACCTTCGCCGCGGTGGGCTACAAGCAGGCCTCGCCGGCATCGGGCCAGGATTCGATCGACCTGGACGGCAACACCACCTACCGCCTGCGCATCACCCCGGCCGGCTCCAAGACCGTGATCTTCGACTCCGGTGCGCTGACGCTGGCCAACAATGCCGACTGGCTGATCACCACCATCCCGTCGGATGGCATCGCCGGCCTGACGCCGAACAAGATCAAGGTGCTGGTGGCGCGTGGCGACGACGAGTCGCAAGCCGGCCTGGAACTGGTGACGACGCAATAACGCTGTCGCGGTTGCCCGTGGCAGGCGGGCAGCATGCGGGAGGCCGGTCCGGAGGGACCGGCCTCTTTTTTTATTCAGGGCTCGGCGGCGGGCCGCGCCGGGGCTTCGTCGGCCGGCTCCAGCTCCGCCTTCAGCACGGCCAGGTGCGAGATATACGACTCCAGTTCGGCCCGTCCCTGCGCGGTGATGCAATAGACGCGGCCGCTGCCTTCGACCAGCTCGGCGGTGATGGCGCGGGCCATCATCAGGCTGCGCAGGATCGGCCGCAGCGAGCGGATGTTCTTGTCGATGCCGCGCTCGCGCAGCCGGTCAACCAGGCTGAGCACCGTCGACGGGCTCGACTGGACCAGCTTGAGCACATAGATTCTGGAGAAAAAGCGGTCAAGGGTAGGCGGTTTCATGGGCGCTGTCGGCGCACCCGATGGTGCGGGAATCCTGATCATCATGCGCAGCCCATGACTGCTGCCGCAGTCGGGCACTCTCTGGGAAACAGGGCGGGCGGATGCGCGGCGCGCGCCGCGCCCGCGAAAGAAAACGGGGTGCGCGAAGGCACCCCGAAAGCTTGCGTTGCTTGCGCCGGCCGCTTGCCGGGCCGGCGCCATTCCGGGACGCTCGCTGGCGCTAGTCTTCCTGGAACGCTTCCTCGCGCTTGGCCTTGATCGACGGCAGCGCCACCACTGCCACCAGCGCGGCGGCCGCGATCAGCAGGCCCACCGACAGCGGCCGGGTCACGAACACGCTGAAGTCACCGCGCGACAGCAGCAGCGTGCGGCGGAAGTTCTCTTCCATCATCGGCCCCAGCACGAAGCCGAGCAGCAGCGGCGCCGGTTCGCACTTCAGCTTCAGGAACAGGTAGCCGATCACGCCGAAGCCCGCGGCCATGAACACGTCGAAGGTCTGGTTGTTGACCGAGTACACGCCGATGCCGCAGAACACCAGGATCGCCGGGTACAGGAAGCGGTACGGCACGGTCAGCAGCTTCACCCAGATACCGATCATCGGCAGGTTCAGGATGATCAGCATCAGGTTGCCGATCCACATCGAGGCGATCAGGCCCCAGAACAGCGACGGGTTGCTGGTCATCACCTGCGGGCCGGGCTGGATGTTGTGGATGGTCATCGCCCCCACCATCAGCGCCATCACCGCATTGGGCGGAATGCCCAGCGTCAGCAGCGGGATGAACGAGGTCTGCGCCGCGGCGTTGTTGGCCGATTCCGGACCGGCCACGCCCTCGATCGCGCCCTTGCCGAACTCATGCGCGTTCTTGGAAGTCTTCTTCTCCAGCGAGTACGCCGCGAACGAAGCCAGCGAGGCACCGCCGCCAGGCAGGATGCCCAGCGCCGAGCCCAGCGCCGTGCCGCGCAGCACGGCCGGGATCATGCGCTTGAAGTCCTCCCTGGTCGGGAACAGGTTGGTGACCTTGTTGGTAAAGGTTTCGCGGGCTTCCTTCTGCTCCAGGTTGGCGATGATCTCGGCAAAGCCGAACATGCCCATCGCCAGCGCGACGAAATCGATGCCGTCGGTCAGCTCCGGCACATCGAACGAGAAGCGCGCGGCGCCCGAGTTGACGTCGGTGCCGATCAGCCCCAGCAGCAGGCCCAGCACGATCATCGCGATCGCCTTGGGCAGCGAGCCCGAGGCCAGCACCACCGCGCCGATCAGGCCCAGCACCATCAGCGAGAAGTACTCGGCAGGGCCGAACTTGAAGGCGATTTCCGACAGCGGCGTGGCAAACGCGGCCAGGATCAGCGTGGCGACGCAGCCGGCGAAGAACGAACCCAGGCCCGCGGTGGCCAGCGCCACCCCTGCCCTTCCTCGCCTTGCCATCTGGTAGCCGTCGATGGTGGTCACTACCGACGACGATTCGCCCGGCAGGTTTACCAGGATGGCGGTGGTCGAACCGCCGTACTGCGCGCCGTAGTAGATACCGGCCAGCATGATCAGCGCGGCCACCGGCGGCAGCGTGTAGGTGATCGGCAGCAGCATGGCGATGGTGGCCAGCGGCCCCAGGCCCGGCAGCACGCCGATCAGCGTGCCCAGCACGCAGCCCAGGAAGGCATAGGCCAGGTTCTGCAGCGACAGCGCGGTGGAAAAGCCCAGCGCAAGGTGTTCAAACAATTCCATGATGCGGCGCTCCTTAACCGGTGATGAAGGCCGGCCACACCGGCATCTGCAGGTTGATGCCGTACACGAAGGCGCCCAGGCTGATCAGCACCAGCACCACCGCGTTGAGCAGCGCCCCCTTCCAGCTGAACTCGTGGCTGGCCATCGACGACACCAGCACCAGCACGAATACCGACAGCACCATGCCCAGCGGCTTGAGCAGCAGGCCGAACAGCACCACCGAGCCGAGGATCCACAGCAACGTCTTCAGGTCCCAGCGGGCCAGGTGGTCCTGCTCGCCCTTGGGCGACAGCGAGGCCAGCAGCACCACCGCCCCCAGCGCCGCGAGCACCAGCCCCAGCAGGAATGGAAAGTATCCGGGTCCCATCTTGGCGGCCGTCCCCATGGAATAGCCGCGAGCGACCCAGGAAAAGCCCAGCCCGACCAGAATGAACATCAGGCCGGAGGCAAAGTCCTTTTGGCTGCGTATGCGCAAAACGATTCTCCTCAAAGTTCATGAAATGCCGTGCCGGGGGCGCACTGGCTCAGGCGCAGCAGGCATGCAAGCGGGCATGCTCCCCGACGGTTGACCCGAACCTTAGAGACGTGATCTTTCAGGTGCCTTTCATTTGTCCTGTTTTAGGGGTATTTACCAATGAACCCTTAAAACAAGGCAAATCCGGCGATGACGCACGCGTCAATACATCACGTTGTGATGTATTTGGATGAAAGAAATACGAAAGGAAAGTCGACAGGAACGTCAGTAGAAACAAGACGGCACGCGCCCGTGCATCAAGGCAGGGCGCGGCCGCAAAGACGCGTGCCGATGCCCTGGCGGCAGGGCACGCGTGTGCTGGGAAGGAGTGTCAGCGGTGACACGATGACACATCGATCTTTCGGAAGGCTTTCAATGCGGGCGTCGCAGGGCAATCAGCGCGCGGCCTCGGCCGTTGGCCTGGCGCTGCTGGCCGCTTCGACGACCTCGCCGGCGTCTTCGCACGGCGTGCCCATGCTGGTATCGGGCGCCTGCCCCACGGCCTCTGCAGGATGCGGCGCGGCGGGCAGGATCTGGCTGCCACGCCAGTTGCCCAAGCGGTAGTAGCCGAGCGCCAGCGCCAGCGACACCACCGAGCCGAGCGGAAAGCTCCACCAGATCGCGTCGGCGCCGAGGCGCGGGCCCAGCGCCCAGGCAAACGGCAGCCGGATCACCCACATCGACAGGAACAGGATCACCAGCGGCGCCATCACCGCGCCGGTGGCGCGCACCGTGCCGAAGATGACGATGGTGAAGCCGAACAGGATGAACGACCACAGCACCACCACGTTGATATGCTGGGCAATGCCGATGGCGACGCCGTCGGTGCCAAGGAACAGCCCCAGCGAATGGCGATTGAACAGGTAGATCAGCGCCACCAGCGCCCCTGTCATCGCCAGGTTGAACAGCAGCCCCATGCGCGTGATGCGCGCCACGCGCTGCCACAGCCCGGCGCCGACGTTCTGCGCCACCATCGACGATACGCTCGCGCCCACCGCCAGCGCGGGCATCTGCACATAGGTCCACAGTTGCGACGCCACGCCGTAGGCGGCGGTGGTCTGCGAGCCATGGGCGTTGACCAGCGCCATCATCACGATGGCGGACGACGAGATCACCACCATCTGCAGGCCCATCGGCAGGCCCTTGACCACCAGCGCGCGCAGGATCGCCGGGTCCGGCACCAGCAGCGCGAGCTGGCCGCGATGCAGCAGCAGGAAATGCCGGCGCCGGTACAGCAGCGCCATCATCGCCGCCAGGCTCGCCAGCTGGGCGATCAGCGTGGCCAGCGCCGAGCCGGCGATGCCCATGGCGGGGACCGGGCCCACGCCGAAGATCAGGATCGGGTTGAGCGCCACGTCCAGCACCACCGACAACAGCATGAACCAGAATGGCGTGCGCGAATCGCCGGCGCCGCGCAGCGTCATCATCACGAAGTTGTAGAAGTACATGAACGGCAGCGCCAGGAAGATGATGCGCAGGTAGGCCACTGCCAGCGGCGCGGCATCGTGCGGAGTCCGCATCGCGGCCAGGATGTCGGGGGTATAGAAGTAGCCCAGCGCCGAGGCCAGCACCGACAGCGCGACGAAGAAGGTGGTGCTGGTGCCCACCACGCGCCGCGCCTGGTCCACGTCGCGCGCGCCGACCGCCTGGCCGATCATGATGGTGTTGGCCATGCTGACGCCGAACACTACGCCCAGCAGGAAGAACAGGATGATGTTGGCGTTGGAGGTGGCGGTCAGCGCGGCCTCGCCCAGGAAGCGCCCGACCCAGACCGAATTGATCGAGGCGTTAAGCGACTGCAGGATGTTGCTGCCGAGCACCGGCAGCGAGAACAGCAGCAAGGTGCGGCCGATCGGGCCGGTGGTCAGTCTGGCATCGGGCTTCATGGGGCGTCGCGCGAGGGAAATCCGCCCAGTCTATTCCTGCCCCGCGGTGGCCTACAAGCATGCCGCGGCGTCCGCACCGCCGCCAGCGCCGGCCGACCCGGGGGGCCGGGGCCCGACGGCCCGACGGGCCCGTTCCCGCACATTGCCGCCTGGCATGCACCCGGCGCGCTGCATGAACGCGGCGGCCGGGTTAAGCTTGCGGTTTCACCGCCCACCAGGAGAACACGCATGTACCAGGATCTCGCCCTCTATATCGACGGGGAATTCATCAAGGGAGGCGACCGGCGCGAGCAGGAGGTCATCAACCCGGCCACGCAGGAAGTGCTGGGCCAGCTGCCGCACGCCACGCGCGCCGACCTGGACCGCGCCCTGGCCGCCGCGCAGCGCGCCTTCGAAAGCTGGAAGAAGACCTCGCCGCTGGAGCGCGGCAAGATCCTGCGCCGCGTCGGCGAACTCGCGCGCGAGCGCGCCCGCGACATCGGCCGCAATATCACGCTGGACCAGGGCAAGCCGCTGGCCGAGGCGGTCGGCGAGATCATGGTCTGCGCCGAGCACGCCGACTGGCACGCCGAGGAATGCCGCCGCATCTACGGTCGCGTGATCCCGCCGCGCCAGCCCAATGTGCGCCAGCTGGTAGTGCGCGAGCCGATCGGCGTCTGCGCCGCGTTCACGCCGTGGAACTTCCCCTTCAACCAGGCCATCCGCAAGATCGTCGCCGCGGTGGGCGCGGGCTGCACGCTGATCCTGAAGGGACCCGAGGACTCGCCCAGCGCGGTGGTGGCGCTGGCGCAGCTGTTCCACGATGCCGGCCTGCCGCCGGGCGTGCTCAACATCGTCTGGGGCGTGCCGGCCGAGGTCTCGACCTACCTGATCGAATCGCCGATCGTGCGCAAGATCTCGTTCACCGGCTCGGTGCCGGTGGGCAAGCAGCTGGCGGCGCTGGCCGGCGCGCACATGAAGCGCGTCACCATGGAGCTGGGCGGGCATTCGCCGGTGCTGGTGTTCGACGATGCCGACATCGACCCGGCCGCCGAGATGCTGGCGCGCTTCAAGCTGCGCAATGCCGGCCAGGTGTGCGTGTCGCCCACGCGCTTCTACGTCCAGGAGAAGGCCTATGACCGCTTCCTGGCGCGCTTCACCGAGGTGATCGGCTCGATCAAGGTCGGCAACGGCCTCGAGGACGGCACCCAGATGGGGCCGCTGGCGCACGAGCGCCGGGTGCTGTCGATGGAGCAGTTCCTGGACGATGCCAGCCAGCGCGGCGGCAAGGTGGTGGCGGGCGGCTCGCGCCTGGGTGACAAGGGCTACTTCTTCGCGCCGACCGTGGTCACCGACCTGCCCGACGACGCGCGCCTGATGACCGACGAGCCGTTCGGCCCGGTGGCGCCGGTGACGCGCTTCAAGGACACCGCCGAGGTGCTGCGTCGCGCCAACAGCCTGCCCTTCGGCCTGGCGTCGTATGTGTTCACCAACTCGCTGAAGACCGCAACCGAAGTGTCCAACGGCCTGGAGGCCGGCATGGTCAACATCAACCACTTCGGCATGGCGCTGGCCGAAACCCCGTTCGGCGGCATCAAGGACTCGGGCATCGGCAGTGAAGGCGGCCTGGAGACCTTCGACGGCTATCTGGTGACCAAGTTCATCACCCAGGTCTGAGCACCCGGGCGCGGTGCAAGGCGGCCTGCCGCCGGCGCCCTCCCCGGGGCCGGCGGCGCCTCCCCGTCAGCGGAAGAAGATGCCGCGCGTCAGGAACGTATGATTCGCTTCTTCCGCCATCAGCCAGACCAGCACCAGCAGGCATAGCGGCGGGATCAGGATGGCGCAGATCAGCGCCATGCGCTCCCATGCCATGTGCATGAACACCGCCACGATCAACCCTGCCTTCAGCCCCATGAACAGCAGGATCAGGGTCCAGCGCAGGTAGCCGGTGAAGTGGAAATAGTCGACCAGGTACGACAGCGTCGACAGCACGAACAGCAGCAGCCAGATTTTCAGGTACAGCCCGATCGGGTGCTCCTGCCCGTGGTGCGCGGCGTCCCCGCCAGTGGCGTGCGCGGGCGTTGCTGGCGCCGCGGGATTTGCCGCGGGCGTTGCCGGGTTAGATGCCATGGCCACCCTCACCAGAGATAGAACAGCGCAAAGATAAACACCCACACCAGGTCGACGAAGTGCCAGTACAGCCCGGCGATCTCGACGATCTGGTAGTTGCCGGTGGCCTCGTAGCGCCCGCGCAGCACACGCGTGGCCACCACCAGCAGGTAGATCACGCCGCACGACACGTGCAGGCCGTGGAAGCCCGTGATCATGAAGAAGGTCGAGCCGAACTGCGCCGCCCCCATCGGGTTGCCCCAGGGCCGCACGCCCTCGTCGACGATCAGCTTGGTCCATTCGAACGCCTGCATGCCGACGAACAGCACGCCGAACGCCGCGGTGACGAACATCAGCGTCGCGCATTCGCGGCGCGCGCGCCGGTAGGCGAAGTTGACCGCCATCGCCATGGTGCCGCTGCTGGTGATCAGCACGAAGGTCATGATCGCGATCAGCAGCAGCGGGATGTCGGCGCCGCCCACATGCAGCGCGAACACCTCGCTCGGGTTAGGCCACGGCACCGTGGTCGACATGCGCACGGTCATGTAGCCGGTCAGGAAGCAGCTGAAGACGAAGGTGTCGGACAGCAGGAAAATCCACATCATCGCCTTGCCCCACGACACCTTGAAGGCCTGCTGGTCCGACGACCAGTCGGCCAGCAGGCCGCGCACGCCGCCGACCGGTGGCGCGGGCGCCACCGCGGGGGCGGCCGATGGTGAAGACAGTTGCGTGGACATGCCGGTCCTCCTTGCCGCCGGCGCTAGGCCGTGCCGCAGATGTAGCGCACCAGTTCGGGCGTGAGCCATCCCAGCGCCGCCAGCAGCACGGCCCACACCGCCAGCAGGAAATGCCAGTAGCGCGCGCACAGCCGCAGGCGCAGCACCGCGGCCTCGCCGCTGCCGCGTGCCGTCATGGCAACGCCCCAGCCCGCCAGGCCGCCGAGCACGTGCAGCCCGTGCATCGCGGTCAGCAGGTAGAAGAAGCTGCCCGCGGGATTGCCCGCCGGCATCACTTGCATCGCGCCCAGCGCCTGCCAGGCCCACAGCTGCGAGGCGACGAAAGCGGCCGCCCCCAGCCCGCCCAGGCGCAGCGCGCGCCGCGCCGCGGCCATCTCGCTCCGGCCCGCCGCGCGCGCGGCCACCGCCATCGCCACGCTGCCCGCGGCCAGCAGCGCGGTCGACAGCCATACCTGCCACGGCAGCGCGATGCGGTGCCAGTCCGGGCTGTCCATGCGCAGCGCATAGGCGGTCAGGAACAGCGCGAACAGCGACGTGACCACGCCCATGAACACCCACAGGCCGATGCTGGCCGGCGCGCGGCGCTGCGGATGGCGGTTGGCGGCGTTCTCGCCGGACGGGTTGCCGCCGAAGTCGTCGCGGCTGACCTTGTACAGGGCTTCGGCGTTCATGCTACGGCTCCGCGGCTGGCGTGCGGTTCAGGCTCGGCGCCGCCCTGCTCCGGCGGCGCGTTCTGCGCGATAAAGTCTTCACGCGCGCCCGGTACGCTGTAGGCATAGGCCCAGCGGTACACCACCGGCAGGTGTGGGCCCCAGTTGCCATGCGCGGGCGGGGTCTGCGGCGTCTGCCATTCCAGCGAGGCCGCGCGCCAGGGGTTGCCGTCGGCCTTGCGCCCGTGACGCAGGCTCCAGAACAGATTGAAGACAAAGAGCAGCTGCGCCGTGGCGACGACGAACGCCGCCACCGAGATATACATGTTCATCACATGCGCCGATTCCGGGATAAAGGCGTAGTTCTCCCAGGCGTAGTAGCGCCGCGGCATGCCCAGCACGCCCAGGTAGTGCATCGGGAAGAAGATGGCATAGGTGCCGACGAAGGTCACCCAGAAATGGATGCGGCCCATGCTGTCGTCCAGCATCCGCCCGGTGACCTTGGGGTACCAGTGGTAAAGGCCGCCGAACACCACCAGGATCGGCGACACCCCCATCACCATGTGGAAGTGCGCCACCACGAAGTAGGTATTCGACAGCGGGATGTCGACGCTGACGTTGCCCAGAAACAGCCCGGTCAGCCCGCCGATGATGAAGGTGCTGATGAAGGCGATGGCGAACAGCATCGGCACGGTGAAGTGGATATCGCCGCGCCATAGCGTGATGACCCAGTTGTAGACCTTGATCGCGGTCGGGATCGCGATGATCAGGGTGGTGGTGGCGAAGAAGAATCCGAAGTACGGGTTCATGCCGCTGACGAACATATGGTGGGCCCACACCACCACCGACAGCACGCCGATCGCCAGGATCGCCCAGACCATGGTGCGGTAGCCGAAGATGCTCTTGCGCGAATGCACGCTGATCAGGTCCGAGACGATGCCGAAGGCCGGCAGCGCGACGATATAGACCTCGGGGTGGCCGAAGAACCAGAACAGGTGCTGGAACAGCAGCGGGCTGCCGCCCTTGTACTGCAGCTGCTGCCCCATCGACACCATTGCCGGCATGAAGAAGCTGGTGCCCATGGTCTTGTCGAGCAGCATCATCACCGCCGACACGAACAGCGCCGGAAACGCCAGCAGCGCCAGGATGGTGGCCATGAAGATGCCCCACACCGACAGCGGCATGCGCAGCAGCGTCATGCCCTCGGTGCGCGCCTGCAGCACGGTGGTGACGTAGTTGAGCCCGCCCATCGTCGCCGCGACGATGAAGATCGCCAGCGACACCAGCATCAGGATGATGCCCCAGTCGTGTCCGGGCGTGCCGGCCAGGATGGCCTGCGGCGGATACAGCGTCCAGCCCGCGCCGGTGGGTCCGCCCGGCACGAAGAAGCTGGCCAGCAGCACGATCACCGACAGCAGGTAGACCCAGAAGCTGAGCATGTTGAGGAAGGGGAACACCATGTCGCGCGCCCCCACCATCAGCGGGATCAGGTAGTTGCCGAAGCCGCCCAGGAACAGCGCGGTCAGCAGGTAGATCACCATGATCATGCCGTGCATGGTCACGAACTGGTAGTAGCGGTTGGCGTCGATGAACTCGAAGCGGCCGGGGAAGCCCAGCTGCATGCGCATCAGGTTGGACAGCGCCACGCCCACCAGGCCGACCACGATCGCCACGATGGTGTATTGCACGGCGATGACCTTGTGGTCCTGGCTCCAGACATAGCGCGTCCAGAAGCTGTGCGGCGCGTGATGGGCGGCGTCATCGGCATAGGCCATGCAGGTCTCCTCACTGGCGCGGCGGCGCGGGCGCGGCCGTGGGCGGCACCGCGACGGCCGTCGAAGTGGTATAGGTGCCGGACGCGGCGCCGGCCGTGGCCGCGGGCGCTGCCGAACCGGCGGCCGCCGTGGTCGCGGCGCTGGTGGTGGCGGCCGCTCCGGCCGGCACGTCCGCGGGGGCCACCGGCGCCACCATGCCGGCGTCCGCCGCGCCGCTGCCGACGGACTTGATATACGCGGACAGCGCCGCCAGCTCGTCGTCGCTGACCGGCAGCTTCGGCATTACCGGGCCGTAGCCCTTGACCAGCCGCGCATGCGGGTCAGCGATCTCCTTGTGCAGGAAGGCATCGTCCACCCTGGCGCTGCTGCCGTCGGCAAAAGTCTCGGTCTTGCCGTACAGGCCTTTCCAGGTCGGCCCCACGCCCGGATTGCCGTCGATGCTGTGGCAGCCGACGCAGCCCTTGCTCTGCGCCAGCGCGCGGCCCTTCTCGATGGTGCCGGCCGCACCCGCGGCACCAGGCGCGGCCGCGGCCATCGCCGCAGGCGGCGCCGCGGCCTTGGCCAGCGTCATGGCAAAGGTCTGCTGCTTCGCCAGCCACGCCTCGAACGCAGCCGGCTCTTCCACCACTACCGTGCCGCGCATGTTGTAATGCCCCACGCCGCACAGCTGCGCGCACAGGATGTCGAAGCGCCCCGCCTGCGTCGGTGTGAACCAGAACGACGTCACCATGCCCGGCACCATGTTCATGCGCGCGCGGAACGGCGGCACGTAGAAGTCATGCAGCACGTCCTTGGAACGCAGCAGCACCTTGACTGGCTGGTTCAGCGGCAGGTGCACCTCCGGACCGACGATGACGATGTTGTCGAGCCCGCGCGGGTCGTCCGGATCCAGCCCGAGCGGATTGGCGCCAGTGACGAAGCGCGCGTCGGACGCGCCCAGCTGCCCGCTCTTGCCGGGAAAGCGGAAGGCCCACGACCACTGCTGCCCGACCACTTCCATCACCATCGCCTCGCGCGGCGGGCGCACGTAGTCGGCATAGACGAACAGGCCCGGCGCCAGCAGCAAGATCACGCCCAGCGTGGTGCCGCCGATCAGCCACAGTTCCAGCCTGCTGTTTTCGGGATGATAGGAGGCGCGATGACCGCTGCCGCCGTTGGGATGCGGCGCATCATGACGGAAGCGCCAGACGATGTAGCCGACGAACAGGTTGATGCCGATAAAGAAGATGCCGGTGATGACGAGCGTAATGGTCAGCGTGTCGTCCATCTGTTTCCAGTTGGACGCCAGCGGCGTTGCCCACCACGGGCTCAGGAAATGGAAGAGCACCGATCCGGCAACCATGACGACGAGTGCGATGGCCATCGCCATATCCACCCTCCTCCTCGCGCGCGGCGAGGGATGCGCAAGTCACGCAGGTAGAGATAAGACTAGTGCATGCCGTCAGGTCACTGCAAGGCGACACGCCGGAGCATTGGTGGCGCACTGCACAAGTGCGCCGTACAAGGAAAAAGCGGCGGCGGGAACCCGTGGTCCCCGCCGCCGCAGCGCTGTGTTGCCCGCGCGTATACAGCCGGCGCCAGCTCAGTGCGACACGTCCTTGCTCTCCAGCTTCCAGTAGCACGCCGCCGCCGCCATGCCGAAGATCAGGTGCCCGACGAAGGTGTGCCAGCCGCGCACCTCGACAAACCACGGGAACGCCCGCGTCATCACATAGAAGTTGAAGACGTAGACCACCGCCCCGAACACCGCGCCCGCCAGCATGGCCAGGCCCAGGCTGGAATCAAGCGTGAACGGCGCCAGGATCGCCGCGAGGATCATGCCGAGCACCGCGCCCAGCACGAAGTGGATCACCAGTGCCGCGGCCACGGTGCCGACGCTGAACAGCGAGGTCTGCAGCACCTCGGGGCCCATCACGATCGCCGCGATCATGCGCGTGGCCACCCACGGGTTGACGCCCGACACCATCGACGACCAGAACAGTTCCAGCACCAGCAGCAACGCGCCCGCCGCCAGCCCCGACACCGCTGCCGCGGTCCAGTCAGGCAGTCGTCGCACGTAGTGGTGCGATTGCATGTGAAGTTCCATAGCCACCTCCGTCTCTCTCGTCGGCGGGGCATCGCACGAAAGGGGAAACACGCCCCGCGTCTTTGCTCAGCATAGGACACGGGTTTCCCGCTTCGGGGCCGGCAAGCCAAAAAAGGCTCGGAGTGCGTACGTGGCGCAACGGCCTGGCGCGGGCGAGTGCAGCGGCCGCTACCTGCGCACTCGGGCACAAGCGCCGCATCGGGGACAATCCCGATGCGCACACCGTCCATACCGCACACACTGCCTATACTGGAATCACAAAAGAGAGAGACAGGAGACCGCCATGCACTTCACCGCGCATGATCTTGTATTCCTGATTCCGATGGCGCTGGTAGGCGTGATCGCCATGGGCTCGATCCCGGTGACCGCCAGGTTCCTGCGCATCAGTTGCCGCACCATGGGCGCGCTGATCGGCGCACTGGTCGCGGTGCTGGTGCTGGAGGCATTACCGCTGCTGATCTGACTCCCGCCGGAATCCGGTCCACGCGTAGTGGGAGGAGGACCGCCATGTCGGTCGGCCTGCTTGCAGCCATCATGGTGGCGTTATTGTGCATCACCGTGTGGCGCGCGCTGTGGCGCTGCAGTCATCCGTACCGGATGCGGTATCGGCGGTGCGAGGTGCAGCGGCAGCGGGCGGGGCTTTGCCGGCACGCGCCGCGCAGGCACGGCTGAACGCCGCGCGAGCGTTAATGCCTTTCAGTTGCTGCATCAAACACCTCAGTCATTCCCGCGCAGGCGGGAATCCAGTGTCTTTCACGTCCCTTCTCAGCAAATGGTGTCTATACTGCGCCCACTTCCGCTCCGGATCGTGGCGCAGTTTAAAAACTGCGCCACAACTGCGCCATCACTCGAGCGAACTGCGCCACCCTGCTGAAGTCACCAGAATAGGACCAACAGAGAAGTGCGTGCAGCGTTACAGCTCGATCATCGCGAATTCGCCCTTGCCGACGTCGCATTCCGGGCAGCGCCAGTCATCGGGAATGTCCTCCCAGCGCGTGCCGGGGGCGATGCCGTCTTCCGGCCAGCCCTGCTCTTCGTCGTACACCCAGCCGCAGATCACGCACACCCACGTCTTGTAGGCGACGGCGGCTTCCATTGGCTCCTGCTGCAAAATTCACTCCTGATTCGGCGATGGAACGGATTGTCCGGGCCGAATCATACCGGTTTTCCCGGCAGTGCCCGTGGCGGCGCCGCGCGGTGCGGCGCCGCCACCCGCGCTAGCCGCGGATGGAAAAGTCCACGCGGTTGGGCGTGCCTTTGTCCTTGATGCCCTCGGCGCTGAGCTTGGGCGCGGTCAGGAACAGCCGGCTCTCGGGCACCTTGCCTTCGCGTTCGAGCGACTGCTTGACCACCAGCGCGCGCTGCTCGGCCAGGCGCTTGAGGTCGGCCTCGGTGACGGTGGCGTTGGCCATCAGCAGCTTTTCCATCTCCTCGGGCGGCAGGGTCTTGGCAAAGCCGACGAAATTGCGCGGCTTCTTCATCGAGGTGCGCTTGTAGACCTGTTCCAGGTACTTGGGGTACTCGGCCTTCGACACCTTGACCTCGGCGCCCTGCTCGCCGGCCTCATCGTCGCCCGCTGCGGCCCCGGCCTGCGCGTTGTCGCGCAGGTCGCGCCGCTTCTGCTCGGCCACGCGCGCATCCAGCCAGGCGCGGCGGGCGCCGGCTTCATCGGTGGCGGGATCGATGCGGCCGCTGATTTCCAGCCGCAGCGAGGGCCGGTCATTGAGCGCCTGGCCCAGCTTGGCGATCTTGTCCCTGGCCGACGGGGTCAGCGTGGCGGTGCCGGGCGCGAACTCGACATAGCCCAGTTCCTCGCCGCTGCCGCCGAAGGCCGAGGCGATCAGCGAGAACGGCGAGGTGATCGCCTTGGTCAGCAGGTTGACGATCACGCGCACGATCACGCCGCCGATGCTGAACTCCGGATCCGACAGCGAGCCCGACACCGGCAGGTTCACATCGATCACGCCATTGCGGTCCTTGAGCAGCGACACCGCCAGCAGCACCGGCAGCTTGGTCGCATCGGGGCTGTCGACGCGCTCGCCGAAGGTGAGCTGGTCGAGGAACAGGTGGTTGCGCGCATCGAGCCTGCCGTTCTCGATCTTGTAGGCCACGTCCACGGTCAGCTTGCCCTTGGTGATGGGGTAGCCGGCGTACTTGGCGGCATAGGGCGTGAGCCGGGTCAGCTCGACGCCCGCGGCCTTGGCGGCAATGTCGAGGAACAGCTGCTCGCCCAGCGGATTGAGCTTGCCGCTGATATTGACCGGCGCGTCGTCGTCGATGCGGCCATCCAGCACCAGGTCGGCCGGGGTGGGATCGCCCGACGACACCTTCGACACCGAGCCCTTCATGCCGGTCAGGTTGGCGGTGTAGTTGGGCTTGACGAAGAAGTCCGAGAAATTGATGTTGCCCTTGTCGACCGAGACCCCGCCGATGCGGATCTGCGGCTTGGGCCCGCCCGGCTTCTGCCCGACCTGGGCGCTGCGCGTGTCGCCGGCCTGCACCGGCGGCGCGGCCGGCGCCGAGGCCGGATTAGCCTGCGTCAGGCTGGTGGACGGCGCCGCCTCGCCCTTCTCCGCACCGCCGGCCATCACGTCCTGCAGGTTCAGGCGGCCGTTGGCGTTCAGGATCACGCGGGCGTAGAAGTCGGACAGCGCGACATTGCCCAGGCTCACGCGCATCGGCCCCTTGCTCTCGTCCATCGCAAAGTCGATGCCCGACACCGCCAGCGAGCGCCAGCGCAGGAAGTCGTCGCCGCTGACACGGTCCACCGTGCGCACGTTGCCGGTCTGCACGTTGCCGTTGAAATGCGCGGCGAGCGGCTTGCCGGCCGGCGCATCGACATTGAGCCGGCCCTTGACCGTGAGCGTGCCGCTGCGCAGCGCGGCGTTGAAGCGGTCAGCCAGGTAAGGCTGCAAAGGGGTCACGTCGAACTGGCGCAGGTCCAGCTGCAGGCGGCTGGCCGGCAGCGCGGGCAACACCGTGCCATCGATGCCGATCACGCCGCGGCGGCCGGATTCGGCATGCAGCTTGACCGGCACCGCCGCCGGCGTCAGCGGCCAGGCCAACGCGCCGGTGCTCAGGCCGATATTGCGGAACTGGTGGATCACCGGGCGGCCGCGGTTGGCCTGGGCCGGCTGGTAGTCCGCGAGGCGGGCGCTGCCGCCTTCCACCACGACCTTGCCAATATTGGCCTTCCAGCCGCCGCCCGCCGCCGCGCCGTTGGCGCTGGCCGGTGCCGTGCTCCGCGGCGCCGCGCGCGCCTGCTGCGCGGATTGGCTCGCCCACAGCCGCGCCATCTCGATCAGCTCGCCGCGATGGTCGCGCGTGGCGGCGATCTGCGGTTGCGCCAGCGTCACCTGGCCGGTGGCAAAGGTCTGTTTGGCGAGGTCGAACTGGATATCGTCCAGCACCAGCTTCTGCGCCTGCAGCAGCGGCAGTGCGGCACCATCCCGGTCGCTGCCGCGGTTGCCGGCGCGGTCGCGCGCGCGGCGGCCGGCGCCCTGTTGCCTGTCCGCGGCATGCGCATCGGCTGCGCTCGCGCGCGGTGCAGCGGCGGCCGGCATTACCACCGGGTCGCGCGTGGCGACGTACAGCGGCGCCAGCTCCAGCCGCGATTTTTCCAGCACGAACTGGAACTGCGGCGCGCCCCACGCCATGCGGTAATGCAGCTCGGCATTGACCGCGGTAGTGCCGAACTGGCTGCGCAGCTCGCGCGGCCACCAGGCGGCAAACCCCTGCGGCCGCAGCCCGGTGGTTTCCAGCGTGCCGGCCATCGAGCCGTCGCGCAGCAGCAGGTCGCCGGTATGGTGCAGGGTCTGGCCATCGGCCACGGTCAGCGTGGCCTCGACGCGCACGGGCTTGTCGGCGTCGGTGCCGGCAAAGCCCTTGACCTCGGCATCGAGCGGCCCGAGCGCGAGCTTGCCCGGGCCCGATGGCGCCAGCGCATCTTCGAATCCCACCCGGGCCTGCCTGACGACGATGCGCTCGACCGCATAGCGCCACGGCACTTCCTTGGCCGCGGCCGTCGCGGGGGCTGCCGGCACCGCCGAGGCGGCAGCGGGAGCCGAGGCCGGCGCCGGTGCCACGCCATCGGTGGACCGGCTCACCGCCTGCGGCAGGAATGCCGTGGCCAGGTTCAGCGAGCCATCCGCGCGCCGTGCCGCCTCCAGCGCCAGCCCTTCGATCTCGACGCTGCGCAGCTGCGCGCGATGCGCCAACGGCTCCAGCCTGGCGATATCGACCGCCAGCTTGCCGCTGCGGACGAGCGGCTGGCCGGCGCGCGTGCGCACCTCGGCATCGCGCAGCGCGGCGGTGCCCAGCACCACCATCTCCTGCGTGTCCTGCTGCTGGCGGAACGCCACCGTCAGGCGCGTATCGAGCTTGCCGGACTTGACCTCGGCATCGCGCAGCGTCGGCGCGAACGCCATCATCCGCGCCACCTCGAGCCCGTCGAAATTGATGTTGAGCCGGGTCTGGCGTGAATCGGCAAAAGGCAGCACCTCGCCGTCCAACGCCAGCGGCGTGCCGTTGACCTGCGCGCTCAGCGTGGGCCGGGTCACGATCTCGACGTCGTGCGGCAGGTTGGACAGGAACGGCAGCGTCAGCGTCAGGTTGTCGACGCGCAGGGTGGTGTCGAGCAGCTTGTCGTCATAGCGCAGGCTGCTGCCGGTCACCGCGATGTTGTTCACCGAGAAACGCGCCGGCCTGGCATCGGCCGGCTTGGGCGGCAGCGCCGCGAACTTCTCCTGCACATCGACAAAGCTCATGCGGCCGTCGGCGCCGCGCACCACGTGCACGGCCAGGCGGTCGACATGCAGGTTGTCGACCACCGGCGCCAGGTGCCAGACCGAGGCCAGCGAGGTATTGGCCCGCGCCTCGCCCAGCGTCAGCGCCGGCGTCTGGCCGTCGCGCTCGTAAATGGTCAGGTCGGTCAGCGTGGCCGCCAGCTCGAACGGCCGCACATGGGCCTGCCCCAGCGTGACCTTGCGCCCGAGCGCCTCGGTCGCGTTCTTTTCGACCAGGTATTTGATCAGCGGCGGCCCGCCGAAATACCCGGCCAGCCCGAACACCGCCAGCGCCGCCGCCACGCCGACCGCAATGCGCACGGCCACCCGGCCGCGCGGCGTGGCAGCCACCGTGGCTGCCGCCTGGATGGATTGCTTGAATGCCATGACGTTCCAGAAATTCCGACCCCGCAATCCGGCGCTGCACGCTTCTTTGTGCCCCGGATTTCACATTTTTCGACATTATGGCAACGGTTCAGGACAAAGCAAAGAAATCGGGCCCGGCGCGGGACGGAATTGTCCAAGGCCGCAAACGCAGCTGTCCTGAATTCACCTACATGGCGCCGGCCCCTATTCCCATGCAGTGGCACGAATGCTATCGTGCAGCGGCTTGCCGGCCCCACGTCGGCAAGGCATCTACAGGATTGCGTACCACCGCTATGTCGAGACAGATTCCCCCACTCAACCCGCTCAGGGCGTTCGAAGTGGCTGCCCGGCATCTGAGCTTCACGCGCGCCGCGGAGGAACTGTTCGTCACGCCGTCGGCGGTCAGCCACCAGATCAAGGCACTGGAAGAGAGCCTTGGCGTGCAGCTGTTTATCCGCGAGGCCAAGGCCCTGGTGCTGACACCGGCCGGCAACGCCTACCTGCCCAGCGTGCAGCTGGCCTTCAAGCAGCTCGCGGATGCCACCCATCGCCTGCACAGCAAGGACCGCCCGGCGCTGAAGGTCAACATGCCGCCCACCTTCGCGGTCAAATGGCTGATCCCGCGCATGGACCGCTTCATGAAGGCGAATCCGGATATCGACCTGAAGGTGTCCACCTCGAACCATCGCATCGACTTCGAGCGCGACGATTTCGACATGGCGATCCGCTATGGCCGCGGCGACTATCCCGGCCTGCACTGCGAGCTGTGCATGGCGGTCGAGGTCATTCCCGTGTGCAGTCCGGCGCTGCTGCAAGGTCCGCAGCCGCTCGAAACGCCGTCCGACCTGAAGCACCATACGCTGCTGCACGACGACAGCACTTACACGGACGTGAGCAACCCCGACTGGGCGATGTGGCTGGAACACGCCGGCGTGACCGATGTCGATGCCAGTCGCGGGCCGTCGTTCTGGCCGAGCCACCTGGTCATCAACGCCGCGCTCAATGGCCTGGGCGTGGCGCTGGTCAAGAAGAACTGGATCGAGCAGGACCTGGCTGAAGGCCGGCTGATGCGCCTGTTCGAATCGATCCGGCTGCCGGTCGAATTCTCTTACTTCGTGGTGTTCCCGAAGGAGCGGCTGCAGGATCGCCGCATCCGCTGCTTCACTGACTGGATCCGCGCGGAAGTGTCGCAGGACCAGCGGCAGCCGGCCCCCGTCTGAGGGCGGCTTGCGGGGCGCGTCCCGCTGCGCGGCTTCAGGCGGCGGCGGGCATCGATGCCGTCTTTTTCTGCACGCGTGCGCGCAAGCGCTCGACATCGACCACGAAGCGGCGATGCGTGCCGCTGCAAACCCGCTCCACCGCATCGTCGGCCGTCACGCTGAAGGTGATGCTGCGGCCATCGATGGCCGTGACCTCGGCGTGAATGCGCACCTCGCCGCCCAGCGGCGTGGCACCCGTGTGTTGCACCGACACCTCCGCGCCCACCGAGCTTTCGCCGTCATCGAGAAAGCCTTGCAGGAAGTCGAGGCAGGTCTGTTCGATATCGCGTACCAGTTCGGGCGTGGCGTAGATGCGCAGGCTTTCGCCAAGAAAATCGATGGTGCGCTGGCGGTCGACCGTCAGCGTGCGCGCGCAGGCGGCGCCGGGTTGCAATCCGTTCTTCATCATGGGTTCCTTTCAGGTCTTGGGGCGAAGCCGCCCTCCCCGCCCCGGCGCGAACCGGGCGGGCGGCGGATCGTTGTCGATGCGTTGCTACAGGCGATAGAAGCGCACCGCGTTGTCGTGCCACAGCGCGCGCTGCTGTTCGGGCGGATAGACGGCGATGGCGGCCCGGAAGCCTGCCACGATGGTGCCGTAGCTCGCCACCAGGCTGTCCACCGGATAGTTGCTGGCGAACATGCAGCGCTGCACGCCGAAGATGGCGATGGCGTCGCGGATCACGGGCACGTTGTCGGCCTGCGTCCACGGCTTGCCAGGCAATCCCAGGCCAGAGATCTTCACGGCGACATTGGGTTGCGCGGCCAGCCCGGCCATCGCGGAGCGCCAGCCGGCCAGGCCGGCTTCACTGCGGTCGGCGGGCAGCCCGGTATGGTTCAGGATCAGCTGCGTGCCCGGGAAAGCCCGCGCCAGTGCCGCCGCCTGGTCCAGGTTCCACCACGGCGCCTGCAGGTCGAAGGACATGCCATGGCGGGCCAGCAAGGCGTAGCCTCGCCGCCAGCGTTCGTCGTCCATCGAGCCCGGCACGCCGCGGCGCGCGTCTTCGCGCCGCGCCGCGGTCACCGGCTTGTTGCGGATGCCGCGCATCATGGCGCAGGCGGCATGGCCCGCCAGCATTTCCTCGACATCGCCGCGGTCAAGCTGGGCATGGCCGACGATCACCGTGGGCCGCCCCGTCCGCGCGGCGAGCTGCGTCAGCCATGCGGTCTCGTCGACGGGATTGGCGCGCGCCCATTCGGCTTCGACATGCACGGTCTTCACCGGCGCGCAGCCAGCTGTGTCGCGGGCGAGATCCTCCGGAAGATAGTTCCTGCGCAGCGCCGAATAATCACCATAGCGGAAGTTCGGCACCGTCTCGTCCTGCAGCCAGGGGTAGGGGTTGCGCCGCAGGTCCCAGAAATGCTGGTGCGCGTCGATAAAGGGCTCGACGGACGCCGCGCCTTCCACGGGTGTGTTATCGCGCACGGACCTACTCCTTGACGCTGATGCGGCTGGCCAGTTGCTTGAACTGCGCCGACTCCTTCACCATGGCGGCCTGCAGCGTCACGTCATCGGCATAGGTATCGGTGCTGAAGTGCAGCTTCTCCAGCGTCTGGCGCATCACCGGCTCCTGCACCGATTTCGCAATCGCGGTCTTCAGTACCGCGATCACCTCGGGCGGCGTGCCCTTCGGGGCCGAGATGCCGCGCCAGATTCCCATCGACAGGTCGATATTGCGCTCCTTCAGCGTTGGCACGTTGTCGAAGCCGCTGACCCGCTTGTCGGCCATCACCGCCAGCACCTTGAGCTTGCCCGCGGCCACATGCGTGAAGACCTCCGCCGTGCTGACCGTGACCGCATCGATATGCCCGCCCAGCAGCGCGAGCGTGGCAGGAGCGCCGCCGGCATACGGGATATGGTTGAACTTCGCGCCGGTCTTGTCGGCCAGCGCGGCGGCCGCCATATGCCACGCGGAGCCCTGCCCCGCGTTACCCACGCGGATATTGGCGTCCGGCTTGCGCGCATCGGCCACAAACTGCTCGATCGTGCTCCACGGCGCATCGGCCCGCACCGCCACGGCGGCCGGGTCCGCGTTCAGGCGTGCGATGGGGATCAGATCCTGGTAGGTGAACTTGGCCAGACCGAGGTAGTTCAGGAAGGTCAGTTCGCTGGACGACAGCACCAGCTTGTAGCCGTCCGGCTTCGCGTGGACCACTTCCCCAAGGCCTACCGCGCCGGTGGCACCCGGCTTGTTGATCACCACGATCGGCTGCGGCAGGTGTTTGGCGGCCGCGGCGGACAGCGCGCGCGCGACCACGTCCGCCCCGCCGCCTGCCTGCCACGGCACGATCAGTTCGATGCGCCGGCTCGGGTAGGTTTCCGCACTTGCCGTGGCCGTACCACCCAGCAGCCCCAGCACCACTGCCGCCGGCATCGCCCAGCGCCGCATCAGCGAACGTGACATCGTCGTCATGGTTGTCTCCTGTCTTTTATCGGTATAGATGAGGATCGCGGCGCGCTCAGGCGGCGCCGCGTTCCAGTTCCTGTGCGCGGGCCGGTGCGCCGAACGCCCCCTGCGCACGCAGCCGCGTGACGGTGGCCGCGTCCAGGCCGAACTCGCCCAGCACCTCATCGGTATGCTGGCCCAGCAACGGCGCCGGATAGCGCACCTGCTGCGGCGTGCCGCTCAGCTTGACCGGAAAGCCCAGCGCCTTGACCCGTCCTTCGACCGGGTGCTCGATCTCCAGCACCATGTCCCGCGCCACCGCCTGCTCGCTGGCCAGCGCTTCGTCGTAGGTGAAGATCGGCGCCGCCGGCACACCGGCCGCGAGCAGCGCATCGACCCACTCCGCCGCCGGCTTGCGCGCGAATTCTGCCTCAATTTCAGGAATCAGCGCGGCGCGGTTGCGGATACGGGCGGCGTTGTCGGTAAAGCGCGGATCGGCAAGCAGGTCGGGCCGCCCGATCACCTCGCACAGCGCAGCCCACAGCTTGGGGTTGGCCGCACCGATCACAAAGTGCCGGTCGGCGGCGCGCACCGCCTGGTACGGCGCACTCATGCGGTTGGCGCTGCCGATCGGCACCGGCACCTCGCCGGTGCCCCAGAACTCGGCCGACTCCCACACCGACAGTCCCAGCGCCGTCTCGAACAGCGACGCATCCACGTATTGCCCCTGCCCGGTATGCTCGCGCCCCATCAGCGCGCTGAGCACGCCGTAAGCCGTAAACAGCCCGGCCCCCAGGTCGGCGATGGGCACGCTGGCCTTGACCGGCGGCGCGTCCGGATGGCCCATCACGCTCATCACGCCCGACATGGCCTGCGCGATCAGGTCCAGCCCCGGGCGCCGCGACCACGGCCCGGTCTGGCCGAACCCGGAGATGCTGGCATAGACCAGGCGCGGATTGATCTCGCGCAGCACCGCATAGTCGATCTTCAGGCGAGCGGCCACGCCCGGACGGTTGTTTTCCACCAGCACGTCGGCGCCGCGCACCAGTTCATAGAAGGCCTCGAGGCCGGCCGGGTTCTTCAGGTCGATCTCGACACTGCGCTTGTTGCGGTTCAGCGCCAGGAAGCCGCCGCTGTCATCGCCCTTGAGCCGGAAGCCCATCGACTTGCGGGTCTGGTCGCCGGCACCCGGCGCCTCGACCTTGATGACGTCGGCGCCCATGTCGCCCAGCAGCATGCAGCAGAACGGACCCGCCATGATCTGGCTGACGTCCAGGACCTTGATTTTCGATAACGGCAAATTCATGGATACCACCTGAGGTTGGGGCGGCCGCGTGGGGTTGGCGGCGCCGCGATGCTTGGATAGAAGGTGCTGTCAACGGCCCACGAACTGCGGCCGGGTCTTGTCGATAAAGGCGCGGTGCCCGATGCGGAAATCCTCGGTATCGAAGCAGGCATAGGACTCGGCATGCTCTTCCGGGCGCAGCGGCGTCGGATCGAGCAGCCGGCGCACGAACTGCTTGTGCCATCGCGCCACCAGCGGCGCGCCGGCGGCGATGCGCCGTGCCGCCGCGTAGGCTTCATCCGGCACGGCCTCGTCCGCCACCACGCGATTGACCAGGCGCTTGTGCAGGGCCTCGTCGGCATCGAACACGCGGCCTTCCAGGACGATCTCCAGCGCGCTCGCCGGACCCGCCAGCGCCACCAGCCCGCCCAGTTCGCCATACGACATCACCAGCCCGAGCCGGTTGACCGGCACGCCAAAGCGGCTCGACTTGCCGCAGATGCGCAGGTCGCACATCGAAGCGATCTCCAGCCCGCCGCCGACGCAGGCGCCCTGGATCAGCGCGACGGTCGGGTGCCGGCATTCGGCGATGGCGCGCATGGTGGCGTTGGTGATCTCGCCATACTGCTGCGCCTGCGCGGCGTTGGCGCGCATGGTGTCGAACTCGGCGATGTCGGCGCCGGCGGCGAAGGCCTTGTCGCCGGCGCCGCGCAGCACCACGCAGCGCAGCGTGTCGTCGGCCGACAGGCGCTGGATGGCGTCGGTCAGGCCCTGCCACATGGACAGGTCCATGGCATTGAGTTTGTCCGGGTTGTTCAGCGTGATGGTGGCGACCTGGGCGTCGCGCTCGATCAGGATCGGTTGTCTCATGGTTGTCGTTGGTGTGTAGGGGGCCCGGCAGCGGGCAGTGGTCCGGAGTCCGGCTGGTCTGCGCCAGTCTAGGGCCCGCGCCGCGCGCCGCAAAACGAGAAAATCTCAGCGCCGCTTCAAGAAAAACTAGGCGTGCGCTGCTGTGAGTTTTTCTTGGGCTGCCTTCAAGTAATTCCACGTTGTGACCCGCGGGCCTTGTTCCTAGACTTCGTCACCAATGGCCCGCCCGCCCCGCGGCATCCGGCACACCCCACACAGCATGGAGACAAGATGGCCCTCATCAACTACATCACCCAGATCCAGATCGACTTCGGCGCGATCGGCCTGCTGGCCCAGGAATGCGAGCGCATCGGCATCACGCGCCCGCTGGTGGTCACCGACGCAGGCGTCAAGGCCGCCGGCATCGTGCAGCGCGTGCTGGAGCAGCTGCGCCCCGGCTGCGAGGCGGTGATCTTCGACGGCACGCCGTCCAACCCGACCGAGGCTGCCATGCGCGAGGCCATGCGCCTCTATGGCGAGTACCGTTGCGACGGCATCATCGCGGTGGGCGGCGGCTCGCCGATCGACCTGGCCAAGGGGGTCGCGGTCTGCGCTACCCACGACGGCCCGCTGCGCCAGTTCGCCGCGATCGAGGGCGGCGTGGCGCGGATCACGGCTGCCACCGCGCCAGTGATCGCCATCCCCACCACCGCCGGCACCGGCAGCGAAGTCGGCCGCGGCGCGGTGCTGATCCTTGACGACGGGCGCAAGGTCGGCGTGCTGTCGCCGTACCTGGTGCCGCGCGTGGCGATCTGCGATCCGGAGCTGACGCTGGGCCTGCCGCCGATGCTGACGGCGGCCACCGGCATGGACGCCATCGCGCATTGCCTGGAAACCTTCATGGCCCCGGCCTTCAACCCGCCCGCCGACGGCATCGCGCTCGATGGCCTGCGCCGCGCCTGGCTGCACATCGAGCGCGCGCACCGCGATCCGCAGGACCGTGCCGCGCGCCTGGCCATGATGAGCGCATCGATGCAGGGCGCGCTCGCGTTCCAGAAAGGGCTGGGCTGCGTGCACAGCCTCAGCCACGCGCTAGGGGGACTGAGGCCGACCCTGCACCACGGCACCCTGAACGCCGTGCTGCTGCCGGCGGTGATCCGCTTCAATGCCGAGGCACCGTCGATGCAGACTGACGACAAGCCGGGGCGCATCGCGCAGGCCATGGGACTCCCCGATGCCAGCGCCGTCGCTCCGGCCATCACGGGCATGAACCGGCGCCTGGGCCTGCCCGCCGGCCTGAGCGAGATGGGCGTCGACCCGGCCCTGTTCCCACGCGTCGTCGACTACGCCCTGGCCGACCACTGCCACAAGACCAACCCGCGTGAAGCCAGCGCCGAGGACTACCTCGCGCTGCTCGAGGCCTCGCTGTAATACCGGCGCATTCCAACAACAACATCAGGAGACAACATATGCGACGTCGCACCTTCCTGTGCGCGGGCGCGGCCACATTGGCCACGCCGCTGGCAGCCTGGTCCCAGGCACTGCCGACCAGTCCGATCCGCATCATCGTCGGCTTCCCGCCCGGCGGCGGCACCGACGTGATGGCACGGGTGATCGCGCAGCAGCTGTCGGCGCTGTGGCGGGTGTCGGTCATCGTCGAGAACCGGCCCGGCGCCGCCGGCGTGGTCGCCGCCGAGTACACCGCGCGCCAGGCGCCGGACGGCACCACCCTGCTGATGACCAACATCAGCAACCATGCCATTGCGCCCAGCCTGTACCCGAAGCTGGGCTACTCGGTGGAGAAGGACTTCACCCCGATCATGCTGGTCGGCGTCACGCCCAATCTGCTGATCTGCCATACCGGCGGGCGCGCGCGCTCGGTGGCCGACGTGGTCGCGCTGTGCCGCAGCCAGCCGGGCAAGATCACCTTCGGCTCTTCCGGCGCCGGCGCGGCGCAGCACCTCGCGCTGGAGATGTTCAAGCTGCGCGCCGGCGTGGATGCGCTGCACGTGCCGTACCGCGGCTCGGCGCCGATGCTGACCGACCTGATCGGCGGCCAGATCGACTTCAGCTTCGAGACCATGACTTCCGCCACGCCGCAGATCCAGGGCGGCAAGGTGGTGGCGATCGCGCAGACGCGCCCGCGTCGCGCGGCCAGCTATCCCAACGTGCCGACGTTGGCGGAATCGGGCTTTCCCGGCTTCGATGCCGGCACCTGGTACGGGCTGGTCGGACCGGCCGGGCTGCCGGCTCCCATGGTCCAGCGCATGAATGCTGACCTGAACAAGGTGCTGGCGCTGCCCGACGTGGCGGGCAAGCTTGCCGGCTTCGGTGCCGAGGACGGGGGCGGCAGCGCGGCGCGCTTTGCGCAGTTCATCGCCACGGAGCGCGCCAAGTGGGCGCGTGTGGTCAAGGACGCCAACGTCAAGGTGTGACATGACACGACGCATCTCGGTCGAAGAAACCCTGCCGCGCGACGCCGAGCGCGCCTTGCTGGTGGGACGTGCGTGGCTGCCCGGCCCGCACGGCGGTCCCGTGACGGTGGTGGTGCGCGGCGCGGAACTGTTCGATATCACGGCCACCGCGCCCACCATTGCCGGCCTGCTCGCGCTGCCTGACTGCGCCGACCATGTGCGGCACGCCGCCGGGCCATCGCTGGGCCCGCTGCAGGACTGGCTCGACGCGACCTGCGCGCAGGGGCCGGACCCGGAACATCGCCACCTGCTGGCGCCGAACGACCTGCAGGTGGTCAAGGCCGCCGGCGTGACCTTTGCCGCCAGCCTGGTCGAGCGCGTGATCGAGGAGCGCGCGCGCGGCGACGCGGCCAGCGCCGCGGCGGTGCGCGAGAGCGTCGGTGCCATCGTCGGGACTGGCTTTGCCTCCATCCGACCCGGTTCGCCCGAGGCCATGCGCATCAAGGAGGTGCTGGTCGCGCAGGGGTTGTGGTCGCAATACCTTGAGGTCGGCATCGGCCCGGACGCGGAGATCTTCACCAAGGCCGCGCCGCTGTCGTCGGTGGGCACCGGCGTGGATGTCGGCCTGCATCCGGCATCGACCTGGAACAACCCCGAGCCCGAGGTGGTGCTGGCGGTATCCCCGCGCGGCGAGATCGTCGGCGCGGCGCTGGGCAACGATGTCAATTTGCGCGACTTCGAGGGGCGCAGCGCACTGTTGCTCGGCAAGGCCAAGGACAACAACGCATCCTGCGGCATCGGCCCGTGGATCCGGCTGTGCGATGCGCATTTCGGCATCGACGAAATCGCGCGAACCGAAATCGGCCTGACCATCGAAGGCGAGGATGGCTTCGTGCTGCATGGCGCCAGCGCGATGACGCAGATCAGCCGTTCGCCGCAGGAACTGGTGGCGCATGCGATGGGCGCGCACCACCAGTACCCCGACGGCATGATGCTGTTCTGCGGCACGCTGTTCGCGCCGGTGCAGGATCGCGACGCGCCGGGCGCCGGCTTTACCCATCACCCCGGTGATCGCGTCAGCATTTCGGCGCCGCGCCTCGGCGGCCTCGTGAACTGGGTCGGCACCAGCGATGCGCTGCCGCCGTGGACCTTCGGCATCGGCGCGCTGATGGAGAGCCTGGCCCGGCGCGGGCTGCTGCATCCGCCGCCCTGACCGCATCCGCCCCGCACGGGGCACCCCAGAGCCCGGCACACATCGACCGGGCCGCATCACAAACCCAGGAGACACCATGAAACACGTTATCCCGCATATCGTGCTGGCAGCGCTATTGTCCGTTGCCGGCGTGGCACAGGCACAGACGCAGGCACCGGTGAAGCTGCGCTTCGCCCATACTGTTCCGGAATCTGACTCGCAGCACCAGGCCGCGCTCGCCTTCAGCAAGAAGGTCAGGGAGCGCACCCAGGGCGGCGTCGAGATCCAGGTCTTCGCCAACAGTCAGCTCGGCAACGACACCACGCTGGTCACGGGCGTGCGCAGCGGCACCATCGACATCGGCGCCACCGGCAATCCCTTTGTCACCGGACTGGCGCCACGGCTGAACGTGCTCGACCTGCCCTACCAGTTCGAGGACGGCCCGTCGGCCTACAAGGTGCTGGACGGCGCCGTCGGGCGCTCGCTGCTGGATGAGCTGGGCGCCCACCGCATCAAGGGCCTGGCGTTCTGGGAGATCGGCTTCCGCAGCCTGGGCAACAACAAGCGCCCGGTCAACAAGGCCGAGGACATCCGCGGCCTGAAGATCCGCACCACGCCCAACCCGTCGCATATCAAGGCGTTCCAGCTGCTGGGCGCGAGCCCGCAGCCGATGCCGTTCGCCGAGGTCTTCGGCGCGCTGGAATCCGGCGCGGTCGACGGCCAGGAGAATCCGCCCACGCTGATGGTCTCGGCCAAGATGTACGAGGTGCAGAAGTACGTGTCGATGACGCGTCATGCCTATACCGCGCTGGTGGTGCTGATGAACAAGGCGAAGTTCGACGCGCTCAGGCCCGAGTACCAGAAGGTGCTGCTGGAAGAGGCGGCCGCCGCCGCCACCTACCAGCGCAAGCTCAATGCCGACAACGAGGCCGCGGCGATCGCCACGCTGCGCGCCAGGGGCGTGCAGGTCAACGAGCATCCCGACAACGCCGGCATCCGCAAGGTGGTGCGCGAGGAGACGCGCCAGCTGTTCGTGCAGAAAAACGGCGACGCCGTGCTGCGCGCCATGGATGCCCAGCGCTAGGAGCACGCGATGCCTGCCATGCCCGCCGCCATCGTCGATGCCCACCACCACCTGTGGCGGCTCGGCTCCGCGCGCTATCCCTGGCTGCAGGAGGGATACGACCCTGCCGCATTCTTCCTCGGCGACTACGCCACGCTGCGCCAGGACTTCGCTCCCGCCGACTACCTGCGCCAGTGGGACGGCTTGCCCCTCATTGCCAGCGTCCACGTGGAAGCCGAGCGGCATGCCGACGAGTCGGTGGCCGAGACTGCGTGGCTGCATCAGGCGCACGCGCGCCATGGCTTTCCCAACGCGGTGGTCGCGCATGCCGACTTCAACAGCGACACGCTGGCGGACCAGCTGCGCGCGCACCAGGCCTTCCCGCTGGTGCGGGGCTTGCGATGCAAGCCGCGCACCAGCCCGACGGCGGATGGCAGCGTGCGCGGCCAGCGCGGCACGCTGCAGGATCCGCGCTGGCTGTCCGGGTTGCAGCGGCTGGCGGAGCACGGCCTGGCGTGGGACCTGCGGGTGCCGTGGTGGCACCTGGAGGAAGCCGCCGAGGCGATCGCCGCGGTGCCGGGGCTTGCGGTGGTGGTTGAACACACCGGCCTGCCGTGGGACCGCACCGAGGCGGGCCTGTCCGGCTGGCGCCGCGGGCTGGCGGCGCTGGCCGGCCTGCCCGGGGTGCACCTGAAACTGTCCGAGTTCGGCTTGCCGGGCGCGGCATGGGATCGCGCCGGCAATGTCGGCGTCATCCGCCAGGCGCTGGAGATCTTCGGCTGGCAGCGCTGCATGTTCGCCAGCAACCTGCCCGTGTCGGGGCTGCGCGCATCGCTGCATGAAATCGTCAATACCGTCGCCGCCGCGCTCGAAGGCCTGCCCGACGCCGCCGCGCAGGCGGTGTGGCACGACAACGCCATGCGCTTTTACCGGATCGGGGCGCCGGCAGCGAGCCTGCGCTGAGTCCCCGTCCTCCAGGAGTCTTCAATCATGAACCGTATAACGCTGCGCCTGATCCAGGGCGCGATGGTCGCCATGATGGCCACCATGATCGTGCTGGTCTTTGGCAACGTGGTCCTGCGCTACGTCTTCAATTCCGGCATTGCCTTCTCCGAAGAAGCCTCGCGCTTCGTCTTCATGTGGCTGACGCTGACCGGCGCCTTGCTGGTCATGCATGACAAGGCCCACCTCGGCATGTCCACCGTGGTATCCCGGCTGGGCGAGACCGGGCAGCGTGCCTGCCGCCTGCTCGCCGACGCGGGCGCGCTGGGCTGCTGCCTGCTGCTGGCCCATGGCGCCTGGCAACTGGTGGCGATCGGCATGGACGACCGCGCTCCCGTCACCGGCGTGCCGCTGGGCGTGGTCTATGCCTGCCTGCTGGTGTGCAGCGTCGGCATGGCAGCGATGCTGCTGCACGGGCTGTGGCGCCTCGCCAGCGGACGCATGGCGCAGCATGAACTGGTGCCGCAGTCCGGCGCCTCCGGCGAATAAGCGCAAGGAGCCTGTCATGACTATCTTTGTCTTTGTCGGCTCGCTGCTGGGCGCGATGTCGCTCGGCATGCCCATCGCCTTTGCGCTGCTCGCATCCGGGGTTGCGCTGATGCTGCACCTGGGCAACTTCGATACGCAGATCCTCGCGCAGAACATGCTCGAGGGCGTCAACAACTATCCGCTGATGGCGGTGCCGTTCTTCATGCTGGCGGGCGAGCTGATGAACGCTGGCGGCCTGTCACGGCGCATCGTGCGCGTTGCGGACGCGGCGGTCGGGCACGTCCGTGGCGGGCTGGGCTACGTGGCGATTATCGCGGCGACGGTGGTGGCCAGCATCTCCGGCTCGGCCGTGGCCGATACCGCCGCGGTCGCCGCGCTGCTGATCCCGATGATGCGCAATGCCGGCTACAACGTGCCGCGCGCGGCGGGACTGATCGCGGCGGGCGGCATCATCGCGCCGGTGATCCCGCCGTCGATCGCCATCGTGGTGTTCGGCGTGGTCGCGCAGGTGTCGATCACCAAGCTGTTCCTCGCCGGCATCGCACCCGGCGCGATGATGGCGCTGACGCTCGCCGTCACCTGGCACTTCTGTGCGCGCAAGGAAAAGCTTGGGCCCACCGCACCCTTCAACGCCCGCCGCCTGGCCAGGGCCGCGCTTGACGGCATCTGGGCCCTGGTGCTGCCGGTGGTGATCATCGGCGGCATGAAGATCGGCGCGTTCACGCCGACCGAGGCGGCGGTGGTGGCCGTGGTCTACGCCATGGTGGTCGGCCGCTTCGTCTACGGCGAACTGAAGCTGCGCGCGCTGCCGGAACTGATCGTCACCGCGGCCAAGACCTCCGCCACGGTGCTGTTCCTGGTGGCCTGCGCGCTGGTGTCGGCATGGCTGATCACCATCGCCAATATCCCGGCGCAGGTGACCGACCTGCTCGAGCCGTTCATCGACAACAAGATCCTGCTGATGTTCGTCATCATGGTCCTGGTGATCGTGGTGGGCACCGCGCTCGACCTGATGCCGACGGTTCTGATCATGACCCCGATCCTGATGCCGGTGATCACCAAGGCCGGCATCGACCCGGTGTACTTCGGCGTGATGTTCGTGCTCAACAACGCCATCGGCCTGCTGACGCCGCCGGTGGGCACGGTGCTCAACGTCGTGGCGGGCACTTCGCGCTGCAGCCTCGATAGCGTGATCGGCGGCGTCTGGCCGTTCCTGCTGAGCCTGACCGCGCTGATGTTCCTGTTCGTGCTGTTCCCGCAGCTGATCCTCGTGCCGGCCGCATGGCTGCATTGAGTCCGCAATCGTTCCGCTTCTTCTCCTTGCAGGACACAAGATGTCATCCATCAACGAGATCGAGGACCTGCGCCGGCTCGCCCGGCGGCGGGTGCCGCGCATGTTCTATGAATACGCCGACTCCGGTTCGTGGACCGAGTCCACCTACCGCGCCAACCAGCGTGAGTTCGGCCGCATCCTGCTGCGCCAGCGCGTGGCCGTGGATATCGGCGAGCGCCGCGTCGCCACGCGCATGCTGGACCAGCACGTGGCCATGCCGGTGGCGCTCGCCCCGACCGGGCTGGCCGGCATGCAGCATGCGGACGGCGAGATCCTGGCCGCCCGCGCCGCGCGCGATTTCGGCGTGCCGTTCACGCTGTCCACGGTCAGCATCTGCTCGATCGAGGACGTGGCCGAGGCCACCGGCGGCCATCCGTTCTGGTTCCAGCTCTATGTGATGCGCGACCGTGCCTTCGTCGAACGCCTGATGGACCGCGCGCGCGCCGCGGGCTGCCCGGCGCTGGTGCTGACGCTGGACCTCCCGGTCAGCGCGCAGCGCCACAAGGACCTGCGCAATGGCCTGTCGGCGCCGCCGCGCCTGACGCCCTGGAACCTGCTCAACATGATGGGCAAGCCGCGCTGGTGCCTGGGCATGCTGGGCACGCGCCGCCGCACCTTCGGCAACATCATCGGCCATGTGCAGGGCGTCGACGACATGACCTCGCTGGCCGACTGGTCGAGCCGCCAGTACGACCCGACGCTGGACTGGGACGACGTGGCGTGGATCCGCCGCCGCTGGCCCGGCAAGCTGGTGCTCAAGGGCATCCAGGATGTCGAGGATGCGCGGCTGGCGTGCCGGTCGGGCGCGGATGCGCTGATCGTGTCCAACCACGGCGGCCGCCAGCTCGACGGCGCGCCGGCATCGATCCGCGCTTTGCCAGCCATCGCGGACGCCGTGGGCGAGCGCATCGAAGTCCATATGGACGGCGGCATCCGCTCGGGGCAGGACGTGCTGAAGGCGGTCGCACTCGGCGCCCGGGGCGTCTATATCGGCCGGTCGATGCTGTACGGCCTTGGCGCCATGGGACAGGCCGGCGTGACGCGGGCGCTGGAGATCATCCGCAAGGAACTCGACCTGACCATGGCCTTCTGCGGCCACACCGACATCCGCGCGGTCGGCACGGACATCCTGCTGCCGCCGCATCCGCCCGCCTCGTAGTTTTCCTGCCGTAGCCACCAACCCAACCGCAAACAAACCAGACCGGAGACAACAGATGACCATCGTTCGCCAAACCCTGCGCGCCCGCCAGGCGCTCGCCAGCCTCGCAGCGGCCACCGCCGTCGGCGCCGTCGCCCTGATGCCCGCGCCAGCCGCGGCGCAGCCGGCGTCTTCCGCCGAATGCAAGGCGGCCCTGGACGCCCGTGCCCAGAACCCCAACTACCCGCGCGACAGCGTGCCGCGCTACATCAAGACCCCTACCGGCTACCTGCTGGTGCTGCGCATGGGCGACAACGTGTTCGAGCAGATCGAAGCCTTTGCCCTCTGCGAGAAGGTGCCCAGCGCGAGCCTGTCGGCGATCGGCTTCGCCAACGTCACCTTCGGCTTCTGGGATGCCGCGAAGAAGCAGTTCAACCCGCGCACCTTCCGCAACGTGGAGATGGCCAGCATCGTCGGCAGCCTGGCGTGGAAGGAAGGCAAGCCGTCGATCCATGCGCATGGCGTGGCCGGCGACAGCAGCTTCGACACCTACGGCGGCCATATCCTGTCGATGGAGGTCGGCACCGGATCACTGGAGGTAACGGTCATCACGCATCCCCAGCTACTTGAACGTGGCACCGATCCGCGTATCGGTGCCAATGTGCTTGGGCTGCGCGATACGCACTGAGTATCCTTTCTCTGGGGTTGGCAGATGCAAATTGCACGTCTGCCAACCAGGGGCTCTGGCTGACGGTGCGCGAGCACGCAGTAGCGGGCAAGCCAACGTCCGGATTGACGTTGACTTGTGCTGCGGTCTACTTGCCAGTGAAGTTCGCTTGCCGCCTCTCAATAAAGTGAGCGACGCCTTCCCTGAAGTCCTCGCTCTGGATACTGTCGAACATTTCGGCGTTGGCCATGCGCGTCGCCTCCGCCAAGGACTGGAAGGGCTGCTCCCACATCTGACGCTTCATCACGTGGATGGAACGGGGCGAGACATTGCGGGCAAGATCGTCGGCATAGTCCAGCGTCAGGTCCAACAGATCGTCCGGTTCGAACACACGGTCGACCAGGCCAATGCGCAACGCCTCGTCGGCCCGCACCTTGCGCGCGGAGTACAGCAGGTCCGCCGCATGACCGGGGCCGACCACGCGCGGCAGCAGCCACGAGATCCCGTGTTCGGCAATGAGGCCGCGGCGGGCGAAGGCCGTGCTGAATGCGGCGCTGCTGCTGGCAAAGCGCATGTCGCTGTAGAGGGCAAACACCAGCCCCAAACCCGCTGCCGCGCCGTTGATGGCTGCGATCACGGGCTTGCGCATGGCCGGAAAGTAGCCATAGCGCGTCTGGTAGTCGGCGCGCCGGTTCATGTCGAACGGCCGCATCCACTGCGCCCCGCGAATATCATCCGGCGGCAGCACCTCGAGTTCGTTGATGTCCATGCCTGCGCAGAAGCCCTTGCCTGCCCCGGTCAGCACCACCACGCGGATACTGTCGTCGCGGTCGACGGCTTCCATGGACTCGCGCAATTGCGCCTCCATGACCTTGGTCAGCGCATTCAACTTGTCGGGGCGGTTCATGGTCACGACGGCGATGTGCTCGCCCTTGCCTGCGCGGGTAAAAGTAATCTGGTCTTCCATGTCGGACTTCCTTTGTGCTTGCTTCGTGTTGCCTGCTCAGGCCTGGCGGGCGGAGGGGGGCAGCTGGATCGATTTCGGCTCCAGGAACTCTTCGAGCCCGTAGATGCCGCCCTCGCGTCCCACGCCGGACATGCCGAAGCCCCCGAACGGCGCCGCCGGGTTGAAACGGGCGCCATTGACGTCGACCTGCCCGGCCCGCAGCGCATTGGCGACGTCAAGTGCCGTCGCGTCAGGCCCCCAGACAGTAGCCGCCAGGCCGTAGGCAGTGCCGTTGGCAAGCGCGATCGCTTCGTCGACGGTGTCGTAGCTCAATACCGCCAGCACTGGGCCGAAGACTTCCTCATTTGCCAGCTGGCTGTCGGGCGCGACGTTGCCGAAGATGGTCGGGGCAACAAAGTACCCCGAAGCGGGCACCGGCGCTTCGGAGCCACCGGCAATCCGGTCGAAGCCGGCACGCTCCGCCTCGGCGATGTGGGCCAGCACGCGTTCACGTTGCTGTGCCGACAATAGCGGGCCGATGCGGGTGCCGGCTTCGGCGGGATCGCCGGGCGTCATGGCGGCAGCGGCATCGGCAAGCAGCTGCCGGCAGTGCGCATAGGTTTCGCGCGCCACGATGAGCCGGGTCGTCGCGCTGCAAGTCTGGCCTGAATTGAGGAAGCACGAACTGACAGTCGCTTTGACCGCTTGCCCGAGATCCGCGCCGGGCAGCACCACAGCGGCGGACTTGCCGCCCAACTCCATCGACAGCCGCTTCATGTCACCGGCCGCCGCTGCCGCCACCTTGCGGCCCACCGCCGTTGAGCCGGTGAACGAGACCATTCGGACCTCCGGATGCGACACGAGCGCTTCACCGACCGCCGCACCGCCGGAAACAATGTTGACGACGCCGTGCGGGACACCGGCGGCTTCGCAGGCGGCCATCAGCCGCACGGTCGCGGACGGGGCCAGCTCGGATGGCTTCAGCACCACCGTGCAGCCCGCCAGCAGCGCCGGGGCCAGTTTGGCCGTGATCTGGTGCAGGGGGTAGTTCCACGGCGTGATCGCTGCGACCACGCCGACAGGCACCATGGTCACGCGAGAGTTGCCGACGTCGCTGACAAACCGGAACGTCTCGGCAAGCGCCGCGGTAGCGCGCCACGCCGCGATCGGCATGTCGACCTGGATGCGTTGTGACAGCTTGAGGGGCATGCCGACTTCGCGCGAAATCTCATTCGCGAGATCCGTCGCGCAGTCCTCCAGCGCCGCCGCGATGCCGAGCAGATACGATGCCCGCGCGGCGGCACCGATATGCTGCCAGCCGGCTAGCGCTTGCGTCGCCGCCAGCACGGCGTCAGCGACATCGCTGGCATCGCCGAGATGGACCTGCGCCAGTGGGGCCTCGGTCGCTGAGTCGTGCACGAGAATCGTTTCATTATGGCGAACTGTGCGCCGCGCGCCGCCAATATAGTGTTCGTTCAGTTGTTTCACTGTGACTCCCTTGTTTTTCGTTGGCTCAGGAACCCGGCCATCACGCGCTGCGGCTCACCATCGGCGTAGCATTCCAGCTGGGCGCGAATGCCGGCGACGCAGGCCTCGTCGAAACCCGCTTGCGTCATGGCGCGGAAACGTTGCTTGGAAAGGCGCACGGCCGTCGGCGGCAACGCGGCCAGGGTCCGGGCTCGCTCCACGGCGTTCGACATCAGCTCCGCTTCGCTGCACAGCGCGGTCACCAGTCCGATGTCGAAGGCGCGCTGCCCGTTGATCAGTTCACCCGACAGCGACATCTGCACGTTATGGGTATGGCCGACGTGCAGTGTCATCAGGTACGACCCGACGATGCTCGCCAGCCCCGCCTTGACCTCAGGCTGGCCCCAACGGCTGTCCGGCGTGGCCAGCCGCCAGTCCGCGCACAAGGCAAGCTGGAAGCCCGCGCCTGCGGCCACGCCGCGCACGGCGGCCACGCAAGGCTTGTCCAGCTCGCGCACGGCCTGGTACATCGCCCGTTGCCGGTTCAGCCAGGGAACGATCTGCTGCCACGTCACCGCGGCCGCTTCGTCAAGATCCTGTCCGGCGCAGAATGCACGCTCGCCAGAGCCAGTCAGTACGATGGCGCGTACCGAGGACTGGGCGTTGAGACGGCCGAGCGCATCGATCAACTGCCCGCGCAACTCGTCATTGACAGCGTTCATCCGCGCCGGCCGGTTCAGCGTGACGATCGCGATGTCGTCATCCTGTTTGACTTGTATGGCTTCCATGTTTTCAGTGTTCCTGCAGTTCCACGACGGCATCGACCGCCACCGCACCTTCACCGGCAGCCATCACCATCAGCGGGTTGATGTCGACCGATTTCAGCGCGGTCCGGTGACGCAGCGCCCAGTTGCCCAGCGCCACGGCGGCTGTCGCCATCGCCTCCAGATCGAGTGCCGGGATGTCGCGATAGCCGTCAAAGAGCGGCGCCAGGCGCAGCCGTGCGCAGGCCGCCTTCACGTCGTCGGCGGTAAAGGGCGCCAGCAGCGTGACGATGTCCTTGCGCAATTCGAGCAACGTACCGCCCTCACCGATCATCACCAGCGGCCCGAACACGGGATCGACCGAGACGCCCAGCGCGAACTCGTGGCGGCCCTTGACCATCGCCGCGACCACCACTTGCGGCGAGGCCACACCAAGCCGCTGCAGTTTTTCGAAGCAATCTTGCGCGGCCCTGGCTGTGCCTGCTGCATCGGTGAGGCGCAGATGAACCAGCCCGTGTTCGCTCTTGTGCGGCACTTCGGCCGCACAGCCCTTGACCACCACGGGCACGCCTCCGAACGCCCCGAATGCGGCCGCCGCCTCCTCGACATTGGCGCACAGGCGATATGGCACCACCGGTAGGCCGGCTTCGGCGAGCAGCGCCAGGCTGCGTGCCTCGTCCTGCAAGCCGCTGCCGGCAAGCGCGGCGGTGGAGGGCCAGCCCGCGTTGACCGCGGCCGCTTCCAGGCGATGGTGGGCGGCATACTGGGCCAGCGCCGCGACGGCATCGGCCTCGGTCACGAACACAGGCACGCCGTGCCTGGCAAACACCTCGCGCACGGTCTGTTGCGGTGCGCTGGTCGCCAGCGGCTTGCCCTGCGCCGTGCTGAAGGCCGCGGCATCGCGGGCCAGCGCCTCGACGTCGTAGCCGGGGCCAGCCACCGGTATGCCGACCATCACCATGTCGGCCTGGGGGTCGGCGCCCAGCGCGTGGAGCACGCGCGGGAACATGTCCCCCTTGCCCAGCAGCGCCGCCGTCATGTCGAGCGGGTTGCTGGCGGTGCCGAATTCCGGAAGGATCGCGCCCAGTTCACCGAGCGTTGCGGGCCGCAGTTCCGCCAGCGGCAGCGCATGCCGCTCTGCCAGGTCGGCCGCCATCACGCCGACGGCGCCGCTATGGCTCATCACGACCGTCCTGCCCTGCCCCGCCGCGTGCCCTTGCAGATACAGCGGCACGGCCCGGACCAGTTCGCCGATATCGCCGGCGCGCCAGATACCATGGCGGGCCAGAAACGCATCGATCGCCGCGTCGTTGCCCACCAGCGCGCCGGTATGCGAGGCCGCCGCCTGCGCCCCGCGCTGGCTGTTGCCGGCCTTGATCGCCACGATGCTGGCGCCGCGTGCCCGCGCCAGTTCAGCCGCCTGGGCAAGTTGCGCCGGGTCCGAGATCGATTCGAGATAGACCAGGATCAGCCGCACGTCTGCGTCGGTGGCCACCGCTGCGGCCAGCGCGCAGGCATCGAGATCGGCGTCGTTGCCGGTGGCGACCAGGTAGCGCACGCCGTAACCGGACTGCCGCAACAATGCGTAGGGCATGACGCTGGCTGCGCCGCTCTGGCTGATGATTGCGATCGGGCCGTCCTGCGGCGCGACTTCCATGAACATCGTGGAAAAGTTCAGTACCGCTCCGCTGGCGAAGTTGGCGGTACCCTGCGCGTTGGGGCCTACCAGCCGCATCCCGCTTGCGTTGGCCACACTAACCAGCTCCTGCTGGCGTTGCCGGCCGGCCGCGCCGGTTTCGGCAAACCCCGACGCCATGATCACCGCAGCCTTGACTCCGGCCTCGGCACATCGCCGCACCTGCTCAAGCGCGGCATCGCCCGACACGGCGATCACCGCAGCATCCGGCGCCTTGCCGATCGCGCCAAGATCGGGATAGGCGCGATATCCCTGGATGGTCGAGCGCGCCGGGTTCACCGGGAAGACTTCACCCTGGTAGCCGAAGGTACGCATGTAGTGGATCGGCCGGCCACCCACCTTGTTGGGATTGTCCGAGGCGCCGATCACGGCGACCGATGCGGGCGCAAATAGCGCGTTGAAAATCTCAGTCAAGGGTCGCTCCCGATGCCTTGACCACCGACGACCACTTGCCTGCGTCGTGCTGGATCAATTTCGAAAAATCGGCGGGGGTGCCGGGCAGCGGTCGCGCGCCGAGTGCGGCAAGCTGGCTCTGGACCTGCTCCTGAGCAAGCATCTTCTGCAGTTCACTGTTCAGGCGGTGGATTACGTCAGGCGTGGTGCCCTTCGGCGCGGACAGGCCGAACCAGATCGTCACGTCAAAGCCTGGCAGGCCTGCCTCGGCAATGGTCGGCACCTTCGGCAACGCTTCCGAGCGGCGGGCGCCCGTGACGCCCAGCGCCTTGACCTTGCCGCTGCTGATGTACTGGACCTGGCTCGATACCGTATCGAACATCATCGAGATGCGGCCGCCGAGCAGATCGGTAAAGGCGGCCCCCGACCCCTTGTATGGCACATGAACGATGTCGATCCCGGCCATCGACTTGAACAGTTCGCCCGATAGATGGTTGGAACTGCCATTGCCGGCCGAGCCGAATGTCAGCATGCCGGGCTTTTGTTTGGCCAGCGCAACCAGCTCCTTCAGGTTGCTGACCGGCAAGCCATTGGGGACCACCAGCACATTGACGGTCGAGGCCACCGATCCCACCGCATCAAACGATTTGAGCGGGTCCACCTTCAGCGACCGGTAGAGCGCAGGATTGATCGCCATCGTGCCAGTGGTGGAGAAAAACAGCGTGTAGCCGTCCGGTGCCGCCTGCGCTACCGTTTCGGTGGCAATGGTGCCGCCCGCGCCGCCGCGGTTGTCGATGACCACGGGCTGACCCAACTGCTGCGATAGGTGCTGGCCAATGAGGCGCGCCATCGCGTCGGTCGGCCCACCGGCTGGAAACGGCACGACCAGGCGAAGCGGCCTGGACGGATAACCCGTTGCGGCGCCGGCCGAGGCGCAAAAGGCAAACGGGGCTGCGGCGAGGATCAAAGTGCACACCGGCGACCGGATTGCGCTGAATACAGCAGAAAACTGCGGCATTGTCGTCTCCATATATCGGTCTTCCTTCTCTCTTACCGGAAGAAGTGGTTGGAGTGTATGGAGTCCCGCGCCAATCCAACAGAGTAGAATCTGCGATATCAGATATCCACTTTCTGGATGGGTCCGTGAATTTGAAGCAACTGGAAACCGTAGTCCTGGTGGCGGAAATGGGTTCCCTCTCCCGCGCAGCGCGGACGCTGGGAATCGCCCAATCTTTGGTGAGCCGCAGCATCGCCCAGATCGAGGCCGAATGGGGAGACCGGCTGTTCGACCGGACCGGTCGTGGCGTGGTGCTGTCGGAATTCGGCAAGCGGATCTTTCCGCAGATCGAATTGCTGCTTGCCCAATCCGAGCGACTCAATGATGAAATACGGAACGCAGCCGGGATCCCGTTCGGACTGGTCTGCATCGGAGTCCTGCCGTCGATGACCCGCCGGCTCGTCCCCGCCTTGTTCGAAGACCTGCGCGCCACGGCACCCGGGGTACGCCTGCGAGTCGTCGAGGGCTTCAGCGGGCAACTCGACGAGCAGTTGGAATCCGGTCAACTGGACCTCGCAGTCATCAACCGGTATGGCCCCGGACCGCGGCAGGATGAGGACATCCTTGCCACCGTTGCCACCTACCTCGTCTGCCCGCCCGGGCATGCGTTGGCCAGCGAGCGGACGGTCGCCTTCCACCGCCTCGGCGGCGTGCCGCTGGTTTTGCCACCGACACCGAATGGCCTTCGCCTTGTCCTTGACCAGCATGCCCGCCAGCAAAACATCGCGCTGGATGTCGCGCTTGAGGTGGAATCGCTGAACACCATGAAGGAAGTCGCGTTGTGCGGCCACGCGATGACCATACTGCCGTTGCTTGCTGTCGACGAGGAAATAAGAAACGGCCGGCTGGCCGCTGTCGAGATCGTTGAACCGGGACTGCCCCGGTCGATTGCGTTGGGCGTTACCCATCACCATCCGATGTCGCGAGCGGCAAAGCTGGTGCTTTCCCGGCTTCGCGCACTGGTGCCGCGCGTTGCCGGCGGCGGTAGGTGAAGGCACGCACCAAACGACTAATTAGCAGCACCTTATGCCGGGCTTGGTACAAGAGGAGAGCCGTCGAGTCCCTGAACCGCGAGTTCAAGATTCAATTTACTGCGCGCCGCCTACAGCGCCGACTCTCAGTAGTCGCGCGCGGGGTGATGACGCCATCGCGCCAGATAAAGCGGGGTCGATCAGCGTCCCGGTTTCGCGGACGGCGCGAAATACAGCTGTTCCAGGTAGCTGACGCCGAACGCCACGATATCCCGGGCATCGAACAGATAGCAGTGCGCACACCCCACCTGGCCTTCGGTGTGCCGGCCTAAGGGAACATAGGCCCTGGCGATGGTTTCTACCCCGTCCGGCTGGCCTTCGATGGCAAAGCAATCCAGAATCCCGTTCGAGTCAAAGTCCTCTACGGTCTTCCACACGGTCTGTCCGTCCGCGCCCTGCAGAGGCATCTCATATGTGACGCGGCGCTTGCCGGGGATCTTGGCAATGGCCTCGGCGTAGTGAAGGACGGTCAGAGCATCGAGGCCAGCGCCCAGCAGCAGCACTTTGCCGCGCTCGTTAACAAAGCGCTCGATTGGAGAGCCTTTGCCAAAGGCTTCACCAAGCCGATGTGGCTCGATCAGGAATCTTGCGCGCGGCCCGAGCGCGACCATGGAGGCGTCAGGATGGCCGCTTCGCAAGGCGCCCGGGGATGAGGCGAGGTAATGGTTGAGCAAGCCGAAGCCGCGATACGTGCCTGCCGTGGCCGGATCGAAAGGCGGCCAGTTGCGCCGCTGCTGTTCATCCATCTTCGCACCCTGCAGCGTCTCTTCGTAGGGAGACCGGTCCCATGAGGCATAACCTAGCAGCGTGCCTTCCGGGCCAACGGCGTCGCGAAGTGCTGCCACAAGGGCAACAGCGCCTCCGTCGATAGGACCGATGGCCTTTAGCGAGGCATGTACCATCACAAGGTCGCCGGCATTGACTCCGAGCGAGCGAAGTTCGCAGGTGATTGTGGTTTGGCTTCGCATTGTCCGCTTTCCATGTGCTGATCGGTGCGACGCCGGGCGAGTATCCGCCAGCACATACTCAGGCGTCTACCACTGCACCTCAGCGCCGATACTGCCGAAAAAACTCCCACATCATCGCGCTCGCATCCGGCCCGATATCGCTGTGGTAACTGTAGCGGTCGTCGCCGCCGCTCCAGGCATGGCCCAGACCCTCCACCTCGACCAGCGTCACCAGGTCGCGCTGCCAGCGGCCGAAGCGGTATTCATGCGAGCGGCCCGGCATGTCGCCTTCCGGCTCGAAGCGAGCGGGGCGGCCGGCGAGGCGGTCTTCCAGGCCGTTGTAGGCCAGGAACTGCCGCGCCAGCAGGCGGCCGTTGACCGGATGCACCGCGTCGTCGGCCAAACCATGGATCACCAATGCGGGTATCTGTGGGCCGCCCGGCGTTACGCCGGCGGCATCGAGCAGCCAGGCGGGCTCGGCCTCGGAGCCTTCCTGCATCGCGCGCAGGCCGGCGCGCGGGTTGCCGGCCGCGCCGATGACCACGCCGGAATGGAGCGCCACGGCGGCCACCTTGTCCGGGTAGCGCAGCGCCACCACCGCGGCCATGGCCGCGCCGGCGGACATGCCCGCCAGGTAGATCTCGCGCTCGCGTACGTCATGGCGCGCCGCCAGCGCGTCGACCAGCGCGGCCACGGCCTGCGCCTCGCGTCCGCCGTCGGCCGCACCGAGGTCGAACCACTGCCAGCAGCGCTGCACCTGGCGGCGCAATGGCTGTTGCGGGTAGGCGACGATAAAGCCTTCGCGTTCGGCCAGTGCATTGAGGCGCGTACCCGCGGCCAGGTCGTCCGGCGTCTGGCGACAGCCGTGCAGCACCACCACCACCGGTAGCGGGCCGCGATGTGCCTTCGACGGGGTGTAGAGGTGATAAGACAGTTGCGGCACCAGTTCGCCTGGCATGGGTGACAGGCGCAGCCGGTGCGCCTGCCAGCTGCCGGGCAGGATGCCGGGATCTGCGACCGGGCGCGCGGGCCGGGCAGGCCGGGGTGCGTCGGCCAGGCGCGCCGGTGTGAGCGGATTGAGCGAATCCATGCGCCGGAGCCAGGATTTCACCTGGGCTTCCGTGCGGGTCTGCGCGCGGCCTAACCGCCGCATGCGGGCATGCCAGTCTGCTGCAAGGCTCTTCGTCATGAGGACTCCTGTGTGACGGAATCTCCCCCTATGCCTTTATTGTTGCGTTGCAGCATACCACAGGCGAGAGTTGTCCACCCGCCATTGGCGGCGATGCGTCGGGGCAAACAGAGCTGTGACGATGCCGGGGGCCGCCGGCGGTCCACGACCGCCGAGGCGCGCAAGTGGAAGATGTCAGCGATCGGCTACCCGCTTCCAGCCTTCGGGCGAGAAACTGCGCATGGCCCGGGCGCGCGATGCCGTGCCGGGCCCCAGGTCCCGTTCATAGAACACACGGTCACTGCCAAGCAGGAAGGTGTGGACGCCGGTATCGCCGTAGCGCGCCGGCCATGCCACCAGACCGTAGCCGCCGTCGCTGCCCGGGGCGGCCGGCAGGATGCGATAGTGATAGCCGTAGAACGCGTCGGCGGCAGGCGTTTCCGGCCCCATCGCCAGTGCATCGGGACCGAGCGGGCTGGCGTCCTGCTCGCGGGCGGCGGGCCAGTAGAGTCCGTCAGTCTTGCCTGGCGTGCTGATCAGCCGCCTCGCGTAGCGGCCCTGGCCCACCTGCTCGGCATAGCGCTGCTGGGCGTCGGCCAGCTGCAGCAAGGTCTCCATGGTGACCAGTTCGTTGCGACCAAGGCGGCGGCGCCGCACTTCCTGCTGGCCAGCGGGCAGGTCGAACTGCCAGCCACCCTTCTGGCGGGCAAGGGGCACCGGGAAGGTCCAGCCGCTCTCTCCCACCGCGATGCGCGCGCGGTTATCGCCTTCGGGCTGCACGGCATGGTGACGCGCCCACGCGCCCAGGAAGTCATAGACGTCGTCCTGGTCGATCGAGCCCTGCGGCACCAGCAACTGGTATTGCTTGCCCAGCACACGCTGCAGTGCGTCGCCATCGCTGCGTGCGATAGCGTCGCCGAGCGCGTCGGCCGCCGCTCGCGGGCTGGCAAAGACCTGCTGCGCCGCGGCGGGGACGGCCAGCGACAGGGCCACGGTCGCAGCCACCAGCGCCAGCACGGGCGCACCGCGAAGAAAGGCGACGGCGGGCATCGGGTTACCGGTCGTGCGCATCATGCATTACCTCCGGCCATGGCCAAAATGTTCACCGCCGCCGAGCCTGGCTCCGCCCCCTGGCCCATCGCCGTGGCGCATGCCGCCCTGGTTGAACCCGGCCGCGCGCACCGGCGCCGCCTGGTGCTGGGACAACCCGGCGCGCTGCGTCTGCTGGCGCACGCGATCGCCGTTGCCGGCATCGCGCAATGCGCTGTCACGATTGGCATTGCGCGCTCGGTCGCGTGCCGCGGCCTGGTCGGCGCGCTGGTGCTCGGCCCCGGCGGGATGCGGAGTGCGCGTGCCGGCACCGCCTGCGCCTGGCCGCACGCCCTCCGGGCGGCCGGCCACGCCGCCGGCATGGCCGGGAATCGCCTGGCCGGTACGGCCTTCGAACGAGCGCGCGGCGCGATCGCGGGCCTGGTCGCGCGCCGACGGTTCGCGCTGCACGGCCCCGGCGCCGCCGACGCGTTGGCCCGGTTGCGCGCCAGCCTGGCGATTGGCCAGGCCGGCCTGGCGCTGCTGGTCATAGCGGCCGCGCACCGCCGCGTTGTGGTAGGGCACGTTGCCGCGCCGGGCCGGGTCGTGCTGCCAGTTCACGTTGGCACGGTTCACGTCCAGGCGCTGGTTGACATTGATGTTGTTGTAGCGGTTCACATTGATGTTGACATCGTGGTCGTGCCAATCGAATCCGCCCCACATCGCGTCGACCGCGGCCACACCCAACCCGAAACCGATGCCCGACACCAGCGCCGTGGCGAACACCGAGCCCGGCGGCGGTGGGTAATACGCCGGCGGATAGGCGGGATACGGCCAGGCGCCATAGACCGTGGTCGGGTTATAGGCAGGCACGTAGACCACCTGCGGATTGGCCGGTTCGATTTGCACGATGGTGGTGCCGCCGGTGCTCTGGGTCACCACCTTCTGCTGCTCGGTGGTCTTGAGCGTGCCCGCTTTTTGCGCCTGCAGGCGCAAGCGCTGCACCGAGTCCATCACGTCATCGGGCTGCGCCAGGAAGGCATCGCCGATCGACTGCACCCACTGCGGCTGGCGTCCCATCATGTCGAGCACCGACGGGAAAGCGGCTAGCGACTGCACGCTGGGGTCCCAGTTCTGGCTCGCCACCGCCTTGGTCGCGGCGTCGCCTGACAGGCTGGGATTGGCCTTGGACCATTGCGCCGCCGCGGCCACATCGGCCGGATAAGTGGCGGCCATCAGCACCTGGGACAGCAGCGCATCGGGATACAGCGCCACCGGCGCGGTCAGCTGGTCCAGTTGTGCCTGGCTCAGCGTGGTTTGCGCCAGCGCGGGCTGCAGTGGCGCCATCAGCATCAGTGCCAGGCACCAGGCGAAAAGCCGTTGAAGACGATGCATGTTGACGCTCCACAAGTTCGCAAGTGACAGCCGGCCGCCGCCAGGGCACCGCTCAGCGGCGCTCCTGCGCGCACTGCTGGCGATACGCTTCTTCCAGGCGCTTGCGATCCGCCTGGCGTTCCAGTGTCGGGTAGGTGCGCCCGTCAGCCGTGGTGACCGAACCTTTGCCGGTGGACCATTGCGGTCCGCCGGGCAGTGCGTTGATCTGGTCGAGCAAGCCCTGGCAGTGCTGCCGCTGCGATGCCGAAAGCGTGCCGCCGGGCCCTTCCACCAACCCCGTGGCCTCATCCAGTATCCGCGGCGGTGGCGGCGCCACCATCGGCGTAGCAGCCGCAGCCGCGCTGGCATTACCAGCCGCCCACAGCGGGGCAGCCACCATGGCGGTGCATGCCAGCAGGCCCGCCTTGATCAGAAACTTCGTCAAACCCATTACTCCAGAGCCGTCCACGGCGAGTCTCAGGCCGTGGGCATGTTGCGGAAACCGTCCGTCGCTAGCGGTCCTTGCCGCTCCCGCCGCGGCGGCCGGTGCGGTTGCGCATCAACTCAAGCTTGAGCAGCGCGTCCGCAAGCATACTCTTCAGCCTGGTATTCTCTTCCTGCAGTTCGCGCAGCTTGCGCCCGTCGCGCGCCTCGCCGTTGCCGGGCTGACCGTAGCGGCTGCGCCATCCGTAGAACGAAGCATCGCTGAAGCCATAGCGCGCGCACAACTCGCGCACCGGCACGCCGCTGGCCGCCTCGGCAAGATAACCGCGGATCTGTTCTTCCGAATACCGTCTGTTCACGATTCTCTCCGCTTCGCAACGGCGGGGCCCAGGCGTCGCACAGCCAGCCCGCGACGCCAACCGTGCCGACTCTCGCGGTAAGTTAGCCCACGGTCGCCGCAAAAGGCAATTCAGTGTCTTCGCAGTGCGAGTTAAGAAAATTATCGCTGCGCACCGGTGGCAGCCATTGGCATGCGTCACCAAATTTCGTTATTCCAATTTGGAAATTGCATGAACTGATTGCATGCAAATGTCACCCAAGCGGGGGATGAAATACCGTCACCCAGAACTGGTATTTGGCGCCAAACCTGCCCGCAAACGGCGACAGCAAGCCATGTCTGGGGCGCGATACAAAGACCAGGAAAAAGATTTGTCAGGTCTGCCATCAATTCAAGTTTCTATGACTTTTTCTAAGCATGTATTAAGATTCCTCGGCATAACTAAATTTCACACGCCTTCGCACGGGGCCTAAGCGGCGCCGGCAGAAGCGCGGTCCGGCAGCGCGCACCATGCAGAAGTCGCCCAGCATGCCGGTACACCCATTCCGGCCCTCGGCATGCGCCGGATTTGACGGATCAAAGAGTCGCTAAGCTGCGGATCCAGACTACGTGGACACTGGCATGTCACGCGTGTAGTGAAACATCCTGCCGGAGCCTTGCGTGCGGGACTTCATGCTGGCCCACTTGGCTCCCGTGGCGTGGCTGACGGCTCGCCCTGGTTTCATGCGCACCATCACTGGCGCATCGCTGTTTGCATCAGACCGACAAGGAAGAAGAAAGCGAAGTCATGTATCGGGAGAAGTCGGAATGCGTCATGTCAGCACTAAGTTGTTGCATGTCTTTGTTCTGGTCATGGAGTACCGTGACCTGAGTGCAGTTGCGGCTTGCACCCAAGGACGCGTGCCCACGGTGGCCTACAGCCTGGCGCGCTTGCGCGAGATCACCGGCGACCCGTTGTTCGTCAAACGCAACGGCATGCTCGAGCCCACCCCGCACGCGCTGCGACTGGAACAGACGGCGCGCCAGATCCTGGCGAAATGGAACCACCTGGTGCGGCCCGGCGAAGCGGGCCTGAGCAAGCGCCGCGAAGACGGCAGGCGCGTCTCCATCGGTTTTTCCTCATCGATCGGCGACCCCGTCATCACCGAGATCCTGACCGCGTTGTGCGAGCAGTTCCCGCAAGACAGCTTTGTCACGCGCCCGGTGATTGCCGACGCCGCCCTTGCCGGCCAGTTGGGTGACGGCGAACTCGATTGCGCCTTCGTCGTCGACAGCGGCCATGATCCCGAACGCGTGCGCCAGCACAACATCATGGCCACGCCGCGCCGATTGGTCAGCGCCACGCGCGGCGGCACGCATGATGAGAGCGAGAGTGCCTGGATCCTGTTGCAAGAAGACAGCGAGGCCGGCAGCCCGCTGCGTACCTTCCTGAGCCGGCAAGCCAGCACGCCCGGTCATCGCGAGACGGTGGTGCCCTCGTGGCATACGCAGATCACGCTGCTGCATTCCGCCGGCGGCATCTGCCCCGTGCTCGATTTCAACGTGCCACTGGTCACGCGTGAGCGCAAGACCCGGCTGCTGGCGCCACCAAGCAGCTTCCCCGAATGGGCCGCGCTGCATTTCTGGGGGCCGGAGCGCAGCCGCGACCAGGGCGTGCTGCGCGATGTCATGGAAGTCGGCAGCGCCGTGCTGCGCGAACCGCTCAAGGCCATCGACGGGCGCCGCAACGGGCGTCCCCCAGTCCCGGCCGAGGCCGCAACGACCTGACGCCAGGCGCGACACCAACCGGCACACGGGCGCTGTCCGCCGCAAGGCGGCAGCGCCCTTTCTTGTCACGGACCGTTGTCACGGATCGGCGACAGCCGCGCCGTTTATCACATTCGCGAGATCGATTTTCGAATTAGCGGCCCGCGCTGCACACGCGCGCGCCGGATGGCGCAAGGATCTTTTCGGGCCATGATTTACGAATCCTCCTAGTTCCGCCGCACTGGCTCGCCGCTATGCTGCCATGGCATTGCCGCAGTCCGGCCGTCTCCCGTCTGGCCCGGACCGGCGGTCATGCGAGCAGTTGTCCGGCGCCTCTATGTCTGGCGTCATTTTTGCGCCGCACGTCGCCCAGGCGTGCGGCGTTTTCTTGACGTTTGCCGAAGGCTGCGCCGCCTGAACAAGAATCGAGGAGCAACCCGATGGCATTGAGGATCCTGCTTGCCGACGATCACCCGCTGGTCTCGGCGGCCGTCGCCGACCGCTTGCACACCCAGACCGGCTGGGAAGTCTGCGGCAGCGTGACCAGCGCGACGGCGCTGCTCAACAGCATCGACAGCCTGCGCCCCGACGTCGTCATCACGGACTACCACATGCCCGCGCAGGGCGAACGCAACAGCGACGGCCTGCGGCTGCTGGCAAGCCTGCGGCGCCGGCATCCATCGATGGCCGTGATCGTGCTGACCATGATCACCAACCCGCTGGTGCTGCGCTCCATCCTCGACACCCAGGTGCACGGACTGGTGCTGAAGGACGCCCCGCTGACCGAACTGGTCACGGTGGTATACCGCATCCAGCGCGGTTTTCATTACATCGGCAAGTCGGCCATGGAAGTGCTGTCGCAGGCCGACCCGGGCAGCCTGGCGGGAGCCGGTCGGGCCGGCGCGGATCGCCTGTCGCGGCGTGAAATGGAAGTACTGCGGCTATACCTGACCGGGCGCTCGGTCAGCGAGATCGCGATCCAGCTGTGCCGCAGCGTCAAGACCATCAGCCGGCAGAAGAATTGCGCCATGCAGAAGCTCGGCGTCACCAACGACCGCGAGCTGTTCGAGTTCGCCGCGCTTAACGGACTGCTGCTGAGCGGCTGAGCGCAGCGGCCCCGCATGGCATGCGGTGTCGCGACATCAGGCCGCGTCGGCCGGCTCCGCCGCGCGGGCCTGCGCGTGGGCAATGCCCGCCTCCAGGCGCGCCAGCCCGCGCGACAGTTCGCGCATGGTCGTGGGCGAGACCTCGGACAGCACGTCCTCGAGAAACGCCGAGCGCAGCGGCATGGCGCGCGCCACCACCTCGCGCCCGGCCGGCGACAGCGTGACATGGGTCACGCGGTTGTCGCGCTCGGACGTGGTGCGCTCGACCCAGCCCAGTTCCTGCATGGCCTTGAGCTGGCGCGTCAGCGCACCAGGGTCCATGACGACGAGGTCGGCCAGCGCCTTCTGGCCGATGGCGCCCTCCTGGTGATGCAGCGCATGCAGGATGCGCCAGCGCGGCAAGGGTAGTCCCATGCGCTGCTCGAACGCCCCCGCATAGGCGCGGTAGGTTCGGCCGAACTGCTGCAATACGGCCACGCTCTGTCGCTCCAGTTCCATCCGTTCTCCTCAGGGTAATTTGCCGTCCGTGCTTCAGTCCGCCGCCATCGCCGGCGCGGGGCCGCGGGTCAGCTTGATCGACGGCACCTGGCGCGCGCACCACACCCCCAGCGCGGCCGCCGCCCCCGCCACCACCAGGCCAAGGTGGATGGAGCCCACCAGCGACACACGCGCCTGCTCCAGCAGCAATGCGCCATTGTGCCCGGCCTGCTCCAGCTGGCCGAGCAGCGCCAGCTGCGAAGCCTTGTCGATCAGCACCTGCGGGTCCGCCATGCGCGACGCCCACTGGGTGGCATTGGCGCCGGCCAGCGCGTGCTCAACACCGCCGGTGTAGCTGCGCGTCACCAGCGTGCCCACGATTGCGGTGCCAACCATGCCGCCTACCATGCGCAGCGACTGCAGCATGGCCGTGGCGATGCCAAGGTGCTCGCGCCCCGCGGTCTGCTGGGCGAACACCGTCAGGTTGGGCATGATAAAGCCAAGACCCAGGCCGCCGACCAGCATGATGGCCATCAGCACGCCATGCGGCATGCCACGCGTGGCCTGCGACAGCCCCAGGCATGCCAGCGCCAGCATGCCGAAGCCGGCATAGAGCATGGTGTTCGGCCGGCGGATGCGCGTCACGATGCGGCCGTTAAGGATGCTGCCGACAGTGATGCAGACCACCAGCGGCGTGATCAGTAGCCCCGCCTCCTTGGGCGAGTAGCCGAAGCCGCCCTGGAACAGCAGCGGCGCATACAGCAGCAGCGCAAACATGGTGAAACCGGCGAACACCGAGAGCTTGAACAACGGCGCCAGCCCCGGATCGCGGAACATTTCGACTGGCAGGATCGGATTGGCGCAGCGCCGCTCCCACTGCCACAGCGCCACCAGTGCCACCGCCGCCAGCACGAGCAGGCCCGCGGTATAGGCATCGAGCCCCCGCGCCGGCAACAACTCCACGCTCATCTGCAAGCTGCCGAGCCCCGCCGCGATCAGCAGCGCCCCCAGCCAGTCCACGCGGATCGGCCCGCGATGCGCCTGCTGGCGCAGATGCGGCAGGTAGCGCCAGGCGAACCACAGTCCCAGCACGCCCACTGGCAGGTTGACGTAGAACACCGCGCGCCAGCCGTACCACTCCGTCAGCAGGCCGCCCAGCGACGGTCCGACCGCATTGGCAATGCCAAACGCCGCGCTCAGCATCACCTGCCAGCGCAGCCGCACGTGCGAATCCGGAAACAGGTCGGCGATGCAGGCAAAGGCGGTACCGACCAGCATGCCGCCGCCAATGCCCTGCAGCGCGCGCGCCGCCACCAGGAACGGCATGTTCGGCGCCATGCCGCACAGCGCCGAGGCCACCGAGAACACCACGATCGAGGCCAGCACGAAGGGCTTGCGTCCGTAGTAGTCGCCCAGCCGGCCGAACACCGGCACGGTAATCACCGAGGTCAGCAGGTAGGCCGTGGCGACCCACGCGTAGTACTCGAACCCCTGCAGTTCCGCCACCACCGTGGGCAGTGCCGTGCCGACCACGGTCTGGTCCAGCGCCACCAGCATCACCACGAAGGCCACGCCCAGCATGGCCAGCAGCGACTCGCGAAACGGCAGGACCTGGCCGGGAGGCTGAGGACTTTGTGGTTCGGGGGTCATTTTATTGCTCGATCAATCGTTGCATTGTCAAGAATTATAAGGCAACTTTTGCGGCCTTGCCTTGCCGCCTCAGGCACGGTTGTGATGCCCGCGCCCCGGGGAGCATGAGCGGACGGAAGCCCCGCTACGCCAACAAGGTGGCGCCGGCCCAGGCGATCAACAGGACCCCCAGCACACGGCCGGCGCGCTCGCCGCCGGGCAGGACCTTTTCAACGAAGACCACCACGGACAGCGCGGCGATCCAAACGATGTTCATGATGCCGCCGACGAACAGCAACGCCATCAGCACCCAGCAGCAGCCCACGCAGTAGGCGCCATGGCGCAGGCCGAGCAAGAAGCTGCCGGCGGCGCCGGGACGGCAATGCGCGACCAGGAACGCTGCCGGCGAGCGGCACTGCGCCAGGCAAGCGTGCTTGAGCGGCGAAAACTGATAGACGCCCGCCGCAAGCAGCACGCTCGCGGAAAGGAATGCGCTCTTCGACCACAGCATCATTGCCGAAATGAGGCCGGTCGGTTGCAGCGCCAGCTGCAGCCATGCCGCGCCGATGGCGAATGCCAGCCATGCGGTGAGATAGCCGGCCAGCAGAAGTATCGACGTAGCAACTGACCCGCCGCCGGAGGTGGGGTGATGCCGCAATACCCGCCGATATAGCAAGACGACCGGCGCCGCGCTGGGCGTCATCATTGCGATCATCATCACCCACCACATCAGGATGACGGTGGACAACGGCGTATCCATGCCGCCCATGCCACCGGGCAGCCGATGCGGAAAAAGCGTGACTGCCGTCATGTCGAGCGCAGACATGCCGGTCCCTGCCCCCGTCCACAGATAGCCCCACGACAGCGCGACAATGACGACGATGCCGAATAGCGTGATGGCGCGCTCGCGTCCGAGGACGTATTCGAGACTGCTCATGCGAAACCGCTCATGCGGCAGTGCGATGCCGGATCAGCCCCTTGTTGTTCATGTGCAATCGTGCGAACTGCGCGTAGGCGCCGTTGAGATCCAGGGCGATATTGCCTTGCGAGCGGCTGGTGCCGGAGCCGATCTCGGCAAGCTCGTACTCGAAGCCGTGCGGCAGATCGATCCGGGCACGATGTTCGGCGCCCGTCACCGGGTTGCGGATCGGTTCGCCGACGGTGTCGAACACGCCTTCGACATGGATCCGGCCGCGGCGGGCGTCGACATCGACGTCGAAATCAATTTTCGTGAAGATCGGATCGAAGGCTTGCTCGAGGGTCGACGCGAATACCGCGAACATGGTCGCGAACGGCTCGGTGTCCTGGCCGGTCATGATCTTCAGGACGGCTTCGCGCTGCTCCGGGCTGGCCCGTTCGTCGACGATCGGCTGACACTTTCCTCTCCCTTCGTGGATCGGGCCGGGCCACTGGAACACCACCGCGATGTTTAGGCCGTCGAGTCGCACGTCGCCATAGTAGCCGTCGCTGATCGAGATCGCGCCCATTGCTTCGCAGAAGCCCTTGGTTGGCAGCGCGTTGAACTGGCATGGGCAACCATAGGAGCAATTGCAGTTGATCAGCTCGGTGCCTTGGATTTCCCAGGGGGTCATGGCAGTCCTCCTTGCGCTTGACGTCTTGAGCGCCTGCTTATCGTTCCCGCACGATGGGCAGTCTGGCTTGAATCTAGTGTGCAGCAAGGGGAAGTCAAGACGAGAGCTGTGCAGGCATGTGCGTTGGCCTACCCACCACCCGGCGGTACTGCTGTTCCCGCTGGCGCTGGCGATCCCCACAGCGTACGCGTCTATCGCCTGAGCCGGACGGAGCGGGCGTAACGCCGGTCCCAAGCGATGTGCGTGCCGTATACGACTACCGCCGGATGCGCATGCGATTGCCCGTCGCGCCCGGGCTCTTGCTATTCAGGTTGAATACCCGCCTGCTTCACCAGATTCCCCCAGCGGTCCACCTCGGTGCGCAGCCGGTCGCCGAGTTGGGCGGGGGTCGACGCTTTGAGATCGATGCCCTGGCTGTCGAGCCGGGCTTTGGCCTGCGGACTCGCCAGCGCTGCGCGGACTTCGTCCGCGAGCCGGTTCACCACCGTGGTCGGTGTCCGTGCCGGAGCGACCAGGGCCCACCACTGGCTGACCTGCATGCCCGGGAGCCTGGCTTCGGCGGCGGTCGGCACGCCGGGAAGCGCGGCCACGCGCGCCGGGCCGGTCACCATCAGCGCCGAGATCTTGTTGCCGCCAAGCAGGCTGCTGCCGCTTGCCAGCGTGGCGAAATGCCCCTTGACCAGTTGCGCGGAGACATCGGTCAGCGCTGGCGCCGAGCCGCGGTACGGCACGGGGTCGACCGCGATACCCGCCTGGCTTTCCAGCATCTTGGCGGCCAGATGGCTGATCGACCCGTTGCCACTGGTGGCCAGCTGCAGCGGCGCTCCCGCCTTGCGCGAGTCCGCCAGGAAACGCTGGATCTCTCCGGCGCGGTACTGCGTGCTGTCCGCGAACAGGACCAGCGGCGCCTCGCCCAGCAGTGACACCGGCGTGAAGTCGCGCAACACATCGTAGGGCATCTGGCGGAACACGGATGGCGCAACGGTGTGCGCCAGCTCGATCACGCCCAGCGTGTAGCCATCCGGTGCGGACTTGGCCAGCGTGTCGGCACCGATGCGGCCGGAGGCACCGGCGCGGTTGTCGACCACCACGGGCTGGCCCATCGATTCGCTCATGCGCTGCGCGACCGCACGCGCCAGCGCATCGGTACTGCCGCCGGCGGCCCAGGGCACGATCAGCCGGATCGATTTTTCCGGATAGGCGGCCAGCGCCGGTGGCATATGGGCCGCGAGGCAGCAGGTGATGGCAGTCAGCAGGTAACGCAGCTTCATGATTGTCTCCCCAAGGTGTATGAAATTCATGCCTGGCCCGGATCGCGGTCGCCGCGCGCGGTCAGCATCAGCATCACGGCTTCCGTCCGGTCGATGTGCCCGTCGGCGCGTAGTGCCTGCGCCGCGGCAAGGCCCGCGCCGGCGCACAGTTCGACCCAGAATCCCGCGGCGGCGAGATGGCGGGTGCCGTCGCGTGCCGCCGCGTCGTCGATGACCACCGCGCCGCCGCCCGAGCGCCTGACGGCAAGGACCTGCTGCGCGGTCACGGTGGAGCCGGCGGTAGAGAACTGCAGGGTCGTGCCGGCGAAGTCGGACTGCTGCGATGCGCCGGCCAGCACCCGCGACAGCCGCGGGAACGGCTCGACCGCCCAGAGTCGCGGCAGTTTCGGCAGGTGCCCCAGCGCGACAAGGTCCCGCAGCGCGCTGTAGATGCCCCACAACAAATCGCCGCGCGCGGTGGGAACGATGACATGGTCGGGCCGGCACCCTTGCGCCACCCACTCCAGCGCCACGGCCCGATACCCTTCCACCCCGAATACGGGGCTGCCGACCGCCGGCACGCTGTAGTTGGTCAGCGCAAAGGCACCGTCGTCCCGTACGCGCCGGCGCACATGCGCCCAGCGCGTATGACCGCTATCGCAAACGACGCGCCGTGCGCCGTAATGGCGTAACCCCGCGTCGAACACGGCGGGCAGCGCCTGGTAAGTCGCCACTTCGCAGTCCAGTCCGGCGGCGGCGCAATAGGCCGCCGCCGAGACCGCGGCGTTGCCGCTGGATGCCAGCACCACCTCGCGCGCGCCGATATCGAGGGCCCGGCTGACGGCCTGCGCCGACATGCGGTCCTTGTGCGAGCCGGTCGGGTTCGCGCCTTCGTTCTTGATCCAGACCGACGCCACGTCGGCCAGCGACGCCAGCGCCGGCACCGGAATGCATGGCGTGGCCCCCTCCCCCAGTGACATGCCGTCCAGGTAGGGCTGCCAGTGGCCCCATGTATAACTTCCGCTTTTCGGTGCAAAATCCAGTGCCTGGGCGTCGTAGACCGCCTCAAGGCTGCTTGGATGGCCGGCGACCGCGCAGGCCGGGCAGCCCTCCGGCATCTCGTCGAGCGGATAGCGGGCGTGGCAGGTAATGCATCGCAGCTCCTGCATTGCCGGGTTGATGAGCGGTCGGGTCTGAGGCAGATTGCCGCTGGCGCGCATGGTAAAGGCCGGAGTGAAGGTGGCACGAGTCTATGCGAGGCCACGCTGCCTATGTGCAGGCGCGCCGATGATCGACTTAAGTAAAACTTATAGGGTAGAGATGGAGACAGCCGCCGATTCGGGCATCAGCGCCCGGCAGGTCGAGGTGTTCCGCATAGTCATGCGCCTGGGATCGGCGCGCCGTGCCGCCGAGGCCCTGCATATCAGCCAGCCCGCCGTGACCCAGATCGTGCTGCAGCTGGAAAAAGCGGCGCGACTAAGGCTGTTCGACCGCAGCAAGGGGCGCATGGTGCCGACGCCCGAGGCCGCGTCCCTGATGGACGAAGTCGAACGCGTCTATGTCGGCCTCGACGCCGTGCAGCGCCGGATCGATCAGCTGCGCGCCCATGAAGATACGGTGCTGCGCGTGGGAGTGCTGCACGCCATGGCGTCCAGCGTCGCGCCGACGGCGGTGGCGGACTTCGTCCACCGCTATCCGCGCGTTCGCTGCCAGCTGGAGGTCGACAGTTCCCGCGGCCTGCGCGAGCGCTTGCTTCAGCGCGAGCTCGATATCGCCTTCATGGGCGACGAAGCGGACACCAGCGGACTGACTGCTTCCGAGTTCTACGCAGTGCAGGCCGTTTGCGTCGCGCCCGCGACACACCCGTTCGCGGCGCGCGCGAAAATAGCCATCGAGGATCTGGTCGACGTACCCCTGATCGGCCTCGACCCCGGCGATCCCGCGCAACGCCGGCTGCAGGCATGCTTTGCCGAACTGGGCATCGTGCCGCGTTTCGTGGCGACGACACCGTACAGCCATACGCAATGTTCCCTGGCGCTGGCCGGCGCGGGCCTGGCCATTACCAATCCCCTGGTCGCCCGCACCTACGTCGCGCTCGGGTTGCGCAGCGTCCCTTTGAGCATTCCGGTCCGATTCCGCGCCATCCTGGCGTTCCATCCGGGCCTGGGCCAATCCACCGCGGCACAGCAGTTCGTGAGCCTGTGCCGTCAGCGCCTGGCCGATCTGCAGTAAGGCAGGCGCGACCGCAGCGCCATGTCAGGCGGCGTGGCTGCCGCACTGCGCTTCCAGCCGCTGCGCCAGTTGCTCCAGTTCCGCGTGGATGGCCTGCCAGTCGGCACCGATGGCACCCAGCCCCGCGCGCCGCACGGTCTGTTCCAGCCAGCGGCAGGCCTGGCTCTGGACCGGATGGCCCATCACCGACAGCGCACCGGCCAGGCCGTGCAGGCGCTCGGCGAAGGTCTCGGCATCGCCCGCGCGCAGCGCCTCGGCCAGGGCGCGCTGGTCATTGCGCAGCGCATCGGCGTGCAGCACGGCGCCCCCGGCGTGCCGGTCGGGCTCCGTACGCGCGGCTACGCGGCTGCCGGAGATGTCCTCGAGCAGCTCGCGCAGCGTGGCCAGGCCCACCGGCTTGGTCAGGCAGCGGTCGATGCCGGCGTGCCGGCAGCGCTCGGATACATCGGGTCCCACGCTCGCCGTGATGGCGACAAGGGGCATGGCGTGTCCCGCCTCGCGCAAGCGCCGCGCCAGCGTGAAGCCGTCCATGCCCGGCATCTGCAGGTCGGTCAGGATCAGGTCATAGTGCCGGCCCGACGCCAGCGACAGGGCCTCGGGACCGTCGTGGGCCAGGTCGACCGTTTGCCCCAGGCTTTCCAGCTGCTCGCGCATGACCACCTGGTTGATGGGATGGTCTTCCACCAGCAGCAAGGCCAGCTGCGCCGCCGGCGCCTCGGCGCGAACCGGCGCCGCGGCGGGCACCGCCTCCATCTCCGCGCCCGCCGCGGCCGCGATCGCGGCGACCAGGCCCTGCCAGGCGTAAGGCGAGGCCACCACGGGGGTCTGGGCCAGGTCCGGCGCGATCGGTGCCAGCGCGGAAATCACCACATCGGCATCGGGGCAGGCCGACAGCGCCTCTTCGTCGCAGACCAGCACGTCGACCGGCGTCACCGGGGGCGCGCCGGGATCGTACCGGACCGCGCGTGCGCCGTAGTACCGCAGCAACTGCTCGACGCCCTGGTAAAGCTCCTGCAAGGTGACGTTCAGGCCGACGCTCAGGCCGCGCAGCGCGGCCTGCGGCCAGGGCTGCGCTGGCGTCGCGATGCCGGCGCTGGCCAGCGGCAGGCAGACGATAAAGCAGCTGCCCAGGCCCGGCTCGCTGACCACGCGGATCTCGCCGCGCATCAGTTCGACCAGCCGCCTGCAGATCGACAAACCCAGGCCGGTGCCGCCATAGTGGCGCGTATCGGGCTGCTCGGCCTGCACGAACGGCTCGAACAGGCGGCGCTGGTCGTGCGCCGCAATGCCGATGCCGGTATCGACCACGCGGATCTCGACGCCTTCGGCGCCGCCGCCCTGGGCAGGCCGCATGCGCCTGGCCGTGACGATCACCTTGCCCTGCTCGGTGAACTTCACCGCATTGCTGACCAGGTTGTTCAGGATCTGCTCCAGCTTGACCACATCGGCCATCACCGGTTCGGACAGCGACGGATCGTTGATGCACAGCAGGCGCAGGTGCTTGCGCGCGGCTTCGGCGGCAAAGCCCCGGGTCACTTCCTCGACCACCTCGTCAAGCCGGCACGGCCGCGGCTGCAGCGACATTTGCCCGGCCTCGATCTTGCTGAAGTCGAGCACGTCGTTGATGATGTCGATCAGCGATTGCGAGGCGTGCTGCATTACGGCCAGCTGATCGCGCTGGCGCGGCTCGAGCCGGGTCAGGCTCAGCAGTTCGATGCTGCCCAGCATGCCGTTGAGGGGTGTGCGGATTTCGTGGCTCATGGTGGCCAGGAACGCGGACTTGGCCCGGTTGGCGGCATCCGCCGCGCGGATCGCCTCGTGCAGGCGCGCCTCGCCGCGGCGCGCCTCGGTAACGTCATTGAGCGCGCACAGCAGGGCCGCGCGGACTTCGTAGGTGATCTGTACCAGGCGCACTTCCAGGTAGCGCGTCTCGCCGTTGCTGCAAGCCATGTCGACATCGAAGCAAGGCAGCACCTGCGGCGGGCCTTCGGCGCTGGCACCGCAGCTGGCCAGGCGCGCTTCGCAGGCGTCCTGCAACTGCGCCAGCCCGGCGGGCGTGGCCTGGTCGATCAGTGCCTGGGCCGCGGCATTGGACAGCAGCACCTGGCGCGTGTTGCGCTCGACGATCATCAGGCCCACGCCCGCCACTTCGATCACGAAGCGACCCAGCGCATCGCTTTCCTGCAAGCGCCGGGACTGGCGTTGCGCCGGCCGCATGATGCGCCGGTCGATCAGCCAGATCCACGCGAAGATCAGCAGCGACAGCGAACCGGTCAGCCCCACCATCCACAGCGTGTTCTCCCGGAACTGCCGCCACACGCGGCCGAGATCGACCACGCTCACGGTGCGCCAGCCCCAGGCGTCGAGCGGATAGTCCAGCACCACCACGTGCCGCAGCAGCCCGTACCGCACCAGCGATGAACGCACCGTGCCCGGCCGCGCGCCGCCGGCCGCAAGCGCCGCGGCGACGGGCGCCGCGAGCGGGCCGGCCGGCATGCCGTCGGCGCCCAGCACCATGCCGGCATCGGTCAGCAGCATGAAGTCGCTATCCTCGGGCGGGTCGTCGGGGAGCATCGGGGACAGCGGGAACTCCATCGCCAGCACCGCTGCCGGCTCGCCGCCGTCCTGCACCAGGGTGGCAAAGGTGACCGTGCGGATGCCGCTGATCCAGTCCTGTGCCGGCGCCAGCATCACCGCCTGGCCCGGGTATGCGCGCAGGCGCGCCACCAGCGCATCGCCGCGCAGGCGCTGCAGGGTATTGCGCAGAAATACCTGGCGCGCGTCATCGCGCTGCAACAGCATGCGCGCCGGATTCAGCCGGCGCGGAATGACGTACAGCTGGTCGGCGTGCAGGTCGATCAGGTAAGCGTTCTGCACATCGCGGTATTGCAGGTTGTTGACGCGGAAGGTGAACGTCATGACGTGGGCCAGGTCCTTCAGCCGCTTGCCAGGCTGGCTGGCTGGCGCGGGCGGCACCAGCAACGCGATGTAGGGCCGGTCGCCGCGGCGCTGCAGGCGCTCGGACCATTGCGCGTCGCTGACCGCCGCGACATCGTCGGCGAGGCCGATATCGGACAGCCGCGCCAGCGATCCCTGTGCGCGCACGGTCAGCGCCTCGGCCAAGTGCAGCGTGGACTGCAGCTGTTCGGACTGCGCGTGCAGCACCATGCCCTGCCGGTCGATCGCCTCGCGCAGGCGGTAATGGAGCAGCACGCCCCAGGACAATACGGTCAGGCCCACCACGCAGGCCGAGAACAGATAGACCAGATAGCGGATCTGGCGAATGCTCAACGGCAATGCGGCGCTGGTGTCGGCCGGCATCAGCCTTTTCATTGCTTACCTCGTAATCACCTCGACCGGCCCGGGCGCGTGCTGCGCCGGGCTTCTCACAACATGCCGCGCTGGATGGCGAAGGCGGCGAGCTCGACGTCGTTGTCGGCGCCGACCTTGCGCATGACGCTCTGCTTCTGCGTACTGATGGTCTTGACGGTGCGCCCGGTCCGCACCGCGATTTCGGTCACGGACAGGCCGGACAGATAGAGCCGCAGCACTTCGCTTTCGCGGGTAGTGAGCAGTTCGGCCCAGTCGTCGAAGTCGCCAAGGCCGCGGCAGCGCCGGCCCCAGATCAGGTCACAGGCGATTTCCGACACCGAAGCCAGATCCAGGTGTGCCATCCGCACCGCCTTCACGACCTCGTCGGCGTGGTCGCGGGCGGTCACGACATTGCGGCAGCCATCCTTGATCAGTTGCAGCACGCCGGCGCGGTCCGCGATATTGGCGATCGCGACCACGCGTTGCCGGCCCAGCGAGGCGAGCCGCGCACCCAGGCGCGCGTAGCTGCCGGAACGCGCATCGTTGCCGGTGCCGAGCGGGAACCGCAGTGCCACCACGTCGCAAACGCCGTGCCCCAGCGCCTGCACCAGGCCGCGCTCGTCGGCGACCAGGCCTGCCAGTTCAATGCAGGCGCTGGCCTCGAGCCGCCGGCCCAACAGCCGCCGCATCACGGGTTGCGAGTCCGCGACGATCACCCGGATTTTTTTCATGACCGCTTTACGCTCCAGCGTTGTCCCGGTCTCAGGATGGGCCATGCGCATGGCTTTCGAAATCAGCCAAGCCTGAAATGTCCGCGGTATTTTCTGATCAGCAGCTGCCGAGGGGCCGCGCGGCCGCGCGCAGGCCGGCAATAACGGCGCGAGTCAGCGCCGCGCGCAAATCGGCGGTGAAAAAGAGAGAGGGGAAGAGCGAGGGGAAAAAAGGAAGCCTAACCTGGATTGCTCACGCGGCCGCGATTATTACGCACCGCCAAGCAGGCCGTTGGTGCGGGCATATTCGTAAAGCTCATAATCGTTTGCCAGGCCCAGCTTTTTCATGGCAATGCTTTTTTGCGCGCTGATGGTCTTGCTGCTGCGATTGGCCTGGCGCGCAATCTCGATGACCGGCACGCCGGCCGCGCACTGGCGGATCACTTCAAGTTCCCGGCGCGTCAGGATCGGCCGGCGCGACAGTTCATCGAGCCCGCCCGAGGCAAGAATGGCGCGCACCGAGGCCGGCTGGTAGCTCAGGCCGCTGAACGCGGCGCGCACCGCGGGAATCAGTTCCTGGACCGGATCGGTCTTGTTGAGGATCACCGAAATTCCGACTTTCTGGATATTGCGGATCAGCGCCGGATTATCCAGCATGGTCATGACCACGATGCGCGTGGTGGGATAGCGGCGCCGCAGCATCTGCAGCATCGGCAGGCCATCGCCAAACTGCCCGCCGGGCATGGAGTAATCGGTGACGATGACGTCGCAGTCGGTGCTTTCAAGCAACGATACCAGTTGCGTCGAATTGGTGGCGCTGCCCACGACCTGCATGCCCACTTCGAGGGCCAGCACACGACTCATTCCGTCAAGGACGACGGGGTGGTCATCGGCGATGATTATTTTGATCATTCTTACCCCCTGATTTTTCGGTTCCATGGCCACGCAGCGGTGTGCCTAAGAACTGAGCCGGTATTCAATACCGGTCATCTTCGCTGACTTGAATATTAGGAGTCTTCCGAAAAACCCGAATTAAGGTATTCCTTAAATAGTACTCCGCCAATCGCCAGGATGGCCGTTCCGGCTGCCGCTTTTGCTGCCGTTCTGGCTGCATTTCTGTCCGCTTGCCGGATCCTCGGGCTCGTCGAAGTACGCTGCAAGATACAAAGCCAGGTTGTCGACATGGGCCTGCACGGCCTCCTGCGCCTGCGCCACATCCAGTTCCAGTTCCCGGCACAACGCGACGATTTCTTCGCCGTCTGCGGCCAGTGCCATGGCGCCGCGCATGCGATGGACGTGGTGGCGGATCGCCTGCCATTCCCCGCTGCGCGCGGCAGCGGACAGTGCCGCGAAATCGTCGCGCATGGTATGCGCCAGCAGCGCCAGGCTGGCGGCGCTGTCAGGGATTCGCGGCAACCCCGCTTCGTCGTCGGCCGATCGCACCTGCCCGGCCGCATGTGCCGGCAGCACTGCCCGCAGGCACTCGGCCAGGGGACCGAGCAAGACGGGCTTGAACAGGTAACGGTCCATGCCGGCTTCCAGGCAGCGCTCCGCCTCGCCCTGCGCGATGCTCGCGGTCAGCCCGACGATCGGTACGGTCACCCCTTGCGCCCGCAGCCTGCGGCTCAGTTCATTGCCGTCCATGCCGGGCATGTGGACATCGGTGAGCACCAGGTCGAAGGTGCGCTGCTGCCACAGCGCCAGCGCTTCTTCACCGCCGCTCGCCAGCGTGGCGCGGCAGCCAAGGCGGTCGAGCTGCTGCTGCATCAGCAGCCGGTTGTAGGGATGATCGTCGACCACCAGAATCTCCAGGCCCAGCTGGGGCACGGGATTGGCTGCTGTCGCCGCTGGCGGCGCGCTCGCCGGCTTCATGCCGGCGGCCAGGCACAGCGCGCGCAGGATGCCGGCCTGGTGATAGGCATTGACCAGCCAGCTGCCGCCGGCGAGCTGCGGTTCAGCCGGGCCATCGGCACGTCCGAACACCACGCCGGCATAGCCCTGCGGAATCGCCGCGATACGGCGGGTGGCGACGAACAGCACCATGCCGGGTTCCGGCGCGGGCCCGTCGCAGGCGATCGCCTTGCACCCCGTCGCGCGCAGGGTCTCGATGGCATGGTTGCGGATCTCGTCGTCCTCGGTCAGCACGGCCACCGGCGGCAGCACCGGTTCCAGCGCCGGGCGCGGCCCCGCCTGCGGCAGCCGCAGCAAGACCCGGAACACGCTGCCCTTGCCGGGCTCGCTGTGCACCGAAACGCTGCCATTCATCAGCGCGGCCAGCCGCCGGCAGATCGACAAGCCCAGGCCCGTGCCGCCATACCGCCTGGCGGTGGACGGGTCGGCCTGCACGAATGGCTCGAACAGTTTTTCCTGTACTTCGGGCGCGATGCCCGGCCCGGTATCCGCCACCTCGAGCTGGATCGTGATCGTGCCTGCAGGGTCGGCAGCCTCCGGCACAGCGGTTCCCTCTTCGCGCGGCGCGCGCCCCAGGCGCACGATGACATGGCCCGTGGCGGTGAACTTCAGCGCATTGCCGAGCAGGTTACCGATGATCTGGCGCACCCGCACGGGGTCGCCTGCCAGGCACGGCAGGCCCGGCTCCGGATAGCACGACAGCGCAATCCCCTTTTGCAGTGCGATCGGCGCGTGCGCCCGCACCGTCGACTCGAGCAGGTCGACCGGATCGAACGGCACGCTGTCCAGCTGCATCTGGCCCGCTTCCGCGCGCGAGTAGTCGAGCAGGTCGTCCAGGATCTGCAGCAGCAGCTGCGACGAAGACTGGATGGTCGAAAGCATCTCAAGCTGGCTGTGCCCCAGGGCTGTCAGCGACAGCAGTTCCAGCGTGCCCAGCATGCCGTACAACGGCGTGCGGATCTCATGGCTCATGGTGGCCAGAAAGCGCAGCTTGGTGGCGCTGGCCTCGTCGGCAAGCTGGCGCGCGCGGGCCAGCTTGCGGTTCGCCTCGCGTTCTTCCGTGACATCATGGATCGCGCACAGCAACACGTCCTCGCCCTCGAAGCGGGTACGGCGGCCGACCACCAGCACATCGCGCGCGCCGCCGGCGCCGGCAGGCACCCGCACCTCCAGACGCACGGGCGTTTCGCCGCGCCGCGCCAGGATGGCGTCCAGCCATGGCCGGCCTTGCGTGCGCGCATCGAGCGGCAGCCATTGCGCGGCCAGCGCGTTCTCGGCGCGCACATGCGCATCGGCGGTGCGCACCACCCGCAGGCCCACCGGCGCGGCCTGCATCACCGTGCGGTTGAAGCGCTCGCTGTCCTCGATGCGCTCGGCGTTGCGCTGCATCGGCACCAGGACCCGGCGCCGGACCATGCGCGCGCCTTGCAGCACCGCGGCGACGCCGAGCCCATAGAGCAGCAGCGCCACGCCCAGCGCCAGCCCGTGGTCGGCCAGGCCTCGCGACAGCGGATAGGCATAGGCCGCGCGCCAGCCGTGGTCGCGCGCCATGCTACCGATCATCAGGCTGCCTTGCTCGAACCAGTAGGCCACGCCCTGCTCGCCGGCGGCCAGTTCGCGCGCGACGCGGTCGCTCATGGCCTGCGTGTGCAGCCAGCCGGCATCGCGGCCCTGGAACAGCAGCTTGCCGCGCTCATCGAAGAACACGGCGCGCTTGCCCGATACCTGCTGCACCGCTTGGGTGGCCCCCGGCAGGCTGACATCGCCCATCAGGGTGCGGATCGGAATGGCGGTCGCGGTATAGCCGAGCAGCGTTCCGGTGGCGTTGCGAACGGGCAGGAAGCAGCTCAGCATGGTTTCCTGGCCGATCAGGCCCGGATAGGGACCGGCCCACAGCGGCGTGCTCGCCGGCGTCGAGGCCCGCGCCTCGCGCGACCGGCGCGCCAGCGCCTTGGCCCAGTTGCTGACGGCATCGGCAACCAGCGGCCCGCTCAGCGGCAGCGCCGCCGGCAGCGCGGGGGTCACCAGCGCCTCGCTGCCGTCCGCCAGCAGAAACACCGAGCGCACGCCCTGCGGCGCCGTGCCCCAGTACGCGCGCTCGAAGATGGCAAAGCGGATGATGTGCGACACCGCCGCGGAGCGGTCGGCGCCCGGCACCGGCGCGCCGCGCATCAGGGTCGCGGGATTGATCAGCCCGGGCAAGTCGACGGCTCGCGCGCTGCCCGCGGGCACGGCCATCAGCAAGGCTTCCAGCTGGGTCGCGGGCCGGTCGCTGCGCACCAGCCGGTACTCTGGCCCGGTAATCTCGGCCATGCGCCGGATAAAGTACTCGTGGATGGCCTTGGCCGCCAGCACGGCGCCAAAGTGCTGGCGCGCGGCCCATGCCTGCTCCCAGACGACGCGCTGGAACCGGCTATGCAGAAACAAGGCGAGGCAGCCGCTGATGACCACGATCAGCAGGGCGGCAACGACGGCGAGAAGGCGACCGGGAAACTGCTTGCTTGCGCGAGACAGCCAATTGGGCATTGGCGAAACTCCTTCTCAGCAACCTGCCTGACGCGGCTCGGGAACCGGGCCGTCTTCCGGCGCCCGATGGCCGGGGAATTGCCTATGGATTATGCATCAACATCCCGGCTCTTCCTGGCACGCCGCCGTGTCGCGATGGCTGGCGGGCCATGGACGACGTCATGGCCCCGGGTCAGCGCGCCGCCGATGCCACGCAGGCCGCGTCAAGCACTGCCAGCGGATTGGCCGGGCGCGCCGTTTCCGGCGGAAGCGCATAGCGCAGCGCGCACGAGGATTTCGCATCGCTGCCCCATTTCACCAGCAGTTCGCCGCGGTCCTGCTTCAGCCCGCGCACGATCAGGCGTCCGCCCTGCCCGACGGTGCCGGCCGCCTGGCCCTGCGCATCGGTGACCTCCGCCCCGAACGGCAGCGGCGCCCCATCCGGGCCCATGACCCGCAGGATCGCTGCGCGCCCGGGGTTCTCGGTCTCGAACTTCATCTTCACGATGGCGCCCGCGGTGGGTGCGGTGTTTTGCTGCGTAGTCTTCAGCGCCACGCTGAGCGGCAGCCCCTTGGGATCGATCTCGATCTGGTTGCGGGAGAACGGCGTCAGGCTCGGCACGAGGGCGTGGCCCCACGGGTCCACGCGCAGGCCGCTGCCATTGGTCACGCGCGCGCCGGCTGCGTCCGCGGCCTCGATAATGGCCATGGTGTCGCCCGGCATCGGCGTGAACGCCACGCCGCCGGCATAGGCAACGATGCCGCCGCTGATGCCGAAGCCGGCCTGCGAGTAGTTGCGGCCCTTGCTGGCGCTGGCGGTGACGGTGGCAAATGGCGACACATAGCCGACGTTCGCGCCCACGGTGGCGGTGTCGGTGCTGTTGCCGCCGCCGGTGTAGCCGGCATTGATGCCGTAGGTGAAGGCGTTGTCGTCGCCGAGCGTGCCGGACACCGATTCCTGCAGCGAGGTACCGCCAGCGGAGTCGTGCGACAGGCTGGTCATCGAGTACGGCGCATGCTGGCCACTGCCCAGCGGGATGCCCACCGTGAGCATCACCCGGTTATCCCATTTGCCCGCATTGACATTGAACTGGCGCGACGCCGAGACCCCGTAGTTGATGCGTTTGTAGCTGTTGTTGTAGCCCGCCTGGAACTGGGTGTCGCTGCCGCTGCGGTTCCAGTAGTTCTGCGTGGACCCGGTCAGGTAGAACGAGCCGTAGCCTTGCGGCAGCATCTGGTTGATGGTCACCTGCAGCCGGCCGCGCTGGATCCCGCCCATGAACATGCCCGCGGCCATGCCGCGCTGTTCCAGGTCGCGCAGCGCCATGGCATCGGACATGCTGAGGTAGCCGCTGCTGGAGTAGCGGTAGGCGGCCAGGGTCAGGTTGGTGTTGGTCGGCGCCACCAGCTTGCTGTAAGACAGCCGCAGGCTCTGGCCTTCGCGCCCGCCCGCCTCCTGCAGCGTGGTCCAGGCTTGCGTGATGTCGGCACCGAAGGCGCCCAGGTCAGTGTTCAGCGCCCCGCCGCCCATCACCGCGGTGTAGTCCTGCGCCACGATAAAGCCGCCGTAGCCCGTCACCATATTGCTGATGCCATGCTGGACCGTGGCCTGCATCATCATCGGCCGGCTGTGGAGCGAGACATTGCGGTATTGCCCCACGGTAATGCTGTAGCGCGTGATGCCCGGGCGCAGCGCATTGACGGCCGCGGCAAAAGGCAGGCGCGAGATGCGCACGTTGCCGTCGGCTTCGGTGATCACCAGTTCGAGGTCGCCCCCATATCCGGTCGGATACAGGTCGGTAATCTCGAACGCGCCCGGCGCCACCGTGGTTTCGTAAATGATGTTGCCGCTCTGGCGCACCTGCACCCTGGCATTGCTGTTGGCAATGCCGCGCACGACCGGCGCATAGCCGCGTTGCGATTCCGGGTACATGCGGTCGTCGCCGGCAATCTGCACGCCGCGAAACCCAAAGCTGTCGAACAGGGCCCCGTCGGTATAGGCCTCGCCGATCACCAGCTGGCTGCGGATCGGCGCCAGCGAGCGCTGCAGGCTAGTCTGCACGCTCTGGTAGCGGCTGCCCTCGAAATCGCCATGGGTCAGGTTGCCGACATGGCGGAAGCGCCAGCCGCCGAAATTGAAGCCTGCGTTCAGCCCGACGTAGCTCTGCGTGGTCGAGAACCCCGCCGCATCCGAGTGGTAGACGTTGGCGTTGTACTGCAGCCGCGCCGCGGTGACGCCCTCGTCCCAGTACTTGGGATCGACATAGCCGCGCGCCGTGCGCGACATGGCAATCTGGGGCACGGACACGTCCAGCCGCTGCTCGCCGTTGTCGAAGCTGGCGGTGGCATCGGGCACCAGCTCGGGCAGCGCCACGCAGCCCGCCACCAGTTTTGCCGAGGCCTCGGGCGAGAGTTTCGACAGGTCGATGCCGATGCGCTCGACCGCGGCGCGGTCGAAGCAGGGCTGCACGTTGCGCGTATCGTCGCCGACCTGTCGCAGCGTCGCCTCGGTCCGGCCCAGCCAGGCATCGTTCACGTAGAGCTCTGCGCGATAGCTTCCGGGCAAGGCCACGTTGCCCTTGTTGAAGCGGCTCACGTCGATGCGGACGCCGCCCGGCTGCTGCAGGAAGGTGTCGTTGAACTCGACTTCGGCGAGCATGGTCGAAGCGCCGGGGCCGCCAACCGCTCCCCATGCATTCACGCTGGCAAACAAGGACAACACCACCGCGCTGGCCGGACGCAGCCGCGACGGGAACGACGAGGTCTTCTGGGTTTTCATGGTCTATGCCGGATAACTGGCACTGCGCGGGCAACACTTGCCCCTGCCGCCTGCGCGGCATCGTCAATCGAAGGCATTCAGCCTGGAGGTTCGCCGGGCGGCGCCCGGCGCTAGGTCAGCGCGAAATTCAGTGCGAAGTTCAGCGCTAAAGGGCCGGGGCGGTGCGGCTGTCGAGCGCGGCTTCGCCGCGGGCGGAGCCGCCGTAGTCATTGATGGTGTTGAAGCGGACCGTGGCGTCCGGGCCTTGCGCCACCTCGCCGGTCAGCGGAAAGCTCTTGGTTTCGCCCGGCCCGATCATGCCGCCTTCTTCAAAGCGGGCGGTCCTGCCGCCGCCGACCAGTTCGATCCGGGAGAAGGAAACGTGATACGCGCTCGGGTTGCGGCCTTCCAGGGCAGGCTTGCCGCCGGCCTGGACCACGCGCCAGCGGATCATGGCCGGGGCTTCCTCGGCCGTTCCCTTCAGGCCGGCAGGACGAAAGAACAGCTTGATGCGTGAACGGAACGCCAGTTGCAGCTTGTTGGCATCGGCCTGGTCCGCGCCAGGCTTGGGGGGGATCTCCAGCACGTTGAGCCAGAACACGGATTCGCGGTCCTGCGCCAGCGGCTCGCCGGTGTAGAGGATGCGCAGCGTCTGGCCCTTGCCGGGGTCGATGCGCGACACCGGCGGCGTCACGGTGAACGGCACGTCGATGGCGGCGGGCGCGGCCTTGGGATCGCCTTTGTCGATCCACGCCTGCGTCAATGCGGGTGTCTTGCCTTCGTTGGTCAGCTTGATGGTGGTCTCGCTCTCCTGCGCGCGATAGATGACCCGGGTGCCGGCGATGACCACGGAGGCCTGCGCTTGCACTGCACTCAGGAGCCCCAGCGCAACAACGCCGGCGGAAATCAGGGACTTGATCGTCATGTTCTTGCTGGCAGCGGGCGCCGGCTCGGGTGAACCGGCAGCCGGATCGGCCGCCAAAATGGTTTACCGGCGCGACGTCAGTTGGTGAAGGCGCGGAGCGCGCCGGTATCACGCTCCGCACCTGCGGCGCTGGGTTTACTCGTAGGAGATCGAGTACATCACGCTGGAGTTGGCGGCACCGGCCGTGGCCTGCCCAGTGGCGTAGTACTGCGCGTAGTACCACAGCGTGGCCGCGCCGTTGACGAGCGCCACCGCGTTCGAGTTTTGCGACAGATTGGTGTAGCCGGCCTTGATCGGAGTGTTGGCGGTGCCGCCATTCAGCAGCCGGATCTGCACGTTCGTGGCGCCGCCCGCATCCACGATCAGGTTGCCGGTGGTGGCATCGGTAGTCGGGCCGGCCTCGAAGAACGTATGGACGTTGCCGGTATCCGGAGTGCAATCGGTCAGCGCGATGTTGAACGGCGTCTGGCCGGCAACGTCGCCGAGCTGCTTCAGGGTCGAGGCGGAGACCGTCGGCAGCCGCACAGTAAAGTCGCTGAAGGGGGTGCCGTTGCCGTTGATCTTGCAGGTCTGGGCGGTGATGTTGCCATTGAAAGTAATGGTGCCATCGACGGCATGGGCAGACTGCGCGCCCATGGCGGTACCGGCAACGATCAGAGCGGCGAGAAGCTTGTTATTGGTCATGATGGGTGATTCAGAGGTTGGTAGGTCAATGGCTTGCGGATCCGGCGGATCCCGCCCTGCCCCGTGCCGCGTGCCACTGCCGATCAGCTTGTGCAGTGGCCGGCCGCCCCGGGGACAAGTGGAATATAGGGATGGGGCTTAATGCCACCAATCAGGCAAGCCTTAGATCTTGTTCGGAATTTTCCCTTTGACATGGGCAGGGTCACCCCATGATGCGTCGGCACCACCAGCGGCTGGCGTGGCGGCCAGCCAGCTCCCTGCAGGCCGCCCTGTTGCAGGGCCGGCGCCGCGCGCGTCAGGCCAGGCGCGGCAGGTGCACCGATACCGCCAGTCCGCGCGGCTGCGCATTGCGCGCGGATACCGTGCCGCCATGCGCGGCGATACCCGCCTGCGCGATACTGAGCCCGAGCCCTGCGCCGGCCGGATGGCCCGGGCCGCTGCGCACGCGATAGAACGGTTCGAACAGGCTTGCCAGCGCTTCGGCCGGCACGCCGGGACCACCATCGACGATGTCGAGCCGGATCGCTTCCGCGTCAGCCTGCAGCGTCACGCTCACCGGCGCGGCCGGATCGGTGTACCGGATGGCATTGCGCAGGATATTCTCGATCGCGCTGCCCAGCGCAGCGGCATCGGCATCGAAGACCAGCTCGTCCGGCGCGGTCCAGTGGATCGCCACACCCCGGGCCGCGGCCTCGAAGCGGGCATCGGCGACGATCACGTCGACCAGATCGGCGAGGTCGACGGGGCTGCGCACCGGCGCCATCGCATGCAGCCGCGCCAGCTGCAGCGTGCGTTCGACCAGGGCATCGAGCCGCTCGGTCTCGCGCTCGATGCGATCGAACTGCAGCGCGAGCGTGGCATCGCGGCGGCGCGCCAGCTCCAGCGACAGGCGCAGCCGCCCCAGCGGCGAGCGCAGCTCATGCGCAATATTGCGCAGCAGCTGCTCGCGCCAGTCCACCAGGCGCTGCAGTTGGTTGGCCATGGCATCGAAATCGCGTGCCAGCTGGCCGAGCTCGTCGGCGCGGCGGGCCAGCACCGGTGGCGTGCGCGTGGCCAACTCGCCTTCGGCGAGGGCCTGCGTGGCTTCGCGCAGGCGCCGCACCGGGCCGGTCACATGCCGCGTCAGGGCCCAGCACAGCGGCGCCGACACCGCCAGCGCGAACATGCCGAGCGCCAGCGCCACCGGCGACAGGTGCAGCACATCCCAGCGCGACGAGTCGAACGGCAGGAACAGCAGCAGGAGCTCGCTGCCGTCCGGCAGCGCGATCGGTTGCGGGTCCCACCACGACACGCGCGCGCCGGGCCGCGGCACATGCGCGACCGCATGGCCGATCATGCCCGCGCGCCACATCGGCACGATGCGGTCGGCCAGATGGTTGCGCAGCCGCGCCGGCAGTTGCCGGCCCAGCATGTCCCGCAGCGCGTCGTCGACGATATAGACGTCCAGCGCCGAGTCATGCGAATCCATCGCCCGCAGCCAGCGCCGCAGTCCGGGACGCCCCTGGGTCCGCGCCACCTCGACCGCGTCGGCGGTGAGCGCGGCGGGGCTCAGGCCGTCGAGCGCCTCGAAGCGGTACCAGGCCACCGCCGCCGTCAGCGCCATGCCGATGCCGACGATCGCGGCCATGCCCAGCCAGAACGCCAGGAAGTTGCGCCAGAACAGCGGCAGCGGCAACAGCGCGCGCACGCGCCGCCAGCCGTTCACGGCGCCTGCACCAGCAGGTAGCCCTGGCCGCGCAGGTTGCGGATCCGCAGCGGCGACGAGGTGCCATCGAGCGCCAGCTTGCGGCGCAGCGCGCTGACGTGGGTGTCGAGGCTGCGGTCGTAGCGCTGGGGAGCGCGTCCCAGCGCGAAGCGCCCGATTTCTTCACGCGTCACTACCCGGCCGGCCGAGCGCATCAGGATTTCCAGCACGCGCTGCTCGGCGCCGGTCAGCGTGGCCAGCGCCGGCCCGTGCATGGCTTCGCCTGACGCCAGGCTCAGGCGCAGGGCGCCGGCCTCAAGCCACGGGCTGGTGCCGGTGGCCGGCGTGGCGCACTGGAACCGGCGCAGCACCGCGTGCATGCGCGCGCGCAGTTCGCGCGGGCTGAAGGGCTTGCTCAGGTAGTCGTCGGCACCGAGTTCCAGCCCGAGCACGCGGTCGGTCTCGTCGCCATGCGCGGTAAACATGATCACCGGGCGCTGTGAGCGCGCGCGGTGCCGCCGCAGCAGGTCCAGGCCGTTGCCGTCGGGCAGCATCAGGTCGAGCAGCGCGACGTCGTAGTCGTTGCGGGCGAGCAGGGTCTCGCCCTGCGCGCGGGTGTGCGCCAGCGTGACGGTGCAGTGATCAGGCTCCAGGTATTCGCGCAGCATCTGCGCCAGTTCCAGGTCGTCGTCGATCAGCAGCACGCGCGCGGGCGGCGTGTGAGAGCACATCAGCATGCAGCTTGCCGGGGCCCTGGCGGGCAGGGAGCGGGCCGCCAGCCTCCGGTTCCGTCAAGAAACGTCAAGAAAACAAAAGCTTTCCAAAGTGACTGGTTAGCAATTTGCATCCCCGATTCTAATATGAGAATGATTGTTATTTGCATACAGCGAGGAAAATAATGAAGGACAGGCAGGCCGCCGGAAGCGGTTGGGCATTGAAGGCGGCAGCACGGGCAGTGGTTGGGACGGCAGCAACGGGAGGCATGCCGCGGGGTCAATGGACGAAAGGGCTGGCCGCGGTCTGCGCGGCTTCGGGCATGACCGGGGCCTGGGCCCAGGCCCCGGAAGCCAAGACGGAAGCCACCCTGGCTACCGTGGTGGTGACCGCGGCGGGCAGCGCGCAGGATATCCGCGATGCCCCCGCGTCGATCAGCGTGGTCACGCGCTCGGACCTGGAAAACAAGGCTTACCGCGACCTCAACGACGCGCTGGTGGAAGTGCCGGGCGTGATCGTCAGCGGCGGCGGCGACCGCACCGATATCAGCCTGCGCGGCATGGGCGCCAAGTACACCCAGGTGCTGATCGACGGCAAGCGCCAGAGCTCGCGCGAGACCCGTACCAACTCCGACTCGTCCGGCGTCGAGAGCAGCTGGACCCCGCCGCTGGCCGCGATCGAGCGGATCGAGGTGGTGCGCGGCCCGATGTCGTCGCTGTATGGCTCCGATGCCATGGGCGGCGTGGTCAACATCATCACGCGCAAGGTGCCGAAGCAATGGACCGGCGAGCTGCGCGGCGATGCCACGCTGCAGCAGCACAGCGACTCGGGCAACCAGTACCAGGGCAACTTCTACCTGGCCGGCCCGCTCAAGAGCGACCTGCTGGGGCTGCAGCTGTACGGCCAGAGCACGCACCGCGTCGAAGACGACATCGATTACGGCTTGCGCGGCCGCCGCGCCGAGAGCCTGACCGCCAAGCTGGCGCTCACACCCACGCGCCAGCACGACATCGTGTTCGAGGCCACCGGCATGCGCCAGCAGCGCAGCGAGACCGTGGGCAAGACCGTGCCGCCGCTGCCGCCCGGCACGCCGTGCCCGCGCACCGGCTGCCCCACCTCGTCGGAGACCGACTACCGCAGCGAGAAGTACGCGTTGTCGCATACCGGCCGCTGGGGCTTCGGCGTCTCCGACAGCTATGTCCAGCAAGAGGAGTTCGACAACCGCAGCCGCCGGATGAAAATCAAGAACCTGGATGCGCGCACCAGCTGGGCCATGCCGCTGGGCAAGCACATGCTGTCGGTCGGCGCCGAATACCTGAACCAGCGCCTGAACGACCAGACCGGCAACCAGATCGCGGGCGGCCCGAACCGGGTCGAGCGCTACCAGTGGGCCCTGTTTGCCGAGGACGAATGGCGCCTGGCGCAGAGCTTTGCACTGACCGGCGGCGTGCGCATGGACCATGACCAGAATTTCGGCCAGCACTACAGCCCGCGCCTGTACGGCGTCTGGCACGCGGCCGAGCGCTGGACCGTGAAGGGCGGCGTGTCCACCGGCTTCCGCGCGCCGGACCTGCGCCAGACCGTCGCCGGTTGGGGCCAGACCAGTCGCGGCGGCAACATGTACGGCAACCCGGACCTGAAGCCCGAGACCATGGTCTCGCAGGAACTGGGCCTGCTCTACGACAAGGGCAACGGCCTGCAGGGCGGCGTGACGCTGTTCAACAATGACTTCAAGGACAAGATCACGCGCGTTGCCTGCCCGCTCACGCAATGCACCGACGGACCCAACCAGTTCGGCGCCGCCCCGACCACGTACATGAACGTGGATCGCGCCTACTCGCGCGGCGTGGAAGCCAGCCTGCGCTGGCCCATCGCGCAGGCGTGGTCGCTGACCGGCAGCTACACCTACACCCGCTCGGAACAGAAGAGCGGCCAATACCAGGGACAGCCACTTAACCAGTTGCCGATGCACCTGCTGGTCGCCACGCTGAACTGGCGCCCGTCGGAAAAGATCAACGCGTGGGCCCGCGTCAACTACCGCGGCAAGGAAAGCCAGCCGATCACCGGCCCGTCTTCCAGCACCGTGGTGGCGCCGTCTTACACCTTCGTCGACCTCGGCGCGACCTACGCGGTCACCAAGAACGTGTCGGTGTTCGCCGGCATCTACAACCTGTTCGACAAGCGGGTGAACTACACCGACTACGGCTATGTCGAGGATGGGCGGCGCTACTGGATGAGCGTGGCGGTGAAGTTTTGAAGGATGGGTTTAGGGGTTGTGGCACGGTACGCGTCGCCGCTCGCTTGGCGCTGACATGTCTCGGCCTCCGAGGGGGTTGAAGTCTCGACTTCGTTGAGGCTCCCGCCCTCTCCCCCGCCCCTCTCCCGCAAGCGGGAGAGGGGAGCAAACAAGCGGGAGGGAGACATCCTTTGGTCTCGCCCGCGTCGGCGCCGTGCGAGGGCAGCGACGCACTCCGTGCCAGAGCAGTAGACCTAAGATTGGGAGCGCGCGCAGCGCAGCCGAAGGCGTCCCACCAATAGCGCCCGCAGCAGGCTGCCTACACCCTGTTGGGATCGTTCAATAGTCAGTGATCGTAGGCACCGCCCCTGACTCACATAGCGTAGCAGGGTCGAACGGGCAACCACGCCCAAACGGAAACCACCACCGCCCGAACCACCCCCGCCGTGGAATTGATTGCCAGCCGCTTAGGCGACGCGCTTTTTGGTTACTTTTTGGCGCTCGGCCAAAAAGTGACCCGCCCAGCAGGGCGGAACCAGGCGGTTCAAAAGCCGACAGCATGTCACCAACAGCGACCAATTACCACCGCGCGACGGTACGCTCACCCCGAAGCCCCCACGCCATCCGCGCGGCACGTTGCCGGCACCTCGCCGTAGCGTGCCATCAGCGCCCCGGCAACGGCATTGGTCCAGCCAAACCCGTCCTGCAGCGGATACTCGCCGCCGCCGCCGCCCTGGGCGGCCCCTTCGATATGCCGGATGCGGTATTTTTCCACCAGCTTGCATTCGTGGGTGTAAAGGCTGGCCACCGTCGCCAGCCAGCGCCGCGCAATCTCGCGCGCGAGGGCCTCGTGGCCATAGCGCTCCAGGCCGCGTACCGCCAGCCACTGCAGCGGCGCCCAGCCGTTGGGATGGTCCCATTGCTGGCCCGAGCTGCACTCCGTGGTGGCCAGGCCGCCGTCGACCAGCAGCCGCTGCTGCACCGCCTGCGCCACCGCTTGCGCCTGCGCCGGAGTGGCCAGGCCGAGATAGAGCGGCATCACGGTGGCCGCGGTCAGGTACCGGCGCGGCGCGCCGCGGCACCAGTCGTAGTCGACGAAAACGCCCGCGGCGCCGTCCCACAGGTATTGCAGGATGGCCGCCTCGCGCCGTTGCGCCGCGGCGCGGTAGGCCTGCGCCGCGGCCTCGCCGGCCTGCTCGCACAGCGCGGCGAGCCGCTTTTCCAGGTGCCACAGCAGCGCATTGAGATCGACCGGCAGCATTGCCGTGGTGCGGATGGTAGCCAGGTCAGCGGGCTGGCCGCCGCGCGGGTCAGGCGCATCGAGCCAGCGCGAACTGAAGTCCCAGCCCGACTCCGCCGCGGCGCGCAGGTCGCGGAACACCATATGGTGCGGGCGGCCGCTGCGCAGCGCGGTCTCCATGTCTTCCAGGAAGGCCTCCTCGCGCGGCCATGGGCGGTCGTCCCAGTAGCGGTTGAGCAGCGCGCCGTCGGGCAGGCAGACCACGCGGCGGTGCGCATGGCCGGCGCACAGGCCGTCGGCGCCGTCCATCCAGAAGGCATACTCGCGGCGCAGCTGCGGCAGGAAGTCGAGCGCGCTGGCCAGTTGCTCACGCTCGAGCAGGTCCACCATCAGCGCGAACACCGGCGGCTGCGAGCGGCTCAGGTAGTAGTTGCGGGTGCCGTTCGGCACCAGCCCGTAGGTGTCGATCAGGTAGGCGAAATTTCGCGTCATCTCCACCATCAGGTCGCCGTGCCCGCTGCGGGCCAGCCCTTCCATGGTGAAGTAGGAATCCCAGTAATAGAGTTCACCGAAGCGCCCGCCCGGCACCACGTAGCGGTGCGGCAGCGGCAACAGCGACGACAGCGGCGGATGCGCCACGGGTGCGCGCGTCAGCACCGGCCACAGCCCGTCGATATGCTCGCGCAGGGTGCTGGCCGGATCGGATACGTAATGGCTGTCCGGCACGGTGGCGCGGGTGAAGTACGCCTGCACGAAATCCGCCAGCGAGAAGCCGGGCGCGTCGCGGGTTTCGCGATAGCGCGCCACGATCAGGTCCGGGTCGCAGTTGGGAATGCAGTCCGGGAAGGTCTTGCTGTCGGCGAACAGGCCGCTGTGCTGGACGTCGACGAACAGCTCGCAATAGCGTGCCGCGGGCGACAGCATGTCTGCGCAGGCGCAGCCCGGCAGCGTGTGCGGCGGCGGGCAGTCGCGGTGCGTGATCCAGGCCGGCTGCGCCGCCGCATGGATCTTGCCGGGCGCCGCGGCCGGCCCGGCCACGGCGCCGGCCCCGTCGGGCGTGGCCGGGGCGCTGCGCGGCACCGTGCTGCCGCCTGTGGCGGCACCGGGCGATGGCGGCACCGCGGGTTCGGAATCGGGCTTGCCGGTTGGCCGCATGGACGCCTCCTTGTACCGGCCGCGCCGGCTCCGATGGGATAGAAATAGGAGCCGCGGCGCGCACGGTAAGTTCGCCGCCGAGCCGCAAAGCGGCGCATGTGCCACGCCGGGGCAAGCCCAGGCGCGCGCTACACCTCCTTCTCGCCGTGCTGCACCGGGATCGCCGGCGCCGGCTCGCGCACGCCCAGCTGCATGAAGATCCAGGCCGACGCGCAGGTGATCAGCCCCATGCAGACAAAAGTCGCATGGAAGGCCGGCAGCACCGCCGCGGGATCCCCGCCAAAGCGGTGCTGGAAGGTCGCCAGCAACGCCCCCGCCGCGGTCACGGCCAGGCTCATCGACAGCATCTGCACCATCGACAGCATGCTGTTGCCGCTGCTGGCGCCGGCGCCGCTGAGGTCTTTCAGAGTGACCGTGTTCATCGCCGTGAACTGGATCGAATTGACCATGCCGAACAACGCCAGCAGCGGCACCAGCAGCCACAGCGGCAGCTGCGGCGTGATCAGCGCAAAGGCGGCCATCACCACGCCCACCACGAAGGTGTTCGACACCAGCACGCGCCGGTAGCCATGGCGCTGGATCAGGCGCGTGGCCAGCCGCTTGGAGGCCATGCCGGCCGCGGTGACCGGCAGCATCATCAGGCCGGCGTCGAGCGGCGCATAGCCCAGGCTGACCTGCAGCGTCAGCGGGATCAGGAACGGCATCGAGCCGTTGCCGATGCGCGCGAACAGGTTGCCCAGCAACCCGACGCTGAAGCTGTGGATGCGGAACAGCCGCAACGGGAACAGCGGCTGCTTGCGGCGGTTGGCATGCAGCCCGTAGGCGGTCAGCGCGGCCATGCTGGCGATCAGCAGCATCAGCACGGTGGCGTGCTGGAAGCCCAGCCCGGCCAGGCCGTCGAGCGAGAACGACAGCGCCAGCATGGCGGTGGCCAGCAGCAGGTAGCCCGCGATGTCGAAGCGGCCGACGCCGGCCAGCCGCGCATTGGGCATGTAGCGCACGGTGGCCAGCGCTCCCAGCACGCCGACCGGCACGTTGATCAGGAAGATCCAGTGCCACGACAGCGCCTGGGTCAGCCAGCCGCCCAGCGTGGGCCCGATCAGCGGGCCGATCATGCCGGGGATGGCGACGAAGCTCAGCGCCTGCAGGTACTGCTCGCGCGGAAAGGTGCGCAGCACCGAGAGCCGCCCTACCGGCAGCAGCATCGCGCCGCCCACGCCCTGCACCACGCGCGCGCCGATCAGGAAGTTCAGCGTCGGCGCGTAGGCGCACAGCAGCGAGCCGGCCACGAACAGCGCGATCGCGGTCTGGAAGATGGTGCGGGTGCCGAAGCGGTCGGCCAGCCAGCCCGAGGCCGGGATGATCACCGCCATCGTCAGCGAGTAGGCGATCACCACCGACTGCATGCGCAGCGGGCTCTCGCCCAGGCTATGCGCCATCGACGGCAGCGCGGTGTTGACGATGGTCGAGTCCAGCGTCTGCATGAAGAAGCCGACCGCCACTACCCACAGCATGATGCGGCGGGTACGGTCGTCGGGCGCGGGCGAGGTCATGGTGCGGCTCCGGGTCCGGCCGGCGCCGCGGAGACCCGGTGCGCGCCGGCCAAAGCCAACACCTTAAAGGGCAACGACGGCCGAGGCAATCGACGCCAGGCTTACAGCGCGGCGCGCAGCCCGATGAAGAAGCGCCGGCCCGGTGCCGGCTCGAAGTAGCGGCCGTTGGCCTCGTTGACGATCACCGAGCCGATGTAGCGCCGGTCGGCCAGGTTGTCGATGCGGCCGAACAGGTAGAGGCGCGTCGGGCCGATGCGCAAGGCGTAGCCCGCGCGCAGGTTGATCACGGCATAGCCTGGCGCCGCCTGGGTGTTGAGGTCGTCGGCATAGACGCGGCTGTCGACACGCAACTCGGCCCCCAGTGTCAGCGGCGCGAGCGGCCGCCACGACAGGTCGGCGGCGAGGCTGTGGCGCGCGGTGCCGGGCAGGCGGTTGCCGGCCGCCACCGCCTGCCCCTGCGCATTGACGAAGCCATCGCCGAAGTATGCATCGAGCCAGGTATACGCCAGCCCCGCCTCGACCCGGCTGCCGCCGTCCTGGCCCGGCGTGCCGACCTGACCCAGAAAGCCGCCGCGCCAGCCCAGCTCCAGCCCGCGCCGGCGCACGCCGCTGACATTCTGGTAGACGGTGCGACCGGCGTTGTTCGATTGCGGCACCACCTCGTCATGGCTGTCGGCATCGAACAGCGCCGCTTCCAGCCGCTGCCCCGACCCTTGCCACTTGATGCCGATCTCGCCCTGGCGGCTGGTCGAGGCCTGCAAACCCAGGTTGCTGCCGACACCGCCGGGGCCGTAGGCGACCTCGGTCAGCGTCGGGGTCTCGAAGCCGCGGCCGAGGTTGGCGTAGACGTTGAGGGAATCCAGCGCATGCCAGACCACGCCCAGCACCGGGCTGACATTGCTGTAGCTGGCATGGCCGCTGTCGTCGGGGCTGGCCGCGGTGATGAAATGGTCGTCGATGCCCAGCCGCACGCGGCTGGCGCGCGCCCCGCCCACGAGTTGCCAGGCCGGATGAAAGCTCCAGTCGAACTGCGCGAAGGCGCCAAGGTCGGTCGCGGTATTGGTCTCGTCGCGGCGCAGCGCACCTTGCGCGCCGTTCTGGTTGACGTAGCCGTTGCGGCCGTCGCGCATGCCGTTGGCTTCGAGCCCGGCGCTCCACAGCAACGGCAGACCCGCGGCCGTGGTGGTGCGCCGGCTCCAGGACAGCGCGGCGCCGCCGAAGGTGCGGTCCAGGTCGACGATGCCGCCGGACGAGGTCGGCGCGACGCCGCTGAAGCCCAGCCGCTGGTACAGGTTACGCGTGCCGCCGTACAGCCGTGCCGACAGGCTGTCGGTGCCGCTGACCTGGTGGTCCACCACCACCCCGGCCTGCGCCTGCTCGACGGTCTTTCCGGTATCGAACTGGCTGGCCGCGGCCACCGCCTGGCGCGGATCGGCATCGGCCTGCGCGCGGGTCAGGCCGAGCGGGTCCTGCGCCAGCGGCTGGTTGAAGTAATTGAACTGGCCGGTCACGCGCGTGCCGCTGGCCGGCTGCGCCACCACCCTGGCATTGAGCTGGTAGCGGCGCGCGGCGCTGTGCTCGCGATAGCCGTCGGTCTGGTAGGTCCACGCATCGAGCGAGCCGCCGAGCCGCTCATTGCCGCCGGCCAGCGCCACGCCGGCCTGCCACTGCCCGTCGGCGCCGAAGCCGGTCGAAACGCGCCCGGTAAAGCCATCCCTGGGTGGATCGGGCGTGAACACCTGCACCACCCCGCCCGAGGCGTTGCCATACAGCTGCGCGAACGGGCCGCGCAGCACCTCGACCCGGCTGGCATTGGCGAGGTCGGCCGTCGATGCCTGCCCCTGCCCGTCCGGCATGGTGGCGGGAATGCCGTCGACATACAGCCGCACGCCGCGCACGCCGAAGGTCGAGCGCGTGCCGAAGCCGCGCACCGCCAGCTGCAGGTCCTGCGAATAATTCTGCCGGTCGCGCACCGCCACGCCCGGCACGCCGGCCAGCACCTCCGACAGGTTCACCAGCGGCGTGGCGCTGCGCAGCGGGTCGACCGGCACGCTGTCGATCGCGGCGGGCGCGTCGAAGCGGCGTTGCTCGCTGCGGGTGGCGCTGACCACTACGTCGGGCAGGGTCTCGCCGGTGGCCGCGGCAACGGCGCTGCCGGGCGCGTCCGCCGCCCGCGTGGCGGCGCTGGCCAGCATCAGCACCACGCACGCCAGCGTAGAACGCGCCGGGAAACGATGAGGGGAGCGGCGCTGCTGCCGCATCGCCGGGACCTGCCTGCCGCCTGGGTGCATGGGAGTCGGAAGCGGTTGCGGGTGCGGCGCGGGATCGGGCAGCGCCGGGGCACGGGTGAATACAGCGCAACTTTATCCCGGCCGCGACGCAATGGCTACGCGCAGAGGCGCGGGGAAAACCCGTGGACCGGCGCCGGGGCACCTTCCGACCTAAACCTCAAAAAATTTCAATAACTTATTGCGGAAGCACTCCTGCTTGTACTGCTTCGCCACCCTACACTTTCCTCACCAGCCGCTGCAGCCCGCAAACTTCCACCAGGCGACGCAGCATAACGATATTCAGATTTTCGAAATCAAAGGATCGCCAATCATGACCACCGCCTCCACCCGCGTTGCCATCGTCTACCACAGCGGCTACGGCCACACCGCCCGCCAGGCCCAGGCCGTCGCGCGCGGCGCCGGCAGCGTTGCGGGCACCGAAAGCCTGCTGATCCCGGTCGAGGACATCGACCAGCACTGGGATACCCTGGAACAGGTCGATGCCATCATCTTCGGCGCGCCGACCTACATGGGCAGCGCCTCGGCCCAGTTCAAGGGCTTTATGGACGCGACCTCGCGCAATGTGTTCGCCAAGGGCGGCAAGTGGGCCAACAAGGTGGCCGCCGGCTTTACCAACGCGGCCTCGCGCTCCGGCGACAAGCTGGCGACGCTGCAGCAGATCGCCATCTTCGCGGCGCAGCACGGCATGCACTGGGTCAACCTGGGCCTGCCCCCGGGCCACAACAATTCCAAGTCGACCGAGGACTCGCTGAACCGCCACGGCTTCTTCCTGGGCGCGGCGGCGCAGTCGGATGCGGACGTAAGCGCCGAGGTGGCGCCGCCGCCGGCCGACCTGCGCACCGCCGAACACCTGGGCGCGCGCGTCGCCGAAGTGGCGCAGCAGCTGGTCGCGGGGCGGCAGGCGCTGGCGGCGCTGAAGGAAGCGGCCTGAGCGCCGCGCGTCAGGGCCGGTCCAGCCGGCCCCGGCACCGCCACAGCAAGCCCACCAGCGCAGCGGCAAGTGCCAGTTGCCGCAGCCCGGCGCGCCATACGGCACGCCATGAGGGTTGCTCCGTCCAGGCGAAGCGCGGCGCGTTGGCGTAGTCGTGCGGCAACACCCCGCGATAGCTCATGATGCGCGGTACGAAGAAGGCGCGCCACTCGGCTTCGAAGCGGTTCACCTGCGCCATGTAGCGGGCGTAGCGCGGGGCGTCGTGCCCCGCCAGCCGGTCGGCCGCGAGCAGCAGCGACAGCGGCGGCGACAGCCACGCCCAGCGTTCCGCGTGCTCGAAGCGCTGCGCGCGCACGCGCTCGAAGGCGGCAGCGATCGGCTCGATCCGCGCGGCCTGGTCGAGATAGCGCGGCATAAATGAAACCGGCCAGCTGTGCTGGCGCGGCTCTGCCGGCGCCCATTGCGGATTGGCGCGGTACCACGCCCGCACCAGGTCCGCTGCAGCGGCTTCGGCGACCTGCTGGGCGGCGCGCATCTGCACGATCGCGGCCAGCCGCGACGGCATCGGCGCCATGCGGTCGGTCGCCGCCGCGATCATCGCCGGTGCGCCGAACGTGAGCACGGCCCACAGGCCCAGGCCGGCCAGCACCGCCGTGGCAGCGGAACCCGGCAGCAGGTTCAGCCACGCACTCGCCGCACTCCAGAACAAGACGAACGCGGTCAGGCAGAACACCCACGCGCCGAAAGCGCGCAGGGTCGCCGCCGGGTCCAGCATGAACGCCAGCAGCGAAGCCAGCACCGCCAGCGTCCACACCGCGCCGGTCCGCACCGCCATCGCGGCAAGCAGCAGGCGCCAGCCGGCCGCGCCCTGCGCCAGCGACATCCGCCACGTGCCCTGCTCGCGCTCGCCCTGGACCATGCCCGCGCACAGGCACACCAGCAGCAGCGGCACCAGCAACGCGAGCGCCGTCGCCAGGTCCGCCATGCCGTAGCGCTGCAACAGCGGATTGCCCAGCTTCTCCTCGTTGCGGGCGTCGGTATGGCGGCTTTCCACGGTGACGCGGATGGCGGGCGGCAGCAGTTCGAGCATGCCGCTGGCCAGCGCGCGGCCGCCGGCTGCGGGCAACAGTGCCGCAGGCGCGTGCGCCCGGGCGAAGCGGAACGCCGCCATGGCGGCCTGGTCCCCCGCGGCCGGCGACGCCTGCGCGCCAGCCTGGCGCAGCGCTGCCTGCGTGCCGGCTTCCAGCTGCTGGAACTTGCCATGCCAGGCGCGCGCGCCCAGCCCCGACACCACTGCGCAGGCGCACAGCGCGGCAGCGGTCAGCAGCAGCCCCCAGCGGGCGCCACGCGCGCCCCACAACGCCCGCCATTGGGCCGCCAGCAGGCGCCCGGTCTGTCCGATCTGGTTCATGGCCGCATTCTCCGCAGGCAACCGTACAGCCCGGCCAGCGCCACCGCACACCACCACAGCAGGCAGGCGATCTCGGGCCACGCCGCGCGCAGCGCGAAGCCCGCCGGCGGCATGGTGTAGGCAAAAGGCGGGATCGCGCGCCACAGCGATGCGCCCGCATATTTGTCGTCGAACGAGGTCAGGCCGCGCGTATGGCCGGCATCCCAGGTATCGATCGCCGTATTGACGGTCTGCCGGTAGCGCTCGGCGGCGGTCTCGTAGTGGCGCTGGTGCGCCAGGTCGGTGCCGGCAATCTTCATGGCGAAGTTGCGCATCGCCAGCGTGGGGCTCAGCAGCGCGGCCGCGCGCATCACGTTCTCCTGCGCCGCGTAGCGCTGCCACAGCGCATCGAAATGCAGGGCGTGGACGCGGTCGGCGTAGGCGTCGCGCTGTAGCCTGCGCAGCGGCGCCGCACCCACCGGCAGGTCGGCCAGTCGGGTCACGCCGTAGCGCGCCAGCAGCGCCGCGTCATGGCGCGCGGTGCGGGCGGCCAGGTTGCCGTCGCCCGGCAGCCCTTCCAGGTAGTCGTGCTGGATCGCGGCCCAGAAGGCTTGCGCCGATGGCAGCGGCACGGCATGCCGGGCCAGCGCCGCGCCGACGCCGGGGATCACGAAGACAAAGGCCAGCCACAGCCCGGCCAGCGCCAGCAACGCGCTCCTGCCGTCGGCCATCCACGCCGACACCGCCAGCCCCAGGCCCGCCAGGATGGCGGTGTAGAGCAGGCAGCCGGCGCCCAGGCCGGCGGCGCGCCACCACACCGCGGCATCGAGCGCGCCTTGCGCATGGCTGGCCGCCACCGGTGCCAGCGCCAGCGCGACCGAGAAAACGGCGAAGCCCGCGACCAGCGCGAGGAACTTGCCCGCCAGCAGGCAGGCCGGGGCCATGCCGACGCCGTGCAGCATCCGCAGCGTGCCGCGCTGGCGCTCGCCGCTGACGGCATCAAAGCTGACCGCAAGCACCAGCAGCGGCAATAGCGCCGCGAACACGAAGCCGGCGCTCAGGTCGCCAAAGCGCGCGGAGGGCAGCGCGTCCTGCGCCGGCTCGAAGCGCGCGAGATTGCGCCGGTGCGGCTCCAGCCACAGCGCCTGGCCGAAGTAATCGCGCAGCCCCGGCTCGATCGCCGTCAGCGCCGAGGCCGGCCGGAACGCATACAGGCCGAAGTGCGCCCCCCGGTGCGGATGCTTGTCGCCCTGCTCGTCCCACTGCTGGCGCGTGGCCGCGGCCGCCTGCGCCACTTCGCCGGCGACCGTGGCGTGCCGCTGCAGCGACACCAGCACGGCGATGGCCAGCACCACGGCACCGATGCCCAGCAGCGCTGCGACCCGCCCCTCCCTGAACATCGCCTTGAGTTCCTTGCGCAGCACGGCCCCGATCATGATGCCGCCCCCGCTGCGCGCGCGTGCGCCAGGTAGGCGGCGGTCAGCGTCTGGTGGTCGAGCGTGGAGGCGTCGAACTCGGCCACCAGCACGCCGGCACGCAGGATGCCGATGCGGTCGGCCAGCTGCCTGGCGTTGAACAGGTCATGGGTGGCCATCAGCACTGCCATGCCGGCATCGGCGGCAGCGCGCACGCGGCGCGCCATGTCGTCCGCGGCGGCCGGGTCCAGCCCCGATGTCGGTTCGTCGAGCAGCAACAGCGACGCCGACCTGCCCTGTGCAATCGCCAGCCCGACCTTCTGCCGCATGCCCTTCGAGTAGCCGCGCACGCGCCGGCCCTGCGCCTCGCGCGCCAGCCCGGCGCGGTCCAGCAGCGCGGCGGCCTCGGTGCGCGACAGCGCAATCCCCGCCATCGCGCAGAAATAGTCCAGGTTCTCCACGCCGGACAGGTAGGGATACAGCGCGACATTCTCGGGCAGATAGGCCACGCACCGCCTGACCGCCACCGCATCGTCCGCCGGCGACAGCCCGTCCACGCGCACCATGCCGGCGGCGGGCGGGACAAAGCCCAGGATGGCGTCGATGGTGGTGGTCTTGCCCGCGCCATTGCCGCCCAGCAAGGCATAGACACAGCCCGCGGGCACGCAAAGCTGCAGGCCGTCGATCACGCGACGGCCGTCGCGCAGGACGACCAGGTCATGGATTTCAAGCATGTGGGGTCTCCGTCGGGCAGGTCAGAAGAAGTAGCGCGCCGCCATGCCGAACTGCCATTTCGGCTGAGGCGAGACCAGCAGCCCGGCTGCCGAGCCATAGGCGGCCTCGGTCGAGAACCGGTGCGGCTGCAGCACCGCGAACAACGACAGCTGGTATTGCTTCCAGTCCAGCACCCCGCGCAGGTCGAAGCGCGTGTAGGCCGGCATGAAGCGCAGCTGGGTCTGCGGCGTCCCCATGTAGTACGGGATGCCGGTGGTCAGGTAGGCGTCGGCATTGACGGTCAGCTGCACGCCCTGCAGCCGCTGCCGGTATTCCGCCCCGAGCTTGAGCTGGTGGCGCGGCACCGACAGCCTGGCGCCGGTGTTGGGCAGCGGGTTGTTGGCTTCGGCCTGGATGATGTGGCCGTAGCTGGCATAGAGCGAAACCGGGCGCACCGGCCGCCAGCGCGCCTCGACTTCGTAGCCCTTGCGGGTGGTGTCGCCCACCGATCGGAACGAGCCGTCCGCCTGCCCGACGATCTCGTCCTCGTTGAGGGTGTAATAGGCCGCCGCGGTGACCGTCAGGTTGCGCGCCGGGGTTGCGGTGAAGCCCACGTCGTAGGACTTCACCTTCGACGGCGATACGTCATAGACCGTCCCGCCGGGCGCGCCCAGCGGCCCGGGCGCGCCGTTGCTGCTGATCTGCTCGGCGGCGGGCGAGCGGAAGCCCTGGGCGACGTTGGCGAACAGGTCGAGCCCGGGCAGCACGGTCCAGGCCGCGCCGAGCTTCGGCGTGGTGACTCCCTTGAAATAATCCGTGCTGGCTGCCGGCAGCTTGCGGTTGACGATGTCGTAGTCGAACCAGTCGCGCCGCAGGCCGGCACTGAGCTTGACCGCATCGACCGGCTTGAACTGCGCCTGCACGAACAGCCCGTAGGTCAGCAGGCTCAGCCGCTGGGCGTTGACATAGTTGGCGGTAGGCACGCCCCGCAGCCAGATCTGGCGCTGCGCGTCGCCGTGGTCGCGGCGCACCTCCAGGCCGGCCATGAGCGCGGCGCGCTCGCCGAAGGCAACGTTGCCGGCCAGCCGGCCACCGAAGATGCTGCGGTCGTCGGAGCCGACGGTATGCTGCACGCTGCTGGTGGCGATACCGCGCTCGCGCTCGAAGGCTTCGCCGTACAGCGTCGCGTACCAGCCTGCTTCGCCGTGCGCGGGCGCGCGGTTCAGCGCGAACATCGAGCGCTTGCCGCTGCCGAAGCCAGGCAGGCCGTACTGGGTCGAGCGCGGGTCCACCTTGCCCGACTGCAGGTCGCTCAGCAGCAGGTAGCCGGCCGCCGTCGATTCAGCGCGATAGTGATTCAGGCGCAGGCTGTAGAGACCTTCGCCGATGCGGGTCGACAGCTTCCAGAACAGATTGTCGCGCTCGGTGCTGCCGTCGTAGCGGTAGCTGTGGGTGCGGTACAGGTCCGCGACGAACAGCGACTCGATCGGTTGCGCCTCAGGCCGCAGCGCATGGCGGCCCGACAGCACCAGGGTGGCGCGCTTGCCGTCGTAGCGGTCCAGCCCGATGCCGAAGCTGGACGGCACCTCGCCGGACTGGGTCTGGATCGGCACCGCGCCGGCCCGGTTCTGGTCGCCGTACAGCGCCGACACCGGCCCCTTGATGACATCGATCTGGCCGATCATGTCCGGCGTCAGCCATTCCAGGAAGGCCGGACCGTGCCCCGCCCCCGCCTGGCTGGACGGCATGTTCTGCGGCACCCCGTCGACATAGACCGCGGTGTCGGCACCGTGCGTGCCCTGGGTGGCAAAGCCGCGCATGCGGAAGCCATTGCCGGTATCGCCCTGGTCGATATTGTTGGCCACCACGCCGGGCACGCGGCGGAACATGTTGGAGATGTCCCGGCCGATATTGATGGTGGCCAGTTCCTCGGCCGTGACCACCGATACCGCTGCCGGCAGGCCCGCGCTGTCGGTGGTGACGACGTTGCGCCGGTCGTGCGGCCGGTCATCCTGCGTCGCCACCACGCTGACTTGCGGCAGCATGCCGTGACCGGCTTCGGCCGCGGCGGGCTGGCTGAGAAGACCCGATGCCAGCGGCAACAGCGCGCAAGCGAAGGCGCGCGCGGTACCCGTGTGTTGGTTGTTGTTGTTCATGAACCCTTGCGACGGCGCGCACGCAAGCCGCTGCGGGCAGCGGGCGGGCCGTACCACTCCAGACGTGAGCAAGCCACCCGCCTGAGCTGGCGGGCGGGGAACCGGACGTAAGCGGAAGGCGGCGCCGCGGCGTTCAGCCGGCGGCGCAGGGCTGCGCCGGGGGCGCGCGCAAGGTGGGGGGTGAAAGGAAGCGGGTGCGCCATGGCGGCGCGGTGACAGCGACCGGCCGGCTCCGCGACAGCAAGCGCCGGATCACGCCCAGCAGCTGGGCCGCGAACGCGATGCACAGGAACAGATGCAGCCGGGGCGAACACCACAGGCAATCGCACTCGGTCTGGTCTTCGGCAGGGGCGCGCCCGGATTCGACGGCCCCGGCTCCGTCGAACTGGTCCGCAGCCATGGCCACGGCCGGGTGCGCCGCCGGCGTCGACGCTTCCGGCACGGCATGCACGTGCGTCGCCGCCGCCCACGCCTGCACGAGAACGAGCAGGAGCACGGCCCAGGCGAGACGCACGAGGTTCGCATGCAGTCGCATTGAAGGTGGCGCTGGCGGTTTCGACGGGCGCCATCATAACGCAACTCAATTGCAAATGTAAGCGGCACCGCTCGCCAGAAGGCTAAAGCTCTCGCCCTTCCCCGCCGTTAAGCAATGGGGTCGCATTGGGACGGAGACAGGAGACAGAGATGCAGAATCTTGGCATTCGCATACGCCTGGGCGCGGCGTTTGGCGCCATGTGGTCGCTGCTGGCGATCGCGATCGCGGTGGCCTTGCCGCGCTTGCAGGACGGCGCCGATGCGCGGCGCGTGCTGATCGCGCTGGCTGCGGCAGCGCTATGCGTGGCCGTGGGCGCGGTCTGGGGACTGGCGCGCGGCATCGAGGCGCCGTTGTCCGAAGCCGTCCACATTGCCGAAACCGTGGCCGCGGGCGACCTCAGCCAGGAGTTCGATACCGAACGCGGTGGCGAGTTCGGCCGGCTGCTCGGCGGTCTGGGCGAGATGGAAGACATGCTGACCGACCTGGTGACGCGCATCCGCACCGCCACCGACTCCATTACCGACGCCTCGCACCAGATCGCCGCAGGCAATACCGACCTGTCGCAGCGCACCGAAGAACAGGCCGCGGCGCTGCAGCAAACGGCGTCGAGCATGGGCGAGCTGACCGCGATGGTGCAGCAGAACACCGAACGCGCCCGCGCCGCCAACGGCATGGCGGCCAGCGCCTCGGGCATCGCCGCGCGCGGTGGCGAAGTGGTGGGCAACGTGGTGCAGACCATGTCGGCGATCAGCGCCAGCTCGCGCAAGGTCACCGAAATCATCGAGGTGATCGAAGGCATCGCCTTCCAGACCAATATCCTGGCACTGAACGCCGCGGTCGAAGCGGCCCGCGCGGGGGAACAGGGCCGCGGCTTCGCCGTGGTCGCGGGCGAGGTGCGCACGCTGGCACAGCGCAGCGCCGCCGCGGCGCGCGAGATCAAGCAACTGATCGACGATTCGGTGCAGCAGGTCGACAGCGGCTCGGCCCTGGTCGGCCAGGCCGGCGCGACCATGCAGGAAATCGTCCAGGCGGTGGCCAGCGTCACCGGCCTGCTGGGCGAGATCACCGCGGCATCGGAACAGCAAAGCGCCGGCATCGCCGAGGTCAACGAAGCCGTGACGCAGATGGACACCGTCACGCAGCAGAACGCGGCGCTGGTGGAGCAGGCGGCCAGCGCATCGCAGGCGCTGGCGGGGCGCGCGACGGAGTTGCAGCAGGTGGTGGGGGAGTTCAGGCTGTAGGGGTGCGGGCTAGCGCTGGCCCGCTGCGCGCTATTTGCCTCGGTCGATTCAAACGCCCGCTTGTGTACTCCCTCTCCCGCTTGCGGGAGAGGGTCGGGGTGAGGGTGGGAGTCTCGACGAAGTCAGGCCTGCGGTATGCCACCGCCTGCCCTCTCCCCCGGCCCCTCTCCCGCAAGCGGGAGAGGGGAGCCAACCACCAGCAAGCGGTGCCTTCCAGCAGATCACACCGTAACGCTCACCGGAAGCACCGACTGCACCGCCACGGCAAAGCGGTCAACGATATTGTCGATATCCCGCGGCGTGCAAATGAACGGCGGTGCGAACAGCACGTGGTCGCCATGCACACCGTCGACGGTGCCGCCCATCGGATAAACCAGCAGCCCGTTCTGCATTGCCGCGGACTTCAGCCGCGCGTGCGTCTTCAGCGCGGGATCGAGCGTGGCCTTGCTGTCGCGGTCGGCGACGAATTCCACGCCGACGAACAGGCCGCGACCGCGCACATCGCCCAGGTTGGGGTGGTCGCCAAGGGCCTCGCGCAGCCGCTGGCGAAGTTGCTCGCCGCGGGCCAGCACGTTGGCCAGCAGTTCGTCCTCGACGATGGTCCGCTGCACCGCCAGGGCCGCGGCGCAGGCGGTGGCGTGGCCGATATAAGTGTGGCCGTGCTGGAAGAAGCCGCTGCCGCCGACGATGGCGTCATAGATCCGGCCCGTCGACAGCATCGCGCCGATGGGCTGGTAGCCGGCGCCCAGGCCCTTGGCGATGGTGACGATGTCAGGCACCACGCCGTCCTCTTCGCAGGCGAACAGGTAGCCGGTGCGGCCCATGCCTGACATCACTTCATCGAGGATCAGCAGCACGCCGTACTTGTCGCACACGGCGCGGATGCGCTTCAGGTAGTCACCCACCGGCGGCACCGCGCCGGCGGTGGCGCCCACCACGGTTTCGGCGACGAAGGCCGCGACCGTTTCAGCACCGAGGTCCAGGATCCTGGCTTCCAGTTCATCCGCGAGGCGTTGCGCGTATTGCGCATCGCTCTCGCCCGCCTGCCGGTCGCGGTACGCATAACAAGGCGACACATGCTGTGCCGGCACCAGCAGCGGCAGGAACGGCTCGCGCCGCCAGGCGTTGCCGCCGATGGCGAGCGCGCCGAGCGTATTGCCGTGATAGCTCTGGCGGCGCGCGATAAAGTGGCGGCGCGCGGGCTGTCCCACCTCGACAAAGTACTGGCGCGCCAGCTTCAGCGCCGATTCCACCGCCTCCGAGCCGCCTGAGACGAAATAGACATGGTCGAGATCGCCCGGCGCGGCCTGCGCCAGGGTCTGGGCCAGCGTCTCCGACACCTCGGTGGTGAAGAACGAAGTATGCGCATAGGCGATGGTGTCGAGCTGCGCCTTGATCGCCTCGATCACGCGCGGATGGCCATGCCCGAGGCAGGACACGGCGGCGCCGCCGGAGGCGTCCAGGTAGCGCCGGCCGGTGCTGTCGATCAGTTCGATGCCCTGCCCGGCCACGGCAACGGGCAGTTGCTGGCGTGGGTTGCGGTGGAATACGTGAGTCATGATGGTGTGGTGGTGACAGTGTGTTCGGTGGCAAGGCGGCGCAGCACGCGGCCGGAAAATGCCGGCCGCGCGCTGCCCGCGGCGTCGCCGGCCTGCGCGGCTTGTTGCCAGACCTGCGCGCCGTTGACCCAGACGCCGTCAATGCCGGTGCTGAGCTGCAGCGGGTCTTCAAAGGTGGCGCGGTCCTGCACGCGCTGCGCATCGAACAGCACCAGGTCGGCAAACCAGCCCGGCGCGATGCGGCCGCGGTCTTGCAGGCCGTATTGCTGCGCGGCCAGCCCGGACATCTTGTGGATCGCGGCCTCGAGCGTCAGCAGCTGCTCTTCGCGCACCATGCGCGCGAGGATGCGCGGGAACGTGCCCCACTGGCGCGGATGCGGGCGTGGGTCGAACGGCAGGCCGTCGGAGCCGAACATGGTCAGCGGGAACTGCGCGATGCGCGCGACGTCGCGTTCGTCCATGATGAAGTAGATCGCCGCCGCGGGACGCAGCCTGGCGAGCAGCGCCTCCTCGTCCAGCCCCAGTTCCTGCATCAGCTCATGGAAATCGCGGCCGCCCGCCGGGGGGTAGCCGGTGGACCACGTGATCAGCGTGCGCGTGGACTGGCGCACGCGGTCCAGCCGCAGCATGGTCGAGGTGGCAGGATAGGGATGGCAGTCCAGGCACAACGGCTGCACGCGCGCGGCCTCGGCCAGCAGCCCCAGCGTTTCGGCCGAGCGGCCATGGTTGCGCTTGCCCGCCACCTTGTGGTGCGAGAACACCACCGGGCAGTCCAGCGCGCGGCCGATGCGCAGCGCCTCCTCGATCGACGGCACGATGGCGTCGGTCTCGTCGCGCAGATGGGTGGAATAGAGACCGCGATGGGTGCGGACCGGCTCGCACACGGCGATGATTTCCGCTTCAGTGGCGGCGGCAGCCGGCGGATAGAAGGTGCCGGTGGACACCCCGAAGGCGCCCGCCTCCATCGCCAGCCTGACCTCGGCGCGCATCGCGGCAATCTCCGCGTCATTGGCGGGGCGGTCCAGCTCCGGCATGGCACGCACGCGCAGCGTGGAGTGCCCCAGCAGCGGCACCACGTTGACGTTGGCCGGCGCCGCGCGCAGCGCGTCGAGCCACTGCGCGAAGGTACCGAAGCGGAACAGCGCGGGCGGGCCCAGCAGGTCCAGCGGCTGCGGCGGCGCGCCGCTGACGAGCGGCGCCACGCTGATGCCGCAGTTGCCGGTCACCACCGTGGTGATGCCCTGCGACACCTTGGGCGTCATGTCCCGGTGTACCAGCAGGTAGCCGTCGTCGTGCGTATGCGCGTCGATGAAGCCCGGCGCCAGCACGCGGCCGCTGCAGTCGACGGTGTGGTCCGCGGCGATGCCGGCGCAGTCGCCTACGGCAACGATGCGGTCACCGCTGACCGCGACATCGGCGCTGCGGCGCGCCGCGCCCGTGCCATCCACCACCGTGGCGTTGCGAAAGAGCAGGTCGGCGCGTCGGGGCGCCGGGGATTGCGATGCCATTGTCAGTCCTTGTCTCGTCGACGGGCCTTACTGCGGCGCGATGCCGGCCTGCCTGACCACGGCCGCCCATTTGTCGGTTTCGCGCGCGGCATAGCCGGCCAGCGCCTGCGGCGTGCCGCCGACCGGCTCGGCGCCCAGCGCGGCGAATTTCTCGCGCATGGCCGGCTCCGCCAGCGCGCGGTTGAAGGCGCCGTTGAGCCTGGCCACCACGTCGGCGGCGGTGCCCTGCGGCGCCACCAGGCCGCCCCACGCCACGCCCTCGAAACCAGGCACGCCGGATTCCGCGATGGTCGGCAGCGCCGGCAGCAACGGCGAGCGGACCAGGCTGGTCACGGCAAGCGGCTTGAGTTTGCCGGCCTTGATCAGCGGCAGGATGGTGGGCATGTTGTCGATCAGCACGTTGACCTGGCCGCCCACCACATCGGTTGCGGCCTGCGGACTGCCCTTGTAGCCGACATGGGTCCAGGCAAGGCCCGCCTTGTCGGCCAGCAGCTGCCCGGTGAGGTGGCCGGACGTGCCTTGTCCGGGCGAGGCGTAAGTGACCTTGTCCGGGTTGGCCTTGATGTGGGCCACCAGTTCGGCAAAGCTCTTCACCGGCATGTCGGGACGGACCGCGATCACGTTCGGCACCTTGAACAGCAGCACCACCGGAACCAAGGCGTCGGGCCGGTACGGCAGCTTGCGGAAGGTGCTCTTGTTGATCGACAGCGTGACGTTGTTGGCGTAGCCGAGCGTGTAGCCATCAGGCGCGGCGCGCTCGAGCTCGGAGATGCCGATCACGCCGGAGGCGCCGGGCTTGTTGTCGATCACGAAGGACTGGCCCAGCGACTTGCCGGCCTCGGCGCCCAGCGCGCGCATCAGCACGTCAGGGCTGCCGCCGGCTGCCGACGGCACCACCAGGCGGATCGGTCGCGCCGGATAGGTATCGGCCGCCGCCGGGCCGGCCAGGAGGGCGGCGCCCAGCCACAGCAGGGTGGCCAGCGACCTTCGCTTTTGCTGCTGCCTTTGCTCTTGCATCTCGATATCCCGTTCAGTCCCTGGGGTTGGCGCCGGTCAAGGCGCTTGCAGTATAGGGGCACTTCCGCACCCAATGCAACATTTGTTTCCCAAGATGATTCATACGAAACAATTAGAATGGAAATTCGCGGCAACCAGCCTTCTGTAACGCGAATTCCTCAATGAAACACTCGTTACATAGAGCGGGAAACCGCCCTGCGGCACAGGCCCTCCACCTCGAGAAAACGCCCCGCCGCCAGCGCCAGGCTTTCCCGCCACGGCGGTGCCACGATCTGCACGCCGGCGGGCAAGCCCTGGCCGGCACAAGGTGCGGCCACCACCGGCAGGCCCGCCAGCGACAACGGCCGCGTCATGTGGCCGGCATCGGCGCGCGGCCGGTAGACGCGGCCGGCAACTTCGACCACATCCGCGCCAATCGGCGTGGCCGCATAGGGAGTCGAAGGAGCCAGCAGCAAGTCGACGTGGTCGAACAGCGCCAGCAGGCGCTGCCGCCACGCCGCCTGGTACCGGCGCGCGGTGTCATACCAGTCCCGCGGCATGGCCAGCCCGGCCAGGATGCGCTGGCGCACGAAGGCGCTGTAGCCGCCATGGCGCGCGGAGAAATCCATGGCCTGGTGGTTGCGTCCGACTTCATAGGCGGAGATCACCGATGCCGCATCGCGCGCGGCATCCGCTTCGGGCAGGTCGATGGTGCGCACCGCGCCGAAGGCCGATGCCACGCGCAGCACTGCCGCCTGCACCGCGGGCTCGGCAAAATCGGCAAAGCCTCGGCCGAGCACGCCCACGCGCAACGTCGCGACGCCGCGATTTTGCGCATTCTCTGGCGCATCCATGCCGAGCATCGCCGCGTAGGCCAGCGCCAGATCGTCGGCACTACCCGCCATCGGCCCGACCGTATCCAGGCTCTGCGCATACGGCACGCATCCCCGCAGCGATAGCCGGCTCGTGGTCGGGCGCAGTCCCCAGATGCCGCAGAACGCGGCCGGCGCGCGGATCGAGCCATTGGTGTCCGAGCCCAGCCCGAACGGCACCACGCCGGCCGCCACCAGCGCCGCGGTGCCCGCCGACGAACCGCCGGTGATGCGCGACGGGTCGAGCGGGTTGCGCACCGGGCCGCCGATCACGTTTTCGCCGGTGGCGCCGCATGCGTATTCGTCCATCGCCGCCAGCGCGACCGGCACCGCGCCCGCGGCCATCAGCGCCTCGACCGCAGCCGCATCGCGCGTCGCCGGCGGCTGCTGCGCGCGCGGCGCGGCACCGGCCAGGGTGGCGTGGCCGCGCACGTCCAGCAGGTTCTTCACCACGAACGGCACGCCGGCCAGCGCTGGCAGCGGCAGGCCGCGGTCGCGCCGGCGGTCCAGCGCCGCCGCCTGCGCCAGAGCGGCGTGCTCCAGCAGCGCCGAGCAGCCATTGAGCGGCGCCGCGGCTTCGGCGCGCTGCAAGGCGTCGCGCACCAGCTCGACGGCAGTGCGCGCGCCGCTGCGCACTTGCGCTGCCATGGTGGCAGCGGTCAAGTTGTCAGCGGTCATGTTGGCCCTCTCCTTGCGCCAGCGCCTCGCGCAAGCGCGCCACCATCGCCGCCATGCCGGCCAGCAGCGCGGTGGCCTGCGCGCAATCGTGCGGCGCAACCGGTAATTGCAGAGATGCCGTGGCTTGCGCTACCAGGCGGGCGGGGTCATCGCCACATGCTTGCATCATGGTTCAGCTCCGCGACTGCATCAGCTGGCGCGGGATCGCCAGGATCAGCACCGCCGCGGCCAGCATCAGCCCGGCCAGCGCCAGCACCCCCAGCGAGATGCTGCCGGTGCTCTGCTTGATCCCACCCATCAGCACCGGACCGATCAGACCGGCCAGGCTGGCGGCACTGTTGATCATGGCGATGCCGCCGGCCGCGGCGGTGCCGGCCAGCACGCGGCCGGGCAGGCTCCAGAACATCGACAGCGTCGACATCAGCCCGGAAATGCCGATGGTCAGGAACACCATCGCCAGCACCGTGTGGTGCGGGAACAGCGTGCTGGCCCACATGCCCGCCGCTGCCACCAGCAGCGGCAGCGCGGCGTGCAGGCGGCGCTCGCCGGTGCGCTCGGCGTGCGCGGCGTTGAGGTTCATCGCCACGCAGGCCACGGCATACGGGATCGCGGTCAGCATGGCAATCTCCAGCGGCGACGACATCCCGGTCGACTGGATGATGGTCGGCAGCCAGAACACCAGTCCGTAGTTGCCGATATTGAAGAGCAGGCAGATCGCCATCAACACCCACAGGATCGGCGACTTCAGCGCGGCGCTGAAGCGGGTGTTCTTCTTCGCGTTCTCGGTGCCGAGCGTGCGGGTGATGGTGGCGGCTTCGGCCGGCGTCAGCCACGGCGCGGCCTCCGGCGCTTCCGGCAGCATGCGCAACAGCAGCAGGCCCAGCAGGATGGCTGGCAGCGCCTCGATCAGGAACATCCATTGCCAGCCGTCGAGCCCGTGCAGGTCGTGCGTGGCCGACATCAGCGCGCCGGAAAGCGGCCCGCCCAGCACCATGCCCAGCGGCATCGCCAGGAACAGGATCGACATGATGCGCGACTGGCGGTCGGCCGGGTACCACTTGTTCAGGTACATCACCGCCGCCGGGAAGAAGCCGGCCTCGGTCACGCCCAGCAGGAAGCGCGCGGCGTAAAACTCCACCGGCGTGGTCACGAACATGGTGGCGGCCGACACCAGCCCCCACAGGATCATGATGGCCGCCATGCAACGGCGCATGCCGAAGCGGTAGATCAGCAGGCTGCACGGCACCTGGCACAGCATGTAGCCCCAGAAGAAGATGCCGGCGCCGAGGCCGTAGACCACGTCGCTGAGCCCGAGCGCCTGCTGCATCTGCAGCTTGGCAAAACCGACGTTGACCCGGTCAAGGTAGCTGAAAAAGTAGCACAGCACGATAAACGGCACGATGCGGCGCGTGACCTTGGCGAACGCCGTGTCGGCGGCATCCGGCAGCGCAGCGGCGTGGCCCGGCGACTGCATGGCTGGCTTGGCCAGGGACATGATGGTTTTCTCCTCCGTGTACAGGCGCGCGGGGGCCGGCGCCAGGAGATGCCATCATAGCCGGCAATGAAACAAACGTTCCAGCATGGTTTACACTGAAACAAACGATATTTTCGTGGCACCGGGTGACGGACCATCCCGCCCAAACAAAAAAAGGGCGGCAACGCCGCCCTCCAATGACCCGGCCACCGCGCGGCCGGCCTGCGCTACCTATCCGGGCGTGACGTCCTGCGACGCCCCCACCATGGTCAGCGCGTTGCCGTGCTCGTCCAGCGTGACCTCGCCTTCTTCATGGATGTCGCGCAGGCTGCCGTCCGGCAACTGGATCCGGTAGTCGACCCGATACGGCGCCTTGTCGACGATGGCGGCGCGGATCGCGGCCTGCACGCGCGGGCGGTCGGCCTCGACGATCGATGCCAGGTAGCGCTCCATGGTCACCTTGAACGCCTGCGGGGCCCAGCCAAAGATGCGGTAGGCCTCGTCGGTCCAGGCGCAGTCGTCGGTCTGGATGTTCCAGTACCAGCCGCCCAGGTGCGCAATCTGCTGCGCCTTGGCCAGCAGCGCCTCGCTCTGGCGCAGCGCGGCCTCGGCGCGGCGACGCTCGGTAATGTCGAGGCTGACGCCGATCATCTTGACCGGGCGCTGGTCGAAATCGCGCACCAGCGTGGCCCGCGACGAAATCCAGCGCGTGTTGTCCTCATGCACCACGCGGAATTCCCACTCGTGCATCTCCTGCGCACCCAGCGTGCGGGCCAGCACTTCCTTCAGCCGCGCCACGTCGCCCGGATGCACGCAGGCCCAGAAATCGTCCATGTTGCGGATATGGCGGCCGAACAGCGAGACGTCGTTGGAGGAATAGGTCAGGCCATCGGTGAGCACGTTCCATTCCCAGGTGACGATGCCCGAGACCTCCTGCGCAAACTTCATCCGCGCCTCGCTTTCCATGATCTCGGCGAGGTGCTTCTGGCGCAGTTCCTTGATGTGCGGGTCGGACGCGGTGCTGGCCTCGAGGTCGGCAATGGCCTGCTCGCCGTAGCGCAGCCACAGCCAGTTGACGCCCAGGTAACGGGCCAGCGCGAGCAGGCGCTCGTATTCGATCTCGCCGCCGCGCGTCCACTTGTGCACGGCCGACGGCGATACCGACAACGCCTCCGCCACCTGCTTGAGCATGATCCTTTTGCCTTCCAGCACCCCCTTCAGGCGCGTGGCAAAAGTGTCTTCGGTCATGGGGCTCCTCCGCTTTTTTTCAACCGATGGTGAATTGAGTAACTCGAACCTTACACCATCCCCGGATTTCGCGCGAATTCATAGCCATCAACAATTTACATCAGCGCAACCATCGCTTTTTTCAATTGCAACAACCGGCTCGGCTTCACTAGACTTCATCTCACATCACTGATGGTGATTTAATTTACTTACAGTGAATCGACAAGGCACGAGACCAACGAGGAGACACCCCATGCAAGAGACCGCCGCCCCCGTCTGCAGCACCACGCCGCCGCTCGCGTACACGCTGCCGGCCCACTACTACACGTCGCAGGACGTCTTCGAGCAGGAAAAGAAGACCATCTTCGCGCGCAGCTGGGTGTGCGTGATGCACAAGAGCCAGGTGGCCGAGAACAACCAGTACGCCACCGCCCAGGTAGCGGGCGAGAACATCTTCGTGGTGCGCGGCCGCGACGGCGTGCTGCGCGCCTTCTACAACGTCTGCCCGCACCGTGCGCATGAACTGTTCGCCGACGGCGCCGGCAAGGCGAAGAACGTCATCACCTGCCCGTATCACGCCTGGTCGTTCGGCCTGGACGGCAAGCTGATCCACGTGCGCAACGCCGAGAACGTGCCGGGCTTCTGCAAGGACAACGCCGGGCTGACGCCGGTGCGCGTGGAAGAGTTCTGCGGCCTGGTGTTCGTCAACCTGGACATGGACGCGAAGCCGCTGGCCGAACTGGCAGGCAGCCTCAACGACGAGATCCGCGCGCGCTGCCCGGATGTCGACAAGCTGGTGCCGGCGCACAAGCTCACCTACGAGATGAAGGCCAACTGGAAGGTTGTAGTCGACAACTACCTGGAATGCCTGCACTGCCAGACCGCGCACCCGGCGCTGGTGGAGTCGATCAAGATGGAGACCTACAAGCATGAAGTGCGCGGCCTCTACACCAGCCAGGTCGGGCAGACCCGCTCGGGCAGCGACGCCTTCACCTATGACAGCGACGCCCCCAACACCGACTTCGCCGCGTACTGGCTGTGGCCCAACGTGACGCTGAACGTGCTGCCGGGCGACGGCAACTACGGCGTCTTCTACATGTTCCCGGTGGATGCCGACACCACCATTCAGCACTTCGAGTTCTACTTCCGCGACAGCACGCCCACGGCCGAGCAGGAACAGCTGATCGAGTACTACAAGAACGTGCTCAAGCCCGAAGACCTGAGCATCGTCGAATCGGTGCAGCGCGGCCTGAAGTCGCGCGGCTACCGCAACGGGCAGGGCCCGCTGCTGGTCACCGACGACAAGACCTCGGCCATCGGCGAGCACGGCGTGCAGCACTTCCAGCAGATGGTGCTCGACGCCCTGGCCGCCTGAAACCACCAGATCAACCGGAACCGCAGCAATGATCCAGACCCAGCTCTATATCGACGGCCAGTGGCAGTCGCCCATCGACCAAGGCACGCGCGCCATCGTCAGCCCGGCCGACGAAACGGTGATCGCCCAGGCCGCCGAAGCCACCCGCGCCGACGCGCGCCTGGCCATCGCGGCCGCGCGCCGCGCCTTTGACGGCCCGTGGCGCCAGACCACGATCCGCGACCGCGCCAGGCTGCTGAACAAGATTGCCGAATTGATCGACCGCGATGCCGAAAAGCTCGCCCACCTCGAATCGCTCAACACCGGCAAGACCCTGACCGAAAGCCGCACCGACATGGGCGATATCGCCGCCACCTTCCGCTACTTTGCCGGGCTGGTGGCGTCGGAATCGGGCGCCGTCAACGAAGCGCCGCACCACGTGATCAGCCGCACGCTGCGCGAGCCGGTCGGCGTGTGCGGCCTGATCACGCCGTGGAACTACCCGCTGCTGCAGGCCGCGTGGAAGATCGCGCCAGCGCTGGGCGCGGGCAACACCGTGGTGATCAAGCCGAGCAACCTGACGCCGCTGACCACGCATCATTTCACGCAGCTGGTGGCCGAGCTGGACCTGCCGCCGGGCGTGTTCAACCTGGTGACCGGCGGCGCCGAAGTGGGCGCGGAACTGGCTGAAAGCGTGGACGTGGACCTGGTGTCCTTCACCGGCGGCGCGTTTGCCGGCGAGAGCATCATGAAGGCCGCCACCGGCAACTTCAAGCGCATCGGCCTGGAGCTGGGCGGCAAGAACCCGAATATCGTCTTTGCCGACGCCGACCTGGATGCCGCGGTCGACTACGCGCTCAACGCCGCGTTCTTCCACGCCGGACAGGTCTGCTCCGCGGGCTCGCGCCTGATGGTCGAGGACAGCATCTATGATGCATTCATCGGCCGGCTGGCCGAGCGCCTGCCGCGCATCGTGATCGGCAACGGCTTCCATGGCGAAACCCAGATGGGCCCGGTGCAGTCGGCGCAACAGCACGAGAAGATCCTCGGCATGGTCCAGGCCGGCATCGCCGAGGGCGCGCGCCTGGTCCACGGCGGCAAGCGGCCGGCGGGCGACGTGTACAAGAATGGCTACTGGCTGGAACCGACGCTGCTGGCCGACGTGACGGCCGGGATGAAGATTGCGAAGGAGGAGATTTTCGGGCCGGTGATCACCGCCGAGCGCTTCCGCTCCGAAGCCGAGGCGCTGCGTGCCGCCAACGACACGCCGTATGGCCTGGCCGCCGCGGTCTGGACCCGCGACCTCGACAAGGCCAACCGCATGTCGCGCGCGCTGCGCTTCGGCACGGTGTGGGTCAACGACTACCACCCGTACTTCCCGGAAGCGCCGTGGGGCGGCTACAAGGCGAGCGGCATCGGCCGCGAGCTGGCCCGTATCGGCCTGGACGAGTACACCGAGCTCAAGCACAGCTATATCAACCTCGCCCCGAAGGCGATGGGCTGGTTCGGCGCCTGAGCGCAACTGACTTCGCAATCGCGTGCGCGGTGGCACCGCCCCCGGGGCTGCCACGCACGGCGTCACGCAAACAAGGAGATTGCACCATGCAGGCAATCCATGAATACGACTACATCATCGTCGGCGCGGGCTCGGCCGGTTGCGTGCTGGCGTCGCGGCTGACCGAGGACGCTGGTGTCTCGGTGCTGCTGCTAGAGGCCGGCGGCCCCGACTGGCGCCTGGACTGGCGCACGCAGATGCCGGCCGCGCTGGCGTATCCGCTGCAGGGCACCACCTACAACTGGGCCTATGTCACCGAGCCCGAGCCGCACATGAACCACCGGCGCATGACGCAGGGCCGCGGCAAGGGCCTGGGCGGCTCGTCGCTGATCAACGGCATGTGCTATATCCGCGGCAATGCAATGGACTACGACGGTTGGGCGGAAACCCGGTCGCTGGAGAACTGGAGCTACGCCGACTGCCTGCCCTACTTCCGCAAGGCCGAGACCTACGACAAGGGCGCCAACGACTACCACGGCGGCAACGGCCCGCTGCACGTGACCACGCCCAAGGCCGGCATCAGCCCGCTGTTCGACGCCTTTATCAAGGCCGGCGAGCAGGCCGGCTACGGCCGCACCGATGACCTCAACGGCTTCCGGCAGGAAGGCTTCGGCCCGATGGACCGCACCACCACCGCGGGCGGGCGCCGCTGCAGCACCTCGCTGGCCTACCTCGACCAGGCCCGCGAACGTCCCAACCTGACCGTGCATACGCGTGCGCTGGCCGACCGCATCCTGTTCGCCGGACCGCGCGCCATCGGCGTGTCGTACCTGCAGGGCGACCACGTGCGCGAAGCCCGCGCGCGCCGCGAGGTGATCGTCAGCAACGGCGCGATCGCGTCGCCGCAGCTGCTGTTGCGCTCCGGCGTGGGCAATGCCGACGAACTGCGGGCGTTCGGCATCGATACGGTAGCCGACCTGAGGGGCGTGGGCGAGAACCTGCAAGACCACCTGGAGATGTACCTGCAGTACGAATGCACCAGGCCGGTCTCGCTGTATCCGGCGCTGCAGTGGTGGAACAAGCCGGCGATCGGCATCGAGTGGTACCTGCGCGGCACCGGCACGGCGGCCTCCAACCACTTCGAGGCGGGCGGCTTTATCCGCAGCAGCGACGAGTTCGCCTGGCCCAACCTGCAGTACCACTTCATCCCGCTGGCGATGAACTACGACGGCAGCAACCCGGTTAAGTCGCACGGCTTCCAGTGCCACGTGGGCTCGATGCGCTCGCCCAGCACCGGCTTCGTCAAGCTGGCCAGCCGCGACCCGCGCGTCAAGCCGCGGCTGCTGTTCAACTACATGGCGCACGACGTCGACTGGCGCGAGTTCCGCGCCGCGGTGCGGCTGACGCGCGAGATCATCGGCCAGCAGGCGATGGACCAGTTCCGCGGCCGCGAGATCAAGCCCGGCATGATGGTGCAGAGCGATGCCGAGATCGACGCCTTCGTGCGCGAGCATGCCGAGACCGCGCTGCACCCGTCCTGCACCTGCAAGATGGGCGACGCCTCCGACCCGATGGCGGTGGTCGACCACCAGGGCCGCGTGCATGGCTTGTCTGGCCTGCGCGTGGTCGATGCGTCGATCATGCCGAAGATCGTCACCGGCAACCTGAACGCGCCCACCATCATGATGGCCGAGAAGCTGGCCGACGTGATCCGTGGCCGCGCGCCACTGCAGCGTTCGACGGCGCCTTACTACAAGGCGGCGCCCGCGCGCATGCAGACGGTGGCGGAGCGCGCGCAACCGCCTGCCACGCGCATGCCCCTGCCGATGCCCGCCTGATCCCAGCGGCGCGGCGCGCGGGCCTTCCGCCCGGAACCTGACTGCGGCACCTGTGCTGCCGGGACCAGCGTCCCGGCGGGCAGAGTGCGCCCGGTCGGACGCGTCGCGCCTCCCCATCACCAAAGCCGGCGACCCGTAAACAAATCCAGACCGGCTGCAAGGAGGAGACAACTTCCATGCTGCGCAAATGCTTTCCCGCAAGATGGGCCCTGCAAGGCGCCCTGCCCCTGTTGCTGTGCCAGGCGCTGCCCGCGCTGGCGCAGGCCGACGGCGACACCACGCTGGCGGTCGCGCCGGTGCCGCAGGTCACCGCTACCGTGCCACCGGCCGAAGCCGCCGCGGCGACGTCGCCATGGAGCGCCAACATGACGCTGACCTCGCAGTACGTCTCGCGGGGCTTTCGCCAGACCTGGGGAAAACCTGCCGTGCAGGGCGGCATCGACTACGCCCACCCCAGCGGCTTTTCCGCCGGCACCTGGATGTCGAGCATCAGCGACAAGTTCATCGAGGGCGGCACGGTCGAATGGGACCTGTATGCCGGCTATACCGGCAGCGTCGGCGACTTCGTCTACGCCGGGCAGGTCTACTACTACCTCTACCCGGGCGCGAAGCTGCAATACGCGCAGACCAAATACAACTACGGCGAGGCGGTCGCGTCGCTGACGTACAAGTGGTTCAACGTCAAGTACTGGCTGACGTATACCCCCGACTACTTCGGCTACAACAGCGCCTCGCTGCTGACCGGCAACAACCTGCACAGCCGCGGTTCCGGCTACCTGGACATCAACGGCACCTTCGACCTGGGCCACGGCGTCACGCTGCTGCTGCACTACGGCCAGGAGCGCGTGCGCAACTTTGCCGCCTACAACTTCCGCGACGTGCGCGTGGCGCTGTCCAAGGCCTTCGAGGGCGGCTGGACCGTGACCGGCGCCTATACCCGCGGCTGGGGCCGCACCGACGTCTACGACAAATACACCACCGGCGCGCTGGATTCCTCCGGCAACCCGTCCGTTTCCAATCCGCTGAAAAGCACGTTCCTGGTCTCGGTGACCAAGACGTTCTGACGGCGCTTATCCACCGCTGTACCACTGCCTTACGAAGCACACCACCATGGCCTCCCTGGGTCTTACCGACGCGACCGGTCTTGTCGGCGTTGCCGCCTACGTTGCCGCGCACTTCGCCGTGCAGGTCCTGCACAAATCCCCGACCGGCCGGCTGGCCGTCGTCCTCAACGTGATCGGGCCGAGCTGCATCCTGATCTCGCTGGCCGGCGCCTTCAACCTGGCGTCGTTCCTGACCCAGTGCTTCTGGCTGGTGCTGACCTTACTGGGCTGGTGGCGCAATCGCCGGGCCGGACGCGCCGGAGGCGCGATGGTGGAAACGCTGGGCGGTCCGCGCCCCGGCCAGCCCGTGCAGCAGTAGCAAAAGGGACGGCCGGGCACTCCGCAACGCAATACAAAACTTCCGTTGCCTTGCTGCTGTGCCCTTCCTATACTCACCAAAACACCATAGGTAATCTAATTTACTTTTGGTAAATCAACAGACCGGGATGCCAGGCGCCCTGCGAATCGGGCGACTGGCAACCCGGGATGACAACAGGAGACAACCATGAAAAACGCCCCCAGAATCCCCGCCAGACATTCCCGACCGTCGTAACCCCGGCAGGCAGTACCGCAACGTACCCACCAGACCGCAGACGGCAGACCGTGACGGAGCCTAGCTCCCGCAACACGGCGACCCGGGAAGCAAGGAGACATCGTGTATTCACAGAAAGACGTGCTGTCGCTCGGCGCGCAGGCGCCGCTCGCCCCCGCGCAGCAACCCCAGCAGCAAACCCAGCAACCCACCGCATCGCACGAACTGCAGCGCAGCCTGACCTGGAAGGACGCCTTCTGGGTCACCAGCGGCGTGCCGGCGGGCGTGCTCTTCACCATCGGCGGCGTGTCCGCCACCATTGGCAACCCGGCCTGGGTGATCTGGATCCTCGCCATCCTGGTCGGCTTTGCCCAGTGCTTCGTCTACGCCGAGATCTCGGGCCTGTATCCGCACAAGTCGGGCGGCGCGTCGGTGTACGGCGCGATGGGCTGGGTCCGCTACAGCAAGTTCGTCGCACCGGTCTCGGTCTGGTGCAATTGGGTGGCGTGGTCGCCGATGCTCGCGCTCGGCACCAGCCTGGCGGCCGGCTATATGCTGAGCGCGCTGTTCCCGGCCGATTCCGTCATCAACACCTGGCAGCTGACGCTGGTGGACCTGGGCTTCGTCAGCAAGGGCCTGACGCTGCGGGTGAATTCCACCTTCCTGCTCGCCACCGCGTTCCTGCTGATCACCTTCAAGCTGCAGCACAGCGGCGCTTCCGCGGCCGCGACCACGCAGCGCATCCTGGGCATCGCCTCGCTGACGCCGCTGGTGGTGATCGCGCTGGTGCCGCTGTTCACCGGCGACATGCCTTCGACCAGCTTCTTCCCCTTGCTGCCGCTGACGCATGACGCTTCCGGCGCCGCGGTGCTGGGCGGCTGGAACGCCGCCGGCATCAGCACGGCGATGGGCGCAATGTTCCTGGCGTGCTGGTCGACCTTCGGCTTCGAGACCGCGGTGTGCTACACCCGCGAGTTCAAGGACCCGCAGAAGGACACCTTCAAGGCAATCTTCTGGTCCGGCGTGCTGTGCCTGTTCATGTTCATCGCGGTGCCGATCGCCTTCCAGGGCTCGCTCGGGCTGCAGGGCATGCTGGCGCCCGACATCATCGACGGCTCCGGCGTGGGCGCGGCAATGGCCAGGTTCGTCGGCGGCGGCGCGGTGGTGTTCAACGTGATCGTGGTGATGCTGGTGCTGGCGATCCTGCTGATCGTGATGACCTCGATGATGGGTTCGTCGCGCACGCTGTACCAGGCCTCGGTCGACGGCTGGCTGCCGCGCTACCTCTCGCACGTGAATGAGCACGGCTCGCCCACGCGCGCCATGTGGACGGACCTGCTGTTCAACCTGTTCCTGCTGCTGATGTCGAACTACATGGCAGTGCTGTCAATCAGCAACGTCTGCTACATGATCTTCGTGTTCCTGAACCTGCAGTCGGGCTGGATCCACCGCATGGACCGCCCCGACTGGCCGCGCCCGTACAAGTGCAAGAACTGGCTGCTGGCGCTGGGCGCGTTCCTGGGCTTCTTCGACCTGGCCTTTGTCGGCGCCGGTGCCAACTTCCAGGGCGAACACACGCTGCGCAACGGCCTGATCGCCGCGCTGCTGATCGTGCCGGTGTTCATCTACCGGCACTACATCCAGGACAAGGGCTGCTTCCCCGAGTCGATGCGCCGCGACATGGAACTGCCCAACGCGCGCGCCGGCGTGCTGCCCTATGTGGCGCTGGTCGTCGGCGGACTGGTGGTGTGGATTGCCGCCAGGCTGACGGTCATTACCTGATGGCCCGGGCGGGCCGGCGCCATGCCGGTCCGCCTTGCCTCCCGCATTCCCTGCATTTCCTGCATTCCCCGCGTCTCCCGCAATCCCTGAATTCCGAGGTACCGCCATGACTGACACGCTTCGCGTACGCGTCGGCCGCGTCGAGCCGCTGGCCGCCGGCATCAAGCGCTTCACCCTGCAACCTTGCGACGGCGGCGCGCTGCCCGCCTTCGACAGCGGCAGCCACGTCGTCGTCCACATGGACGGCGGCCGGCTGCGCAACGCCTATTCGCTCACCAGCACGCTCGGCGAGCCCGCCCACTACCAGATCGCCGTGCGGCTGGAAGAAGCCTCGCGCGGCGGCTCGCGCTTCATGCACGAGCAGGTGCGCGAAGGCGACGAACTGCGCATCGGCGCGCCCGCCAACCTGTTCAGCCTGGACCACAACGCCGGCCGCCACCTGCTGATCGCCGGCGGCATCGGCATCACGCCATTCATGACGCATATCCAGGCGCTGGCCGCGCGCGGTGCCGACTTCGACCTGCACTACTGCTTCCGCAATGCCCAGTCCGTCGCCTTCCTCGACGTCCTGCCCGCCACCTTGCAGCCGGGCCAGCTGCACCTGTATGAAAGCGACAGCGGCACCCTGCTCGACATCGCCGCGCTGATCGCCGCACAGCCGGAGGACACCCACGTTTACGTGTGCGGCCCGGCCCCGCTCAACGACGCCGTGGTCAACACCGCGCGCGCCGCTGGCTGGGACCCCACGCGCATCCACTTCGAGCAGTTCCGCAACGAGGTCGACGCCACCGGCGGCGCCTTCGAGGCCGTGCTGCAAAAGAGCGGTCTGACGCTGCAGGTCGGCGCCGACGAATCCCTGCTGCGCGCGATCGAAAAGGCCGGGGTCAAGGTGGACTGCATGTGCCGCGAGGGCATCTGCGGCTCGTGCGAGACCGCGATCCTGGAGGGCGAAGCGGACCATCGTGACCAGTACCTGTCCGATGCGGAGAAGGCGGCGCAGAAGACGATGATGCTGTGCGTGTCGCGCTGCAGGGGCCAGCGGCTGGTGCTGGATCTGTGACCCAGCCGCAGGCTTACGCCGGCAACGCAGTCCTGCGGTGGGCCAGCGCGTCGCAGGCGGCGCGCGCATCGGCCACCAGCCTCGCCACGATCCGGCCGGCGGGTTCGATCGCATCCGCGAAGCCCCCCGCCGGGCCAAGCGACACAATTCCCGCATCGACCTCGCCGTCCAGATAGACACGCTGCCGTGTGCGCGACGACAGGATCAGGTCGCCGAAGGCCGCGTGATTGCGCGCCCCTTGCGCCTCGAGGCGCTGCACCGCGCGGGCGCTGTCGTTGGCGAGCACGCGCCAGGTATCGCCAAGACTGCCGAGGATGGTGGTCGAGCAATGCTCGTCCGACGCGATGATGCGTTGCTTCAGCGCATCGTGCGCGGCGATTTCGCTGGCGACCATGAAGCGGCTGCCCATCACCACGCCATCGGCTCCCAATGCCAGCGCGGCGGCGATCTGCCTGCCGCTGCCGATGCCGCCGCCGATCACCAGCGGCAGCTCCAGCCGCTCCAGCGCAAAGGCGCCATTGACGAAGGCCGACAGCTGGTTGGCGCCCGGATGGCCGCCCTCCTCCAGCCCGACCAGCGCCACCGCGTCGACGCCCAGCCGCTGCGCCGTCACCGCATGGCGCACGCTCGGGCACTTGTGGACCAGGATGCCGCCGCAGTCATGGATGGGGCCGACCAGCGCTTCGGGCGAACTGCCGGCGCTCTCGAACAGGCGCACGCCCTCTTCGAAGGCGATGCGGATCCAGTCCGGCACCATCCGGTTGAAGCCCTCGCGCCGGGAGATCGTCAGGTTGACGCCGAAGGGTTGCCCGCCAGTCAGCGCGCGGCAGCGGCGCAGGTCGGCGCGGTAGTCGTCCAGCGATTCGAACGAGCGCGCCGTGATGAAGCCCATGGCGCCGGCATTGACCACCGCGGCCACCACGCCGGAGGTGCCGAGGTGATGCATGCCGCCGAGCAGGATGGGGTAGCGGATGCCCAGCAGTGTGGTCAGCCGGGTCTGCAGCACGGGGTCCGGCGCCGAGCCGATTGCGCGGGTGTCCATGGCGTCAGGCCGCGGCCAGCAGGTCAGTGGTGTCGTGCTGCGCGGCCTTGTACTGTGCCGACAACTCGTCCACCAGCCCGGCCACGTCCCGCACCGCGTCGACGCCCGACACCGAATGGCCCGCGCTCCAGACATCGACCCAGCGGCGCGGCGCGCGCCCGCCGTTGTGGTGCTCGCTATACAGCTCCGCGGCCCGCTGCGGCGTGATGGGGCCGGCCAGCGCCTTGGGATCGAGGCCGGCGGCAACGACTGACGGGCGCAGCATATTGGTGTCCAGGCCGGTGAAGGCCTGCGTCAGCATGACGTCGTCGAGCGAACTGTCGACCAGCATCTGGCGATACGCGTCGCTGGCCATGCTCTCGGGCGTGGCGATAAAGCGCGTGCCCATGCAGCCGAGGTCGCAGCCCAGCACGCGCGCCGCCCACAACGCGGCGCCGTCGGAAATGCCGCCGGACAGCACCAGCGGGCCGTCGAACATCTGGCGCACCGCGCGCACGAAGGCAAAGGTATTGAGCCAGCCAGTCTGGCCGCCGGCACCGGCGGTGAGCAGCACCAGCCCGTCGGCACCCGCCTGCAGCGCCTTCTCGGCATGGCGCAGGGTGGCGACGTCGGCCAGCACCATGCAGCCGACGTCGTGCAGCGGCTTGACCACCGCGGCCGGCGAGCCAACGCTGGCGATCACCATCTCGACCTTGTGCCGGACCAGGACCGCCACGTCCTCGGCCAGCATTTCCGGCTTGCGGCGCATGATCAGGTTGGGGCAGGCCGGGGCGGTCGGGCCATCGACCGCGGCGCAGTGCGCGGCTACCCGCGTCAGCCATGCATCCAGTTCCTCGGCCGAGCGCGCGTTGACGGTGGGGAAGGATCCGATCACGCCGCTGCGGCAGGCGGCCGAGACCAGGTCGGGACCGGAAACGCGCAGCATGGGCGCGGCGATCAGGGGCAGCCGCAGGCGGCCGGAGAGCGAGGCGGGCAAGGTCATGGCAAAGGGTTCCTGAAGATTCAGTCGGGAGGCATCGGTGCCGGCGCGGAAGCATCCGGGGCCGCCGGGGCAGCGGCGTCAGCCCCCTCGGCATCGGCACGCGCCGCGGGCGTGGCGATGCCCTGCCGGAAGATGCGGATCAGCATTTCGCCCAGCGCGGGCAGGTCCACGTGTTCGGGGTCGATCAGCGACTGCGCCGTCACGCCGCGCAGCGTGCCCAGCAGGATCAGGCCGAACATCTCCGGATCGACGTCGCTGGCAATCTCGCCGCGCGCGATGCCGATGCGCACCTGCGCGGCGAACGCCGCGACACTCTCGGCATTGATGGGCCGCGCCATCTGCTGCAGCTCGGGCATCGACGAGAACGATTCCCCCCACAGGATATGCAGCGCGCGCGACGGCACCGGATCCGCGCCGGCCATGCCGACATAGGCGCGCACGGTGGCCTCGAGGTTGGTCAGCCCCGGCCGCACCCGTACCGGGCTGTGCTCGCGCGACCACTGTGCGAAGCGGCGCCGGAACCGGTCGACGATGAACTGGTAGACCTGCAGCAGCAGCCGGGTCTTGCTCTTGAAGTAGTAATTGGGCAGCGAGTGGCTGTAGCCGGCCTCGCGACCCACATCGACCAGCGACAGCCGGGACGCGCCGTTCCTGGCGATCAGCTGGATCGCGACGTTGATCATCCGGCTGATGGCGGCCTCGCGCAGCTCGGCGTTGGTCTTGCTTTCGGCATCGGCGGCGGGTGCGGCGGACTCGGACTGCAAACTCATGGCGACTCTCTGAATGACTTGCGGCGCTGCCCGGGGTCATGACAACGGCAGCGGGTAATGACAGGCAACGGCGTGCCCGGGCGCGTCCGCGCACGCCTGCAGCGCGGGGGCCTCGCGCGCGCAGCGCTCGCTGGCGCGGGCGCAGCGCGTGCGGAAGCGGCAGCCGGACGGCACGTCCAGCGGCGACGGCGTCTCGCCGTGCGCCAGCGCCGGCCGCAGCAGGCGCCGGGCAGGGTCCGGCGACGGCACCGAGGCCAGCAGCGTGGCAGTGTACGGATGGCGCGGCGCGCGGTAAAGCGAGCCCGCCGGCGCCAGTTCGCACACCTTGCCAAGATACATCACCATGACCCGGTCGCTGACGCTGCGCACCACGCCCAGGTCATGCGAGATAAACAGCAGGGTCAGGCCATGGGCCGCCTTGGCGTCTTCCAGCAGGTTCAGCACCTGCGCCTGCACCGAGACATCGAGCGCCGAGACCGGTTCATCGCACACCAGCAGCTGCGGGCGCAGCACCAGCGCGCGCGCGATGCTGACGCGCTGGCACTGGCCGCCGGACAGCTCCCACGGCCGGCGCTTGCCGACCACGTTGGGATCCAGCCCCACGTCCGCCAGCGCCTGCGCGGCGCGGGCGCGGCGCTGGGCGGCGCTGCCCTCGCCCGCCACCACCAGCGGCATCTGCACGATGTCGAGGATGCGCTGGCCAGGGTTGAGCGAGGACATCGGATCCTGGAACACCATCTGCATGCGCCGGCGCAGCGCGCGCAAGGCGGCGCCGCGTGCCTGCGCCAGCGGCACGCCGTCGAAATCGACCGAGCCGGACTGCGGCGCCGGCAATGCCATCAGCGCGCGCGCCAGCGTCGATTTGCCCGAGCCGGACTCGCCCACCACGCCGAGCGTTTCGCCGCGGCGCAGGTCGAAGGAGACGTCGGAGAGCGCCTGCACGCGGCGGCCGCCCCTGGCATGGTAGGTCTGCACCAGGTTGCGGGCGCGCAGCAGCGTGGCGGTGTCCTGCACCGGGGTAGGAAGTCGGGCGGTCACGTCAGGTTCTCCTGCACAGGATGCCAACAGGCATAGAAATGGCCGCCGCCGGCGGGCATGGCGTGCGGGGCCGCGCTGTCGCATTGCCCGGCCCGGGCTGCGCAGCGCGGGGCGAAGCGGCAGCCCGCAGGCGGCGCGGTCAGGTCGGGCGGCTGGCCCGGGATGGCCGGCAGGCGCGCATGCGGCTGGGCGTCGGCGCGCGGCACCGACTGCAGCAGCGCGTGCGTATAGCGCATGCGCGGGCGCCGCAGCACGTCGGCGACGCTGCCCTGCTCCACCATGCGGCCGGCGTACATCACGGCGACGTCGTCGCACATTTCGGCGACCACGCCAAAGTTGTGCGTGATCAGCAGCATCGCCATGGCGTGGCGCTCCTGCAGGCGGCGCAGCAGGTCAAGGATCTGCGCCTGCACGGTCACGTCGAGCGCGGTGGTGGGCTCGTCGGCGATCAGCAAGCGCGGCGTGCAGGCCAGCGCAATCGCGATCACCACGCGCTGGCGCATGCCGCCCGACAGGCGGTGCGCGTACTCGCTGGCACGCTGGCGCGGATCGGCGATGCCGACGTCGGCCAGCAGCTCCACCGCCCGCTCGCGCGCGGCGCGCGCCGACAGGTCGGTATGCTGGCGCAGCACCTGCTCGAGCTGGCGGCCGATGGTCAGCACCGGATTCAGCGAGGTGAGTGGGTCCTGGAAGATCATGGCGATCTCCTTGCCGCGCACGCCCCGCATCTCGCGCTCGCCGAGCTGGCGCAGGTCGCGCCCGTTGAAATCGATCCGACCGGCGGGGGGGCGGGCCACGCCCGCGGGCAACAGGCCGATCAGGCTGCGCGCCAGCACCGACTTGCCCGAGCCCGATTCGCCGACCACGCCGAGCGTCTTGCCGGCTTCGAGCGTGAACGAGACCCCGTCGACGGCGCGCAGCACGCCTTGGGGCAGCACGAATTCCGTCCTGAGGTCGGTGACCGCGAGCAGCGGCTGGCCGGCGGACGTAGTGTGAGATGCGGCGGATGTCATCATGCGGCCCTCGCCCTGCCGTCGAGACGGCGCTGGAGTTCTTCGCCCACCTGGTTGAGGGCGAAAATCGTCAGGAACAGCATGCCGGCCGGGAAGAACACCGCATGCGGCCCCTCCACCACGCGCGACTGCTCGCTCGCCATCATCGAGCCCAGCGACGGCGCCGGCGGCGGCACGCCCAGCCCGAGAAAGCTGAGCGCGGCCTCGGCCAGCGCGCCGATCGCAACCAGCAGCAGGCTGTAGGCCAGCAGCGCCGGCACCAGGTTGGGCAGCAGCTCGCGCACGATCAGCCGGGCGTGCCCCATGCCGGCCGCGCGCGCGGCGGTGACGAACTGCTGCTCGCCAAGCCGCAGCGTATTGGCGCGGGCGATGCGGATCACCGCCGGCACGAACACGATGCCGAGCGCCACCACCACCTTCACCAGCGGCGGCCCGGGATAGGCCACCATGGCGATCACCAGCACCAGCGGCGGAAACGCCAGCATCACGTTCGACAGCATCAGGATCGCGCGCTCGACCCAGCCGCGGAAATAGCCGGCACAGACGCCCAGCGTGCCGCCGACCAGCAGCGCCAGCGTCACCGAGCCCAGGCTGACCACCGCGGTGATGCGGAAGCCGTACAGCGTGCGCGCCAGCACGTCGCGGCCGAGCGAGTCGGCGCCGAACCACCGGGTGGCGTCGGGCGGGGCCAGCATGTCGGCCAGGTGCAGGCGCATCGGGTCGCGCAGCGGCAGCCAGTCGGCCAGCAGCGTGGCGCCGGCCACCAGCACCAGCCAGGCCACCGAGAGCAGGTAGAGCTTTGGGGATAGTCGCATGGTCAGCCTTCGGCATCGCGAAGCAGACGGGGATCGACCAGGGCGTAGGCCAGGTCCGTCAGCAGGTTGACGAGAATGAACAGGATCGCGACGAAGAGCACGATGCCCTGCGTCATCAGGTACTCCTGCTGGTAGATCGACTCCACCAGCAATTGCCCCACGCCCGGCAGAGCGAACAGCGTCTCGATCACGATGGCGCCGCCCATCAGCCGGCCCATGTTCACGCCGACCACGGTGATCAGGTTGAGCGACGACGGCCGCAGCGCGTTCTCGAACAGGATGCGCCAGGTTGGCAGGCCCATGCCGCGCGCCAGCGCGATGTAGTTCTGCTGCAGCGTGCCGACCATCTCGCTGCGCAGCAGGCGCAGGTACACCGGCACTTCGATCAGGGCCAGCGACAGCACCGGCATCACCATGCTCTCGAGGTTGCCGGAGATGCTTTCCGACAGGCTGACGTAGCCGGTGGCCGGCAGCCATTGCAGCCGCAGCGCCAGCACGTAGACCAGGCCCAGCGCCAGCACGAAGGCCGGCGTCGACAACAGCGCCAGGCAGCCGGCCAGCACGCCGTGGTCCAGCTTGCTGCCGCGCCGGTAGGCGCTGAGGATGCCCAGCGGCACCGCCAGCACGAGCGCGACCACCTGCGTCAGCAGCACCAGCTCGATCGTGACCGGCAGGCGCGACAGGATCACGTCGAGCGTGGCCTCGCCGGAATGGATGGCATGGCCGAGGTCGCCGTGCAGCACGTCCCACAGCCAGCTCAGGTAGCGCAGCGGCAGCGGCCGGTCCAGCCCCAGCTCCAGCCGCAGTGCGGCGACGCGGTCGGGCGTGGCGGCGTCGCCCAGGATGATCAGGGCGATATCGCCCGGCAGCAGCGCCACCAGCAGGAAGCTCACCATGGACACGGCAACCAGGGTAGCCGCCACCGTCAGTGCGCCGGTCAGCAAGCATTTGAGTTTCATCGTGCATGGCCTCCCGTTTCGCGCCAGATGCCGCCGAAACGCACCAGGCCGTCCGGCACCACGGTGATGCCGTGCACGGTCTTGCGCGCGGCGATGGTGTCGCTCACGTTGTAGAGAAAGGCATAGGGCATGAGCTCGGTGGCCAGCACGCGCGCGAAGTCGCTGTAGATCGCCGCGCGGCGCGCCGGGTCGCTGGTGCGCATGCCGTCCTCCAGCAGGCGGTCGACGCGGGCGTTGCGGTAGCCGCCGTAGTTGCTGCTCGGCTTGACCGGTGCGAAGCGCGAATGGAAGAAAATGAAGGCATTGGAATGCGGATCGGCCCGTCCGGTGAAGCGAAAGATGCTCGCCTCGAACTGATGCGAGGTCATGTTCTGTACCAGCCGGTTCTGGTCGAACGGAACCAGCTCCACCTTAATGCCGGCCTCCTCCCACATCTGCTGCAGTGCCTGGGCCAGGTTGCGAGTGTCCGGGCTGTTGTTGAATTGCAGCGTGAAGGACACCGGCTTGCCGTAGTCGGCCAGCAGCGCCCTGGCCCGCGCCAGGTTGTAGGCCGGGTAGACGTCGCTCGGCTGAGTGATGCCGGCCACGCCCTTGCCGAAGGGGCTGTAAGCCAGGCTGGGCACGCCGAAGCCGAGCGTGCGCGCCAGCAGCAGGCGGTCGATGGCGTGGGCCACGGCCTTGCGCACGCGCAGGTCGTCCAGCGGCGGCTGGTTGAAGTTGAAGTAGATGCCCTCGGTGCCGAAGCCGTCGGGGTAGTACAGCGCCACACGCTTGTCGGCGCGGATGGTGTAGACGAAGCGCGCGGTGGGCTGCAGGATCATGTCGGCCTGGCCCGACAGGAACGCCGCTTCCCGCGTCTCGGGGTTCTGCATGCCGCGGAACACGACGCGGTCGAGGTACGGCTCGCCAGCGCGCCAGTAGTCCGGATTGCGCGCCACCACGAAGCGGCTGTTGCGCACCCATTCGACAAAGCGGAACGGGCCGGTGCCGACCGGGCGCGTGCCGATGCCGGCCGGGTCGGCCCTGAAGGCCTTGGGCGAGACCATGATGCCCGGGGCATCGGCCAGCACCGTCGGCAGCGCGGCATTGGGCTCGCTCAGCACGAATTCCACGGTCGACGGGTCGAGCGCGCGCACCTCGCGGATCTCGCGCATGCTGCTCAGGCAACGGCAGCGGTTGGCCGGGTCGCGCGTGCGCCGCAGGTTCGCCACCACTGCGTCGGCGTCGAACGGCGTGCCATCGTGGAAACGGATGCCCTGGCGCAGGCGGATGCGGTAGCGCAGGCCGTCGGTCGACACGGTATAGCTCTCTGCCAGCCACGGCACGGCCCGGCCCTGGGTGTCGATGTCGAACAGCGATTCATAGACCGGCGTCGACAACTGCCGCTCGGTGAAGGTGCCGGTACGAATCGGGTCGACCACGGCCGGGTCCTGTGCCAGCCCGACGGTCAGCGTGCCGCCGCGGCGCGGAGCGGGGCTTTCCGCGGCCAGCGCTGGCGCCAGTCCGCCAAACCCGGTGAGCGCCGCCATCAGCGCGATACCGGCACGCGCCTGTACCCGGCGCGCGCATCTTGTCCAACGCATGTCGTCTCCTCTGTTGTAAGCCGGCGGGTCTGTGCCTGCCGTTGCCCGGTGCCGCGTCGGCGCGCGGCTTGCCGTCCCTCGATGCGTCCTGTTACGTCGCTGTCCGCTGCAACGCCTGTTCAGTCGCGCTGGAGCGTGTGCACGTAGCACACCGCGCCCACGCCCACCATGTGCGCCAGGCCCACGCGCGCGCCGGGATGCTGGCGTGCGCCGGCCTCGCCGCGCAGCTGCAGCGCGATCTCGCCGATCTGGCCAATGCCGGTCGGGCCAATGGGATGGCCCATGGCAATCAGGCCGCCCGACGGATTCACCGCGCAGCGGCCGCCGATGTCCCACGCGCCTTCCCTGAGCAGCGGCACGGCGCGGCCGGGGCCGCACAAGCCCATGGCCTCGACATATTCGACTTCTTCCACGGTGAAGGCGTCGTGCAGTTCGAGCACGTCGATCTGGTCCGGACGCAGTCCGGCCTGCTGCAGGGCGAGACGCGTGGTCTCCTCGGTCAGGTTGGCGTCGAAGCGGGTGGCGTCCTCATACAGCCGCTGGCTGCGCGCCGCGGATGCCGTGACCCGCACCGGCTTGCCGCCGTCCACGCCGAGGCGGCGAATGGCCGCTTCGGAGGCGACGATCACCGCCGCCGCGCCCTCGCCCACCGGGCAGCACTGCAGCGTGGTCAGGCTGCCGGATACCGGGCGGCCGCCCAGCACTTCTTCCAGCGTGCGGGGCTGCTGGCGATGCGCGTTGGGATTGCGCGCGCCGTTGCCGTGGTTCTTCACGGCAACGCGGGCGAAGTCCTGCTGGTCCACGCCGTGGCGCTGGGCGTACTGGTCGGCCAGCAGGGCGAAGTGCGTAAAAGGAACGATGGCGTCCTCGGCCAGTTGCGGAATGCCCATGGCCGCTTCGCCGCGTGCCACCGGTGCGGGCTTGTCGACCCCCACGGCGAGCGCCACCTCGCACATGCCGCTGGCGACTTCCATGCACGCCTGGCGGAACGCCGCGGAGCCCGAGGCCGAGGCGTTCTCGACGTGCATCACCGGAATGCCGGTGGCGCCGAGATGGCGCAGCATCGGCCGGCCGGGCGCCATCGGCAGCAGCGCCTTGGCAAAGTAGGCGGATTCCACCGCCGGCCATTCGATGCCGGCGTCGGCCAGCGCGCCGCGCACGGCGGCGAGTCCGAGCGTGGCGTAGCTGTCTTCACTGAGCGGCTGGTAACGGTGCCAGCCGGCGCCGATCACGTAGACCGGGCGCATGTCGTTGAGAGTGCGTTGCATGGCGTTCGGGAACTCGGGATTTCGGAATCGTGCAGTGCGGCGCAAATCAGCGCTGCGTGGTGAAGCGCAGGTCGAGCGCGGCGCCATCGGGACCGGCGACCTCTGCAAGCGTGGCGTAGAGCGGCTGGTCCGCGCGCAGCGGCACGTCGGGGTTGCCGTCGAGCAGCGTGCGCAGCACCGGGCCGTCGTCGAGCCTGACGGTGACCACCGTGAACGGCGGCTCGCGGTCCTTGCGCGCATGCAGCATGACCCGCGCCGCGGCCACCAGCCGGCCTCGGCCCGCCAATAGCGTCGGCGTCAGCGCATTCCCGGTCGCGCCACAAGCCTCGCAGCCGTAGGCCTGCATGGGAAAGAACACATGGCCGCAACGGCAGCGGGCGCCGTGCAGCACGGGCTCGCCGTCAGGCGAGAGGGCGTAGAGCTGGGGTTTCAGCAGGGCGGGCATGGAACGGTCATCCGGGTTGGAGAGTGCTAACGTTTTTTAGTCTCGTAACTTATTAGATTCTTTGCAAGTATCCAGCCAATGAAACGCGTGAATTCGCGGGTATTCACCTATCCCGACCGTTTTCAACGGCGTGAGGCTAGGGTTTATCCCAAGGTTTACATAATTTCTTAGTCCACTATCTAATAAGTTAGCGCGCTGAGATATCAGCACGCCGTCCAACAAGGAGCGAACCACGATGTATGCATTCAGCGAGGAGACGCGCGCCATCCGGGAGCTGGTCCGGCGGCTGGTCGACGATTTCCAGATGCCACTGGAGGCGCGCGTCCTCCGGGGCGAAAAACTCACGCGCGCCGATTACGCGCCGGGGCGGCGCGCGGCCCGGGAGGCCGGACTGTGGCGGCTTGGCGTGCCGCAAGACCTGGGTGGCGCCGGCTTGCCGCTGGTTACGCTGCTGGCCATCACCGAAGAGAATTTCCGCTGCCTGACGCCGCTGCGCTTCGGCGGCCGGGCCCTGCCCAACCTGTACGGCCTGCAGGGCGAACAGCGCGAACGCTACCTGGAGCCCTTTCTCAACGACACCAGGGTGCTGGCCTTTGCCCAGACCGAGCCCGGCGGCGGCGCCGACCCGGCCGGCGCCATCCAGACCTTTGCCCGCCGCCAGGGGGACGGAGACAAGGACGGGGACGGCTGGGTGCTCAACGGCACCAAGGTGTTCATCAGCAATGTCGCCGACGCCGACGTGGTCTTCGTGGTGGCGCGCACCGACAAGGCAAAGCGCGCCGGCGGCATCTCGATGTTCGCAGTGGAGACCGGCAACCCCGGCATGATCCGGCGCGAGATTCCCATGCTTGGCGGCTTCGTCACGCATGAGCTGATCTTCGACGACTGTCGGGTGCCGGCACATGCGCTGGTGAGCAGCGAGGGCGGGGGCTTCCGTCAGGCACAGCAGGCGCTGTCGGCGGCACGCTTCGATGTGGCCGCGCGCGCGCTCGGCATCGCGCAGCGCTGCCTCGAGATGATGATTGCCTACAGCAAGGAGCGGAAGGTCTTCGGCGAACCGCTGGCCGCGCTGCAGGCGACGCAGTCGGCCATCGTCGATTCGTGGGTGGAAATCCAGCAGAACCGCCTGCTGGTCTACCGCAGCGCCGAGCGGCACGACGCCGGCGAGGACACCCGCGTCGAAGCCGGCATGGTCAAGATGACCTGCACCGAGATGGTCGATCGCGTCATCGACCGCGCCATCCAGCTCTACGGCGCCGCCGGCTGCGCGCTCGATAACCCGCTGGCGCATTGGTACAACCACCAGCGCCTGGCGCGCATCTACGAAGGGCCGACCGAACTGCACAAGTACCGCGTGCTGGCCCGCCACCTGCTGTCCTGACCCGCCAGGACCCAAGGAGAGAACATGCAAGCTTCCGTAGAGACCGCGCAGGTGCCGCAGCCCGGCACCGTCGAGCACTGGGCGCGCGCGCGGCCCGATGCGCTCGCCGCGATCGAGGGCGAGCGCGCGCTGAGCTGGGCCGCGCTCGACGACCAGGCTAACCGGCTCGCGCATGCCCTGTCGGCGCGCGGGCTGGGCCGCGGCGACATCGTCGTGGTCCGCACCCAGATCCGGCTCGAGTGGATGGCCATCGCCGCGGCATGCGGCAAGCTCGGCTGCTCGCTGCTGGGCATGAACTGGCGGCTCACGCCCGCCGAGGTGCGCTACGTGCTCAACAACAGCCGCGCCAACGCCATCGTCTGCGACGACGCCGACCCGGCCGCGCTGCTGCCAGCGTTCGACGGCCAGCCGCTGAAGGCCGCGGTGTCGCTGGACGTCGCCGCGGCAGGCTTCGACCATTACGCCGATCTGGTCGCCGCCCCTGCCCCCGCGCGATACTCTGCGGGCCAGCCTGGCCTGATCATCTACACCTCCGGCACCACCGGCTTGCCCAAGGGGGTGCTGATGCGCGGCAGCGCGGATATGTCGGACCCGATCGTCACCGAATATCTGGCGGATGTCGGCGCCCACCGCACCACCTCGGCCGAGGCCTGCTTCCTGCTGACCATGCCCGTCCACCATGGCTCGGGCCCCTCGCAGATATGGGCGGCGCAGAAGGCCGGCGCGCTCACCGTCATGATCCGGCGCTACGACCCGCTCGCCGTGCTGGACGCGATCCAGCGCTACCGTGTGAGCCACTGGACCGGCGTGCCGACCATGTTCAAGCGGCTGGCGGCGCTGCCGCCCGGCACCGTGGCACAGCACGACCTCACGTCACTGCAGTCGATCACGGTGGGCGCGGCGCCGGTGTCGGATGCGCTCAAGCAATGGATCATCACGCATCTCGGCGACTGCCTCTACGAAGGCTACGGCTCGACCGAGACCGGCATGGTCAGCCGCATGATGGCCGGCGACCAGCAGCGCAAGCCCGGCTCGAGCGGCCGCCCCTACCGCCACGTGCGCATCGAGATCCGCGATGCCGACGGCCACGTGCTGCCGGTGGGCCATTCCGGCGAGATCTGGGCCTGGACGCCGGTGGCGATCCGCAACTACCTGAACGCCCCCGCGCTCGGCACCGACACGCGGGATGAACGCGGCCTCTTCCGCACCGGCGACGTCGGGCGGCTCGACGACGAAGGCTTCCTCTACATCAGCGACCGCGCCAAGGACATGATCATTTCCGGCGGCGTGAACATCTATCCGGCCGAAATCGAGGCGGCGCTGCAAACCCACCCTGCCGTCGCCGACGCCGCGGTCATCGGCATCCCGGACGAAGAGTTCGGCGAGAGCGTGATGGCGTTCTGCGAGATCAAGCCCGGGCTGAGCGTTGACGAACCTGCGCTGCTCGAACACTGCGTCGGCCAGCTCGCCTCGTACAAGCGCCCGCGCAATATCCGCATCGTCGACGAACTGCCGCGCAATACCGTCGGCAAGCTGCTCAAGCGCGACCTGCGCGCGCCCTTCTGGAAAGACAAGGAGAAAAACGTATGAACAACCTGCTCAGCCTCAGCGAACGCGTGATGCTGGTGACCGGCGCCGGGCAAGGCGTGGGGCGCCAGATCGCGCTGCATGCCGTCGCCCACGATGCCGAAGGCGTGGTGGTCAACGACTACTTCCTAGACCGCGCCGAAGCGGTGGCCGAGGAAGTGCGCGCCGCCGGCGGCCGTGCCATCGCCGTGCAGGCGGACGTGACCAGCCATGAAAGCGTGCAGGCGATGTTCGCCACGGCACGCGAGGCTTATGGCCGTGTCGACGTGCTGGTCAACAACGCCGGCAATGCCGGCGCCACGCCCAGCGCCGATGCGCGCAAGCCGTTCTGGGAGACCGGCCCCGATGCATGGAACAGCTTTATCGGCGTCAACTTCTACGGCGTGATCCACTGCACCGCCGCCGCGATCCCGGACATGATCGCGCGCCAGGCGGGCCGCATCATCACCATCATCTCCGATGCTGGCCGCATGGGCGAATCGAACCTGGAGGTGTACTCGGGCGCCAAAGCCGGCGCGGCGGGCTTCATGCGCGGCGTGGCGCGTGCCATGGGACGTTACAACGTCACGGCAAACTGCGTCGCCATCTCCGCTACCGTTACCCCGGCGATCGAGGAACGACTGAAAGCGGACCCTGAGCGCACCAAGAAGATGATGGAGAGATACGTGATCCGCCGTCCGGGCCGGCCCAACGACGTCGCCAACATGGTGACCTTCCTCGCCTCGGATGCCAGCAGCTGGATCACCGGCCAGACCTATCCGGTCAACGGCGGTTTCTCGTTCGCCCTGTAAGGAGACGCCATGTCAGATACCCGTACGGACACCCAGGCGCCGCGCGTCCTGACCGAGCGGCACGGCCATGTGCTGGTGATCACCATCAACCGGCCGGAGGTGAAGAACGCCTGCGACGGCCAGACCGCGCTGGAGATGAACGCGGCGATGGACCAGCTGGACAACGACCCCGGCCTGTTCCTCGGCATCATCACCGGCGCCGGAGGCGACTTCTCCGCCGGCGCCGACCTGAAGGCGGCGGCGCGCGGCGAACTGCGCGAACGTCCGCCGCGCGGCGGCTTCGGCGTGTTCAAACGGCCCGCGCGCAAGCCGTTGATCGCAGCGGTCGAAGGCGTAGCGGTTGGCGGCGGCCTCGAGTTGTGCCTGTCGTGCGACCTGATCGTCGCGGCAAAGAACGCGCGCATGGGCCTGCCGGAAGTGCGCCACAACCTTGCCGCGATTGGCGGCGGGCTGTTCCGGCTGCCGCGGCGCATCCCGTACCACATCGCCATGGAGCTCGCACTGACGGGCGAGCTCAAGGATCCATCTTTCTTCGCACCGCTGGGGCTGGTGAACCGCGTGGTCGAGCCCGGGCAGGCGCTGGACCAAGCACTGGCGCTGGCACTAAAGCTGATGGCCAACGGCCCGACGGGTCTCGCGGCGGCCAAGGAAATCATCTTCCAGTCCGCCAACTGGACGGATGAAGAAGCCTGGGAGAAGCAGATGCCGATCGCCGCCGTCGCGATCGAATCGGAGGATCGCAAGGAGGGCCTGAAAGCGTTCGTGGAGAAGCGCAAGCCGGTGTGGCGAGGGGTATAGCAGGCGTGACCCGAGGCTTCATCGCCGGTGGCGGTGCAGCCTCGCGAGCGGACGGAGTGCCGGTCGGCTTTTTCTGTGACATCGGTTGCGCTAACCGATCCCGTCGCCTAATATGCAACCACTTAGTTGCATATCGATCCACTCCAAGGAGACCGCCCATGCCTTCCGACACCGACCGCATCGAACGCAGCATCCTGATCGAAGCCCCGGTCGCGCGCGTCTGGCACGCGCTGACCGATGCCGATACCTTCGGCAGCTGGTTCGGCGTGCGCTTCGACGGCGCCACCTTCGCCCCGGGCAAGCGCGTGGTGGGCAGCATCACCTATCCGGGCTATGAATACCTGAAGTTCGACGTCCAGGTTGAACGCATGGAGCCGGAACGGCTGCTGTCGTGGCGCTGGCATCCGGCGCCGCTGGAGCGCGGACGTGATTATTCGGACGAGCCGGCCACGCTGGTGGAATTCACGCTGCGCGCGGTGGAAGGCGGCACCATGCTGACCGTGGTCGAGTCCGGCTTTGACCGGATCCCGCCGGAACGGCGCCAGGAAGCCTTCCGCATCAACAGCGGCGGCTGGGATGAGCAGGTCAACAATATCCGCCAGCATGTTGCCGGCACTGACTGAGGCGCCGGAACTGCGGCAGTCCGCCGCGGTCTTTGCCGCGCTCGGCGACGAAACCCGGCTGCGGCTGGTGGCCGCGCTGTGCGCCGGCGGCGCGATGTCGATCGCGCAACTGACCGCGGGCAGCGCCATGACGCGGCAGGCGGTGACCAAGCACCTGCAGGTGCTGGCGCAGGCCGGGCTGGTGCACGACAGCCGCGCCGGTCGCGAGCGCCTGTGGCAGTTCGAGCCCGGCCAGCTCGATGCCGCGCGCCGGTCGCTGGAAGCGATCGGGCGGCAATGGGAGTTTGCGCTGGGCAAGCTGAAGCTTGCGGTGGAGGGCGAGCATTAGCTGGATTTCTCAATTGCCCTGCCACTTTGCTCCCCTCTCCCGCTTGCGGGAGAGGGAGCAACCAAGCGGTCGTTGGCTGCCGCACAGGTCACGAAGTCACTCCCTATCACCGCTATACTGACAGCCCCGCCCATTCCAGCGAGAGGAAGCGCGCAGTGGCTGACCACGACCTGTCCAGGCTCAAGATCGACCGGCAAGCCGCCGCGGCCGGCGTCCGTATCCGTCCGCGGCGCCGGTGGCTGCGCTACGCGGCCGTCGCGGTGGTGCTGCTGGCGCTGGCCGGCATTGCCTTCCGGCTGGCCGGCCCGCGGCCGGTGCAGACCGCCACCGTCACCTCCGCCTACCCCACGCAGAACTTCACGCTGCTGAACGCCACCGGCTATGTCGTGCCGCAGCGCAAGGCTGCAGTCGCATCGAAGGCGCAGGGCCGGCTGGAATGGCTGGGCGTGCTGGAAGGCTCGCGCGTGAAGAAGGACGAGGTGATCGCGCGGCTGGAAAGCAAGGACGTGGCCGCGTCGTTCGCGCAGGCCCAGGCGCAGGTCCAGGTGGCGCAGGCCAACCTGGCGCTGCAGCAGGCCGAACTGAAGGACGCGGAGGTGAACCTGCGCCGCTCCAGGATTCTGATCGTGCCGAACGCGATCTCGCGCACCCAGTACGATGCCGACGTGGCGCGCTTCGACAAGGCGCGGGCCTCGGTGAACAGCTCGCGCGCGTCGGTCGCGTCGGCGCAGGCCAATGCGCGCGCGGCCGAGGTGGCGGTCGAGCAGACCGTGGTGCGCGCGCCGTTCGACGGCGTGGTGCTGGTCAAGCATGCCAACGTGGGCGACAACATCACGCCCTTCTCCGCCGCGGCCGACACCAAGGGCGCCATCGTCACCATCGCCGACATGGAGACGCTGGAAGTCGAAGCCGATGTCGCCGAATCCAATATCGCCCGGATCCGCGTCGACCAGCCCTGCGAGCTGCTGCTCGACGCCCTGCCCGGCCTGCGGCTGGCCGGGCAGGTTTCGCGCATCGTGCCGACGGTGGACCGCTCCAAGGCCACGGTGCTGGTCAAGGTGCGCTTTGTCGACCGCGATGCGCGCGTGCTGCCCGACATGAGCGCCAAGATCGCCTTCCTGTCGCGCGCGGCCACCGCGCAGGACCGCCAGCCGGTGGTTGCGGTGCAGCCGGCCGCGATCGCCACGCGCGACGGCCGCCAGGTGGTCTACGTGGTCAGGGACGGCAAGGCGCACGAGATGACGATCAAGAGCGGCGCCAAGCTGGGCGAACTGGTGGCCGTGCAGGGCGTCAAGCCGGGCGACGTAGTGGTGCTGTCGCCCGGCGACCAGATCGGCGACGGCAGCCGCGTGACCACGGCCAAGCCATGAGCGAGGGCCGCATGAGCGCCGCGCCGCTGGTGCAGATCGACCACGTCGCCAAGTCCTACCGGCGCGGCATGCAGACCGTGCCGGTGCTGACCGATATCTCGCTGGAGATCGGCGCAGGCGATTTCGTCGCGCTGATGGGCCCCTCGGGCTCGGGCAAGAGCACGCTGCTGAACCTGATTGCCGGCATCGACCGGCCCGACCGCGGCACCCTGCGCGTCGCCGGGCTGGACATCACGCAACTGCCGGAAGCGGCGCTAGCCGACTGGCGCGCCGCCAATGTCGGCTTTATCTTCCAGTTCTACAACCTGATGCCGGTGCTGACCGCGTTCGAGAACGTCGAGCTGCCGCTGATGCTGACGCGGCTGCCGCGCGCGGAGCGGCGCGCGCGCGTGGAACTGGTGCTCGACATGGTCAACCTGGCCGACCGCATGAGCCACTATCCGTCGGAGTTGTCGGGCGGCCAGCAGCAGCGCGTGGCGATCGCGCGCGCGCTGATCACCGATCCCGCGCTGATCGTTGCCGACGAGCCCACCGGAGACCTCGACCGCACCTCGGCGGCTGAGATCCTGGCGATGATGCAGCGGCTCAACGCCGATGCCGGCAAGACCATCATCATGGTCACGCACGACGCGCACGCCGCCGCCGCGGCTGGCTCGCTGGTGCACCTGGAAAAGGGAGAGCTGATCCGTGGCGAGCCGGCGTAGTCTCCATTCACCATGTACGCGCTCAAGCTGATCGCCCGCAATGCGCTGCGGCACAAGCTGCGCACCACGCTGACGGTGTTCGGACTGGTGATCGCGGTGCTGGCGTTCGGGCTGCTGCAGACCGTGATCGATGCCTGGTATGCCGGCGCCTCGGCCGCCTCCAGCGCACGGCTGGTCACGCGCAATGCGATCTCGCTGGTGTTTCCGCTGCCGCTCAGCTACGAAAGCCGCATCAAGGGCATCGACGGCGTAACCATGGTGGCGCGCTCCAACTGGTTTGGCGGGGTCTATCGCGATCCCAAGAACTTCTTCGCGCAGTTCGCGGTCTCCGACAACTACCTCGACCTCTACCCCGAATTCATCGTCCCGGACGCGCAGCGCGCCGACTACCAGCGCGACCGCAAGGGCGCACTGGTGGGGCGCCAGCTGGCCGACCAGTTCGGCTTCAAGGTCGGCGACGTGATCCCGATCAAGGGCACCATCTACCCCGGCACCTGGGAATTCGTGGTGCGCGGCATCATGGACGGGCGCGACGAGAGCACCATCACGCGCCAGATGGTGTTCCACTGGGAATACCTGAACGAGACCGTGCGCAAGCGCACCCCGCGCCAGGCCGACCAGGTCGGCGTCTATATATTGGGCGTCGGCAACCCCGACAACACCGCGGCGATCTCGCGCCAGGTCGACGGTGTGTTCCGCAATTCGCTGGCCGAGACCCTGACCGAAACCGAGCAGGCCTTCCAGCTGGGCTTTGTCGCGATGTCGAACCAGATCATCGCGGCGATCCGCGTGGTCTCGTACGTGGTGATCGTGATCATCATGGCGGTAATGGCCAACGCCATGGCCATGAGCGCGCGCGAGCGCACCGTCGAATACGCCACGCTCAAGGCGCTGGGCTTCGGCCCCGGCTTCCTGGCGCTGCTGGTGTTCGGCGAATCGCTGGCGCTGTGCGTGGCCGGCGGCGCGCTCGGCATGCTGGCCACGCCGCCGGTGGCCACTGCCTTCAAGCAGGCGGTGGGCGGCGTGTTCCCGGTGTTTACGGTATCGCCGCAGACCATGCAGTTGCAGGCGGCGTGCGCGCTGGCGGTGGGTATCTTTGCCGGCATCGTGCCGGCGCTGCAGGCAGCGCGCGTGCGCATCGTCGAGGGCCTGCGGGCCATCGGCTAGCGCGAGGGGAGCGCCATGGCCATCCCGTTGACCTATATCGCGCGCAACCTGTGGGCCCGGCGCCTGACCACCGCGCTGACCGCGGCCGGCCTGGCGCTGGTGGTGTTCGTCTTTGCCACCATGCTGATGCTCGACGCCGGGCTGAAGAAAACCCTGGTCACCACCGGCGAGCACGACAACGTGGTGGTGATCCGCAAGGGCGCCGAAACCGAGATCCAGAGCGCGGTCAACCGCGACCAGGCCAGCATCATCGAGATGCACCCGGCCGTGGCCATGGGCCGCAACGGCCGGCCGCTGGCGTCGCGCGAGGCCGTGGTGCTGATCTCGCTGACCAAGGCCAGCACCGGCCAGCCGTCCAACGTGGTGATCCGCGGCATCTCGCCGGCAGGCATGGATCTGCGCCCGCAGGTGCGGCTGGTGGCCGGGCGCACGTTCCGGCCGGGCTCGTCCGAGATCATCGTCGGCAGCAGCATCGCCGGTGGCTTCGCCGGCGTGCAGATCGGCGGGCACCTGCGCTTTGCGCAGCGCGACTGGACCGTGGTCGGCCACTTCGACGCCGGAGGCAGCGGCTTTGACTCCGAGATCTGGGGCGACGTCGACCAGCTGATGCAATCGTTCCGGCGCAATTCGTATTCGTCGATGGTGGTCAGGCTGGCCGATTCCGCGCTGTTCGAGCGCTTGCGCGCCGATCTCGACGTCGATCCGCGCCTCGCCGACGAGGCCAAGCGCGAGCAGGCCTTCTACAGCGACCAGTCCAAGGCCCTGTCGGGCTTTATCAATATCCTGGGCTTTACGCTGTCCACCATCTTCTCGATCGCGGCGATGATCGGCGCCATGATCACCATGTACGCCTCGGTGGCCAACCGCGTGGCGGAGATCGGCACGCTGCGCGCGCTCGGATTCCAGCGCGCCAGCGTGCTGGCCGCGTTCCTGGCCGAAGCGGCGCTGCTGGGCCTGGTCGGCGGCGCCGCGGGGCTGGCGTGCGCGGCGCTGATGCAGTTTGCGTCGTTCTCGACCACCAACTTCCAGACCTTCGCCGACCTCTCGTTCCGCTTTATCCTGACCCCGGCGATTGCGCTGCAGACGCTGGCGTTCTCGATCGCGATGGGCCTCGTCGGGGGATTCCTGCCGGCGGTACGGGCGGCGCGGATGAATATTGTGGAGGCGTTGCGGGCGCGTTGACCTATGCGCGCTGCTGCCGGTTTTGCTCCCCTCTCCCGCTTGCGGGAGAGGGGCGGGGGTGAGGGCCGGCGCCTCCACGACAGTTATGTCCTGAAAAACCACTGCCCCCGCTCAATGTGGCTCCAAGCTAGACCACCCCTCACCCCGGGCCTCTCCCCATGAGGGGAGAGGGAGAGCACCATCGCCCTGGCGCCGCCCATCCTTTCCTTGCCTTCTCTCCCGTGCCCGACTACAACCCGTAGTGATGCATGCTACGCGTCAGGACGCCCCCCGATGAACCTTGACCTGCTGGCCTCATTGCTGACTGCCGTGGTGGTGCTGTTGATCGGAACGCTGGTCAACCGCAGCGTCGGCGTGCTGTCGCGCTACAACATTCCCGATCCCGTCACCGGCGGCCTGCTGTTTGCGATCATCGCGTCGACGGCGATGGCGGCGGTGAAATTCCGCGTGGTGATCGATCCCGGCATGAAGCCGGTGCTGCTGCTGATGTTCTTCGGCGGCGTCGGCCTCTGCGCCGACCTGCGCATGCTCCGGCGCGGCGGCAAGGCGCTGGTGATCTTCCTGATCATCCTGCTGCCTTATATCGTGGTGCAGAACTTAGTGGGCGTGGCCATGGCGCGGGTGCTGGACCTGCATCCGATCTTCGGCCTGGTAAGCGGCTCCATCACGCTGGTGGGCGGGCACGGCACCGGCGCGGCCTATGCCGAGCGCTTTGCCGAGGTCAACAACCTGCAGGCGGTGATGGACCTGTCGATGACGGTGGCCACGGTCGGCCTGATCGTCGGCGGCATCATCGGCGGACCGGTGGCGCAGTACCTGATCTCGCGCTATCGGCTGCGCTCGACCGCGCGCGAGGCCGGCGACACCGAGGAGGAAGCGGCGGCGGTCTCGCCCGTCACCACCGTGGGCGCGCTGGCGTCGCTGGCCGGCATCCTGGCCGCGGTGATCGGCGGGCGCTGGATCGCCGCGCAGATGCCGACCGGCGCCATCACCATCCCGGGCTTCCTCTGGTGCATGATGCTCGGCATCGCCATCCGCAACCTGCTGCCCTTTGCCGGCATGCGCTTTGACGACCGTGCCACCGACCTGATCACCAATGTCTGCCTGTCGCTGTTCCTGGTGATGACGATGATGGCGCTGGACCTGGCCGACGTGGCGATGTCCGCCGGCCCGTTCCTGCTGATCATCGCCATGCAGGTGGTGTTCATCATCCTCTACGTGGTGCTGGTGTGCTTCCGCTTCATGGGGCGCGACTACGAGGCCGCCGTCACCTCGGCCGCGTTCATCGGCTTCAACATGGGCTCGACCGCCACCGCCATGGCCAATATGCGCGCCATCACCGCGCGCTACGGGCCGGCCCCGACCAGCTTCCTGATCACGCCGCTGGCCGGGGCGTTCTTCGTCGACCTGATGAACGCGTTCGTGCTGACCATGATGCTGGCGCTGCCGCTGATCGGGGGCTGAGATGGGGGCTGAGATGCGGCGCCGCGCCCTGCTGACCCTGCTGTTTGCCCTGCTGGCCAGCGCCTGGCTGGCGGGATGCGGCGCCGGCCCGGCCGCCGACGGCATCCGCGCCGGCGTCGAAGAGCGGCTGGCACTGGCGCTGCCGCCGGGCACGGTGCAGGTGGTGGGCCTTGAGCGCCGCGGCTCGCAGGCCGATACCAAGGCCCCGGCGGGCGAGACCCGCCGCATCGTCTATTTCGACGCGCAACTGAAGCTGCTGCGCGACTATGACTTCGGCGCCTGGGATTCGCCCGGCGTGGCGGGCCTGGTGTCGGCGCTGGGCGCGGGCCCGCGCGGCATCACCGGCATCACCAGCGGCGGCAACAAGGCCGGCGATATCATCCGCGCCCACGGCACCGCGCTGTACCGGCGCGATGGCGAGCGCTGGGTCGGCGTGCTGCCGGCCGGCTACCGCCCGGCCGAGGCCCCGGCCGTCGCCACCAATGCGCCGAGCGGCCCGGCGGCGATCCTGGACGCGATGCGCAAGGTGATCGACTCGGTGCAGAAGGACGCGTCGCCGGCGCAGCGCGCGGTGATCGAGCAGGAGCTGACCACCGCGCACGCCAATATCCGCGCGCGGCTGGCGCGGGTCAATGAAGGCTATGCCATTGCCGCCGGTGCCGAGCACGGCCAGTACTTGCGCTTTGCGCAGGCGCTGGTTGCCGGCACGCGCGTGCGCGCGATCCCGCTGGTCACGCACGGCGGCGAAGAGAACCTGCGCCTGCTGCGCGCGGGCAAGGTCTCGGTGGCACTGGCGCAGGGGGATGCCGCGCTGGACGCTTACGAGGGCAAGGACGCCTTCGCCGATGACGGCCCGCAGGCCTCGCTGCGCGCCATCGGCAGCCTCTATCCGGAACCGGTGCATGTGCTGGTGCGCGATGGCGATCCGGCGCGCTCGGTGTCGGACCTGCGTGGCAAGCGCATCGCGGTGGGCGAGCGCGGCTCGGCCTCGCGCCATACCGCGCTGCGCGTGCTGGGCGCGCATGGCCTGACGGACAAGGACTTCAAGGCCGAGGAAGTGGGGCTGGGTACCGGCCTGGTGGCGCTGCGCCAGAACCAGGTCGACGCCGTGATCCAGGTGATCGGCGTGCCCGCCGACAGCATCCGCGATGCGCTCGCCGAAATGCCGCTGCGGCTGCTGCCGCTCGACGAAAAGGCCATCGTCGCGCTGGTTGGCCGCAAGGCGGGCTATTTCCGCGCATCGATCGCGCCCGGCACCTATCCCGGCCTGAGCGCGCCGGTGCGCACCATCGCCACCGCGGCCGTGCTGGTGACCGGCCCGGACCTGTCCGACAACGAAGTGGCCGACCTGACCCGGCTGGTCTACCGCAACGGGCGCGACCTGGTCGCGCGCGGCAGCGCCCAGGGCGGACAGATTTCGGTGGCCACGGCGCGCCAGGGCCTGATGATTCCGCAGCATCTGGCGGCGGCCAAGACGCTCGACGCCATGGGCGCGGGCGGCCGCGCGCCGGCCCCGGCCAGGCCGGCCAGCACGCCTGCCGCATCCGCGACGCAGGCAAGGTAGGGGGTGCGCTGGCGGGCTTCAGCGCCGGCCCGATACGCCGTAGAACGTTCCTGCGCGTGGATTAGACACCACATAAGCGTGGCGCTGCGCCCAGAACTGTGCGGTACGGAAGGCTTCGGCCTCGCGCTCGCTCCAATCCGTTGCCAGCAACGGCAAAGCCTCGGCATCGGTGGTCAGGTAGACGCGCGCCTGATAGCGGGCGGTTTGCATCGTGCCGGTACGGATAGTGCGGATCGTGACGTGGAGGGTCATAGGCAGCTTCTCGACAGGGCAACTACCAGATCATAACCACTTCCATGTGTTGGATTGGTGAAACCGTTGCGAATGTGCCAAGGCCGTCAACCTGCCACGGCGCTGTCAGGTTCCGGCGCCGGCGCCGACATACCGGCATCGCCATCCCTTCCGGAGCCCGCCATGACCGCCAGGCCCGCCATCCTCGTGCTGACCCACCTCGCCATGCTGGCGGCCGGCTTTGCCGCGGGCATCTATGTGCTGCCGATCCTGACGGCTCAGCCGGGCGCCAGTGCCGGGCAGGTGCAGGCGGTATCGCAACAGGCGCGCTATGCCGGCGCCTTCCGCAAGGACCTGGCCGGCAGCGACGCGCTGCACTGGGCCAGCGGGCGGCTCCATGTCTCGGCCAATGCGCTCGCCTTTGAAGGCAGCGTGGCACCGGGACCGGACTACCGGATCTACCTGGCGCCGGCGTTCGTCGACAACAAGGCGGGCTTCCTGCGGATCAAAAATCAGTCGCTGCAGGTCGGCGAACTCAAGACCTTTGGCAATTTCACGGTGCCGTTGCCGCCAGGCGTGGACCCGGCGCAGTATGCCGCGGTAGTGATCTGGTGCGAGCGCTTCGGGCAGTTTATCGGGGCCGCGCGGTATAGATAGGGACCGGGCGCGGGAGCGCGGCTGGCGATGGCGTTGCCGGCGCAGCAGAGCGGCGGCGCAAGCGGAAAAAGGGGCCGGTCAAGACAACCGGCCCAACGAACCCCGCAAGACCAGCCGCAGGTGTCGATATGAGAGTTAAGCACCCGCCAGTGCTGGCATGGCAGCCGGCCGGGCGGGCATCAGGCAGTGACGCTCAGAAGCGATGACGCAGGCCGATGGTGGCGCCGGTCTGGTTCTCGCCGGCAACCACGGTGCCCACGCCGTTCAGGCCCAGCGCCGAGCCCGACTTGTTCTTCGAGTAGCCGACGTTCAGGTACACGTCGGTGCGCTTGGACAACGAGTAGTCCGCCGACAGCACGAACATCCACGGATCCGCGTCGCTGTTGCGGGTGTCGTTGTAGTACGCCGCGCCGGTCAGCAGGAACGCCGGGGTGAAGCGGTACTGGGCGCCGGCCCAGTAGACGTTGCTGCGGGTCTCGGCCGCGGTGGCGCTGGAGACGCCGTCGTCGCGCAGCCAGCGATAGCCCGCGAACACCTTGGCCCCGCCGAAGGCGTAGGCCGCACCCACCGCCGCGCGCTTGGCGGCGCGGTCCTGCAGCGCCACCGTGCCGCCGTGGAACTGGTCGTAGGCCGCGCCGACCGAGAGGCCGCCCGCCGCATACGACAGGCCGCCGCCGAAGTTGCGCCCGACCTTGGTCTCGCCCGGCACTTCATTGTTGTCGCGGCCGAAGCTGTAGAAGCCGGTGGCGGTCAGGCCGCCGAACTTGCCGGTGTACTTGATGGCGTTGTCGGCGCGGCCGTTGAAGGCCGAGTCGACGCTGTTGAGCGAGTAGCGCGGGCCCACGCCCATCGGGTCGAAGGCCCCGAACAGGTCGTACAGCGCGTTCTGCTGGCGGCCCAGCGTGACCGCGCCCCAGCCGCCCTGCAGGCCGACGTAGGCCTGGCGGCCGAACAGGCGGTTGCCTTGGCCCGAGGTGCCGGTGTCGACGTCGAAGCCGCTTTCCAGCACGAAGATGCCCTTCAGGCCGCCGCCCAGGTCTTCAGTGCCACGCAGGCCCCAGCGCGAGCCCGACAGGTTGCCCGAGTTCAGGCGCACGGCCGTGCCTTCGGCGCCGCCGCTGCCCGGCACGTTGCTGATCACTTCGACGCCGGCGTCGACGATGCCGTAGAGCGTCACGTTGGACGTGGACTGGGCCGACGCCACCCCGGATGCGGCCGACGCGGCCGCTGCTGCCGTCATTGCAAGGAGAGCTTTCTTCACTGTAGTTTCTCTGTGTTCTGTTTGAGGCACGACACCGCACCGGACCCAGAGCCGCGATCGTCATGGAGCGTCATGGCAAGTCATGACGATCGCGGCCCAGCCGGGCAACCCGGCAACGGCGCATCGTCCGCACGAGAGGCGGCCCTGGCATTGTGGCGGCGCAATATGAAAGCTTTGTGACCCATGCGACGCAGCATGAAGTGGCGCATCGCGCGCGGATGGGGGTTTTCCCTGTAACGGGCCGGAACGTTTTGGTAGGATGCAGGCTTTTCCGACGACGGTAATGCCAGTGTCCCGTGCCGCCCCGCGCCCGTGCCTCGACCGCTTCGCCTCATGAAGCTGGCTGAGATCAAGACCCGGCTTGCCCCGCTGCTTGCCTCGTTTCCGGCTTCACTGCCTGCCCCGCTCCGGCGAGGGCTGTCCCGACTGGCGGCGCGCACCGCGCGCGCCGGCCTGACCCGGCCCGGCACGCTGCGCCCCACCCGGCGCGGCCTGCTGGCCGGCCTGGCCGCGCTTCCGGCGGCGCTGCTGCTCTATGTGCTGGTGCTGATCCCGTTCACGCCGGGCATCAGCGATATCCGCAAGGCCAAGTCCGAGCAGCCGGCCCAGGTGCTGTCCGCCGACGGCAAGGAGCTGGCGGTGTTCAAGTGGGCCAACCGAGACTGGGTACCGCTCAAGCAGATCTCGCCCAACGTGGTGGCGGCGCTGATCTCCACCGAGGACCACCGTTTCTACCAGCACCACGGCCTGGACTGGCGCCGCATCGCCTCGGCCGCGCTGCATACCTTTTCCGGCGACCGCCAGGGCGGGTCGACCATCACCCAGCAGCTGGCGCGCAACCTCTATCCCGACGAGATCGGCCGCGCGCCCACGCTGACGCGCAAGCTCAAGGAAGCGATCACCGCGCTGAAGATCGAGGCGCTCTACACCAAGGACGAGATCCTCGAGACCTATCTCAACACGGTGCCGTTCCTGTACAACGCCTTCGGCATCGAGATGGCGGCGCGCACCTACTTCGACCGCCCGGCCCGCTCGCTCGACGTGCTGCAGAGCGCCACGCTGATCGGCATGCTCAAGGGCAACAGCTACTACAACCCGGTAATCAACCCCGAGCGCGCGCTCGACCGGCGCAATACCGTGCTGGGGCAGATGGTCAAGCGCGGCAAGCTCGACGCGGCGCGCTACGAGCAGCTGAAGAAGCGGCCGCTGCGCATCGACTTCGAGCGCCAGACCGAGCCGCCCGGGCCCGCGCCCCATTTTGCGCAGCAGCTGCGCAAATGGCTGATCGGCTGGGCCGACCGCAACGGCTACGACATCTACGCCGACGGCCTGGTGGTCCACACCACCATCGACGCGCGCCTGCAGGCCATGGCCACGCAGGCGGTGGTGCAGCAGGGCAACCGGCTGCAGGCGGTGGCCAACGCCGCCTGGGCGCCGCGCGCGGGCTGGGCCGCCAACAAGCCGCTGGTGCAGGCCTTGGTGCGCGAGACCCCGGAGTACCGCGCCGCGGTCGCCGCCGGCACCGCACCGGACGAGGCGCTGCGCCACCTGATGGCCGACAGCGCCTTCCTGCGCGCGCTGCACCAGAGCAAGACGCGGATCCAGGCCGGCTTTTTGGCGATCGATCCGCGCAACGGCGAGATCCGCGCCTGGGTCGGCAGCCGCGACTACACCCAGGACGCGTTCGACCACGTGCAGCAGGCGCGCCGCCAGCCGGGCTCGACCTTCAAGCCCTTCGTCTACGGCGCGGCCTTCGACGAGGGCAAGACGCCCGACGACACGCTGGTGGACCAGCCGGTGGAAATCGCGCTGTCCGGCGGGGAGATCTGGCGCCCCAGCGACGAAGGCCGGCCCACCGGCCGCGCCATGACGCTGCGCGACGGCCTGGTCTATTCGCGCAACACCATCACCGCGCAGCTGATGCAGGAAGTGGGCCCCGCGCGCGTGGCACGGCTGGCGCGCAACATGGGCGTGCGCGACAGCGAGCTCGACGTGGTGCCGTCGCTGGCGCTGGGCACCAGCCCGGTCACGCTGAAGGAAATGGTGGCTGCCTACGGCACCATCGCCAACGCCGGCGACTACATCGCGCCGACCATGGTGACGCGCATCGAAGACCGCCAGGGCAATGTGCTGCAGGTGTTCCGCCCCGCACGCGCCGAGCACGCGCTGCCCGCCGCCGCCACGCAAACCCTGCTCGACGTGATGCGCGACGTGATCGACCGCGGCACCGGCGCCGGCATCCGCTCGCGCTTCGGCATCCGCGCCGACGTCGCCGGCAAGACCGGCACCACCCAGGACAATGCCGACGGCTGGTTCATCCTGATGCATCCGGAACTGGTGGCGGGCGCCTGGGTGGGCTTCAACGACAGCCGCATCACGCTGCGCAGCGACTACTGGGGCCAGGGCGCGCACAGCGCGCTGCCGATGGTGGGCGATTTCTACCAGCGCGCCCTGCGCGCGCGCATCATCGATGGCCGCGCCCGCTTTGCGGAGCATGAAGAGACGCACTTGTTTGCGTCGCTGGGCACGCAGCTGCACGGCTGGTTCAGCCAGCTGTTCACGCGCGACAAGGCCAGCGAGACCCCGGCGCCGCGCCCGGCGCCGCGCCGCCCGGCGTTGCCGGCGCAGGAAGCCGAGATCGCGCCGCCGGCCGCTGCGTCGGCCGCAGCGGCCGACAGTGACCATGATGAGTCCAGCCTGGCGCTGGATCGGGGGGAGACGGTGATGGCGGTGCCGCCGGGTTTCGCTACAGACGCCTCCGCGGCACGCGCTGGGGATCCGCCGGCGGCGTCGGCGGCGCCGGTGTCGCCAGCGGCTTCAGGTTCGGCCGCCTATCCGGGCGTTTCCGCCGGTCCCGCAGTCCCGGTCCAACCAGCGGTGCCTGCGCCTGCTGCCCCGCCCGCTTATGTTCCACCCACCAATGCTCCGGCGCCGGCAAGCGGCGCCTTGCCCAACGCTGCACCGGGCTGACGTTGGAACGTTGCCGCCCGCAGCAGATGGGAAAACTGCCCGCCCGCTTCTATATGGGATTCAGCCAGTTTTCACAGCGCAATCCCTTCACGCGCGCAAATTCCCCAATGTTGTCGGTTACCAGCACGGCATCGAGTGACAGAGCGTGCGCGGCAATCAGCATGTCATTGGCTCCAATCACCCGGCCGCTGCTTTCCAAGGCAGCGCGTAAGCTGCCATAGCGAACATCGGCATCGCCGTCCAGCGGCAACACCCGCAGTCCCGCCAGGGCCTCGCTGACACGTTCGCTCAGCGCTGCGGAGCCCTTCTTGGCGGCGCCGAAGCGGAGTTCAGCCGCCACGATGATGGAAGTGCACAAGCTACGGCTCGATCGAAGCGATCCGCGCGGCGCAGGCACCGCGCGTATTGCGGATGGCGTCCGAAATAATGTTGGTATCGAGCAGAAACGAGGTCATCAGAGATCGACATCATCTGCAGGCAGGTTATCGATCTCTGGCCAATCCACATCGATAGGTTCCCATTGCGCCAGCAGGGCTCGCAATGGCATCGACGCAACCGGCTCGATGATTAGATGGTCGCCTTCACGACGCAAGATGGCCTCTTCGCCCGGCAACTCGAACTCACGCGGAATGCGAATCGCCTGGTTGCGGCCATTGCGGAACAGTCTTACATGGCGGATTTCGTCAGTCTGAGCCATACGTAACTCCTAAGCAGATGCCAAAGCATCTGCCGAACGACTAATGAACGCAATGAGCTGAAGCGCCTTTAACACATCACATTCTCTTTAAAGCCGAGTATCGGGGATCGCCAATGCCGTCGCCATCACACCAACCCGATATCACGCCCCGCCACCCCCGGAAACACCTGCGCCAGCCGCTCCGCATCCAGGCCGTACAACCTGCGGAACAGTCCCCCCAGCAGCGCCCGGTACTCGTTGCGCACCGGCCAGTCGCGATCCTGGTTGAGCGTGGCCGCTTCCACCGCAACCTGCTCGCCGGCGATGCGCCCGCCGCGCACGGCGCCGCCCAGCACCCAGTAGACCGTGCCGTGACCGTGGTCGGTGCCGCGCGTGCCGTTCTCGCGGAAGGTGCGGCCGAACTCGGACAGCACCACCGCGGTGGTCTTGCTCCATGCGGGACCCATCTCCGCGGCAAAGGCCGACAAACCGCGGCCCAGGTTGTCGAGCAGCCCGGCCAGCTGGCCCTGAGCGGCGCCCTGGTTGACGTGGGTGTCCCAGCCGCCCACGTCGATAAAGCCCAAATTGAAGCGCTCGCGCATCAATCCCGCCATGCGCCGGGCCTCGACCTCGAAGCCGCGGGCGCTGAGCGCGCGGCGGCTGGCGGCCTGCATCTCCTGCTGGCGCGACGCCATGTTGGCCGGGCCGGCGCCAGCCATGCCGCCCTGCGCCGCTTCCGCCTGCGCCTGGCGCGCGACGGTCGCGCGCAGCTCGAAGCCCTCGTCGATCAGTGACTCGAAGCGCGTGCCGCGATACATCTGCGCCAGCAGCCGTGCCTGGCGGGCATCGAAGGGGGCCCGGCCGGCGCCCTTGAGCGAAACATTGGGCACGTCGCGCGGGCCGGACAGCACCAGCGGCAGTCCATCGGTGAACGCCACCGGCGCGGCCTGGCCGCCCATGGCCTGTGCCAGCCGGTTGAGAAAGCCGCTGCCGCGCAGCGCAGCCACAGCCTGACGGCTTTCGCCATGGCCGGGCAGGCCGGCCTCGATGCCGTCCTGGGTCTCGAAGTGGCTGCGCGACAGGTCGTGCGTGCCGGCGAACGGCACGAAGGCCAGCTGGCCCTGCTGCCACAACGGCAGCAGGGTCGGTGCCAGCGCCGGGTGCAGGGCCCAGTCGCCGATGCCGCGCGCGGCGCTGTCGGCGCCAAAGGCGGATGCCAGCGCCACCGCGGCATTGGGATCCGCGTCGGCACCCGGCGCCGGCGGGCGGCGGATGGCGATATTGGGCCGCGCCGCGTAGTAGAAATCGCTGCCCGCCGGCACCAGCACGCTGGCTGCGTCATAGCCGCCGCGCAGGAATACCAGCAGGAAGCGTGCGTCGGCCTGCGCGGGCAGCGCGTAGACGCGCGAGGCGATGGCTGGCAGCGCCAGCCCGAGTGCGGCGCCACCCATCGTCTTGAGCCATTGTCGGCGTTGCATGGTGCTCTCCGTTGCCTTCAGCGCTGCATCCATTCGGGCGAAGCCAGCAGCAAGGTGTTCCATTCGGCCTGCGACTCGGCCTGGTCCAGCGCGGCGCGCGTAGCCGGGCCCAGGTTGGCTTCGATGGCGTCGTAGTAGAGCTTGTTGCCGATCGTCGGGAAGCGCGCGCCGCGCGGCGCGGCGCCATCGCCCGCGAACAATCCCGCCGGCCCCGAGCCGATCGCGCGCGCGATCTCGAAACGCCGCACCATCTGCCCCGAACTGGCCCACGCGCTTTCCGCCGACGGGTAGCCGTCGGGCGCCACATGGCCGTACAGCGGCTCGCCCAGCTGGTTCAGCCAGTTCATCACCGGGCGCAGGTTGGCCACCTGTCGGCCTTCATAGGCCAGTCGCAGCGACGACACCACATAGACCATCGGGTCCTTGAACTTGCGCGCGGACGGGTCCGCCTGCCGGTCCAGTTCTGGCGCCAGCAACATGGTGCGCAGCACCGCGGCGATATCGCCGTCGGTGCGCGTGAAGGTCTGCGCCATGCGCTCGACCAGTGCGGGCGGCGGGTTGTCGGCGATGAAGTGGGCCGCCAGCCGGGCACTGACAAAGCGCGCCGTGGCCGGCTCGCGCGCCAGCATCGACACCGCGCGCGCCACTTCGTCGAAACCGGATGGCTCGATGCGCTGGCCCAGCAGCAGCTTGGCGCCGAAGTCGTGGCGCGCGGGATTGAACTCGAACAAGCCGTCGCTGCGGTACAGGTTTGCGCGCGCGGGGGGCAGCTTCGGCGGCGGTGTGCCGCGCAGGTTCACGCCTACGCCGGTCAGCACGCGCGCCAGTTCCTGCACGTCCTGCTGCGTATAGCGCGACCCGCTGGGGCCGCCCGAGACGCCCAGCGTATGCAGCTCCATCAGTTCGCGCGCGTAGTTCTCGTTGACGCGGTTGGCGCTGCTCTGGGCATTGTCGAGATAGACCAGCATCGCCGGCGCGGTCACCGTGGCCATCAGCAGGTCGCGGAAACGGCCGAGCGCGTGCGGCCGGATCGCGCGCTCTTCGTAATCGGCCAGCAGCAGCCCGACCTGACCCTTGCCCGCATAGACGTTGAAATGGTTCATCCAGAACCATGTCATCTGCTCGCGCAGCTGCGCCGGCGAATACAGCGCGCGCAGCAGGTGGCGCCGCCCCACATCCGCGACGATCTCGCGCCCCTGCAGGTTGAGCGCCTGGCGCGCCTGCTGCCGGCTCGCGTCGTCGGCCAGGGCATCGATGCGCTGGCGCGCCTCGCGCGCGGCCTGGACCTGCGCGGCGGCGCCGTCGCGCAGGTTGGGCAAGGCGGCAATGGCGGCCGCCAGCTCGGGTGGATCGGCCAGCGGCATCGCCAGCTGCTGCGCGAGGAAGCCCTTGCGGCCCAGCCGGTGCAGCGCGTCCAGCGAGGCCTGGTCGGCGCCGTAGGTAACGGTATTGAGCCAGCGCAGGTCGGCGGCCGCCGCGGCGCCATGGCCGTCGCCGTTGCCCGGCCCCGCCTGCAGCAGGGCACAGCCTGCCAGGCACGCGGCCAGCGCCAGCACCGCGGCGGCGCGCCAGGCGCTCACGCGCCCGCGGCCAGGTGGTCTTGCATGCTGCGCTGGATCCATGTGGTTCACCTCGTCCGGTTCGATCCCCATCACCATGTTACGTGGCAGGCCCGGTCCGGTTGACGCGACGACGCCACGCGAGTGTTACCAGTGCTTTTCAGTGCGAGATTGCCGGATTTGCCAAGACAGCGGCGCCGCGCCTCGTTAGCCTTGCCCTTTTCCGCCCTTTCCGCTACCGGAGCGAAAACCCTGCCCGCATGTCGCGCCCCCTGTCCACTGCCGCCTGGCTGCCCGCCGCGGCCTTCGTCCTGATCTGGTCCACCGGCTTTATCGTCGGCAAGGCCATCGTGCCGCTGGCCGACACCAGCCTGTTCCTGCTGGGCCGCTTTGCCGTGGCCGGGCTGATGTTCGTGGCCTGGTCGCTGGCCGCGCGCGCGGCATGGCCGCCGCTGCGTGAGGCGCCGCGCCACCTGCTGGCCGGCGCGCTGATGCAGGGCCTCTACCTGTGCGCGGGCTACGGCGCCGTCGCCCAGGGCTTGCCGCCGGCGATCATGGCCCTGCTGGGCGCGCTGCAGCCGCTGCTGACCGCGCTGCTTGCCATCCCCCTGCTGAAAGAGCTACCTTCCAGGCGGACCTGGCAAGGGCTGGCGCTGGGTGCGCTCGGCGTCGCGCTGGTGGTTGCGCCGGCGATGCAGGCCGGCCTGCACGGCGCGGCCCGCCCGGTGTCGCCGTGGATCATGCTGCTGGGCGTGCTGGCCATTGTCTCGATCACCATGGGAACCCTGTTGCAGAAAACCGCCATCGCCGCCTGTGACCTGCGCGCCAGCTCGGCGTGGCAGAACCTGGGCGCCATGCTGGTCGCCGCCGCGATGGTGGCGATCCAGGCAGCCGGCGCGCCGCTGCACTGGCACGGCGGCCCAGCGCTGTGGGCCGGGCTGGCCTGGGCCGCGATCGGCCTGTCCGGTGCCGGCACCTGGCTGCTGGTCAGCCTGGTGCGGCGCGGCCAGGCCGCCAATGCCGCGGCGCTGATGTTCCTGGCGCCGCCGCTGGCGGCGCTGCAGGCCTGGCTGCTGTTCGGCGAGCATCTTGGTGCGGTGCAGATGCTGGGCATGGCGGTGGCGGGTGCCGGCGTCTGGCTGTGCCAGACCCGTGGCAGGATGCGGCATGCCGAAGCCCGCTGAAGCGCGCGCCGCGCCGCTGGTCGAGCACCGGCGCTACCGGCCGCAGCCGGAGGGCCACCAGCACGGCTACCACCAGCTGCTGTTCGGCCTGGCCGGCGCCTCCGAGCTGGAGCTCGACGGCCACCTCTACCGCGTCGACGACCGCACCGGCCTGATCGTGCCGGCCGGCAGCCATCATGACTACATGGGCTACCAGGGGAACCTGCAGCTGGTGGCGGACTTCCCCGCGCATTCGGTGGCGCTGCCCGCGCGGCTGATGGCGCGTCCACGCGCGTTCACGGTGGACGGCGCCTTTGGCAATCGGGTGCGGACTCTGGCGGCCGGGCGCACGGCGTGCGCGGCACGCGCGCCGCAGGCAGACTGGCACCTTGCGGCAACCCTGGCCGCGACGCTGGCCGACAGCCTCGGCGTGCCCGCCGACCGCGAGGTCTTTCCGCTGATGGCCATAGATGCCCATCTGCGCGCCAACCTGGCCGCGCCGCTGCGCGTGCCGGAACTGGCCGCGCATTTCGGCTGGAGCGTGCGGCGCTTCCAGACCCTGTTCGCCGAGGCCTTCGGCGATACCCCGCACCGCTACCAGACCAGGCTGCGGCTGGACCGCGCGCTGCAGTGGCTGTCGGACTCACGGCTGCCGCTGGCAGAGATCGCGCTGATGTCAGGCTATCCGGACCAGACCACCTTCACGCGCAGCTTCACGCGGCGCTTCGGGTTGCCGCCAGGGGCATGGCGGGCGGCCACGCGCGGCTGAGACCGAGAGTGCTGACCGCCTTGCGCGACCGGTTACCGAGAGACGATATCCTGGCGCATCGGCCCCAGAATCCCCAGCAATTCCTTCTGGTCGCGCGCCGGCACCTTGAACTTGTTGAGCGATTTCACCAGGTCATCGACCAGCGCATCGAACTCGTCATTGCTGATGGCCATGCCGGCATGGGCGGTTTTCATATCGCGGCCCGAATAGGTACAGGGTCCGCCAGAACCCGCGCAGATCTGCTCGACCAGCCGGGTCTTCAGGCGCGGCATATCGGCATTGGCAAACTTCGCCTTGATGCGCGGGTCGGTCGCCAGGTTGCCGACGAAGTCGTCGACCACCGCGGTGATCGCCGGCATGCCGCCAAGCCGGTCGTATAACGACGAAGTCGCGGCGGGCGTGGCACGCTCGGGGGTTGCGCAACCGGCAAGCCCGAGCAGCGCCGTCAGAACAAAGCCGCACAGAACAGCAGAAATACGCATGGCTGCCTCCCTTCCGTTATCCGGTCGCTTGCGGTCGGAGCCAGTTGCGCCGCGGCGCAATTTGCATTGACAACGTGCGAGGATTGCGTGACACCGCCGGCTTCGGCTGTTTCAGCATAGCAGGTTGGTCACGCCTTGCTTTCAAGCGTACGGCGGCATGGCGTTTTCGATGCCGAACCGCTAGAGTCGGAAACGACCAGACACGAATGCGGCGATGCCAAGACCCCAGATCCTCACCTATGTCGACGCCGGCGCGTCGGACTGGACCGCATGCCTGATGCGCACCATCGGCCATCAGCTGCCCGCGGGGGCCTATGAAATCCGCGCGGTGATGGCCAGCGAGATCCGGCACGACGCCACGCTGTTCGACGACGCGGTGATGTTCGTCATGCCGGGCGGCGCCGACCTGCCCTATTGCGCCTTGCTGAACGGCGCGCCGAACGCGCGCATCCGGCAGTTTGTCGAACGGGGCGGCGTCTACCTCGGGATATGCGCGGGCGCCTACTACGCCTGCCGCGAACTGGCCTTCCACGCCGGCACCAGCGGCGCCATCTGCGGCCCGCGCGAACTGCGGCTGGTGGATGCGGTGGCGGTCGGCTCGCTGCCTGAACTGACCGGCGGCAAGCTCTATGACGGCACCCCGCGCACCACCGCCGCGGTGGAACTGCGCACCACCGACAAGCTGACCGAAGTCCCGCTGTCGCTTTACACGCATTACCACGGCGGCTGCCGCTTCGACTTCGCCGACGCTCCCGGCCCCGGCACCGAGGTCCTGGCCGTCTATGCAGGCATCGCCGGCACACCGCCCGCCATCGTCAGCGCACAGGTGGGCAAGGGCCGCGCGCTGCTGACCGGGGTCCATCTGGAGATTTCGGAGCGGGAGTGCAAGGATGCGTTGCGCGGCCACAGCGATATGTCCCAATACCTTCATGTGTGCGACCGGCTGGCGGAAACGGGCGACGCGCGCCTGGCGGTGTTTCGGCAGTTGCTGGCGCAGGGTGGCCTGTCGCTGGCCTGAGTGGCCGCCACCCTAGCGTGCTGCCGTGCCAGCCACTCCCTCGGTGAAGTGGTAGAGGTGCGTGTTGTCAGGCGCCTCGCTGATGCCCTCGCCGCTCGGGCGGAACTCGATATGGCGCTGGTACTTGTCGCTGTCGGCCCGGGCGTCGCGCTCGGCGGCTTGCAGCGCCTCGGCATACGGCATGGGATCCTTCGATTTCTCGATCTCGAGCAGCAGCGTCTGTTCATTGACCCGCACGCTGTACTTGCCGAGGTTGAACAGCAGGTACATCGCCAGCAGGTTGTCATAGTCCTGGTAGGCGCCGGCTTCGCGGCGAAAGTCGAGCGACAGCACCGAGGGAAAGCGGTCGGGCAGGTTCTTGAAGGCGATTTTTTCTTCCTCTTGCGGATCGACATAGGTCGAGCCGCGGTACTTCTTGTACAGCACCACATCCATGCCGTAGTTGCGCCGGCCCCATTCCCGGATCAGCTTCATCGCCATCTCGGTCGGGATATTGGCGGTGGCTGCCGCGATCATGCGCTGCCCTGAAAACAGCGTCGCGCCGGTCACCTCGAGGTCGCGGTAGCCGGCGCCATACTTGAAGGCGGCGCCGATGGTCTTGGCGCAGTTCAGGCGCAGGTAGTCGTAGCGGATCGGCCCGTGGTGATATTCGGTGTTGCTGCGTTGCTGGTGATAGTCGTCGTTGATGCGGCGGAAGTACGCGGCCAGCGCTGCCTTGTCCGCCGCGGGCACGCCATAGACCCGCACCCCGATGACCGAACGCTTGTAGATCTCGCCGAAGTCGAGCCCGAACGATGCGGTCTCGGCGACCGTGGATACGGTCTTGAACAGGTATTCCTGCTTGGGGATGGCGATCATCAGATCGGTGGTGTAGCGGCCGCTCGCATGCGCGGGGTCGCGATCGGCGTAGAAGTTGGCCGAGTAGACCCTCTCTTCGCCCGCCGCGTCGTCACGCAGCGCCAGCGCGATATGGCCGGCGGATCCGCCCTTGGAGGTGCCGAAGCTGATCAGCAGTTCCAGGTCATAGGGGTCTTCGTGCAGCCTTGCCGCGATCTGTCCGAGGTTGGCGGGCTCAGGCCCGCCCTTGCTGCCGAATTCGCTGGCCAGGGCCAACTGCGGCAAGAGCAGCGCAATCGCGACGAACCACAGCACCGACCTCGTTCTCATTATTTCCCCCGATTCTGGACGACCCAGGGCATGACCATGACGTGCCGACGATACCATGCGGGCCACCGCCGCGGCGCTCGCCCCGCCCAGCGATCCGGTACAATGCTCCCCTTTCGAGGACGACCTCGCCCGCACCGGGTATGAATGTCCGGGACGGCCCGGCTCTGATCAGGGAGCCATCATGGCCTGGATATATCTCGTCATCGCCGGAGTGCTGGAGGTTCTTTGGGCGTACTCCATGAAGCTGTCCGACGGCTTTTCGCGCCCCGGCTACTCGGCCATCACCATCGTGGCCATGATTGCCAGCTTCGCCCTGCTCTCCCTTTCCATGAAAAGCCTGCCGCTCGGCACGGCCTACACCATCTGGACCGGCATCGGCGCCGTGGGTGCCTTCCTGGTGGGGCTGTTCGTGCTGGGCGAACCCGCCAGCGCCGCCAGGATCCTGGCCGCCGTACTGATCGTCAGTGGGCTCGTCATGATGAAGGTGAGTTCCTGAACCGCAGTGTCGTTCCGGCCACGCTCAGAACGCCTTGCTCAGTTCCAGTCCGCCATAGAAGGAACGCGGCTCGCCCGCGGTCTTCCTGGCGCCGCCGAAGAATCCCAGGTTCACGCCCTTGCCGATGGCAATGCCGGTCACGACCAGGCCGCCTTGCGTGGCATGGTAGAACGGGTCGCCGTGCTTGATGAATTCCACGCCGGCCCAGGCTTCGCCAAAGACCTTGTAGAGCAGGCGTCCGCGCGCCCAGTAGGCCCTGGGCCCGAAGTTGTAGCTGGCGATGCCGTTGACCGCCCAGTTCCGGGCAAACTCCTGTTGGCCCAGCACGGTCAGCGCAAGGCCCCACTCGCCGCCGTCAGAGCGGTTGTCCGCCCCCTCCGGCGACACGCGGTTATAGCGATAGCGGGCGCCTGCCGAGAACTCGGCCCAGCCCGTCGACCAGCCCTTCTGCACGCCGAGGGCGGCCTCGGCCGCCTGTCCGTTCACCGTCACGGTGGTGCCGTTGGTACCGTACTTGTAGTGGTAGTCGCTGACCACGAACTTCTGCACCAGCAACGGCACCGGCAGCAACTTGCCGCTGATCCCTACGTATTCACTGCGCTCGCCACCGCCGGCCAGGCTGGCGCCGCCGAACAGGAAGGGATCGGCCGCGGCCGGCAGCGATGCCAGCAGCGCCAGCCCGCCGAAGAGTGTCATCGCTGCCAGCCGCCGGCATGCTGCGCCATGGCCTCTGTACGCCATCATCAATATCTTTCCCGGGTTAAGCCGCGCTATGCGTTGCAATGTTGTACAGGTGGAAATCACCGGTCGGCGTGGTCACCCGACCCGTGGGCGTGAGCCGGACCGCCTGTTCCTGAATGGCGCCCGCCTGCGCCGCCATGGTCTGGCGCAGGGTTGCGCCGGCGTTGAGGTCCAGCTCGATGCTGCTGAACAGCAGCGGTGCCGCGCCGTCGATGGTGGCGATGGCCACCGGCAGCATGCCGACGCGCAACGGCTGCATCAACAGCGCGGCGGCCCAGCTGTACGCCGCGGACGGGCGTCCCCCGTCACGCCCGAGGATCTCGGCAAGACGTGTCAGAGGCGGCGTCTCGGTCTCGCGCAGGGCTCCCATCTCGAGTTGGAGCCTGCTGCCGAACAGGAAGGTTTCCAGCGCACCGGTGTTGCCTTGCGCGCTCCAGTTGAAACGCAATCCGACCGACATGCCGTAGGCGGCGCCGGGCCGCGACGCCTTGACGAAGGTGGCGATGGCGGTGTCGTGGACGATGAGGTTGGGCAGGTGCACCGCAACCTCGACCACGTCGCCCAGGGCCAGGCCGGGCATCGCTTCGCCCAGGTAGAGCGCGCCGTTCGGTGACAGGTCCGCGGTCAGTCCCAGACAGGTCTTGCCAGCGACGGTCAGGGTAGCCGGAACGCGCAGCGGAAAGCGGTATTCGCTGCGGCGGTTGCGCGAGTGCTTGTGCGCGTATGCACCCACCGCGATGGCCGAGCCCAGCGACATCAGCGTCCAGAACAGCGTCACCAGGCCGGCGCCGAGCGGGATCCCGCCCGCGTAGATGCGGTAGAGGCCGACCGGTATGCTCGCGGCGGCCACGGCACAGAGCACCAGCAGCGGCGACAGCCATAGCCACATCTTGCCGGTCTGAGACATCTGCTTGTCGGTCACGGCAAACGGGATATTCTTGCGGAACAGTCCGACACTGGTCGACATGAACGCAAAGAACCGCGCCATGGCGTACTGCTCGCTCAGGAACAGCGAGTTGTAGCCGCGCCCGAGTTCCAGGTGCACCAGGATCGAAAGCAGGTAATACAGGCAGAACAGCAGCAGGAAATTGTCCAGCGGCGAAATGATCGGCAGCACACCGGTCAGGAACACCACGGGTGGGGTCAGGAAAAAGATCAGCTTCTGCCAGCCTTCGAAGAAGAACAGTGCCGAGGCCAGGTAATTCAGGCGCTGCCCGAGGGTGAGCCCGCGGCTGAACAGGATGTTCTCGCGCCGGAACACCTGCATCGCGCCCATGCCCCAGCGCATGCGCTGTTTCAGGTAGGTGTCGATGCTATGCGGCGCCAGCCCGAACGCCAGCGACTCGGCATGGTATACGGACTGGTAGCCGAGCTTGTGCAAGCGGATCGCGGTGTGCACGTCCTCGGTCACCGTTTCCGTCGCGAAGCCGCCGATCCGCGCCACCGCGGCGCGCCGGATCACGGCACAGCTGCCGCAGAAGAATGCGGCATTGAGCGCGTCCTTGCCGCGCTGGATCACCTTGAAGAACAGCGCCTGCTCATCCCACACTCGCTTCTTGCCCAGGCGGTGGTTGAACGAATCGATGTTGAAGAAATCCTGCGGCGTCTGCACGAAGGCCACGCGCTCGTCGCGGAAATAGCCCAGGGTCTTGACCAGGAAATCCTTGCGTGGCGCGTGATCGGCATCGAAGATCGCAATGAAATCGCCAGTGCTGTGCCGCAGCGCATGGTTCAGGTTGCCGGCCTTGGCGTGGGCGTTGTCGCCGCGCGCGAGATAGCGGCAACCCAGTTCCTGCGCCAGCGCGCGCATCGATTCGCGGCGGCCGTCGTCCAGCAGCCAGGTGACATGCGGATAATCCATGCGCATCACCGCCAGCAGCGTGCGGCGGATCAGTTCGACCGACTCGTTATAGGTCGGCACAAAAACATCGACACTGAGGCCCGGCTCGGGCGGCGGCGCTTGCCGCACCGACAGCCGGTACGTCATCAGCACGAACAGCAGGCCGCTGATATAGCCGTAGACTTCCGCCGCATAGAGCGGGAAGGAAAACAGCGGTGCCGCGAGGTTGATCGTGTCGACGCGCCAGGCCAGGTACGTCAATCCCACCAGCACGTACACCATCACAAGCACCCTGATCGACCGGGTGGGCTGTTCCGTGGTCATATTCTTGTTCTTTGCGCGCGTTGGTCTAGCTGGTCACGATGACGGGCTGCCAGGAAGGCAAGGGAGCAAGCGGAGTCGAGCGATAACGGGGCATTGGCGAGAGGCCGAAACACCACCCCGTTACAGCATAGAAGATTTGGCACATTCAGTAAGTCGTGCACAGATCTGAAAAACGCTAATCTCAGAATTCAGTGTCTTTGCGGGTTGCATGCTCAGGTAGCATCCATTTCTTGCCGGCACCAGGTGGCCACGCCGGCGTGGTCCACCCGCCCGTTTAAAATTCTTGGCACGTGCCCGTTCCGTCGGATTTGGCGCGTTTTCCTGTCATCACCCCATGCGCAATGAATGCTCCCCTGGAACTCGTCGGAAACCATCCGTCGGTCGCTGCCCTGCGCGACCTGGTCGCGCGCGTGGCAAGAAGCCAGGCGCGTACCGTCCTGCTCTACGGTGAAACCGGCACCGGCAAGAGCCTGGTGGCGCGCCTGCTGCACCAGCAGTCGAGCCGCGCGGACGCCGAGTTCATCGACATCAATTGCGCGGCAATCCCGGGGCAGTTGCTGGAGTCCGAACTGTTCGGCCACGAACGCGGTGCCTTCACCGGCGCGGTGGGCAAGAAGGAAGGGTTGATCGAGGCCGGCAATGGCGGCACGGTGTTCCTGGACGAGGTGCGGGAGCTCGACCTGGTGATGCAGTCCAAGCTGCTGACGCTGCTGGATACCCGGCGCTTCCGCCGCGTCGGTGCGATCAGGCCGATCAGCGTGGACGTGCGCTTTATCGCCGCCACCAACAAGATCCTGCTCAGCGAGGTCAATGCGGGCAAGTTCCGCGAGGACCTGTACTACCGGCTGCAGGTCATCTCGATCAATATCCCGCCGCTGCGCGAACGCGGCGACGACATCCTGCTGCTCGCGCACAACGCGCTGCAGCGCTACAACCGCCAGTACGGCAGCCGCATGGAGCGGCTGGACCCGGAAGTCGAGCGCATCTTCCGCGCGTACCGCTGGCCCGGCAATGTGCGGGAACTGGAGAACCTGCTGGAGCGCATCTGCCTGCTCGAACCCGGCCACTGCGTGCTGCCGGCACACCTGCCGGCGCGGATCCTGCGCGAGATGAACCTCGCCGCGGCGACGCCGGCGGACCTGATGCCCATGACTGCAGCGCCGGCCGGTCCGCTGGATTACCACGCCGCCACCGCGCAGTTCCAGGCAGGATTGATCGAACAAGCCCTGACGGCCTGTGGCGGCAATCTCGCCGAGGCCGCACGCCGGCTTGGACTGAGCCGCCATGCCTTGCGGCACCAGATGGGCAAGCTCGGATTGCCCTCCGCCTGATGCAGCGTGCATCCCGCGCAACGGCGTGGAATTCACGCCAACCAGGCGCGCGAAGATCGCGCGCTCGCTCCTCCCATCGTCACAAGCCTTTGATCCTAAAAGGAAATTTCATCATCGTCAGGCTGGCACAGCTTCTGCGTATTGGGTGTCGCGTGACTCGCTTTAACGAAGCGACACCTAACCGGAGAATGTTGAATGCAGTCGCTGAAGATCATTTGCCCCAATGGCCATCTCGGCTTTGCCCCGCTGCGCACGGGCAGTTTCGATATCGGCGTGGCCGCCGGACCGCACTACATCGCGGCCGATTCGGGCAGCGATGATGTCGGGCCGGTGCCGCTGGGCTCCGATACCTCCACCAGCCCCGAAGCATGGCAGCGCCACGATCTCGAGCACATGCTGCTGGCCGCGCGGCGGCTGGGCGTGCCGATGATCATCGGTTCGGCCGGCGATACCGGCACCAACAGCCGCGTCGACCGCTATGTCGAAATCCTGCGCGACCTCGCGCAACGGCACCGCCTGCCGCGCTTGCGCATCGGGTATTTCTATTCCGAAGTGCCGAAGTCGCTGGTGCGGGAGCAAATGGGCGCGGGGGAAACCATCCGCGGTCTCGACGGCTTTGCCGACCTGAGCTTGTCCGAACTGGACGCCACCGACCGCATCGTCGCCATGGCTGGGGTCCACCCGTACCTGGAACTGCTGCGCCAGGGCGTCGACGTGATCATCGGCGGGCGCAGCTCCGATGCCGCGGTGTTCGCGGCGCCGGCGCTGCATCACGGCTTTGCCGCCGACCATGCCTACTACCTGGGCAAGGTGCTGGAGTGCGCCTCGTTCTGCGCGGAGCCGTACGGCGGCAAGGAAACCGTGCTGGGCGAAATCACCCGCGACGACGTCCGCGTCACGGCCATGCATCCCGAGCAGCGCTGCACCATTGCCTCGGTGGCCGGACATGCCATGTACGAGCGCTCCAATCCGTTCGAGGAATTCGTCGCCGGCGGCAGGCTCGACATGAGCCAGTGCCGCTACGAGCAGCTCGATCGGCGCACCACCCGCATCACCGGCGCCCGCTTCGAACCCGCGCCGCAGGTGCGCGTCAAGCTGGAAGGCGCGGGCAAGGTCGGCGAGCGCTACGTGGGCCTGTGCGGCATCCGCGACCCGTACACCATCGCCAACGTCGACCGCGTCATTGCCTGGGCGCGCGAACAGGTGCGCGCGCGCTTCGGCGACACCGGCTATTCGCTGCACTACAACGTTTACGGGCGCGACGGGGTGATGGGTGAACTGGAACCGCTGCGCGACCGCCCCGGCCACGAGCTTTGCGTGATGGTGCAGGGCGTCGCGCCCACGCGCGCGATGGCGGAGGAAGTCGCGATGATCGGCCTGCGCCAGATGTTCTACGCGCGGCTGCCGGATGTGAAGGGCACCGCCGGCTCGGTGTCGTTCCCGCTGGACGAGGTGCTGCACGCCAGCCCCGCCTATCGCTGGACGCTGAACCATACGATGGCAGTGCGCGATCCGCTCGCGCTCTTCCCCACCCATGTCGTCGAAGCAGGCGTTTGACGCGCCCCGTTGCCAAGGAAGCCACCATGACCATTGCCAGCCACTCCTCGTCCTCCCCGGCCGCCGCGCCCACCGCCGCCTCGACGCAGCCGCTGCACGCGCTCGCCAAGACCATCCGCAGCAAGAACGCCGGGGTCAACAAGATCACCTTCGACATTATTTTCCGCGAGCAAGCCGAATATGAACGGGTCAAGCGCTCGCGGGTGCTGACCCGCGAAAGCATGGCCGCGCTGTTCCGCGTGCCGGTCTCGCGCATTTCGGATTTCGTCGAGTACGAACCGGCCTTCGCCATCAAGTTCACCATGTACCGCGCGCAGCCCAGCGGCAGCGCGGGCGATGGCGATATCTTCGGCGCGCAGCAATATGCGCCGCTGCTGACGCTGGAGATCCCGGCCTGATCCTTTCGCGCGGCGTGCCGTGGTCCCGGGTGGGCCGGGCCGCGCGCCGGCCGCTTCCGCAGCGTGGCCGCTCTGCCTTGCTGCAACACGACGATTTCCGGAACGACGTATGGACAAGACCTGTTTCAAGCGCATCTGGCACCGGCTGGCATGCCGCCTGCCCGCAACGGTGGCCGCGGCGGCGATGGCCGCCTCCCCGCTGCCTGCCACCGCTGCGCCGCCCGATCATGCCGCCACGGTCCCGCCGCTGATGCGCATCGTGGTGCCGTTCTCGGCGGGCGCCAGCAACGACGTGATCGCGCGTGCCATCGCGCCGGCGCTGGCGAAGCGCCTGGGCAACACCGTGATCGTGGAGAACCGGCCCGGTGTGGCGGGCGTGCTGGGCGCAGACTACGTGGCCAAGGGGCCGCGCGACGGCTCCGTGCTGCTGCTGACGTCGTCGACCTTCCTGACCGCTGCCGCCACGCAGGCGCGCTCGCCGTATGACCCGCTGGCCGCGTTCGCACCCGTTGCGCTGGTGGCCGACGGCCCGCTGCTGCTGGCGGTGTCGTCCACCAGCGCGGCATCCAGGTCGATCCGCACGCCGGCCGATCTTGTCGCCGCGGCGCGCGCCAGGCCCGGAGCGATCAGCTATGGCTCGGCCGGGGTGGGTTCGCTCGGCCAGCTCGCCACCGAACTGCTGTGCGACAGCGCCAAGGTCCAGATGATGCACGTGCCGTACAAGGGCGCGGCCAACGCGCTGCTCGACCTGGCCGCCGGGCAGATCGACGTGATGATGTCGAACTACAGCTCGATCGCCACGCAGATCAAGTCCGGCAAGGTCAGGCCGCTGGCCGTGACCTCCGCGGCGCCGAATCCCGCGTTTCCGGACTTGCCGCCATTGGCCGCGTCGGTGCCGGGCTATGGCATCGAGATCTGGGTCGGCGTGCTGGCGCCGGCGGGCGCGCCCGCCGCGCTGGTGCAGCGGCTCAATCGCGAGATTGCCGAGATCGCCGCGTCGCCGGAGGTGCGAGCGATCCTGGAGCCGGACGGCTCGCGCCCGCTGGCCGCGACGCCCGCGGAGTTCGGCGCGCGCATGAAGCACGACCTTGCGCAGTGGAAGCGCATCGCCGTGGAACGCAAGATCGTCGCGGAATAGGCGCGGCCCGGCCACGCCCTGCACCGCCTAGCCTACGGGGGTAGAATCTGCGCCTCGCACCGAAGAAGGCCGCCCGGTCCGCATGCCGGCTGGAGCGCGGGCCTTCTGCCGTTTCGGAGGACCCCGTGCTGCGCGCGTTCGAACGTCTGCTTGATCCCTTCCCGCCCGACGAGGCACCGCCGCCGCCCAAGGGCCTGGCGGCCTTCCTGTGGGCCTGCACCCGCGGTACCCGCCGCTACTTCGTCGCGCTGGCGCTGCTGAGCGCCGGCGTGTCGATCTACGAAGCGTGGCTGTTCTCCTTCCTCGGGCAAGTGGTGGATCTGCTGGCGGCGTGGCAGGGTAACCGCGAAGCCTCGGCACAGGAGCAGCGGGTGCTGTGGGGGATCGGCATCGTGCTGGTGACCAGCATCGGCCTGGTGGCGCTGCGCACCATGGTGCAGCACCAGGTGCTGGCGATCAACCTGCCGCTGCGGCTGCGCTGGGATTTCCATCGGCTGATGCTCAGGCAGAGCCTGTCGTTTTTCTCCGATGAATTCGCCGGGCGCGTCACCACCAAGGTCATGCAGACCGCGCTGGCGGTGCGCGAGGTGCTGTTCACCTTCATCGAGATCGTGCTCGCCATCGGCGTGTACTTCATCACCATCATCGCGCTGGCTGGTGGCTTCGATTTCCGGCTGATGCTGCCCTTCATCGGCTGGATCGCGCTGTTCGGCCTGGCCATGCTGTATTTCGTGCCGCGGCTGGGCAAGGTCGGGCAGGAGCAGGCCCATGCGCGCTCGTCGATGACCGGACGCGTGACCGACGCCTACACCAATATCACCACCGTCAAGCTGTTCTCGCACACCCGGCGCGAGGCGCACTTCGCGCGCGCGGCGATGGAGGATTTCAAGGAAACCGGGTTCCGGCAGATGCGCCTCGTCAGCCAGTTCGAGATCGTCAACCAGGCCCTGGTGGTGGCGCTGATCCTGGCGGCGGGCGGCTATGCGCTGTGGCTGTGGCACGGGGCCGAGATCGGCACCGGCGCGGTGGCCGCGGTCACGGCCATGGCGCTGCGCATCAACGGCATGTCGCACTGGATCATGTGGCAGATGGCCTCGTTGTTCGAGAATATCGGCACGGTGCAGGATGGCATTGCCACGCTGACGCACGTGGCCAAGGTGCAGGACGCGCCGGGCGCGCCGGCGCTGCAGATCCGGCGCGGCGAAGTGGAATTCGACCAGGTCCGCTTCAACTACAACGGCGAACGGCAGGTGCTCGACGGCCTCAGCCTGACCGTGCGTCCCGGCGAGAAGATCGGGCTGGTGGGCCGCTCCGGCGCGGGCAAGTCCACGCTGATCAACCTGCTGCTGCGCTTCTACGACGTAGACAGCGGCCGCATCCGCATCGACGGGCAGGACATCGCCCGGGTGACGCAGGACAGCCTGCGCAGCGCCATCGGCATGGTCACGCAGGACACCTCGCTGCTGCATCGCTCGATCCGCGACAACATCGCCTACGGCCGCCCCAACGCCACCGACGAGGAGATCCGCCACGCCGCCGTGCATGCCCAGGCCGACGACTTTATCCGCCAGCTGAGCGACCAGCACGGGCACACCGGCTACGACACGCTGGTCGGCGAACGCGGCGTCAAGCTCTCGGGCGGCCAGCGCCAGCGCATCGCGATTGCGCGCGTGATGCTCAAGAACGCGCCCATCCTGCTGCTGGACGAAGCCACCAGCGCGCTGGACTCGGAAGTGGAGGCCGCCATCCAGGAAAGCCTCGACGAGATGATGGAGGGCAAGACCGTGATCGCGATCGCCCACCGCCTCTCCACCATCGCCGCCATGGACCGCCTGATCGTAATGGACCAGGGGCGCATCATCGAACAGGGCACGCATGCCGAACTGCTGGCGAAGAACGGCACCTATGCGCGGCTGTGGCGGCACCAGAGCGGCGGCTTCCTCGGAGAGGAACAGGAGGAGGTGCCGGACTCGGTCGAGTAGCGCGGCGGGCGGTCGCCAGGCACGCAGAGCGGCTAGGCGGCCATGGCCCGGCGTTCGTCTTCATCGAGCACTGGCCCGTCCAGCGTCACGCGCGAGTGGTCGGTGCGGAATTTCCGGATGATCGGCTTCAGCTCTTCCTTGACGTGCGCTTCGCTGTAGCCGTTGAACAGGTGCCCGAGGAGGCCGCGGCGCAGGTCGGACGTGCCCATGATGTAGTCAGCGATCGGGAACGTCAGGTTCATGTTGTACTTCATCATGATGCCCATGTTGTGATGGGCGGTGTGGTGGCGCCGGATCGTATTGATGAAGGGCATGTTGCGCACGAACCAGTTGTCGTGCACATGGCAGCAATAATGGAAGGTCTCGTAGATCAGGTACTGCGCCACCATGGTGATGAAGACAAAGTAGCCGGCGTTGGCATTGAAGATCAGCGATGCCAGGTAGCCCAGGCCACCGCCGCCCACGCCGAGCGTCGCCAGCACGCGCCACGGGAAGAACACGATGCGGAATTCGCGCGTGGTGTCGATGGTGGGTTCCTGGTCGGTGAAGTACTGGTGGTGCTGGCGCGTGTGGCGCTCATAGATGGCGCGCAGCGCAAAGACATTGATGCGGCGGTGCATGACATAGCTGTGCATGAACCATTCCACGAAGTTGCCGGCCAGGAATACCGGCAGGATCAGCGCCCACTCCCAGGTTACGTGGTGCAGCCGCTGGATGGCCCACCACAGCGCGCCGGTGCCGACGCCGTAAATTACAGCGATATGCAGCAGGCCGTTGTAGAGCGGGCTGATATCGGCCTTGTATTGCTCCCTGAATTTGCGTTGGCGTTCCGTCATCATGATTGCATCTCCGTAAATCCGCGCCGCACTAACATATCAGTTGGATATAAAAGTCCGGCGACCCAAAAAATGCCCCTGGTGGCCAGGGGCGCCAATGCAGGCGCGGCGGGACGCCGCGCGGGGAACCCGCGTCGAACCGCTAATGCGAGACTTCCTCCAGCGCCTTGCCGCGGGTTTCGACGCCCAGCAGCAGGACCACCGCAGCCGCCACCGCAAAGGACAGGGCGCCAAGCGTGAAGACACCGCCCTGCCCCGCCACCGGCAGCAGCACGCCGACCAGGTAGGGTCCTGCCAGCGAGCCGATGCGGCCGACCGATGAGGCAAAGCCGGAGCCGGTCGCGCGCGAGCGCGTGGGGTACAGTTCCGGCGTATAGGCATAGAGCACCGACCACATGCCGAACAGGAAGAACTGCATGCACAGACCCGCGGCGATCAACTGCTCCACCGGCAGCCGGTGCACGGCCGCCTGACCATAGGCATACGCGGCCACGGCGCTGCCGATCAGCATGAGCGCGCAGGTCGGCTTGCGGCCCCACTTTTCCAGCAGCCACGCCGAGAAGATGAAGCCGGGAATGCCGGCCAGCGAGATATAGACCGTGTAGAGCACGGACTTGGTCACGGCATAGCCCGCTTGCTGCAGCAGCGCACCGAGCCACGTGGTCAGTCCGTAGTAGCCCAGCAGTGCAAAGAACCAGACCGACCACAACATGATGGTGCGGCGCGCGTAGGGGCCGCTCCACAGCTCCATGAAGCGCGCCTTGCGGCTCGGCGCCTGCGCGCCGCCGAAGGTGGCGGACACCGCCGGCAGCGGACGGCCCGAGGCGCGTTCCACGCGCCGCTCGATGCCGGCCATCACCGTATCGGCCTCCGACTTGCGGCCCACGTCTTCCAGCCAGCGCGGCGACTCCGGCACCATGCGGCGCACCACAAACACGAACACCGCCGGCACCGCCAGCGCGATAAAGATGCCGCGCCAGCCGATCACCGGCAGCAGCAGGTAGGTCAGCGCGCCGGCCGCGATAAAGCCGATCGGCCAGAAGCCCTCCAGGATCGCGACATACTTGCCGCGGCTCTTCGCGGGCACGATCTCCGACACCATCGACAGGCCGATCGGAAACTCCATGCCCATGCCGAAGCCGAGCAGCACGCGATAGATCATCAGCGAGGTCACGCTGTCGGCCAGCCCGCACATCAGGCTGCCCACGCCCCAGAAGATCATGCTGACCTGGAACACCGGCTTGCGGCCGAAGCGATCAGCCAGCAGGCCGGCGATGGCCGCGCCCAGGAACATGCCGAGAAAGCTGGAACTGGCCAGCAGGCCGGCCTGCGCCGCGCTCAGGCCGAATTCCGCCTTGATCGAGCCCAGCACGAAAGTCATCAGGCCCAGATCCATCGAATCGAAAAACCACGCCGTGGCGATGATGCCGAACAGCGAGCGTTGGTAGCCGGTCATCGGCAATCGTTCCAGCCGCGCCGCGATACCGGCCTCCAGCCTGAGGGCGCCTGCAGACATGTCCATGGTTGTCTCCTGTGTCAATGAGACGCGCTCTGTGGTGGCGCGCTTCGTAATATATTAGTTGCACATTTCTGATGTTCAAGTAATGGTTTACCGCCAGGGCCAGGCAGCCGCTGGCGGCACGAGCGAGGAAAGCGCCGGATAAATTCCCTGTCAGCGCACTACGCCACGCGGCGCCGCTGTGCCGGAGCGTGCGTTTCGGCCGAGAGCGTGCCCGCCCACGCATTGCGGACGATGGCGGCATAGCGCGCGGGCACGTCCGGCACGGGGAAGGCCTTGGCCAGGCGCGTGACAGCCAGTGCATCGCGCACCAGCGCATCGATGTCGCCCTGGCCGATGCCGCAAGCCTGGAGCGTTGTCGGCAAGCCAACGGCTGCCACCAGTTCGCGCACCACGCCGGGCACGCGTGCCAGCGCGATATCGGGATCGCGGTCGGAGACGTGCAGCAGGCGGGCAATCGCCAGCAATTCCTCGCGGCGCACGTCGGCCAGCGCATCGAGCACGTACGGCAGCATCACCGCGTTGGTGGTGCCATGCGACAGGTGCGTCAGGCCCGCGACCGCGTAGGCAATGCCATGCACGGCGTTGAGTCCCGCGCTGCCATATGACAGCGCCGCATAGACGCTGGCGTAGCTCATGCCGATGCGCGCTTCGCGGTCAGTGCCGTCCTGGTAGCTGCGCAACAGGTACCGGCCGCACAGGCGGATCGATTCGTGCGCGAACAGCATCGTCAGCGCATTGCGGCCGCTGTAGCCGGGGTCCGCTTCGCCGCCGCGGTCAAAGCTGGCGGAATCGAGCGTCAGGCAGGACTCGATCGCATGGGTCAGCGCGTCGATGCCGGCATCCGCGGTAACCCGCGGCGGACAGGTGTAGGTGAATTCGGGGTCGACCAGCGCCACGGCCGGGCGCAGCCGGTTGTCCATGACCGCCACCTTGGTCGCGTTGTCCGGATCGACCAGGATCGCTCCGGGCGTTGCCTCCGAGCCCGTGCCGGCCGTGGTGGGCATCGCGGCCAGCGGCAGGATGGGTGTGCCGGCATCGATGCTGCCAAGGAACGCGCGCACGGGCTTGCCGCCAGGCAGGGTCAGGCACAGCGCCTTGGCCAGGTCGATATTGCTGCCGCCGCCGAGTGCGATGACATGGTCGAGCGGTGCGCCGCCGAGCCGCTCCCGCACGGCCGCCGTGGCCGCATCGCACAGCGTGGTGGTGGGATCGGGCATGCCGCCGTCATAGATCAGCAGCTCGACGCCGTGCGCGCGGGCGCCGGCGACGAGTTCATCCACCCACGGTGTGCCACCGGTGAAGAACGTGTCCGTCACCAGCAGGCCACGGCGATAGCCGAGCCGGCGCAACAGCGCAGGCAGCTGCGTACGGCATCCAGCGCCCATGACCAGCCGCGCCGGCGCGCAGAAATATACGAGGTCTTCCACTCTCATGCTGTCTCCTTTGGGGGATTTCGACTTGTCGGGCGCTATGCCAGCTGCGCCGGCCAGCGTGCACGCAGATGGCGGGCGATCTCCCGCATGCGTTGCGTCAGCACGCCATGGCCGGCGCCCTGGAGCACGAGCAGTTCGGCGTCGGCAATGCCGTTGGCCAGCATCTCGCCGTGGGCGAGCGGACAATCGTCGTCTGCGCTGCCATGGATAACCAGCGTCCGGCAACGTATCTGTGCCAGCGCGGCACGCTGGTCGGTGTGGCGGATCGACTGCCAGGTCCACGCCACGGTGCGATGGTCCGCTGCCTCGCGCAGCCCCAGCCGCCGTTCGCGCATGGCAATGGCTTTCAGCAATGCTTCGCTGGACGCGGCATCGAACCATTGCACCGCGTTCAGCCGCGGTGTGCCGGAAATCAGCAAAAGCTCTGCAGGCATCGGCTGTTTCGGGTTGTTGCGTGCACCGGCAAGATAAGCCAGCGCCACCGATACGCCCAGGCTCCATCCAGCCAGCACGAAGGGGCCGCGCACGAACTGGCAGAGCGTGCGGCGCAGCAATTCGGCACCGGCATCGAGCGAGCAAGCCTGTGCATCGGCCGGTGGCATCGCCTTGCCGCGCCCCGGCAGGTTGGGCAGGACGAAGGTACAGCGCTCGGCCAGCTGTTGCGCCAACGGCATCCACGCGTCGCGCGTGCCCTGGATGCCATGCATGGCAACCACCGTCACAGGCCCCTGCCCGGCGACCAGTACGTCATCGTCCACCATGCCGCCTCCGCACACATCTAATATATTAGTAGGATAGTAGCAGAAAACAGGGCATGCGCAAGCCTGCGGAGCGCTGTGTACAGAAGCTGCGTATGGCTCATATACAATGGGCTTCCGAGCTCCCAAACCCTTGGCCATGAACGCAAAAACCGCTACCCGCCCGCGCGCCGCCGCTGCACCAGAGCCGGAAGAGACGACCAGCCAGCGCGGCAAGCTGACCGACCTGGCTTACGAGCAGATCGAGGAAGCGATCGTGACGCTGCAGCTGGCGCCGGGCAGCTCGGTATCCGAGCTGCAGCTGAGCGAAATGACCGGCATCGGGCGCACGCCCATTCGCGAAGCGATCCAGCGGCTGGCGCGCGAGCACCTGATCATGGTGCTGCCGCAGCGTGGCTTGCTGATCGCGCCGATCGACGTCGGCAGGCAGCTGCGCCTGCTCGAGACCCGCCGCGAGGTGGAACGCCTGATCTGCCGCAGCGCCGCGCGGCGTGCGACGCCCCAGCAGCGCGATCATTTCAAGCGGCTGGCCAGGGAATTCGAACAGTCCTCACGCAACGGCGACGATGTCGCCTTCGTCCGCGCCGATCGTGAATTCAACGAACTTTGCCTGGTGGCGGCGCGCAATGAATTTGCCGAGGGCGCCATGCGGCTGATGCATGGCCTGTCGCGGCGGTTCTGGTATCTCCACTACAAGGAAGCCGCGGACCTGCCCACCATGTCGAAGCTGCACGCCGCCGTGGCCTCGGCCATCGCGCGCGGCGAGGTCGATGGCGCCGGCGCCGCGCTCGACGCGCTGCTGGACAATATCGAGGAGTTCACGCGGGCGACGGTGCTGGGGGACTATCGATAGGTCGCAGGGCGGGCACTCATGTCCGCCCCAACCACCGCAGCCGCACCGAAGAACCGGCTGGCCAAGTCAGCACTCCCGGCCTCACCGTTGACAAGCCTCATCGGGCCAACTCAAAAGAGCTGGCGCCGGCCATCATAGTCGAGGACGATCCGGTTCATCGCGCCCAGCAGCTCCCGTTCCCCGCCGCTAAGCGACTGCTCGATCGAGCGCATATAGCCCAGCAACTGCGCCTGGGCGGCATTGGCCACATCGGTGGTAATCCCCTCGTCGTCATGCAGGATCACATACGACCGCGCAAACCCGTAGACCAGGAAGTACGCGGCGGCGTGGTCCGGATCGGCAGACATCAGGGCCAGCGATTGCTCCTTGACCTTGAGGAATGCGTCCGTCCCCGGCACGCTGCTGGCAAACTGCTCTGTAACCGTCTTGAAGTCCATGGATAGTCTCTCAGGGGAAAAAAACGAACCGCTCAGACCTGCTGCAGCATGCGCCGCAACAGTCCGGCACCATCGGGGCCCTTGTAGGCGCGTTGCCAGAGTGCCTCGACCATGTTTGTGTAAAGCGATACCGCTTCCGGCGCGGCCGTCACCGAGGCGATGCCCGCCGAAATGTTGGGAAACTCGCCGAAACGGAACGGACTGATGGCCACATACGAGCCGGTTGGCCGCTCGAAGATCTGAAATGTCGCGTTAGGCATGCTCTCGTTGACAATGCCGATCTGCATCCCCGCATGCTGCTGTTCCAACAGCACCGCGATGCGCTCCACTTCCGCGCGCGCCGCCAGCGATCGCTCCATCCGGGTCGCGGGAGGCAGGTCCATCCGGCCGATCAGCCCGAAATGGACGAATCGTTCAAGCTCGCGCAATCCGATCAGGCTGATGATCGGCGCCGGGTGCGATGCATACGATTCCTTGCGCTCGCGCAGCAAGGCCATGATGGCCTGGATGCGGCCGTCGTCGTTGTCGCCGCTCTCCCTGAGCATCTGCTCCAGAAAGCGGTCATAGTCCGGCGAGGTCAGCAGGAACGAAATCGGCTCGAAGTGCGCAAGGATCCGGGTGGCGCCCTGCTCGAGCTGGCGCATGCGTTCGATGTAGGCGATGGCTGACGGGTAGTATTCCGTGCCCGCGCCGAGCAGCGATTCCAGCGAGGTATCGAGGATGCCGGCCAGGCGCTCGAGCGTCTCGATCTTGACGATCTCGCCCTTCTCCATGCGATAGACCGCTGCGCGGGAAATGCCCAGCACCTCGGCAATCTGCTCGGCCCGCAGTTGCGCGCCCAGCCGATAGGCACGCAGGCGCGCGCCCAGTGCCTCGAAGTCGATCCCGCCGGTACCGGTGGCGCGACGTTCCATGTCTGTCTCAATAATTAGATTGATGTCACTATAGCATGGTGCCGGCGCGGCGCCCATCCCGTCGCCATAGCGTGTAGGGAAAAACCCGGAAACACCAGAATAACGCTTGCCATGCCGCGGAAGGCCGCATAGTCTAAAAAAATAGATTTTCATTGATGCCACGCAGTTCCTTTGCGCCATAGGTCACGAGGGAAGCGATGCAGTGATTTTTAAGACCTATTCAGTCTAAAAATGGAGACAGCATGACAAGCCAGCCCCTCACCCAACCCGTAGCCGCGACGGAGTCGACGACGTCGCCCTACGCGTGGAAAGCCCTGGCCGGCTCCGCCATCGGCTACGCCATGGACGGGTTCGACCTTCTGATTTTGGGCTTCATGCTCCCGGCGATCAGCGCCTCGCTTCTGCTGACTACCGGCCAGTCCGGTGCGCTGGTCACGTGGACGCTGGTCGGGGCGGTGGCCGGCGGCATCATCTTCGGCGCATTGAGCGACCGCTATGGCCGTGTCCGGGTGCTGACGTGGACCATCGTCCTGTTCGCGGTATTCACGGGCATGTGTGCCCTGGCCCAGGGCTTCTGGGACCTGCTGGTCTATCGGACCATTGCCGGCATCGGGCTCGGCGGCGAGTTCGGCATCGGCATGGCGCTGGCCGCAGAGGCGTGGCCGGCCAGCAAGCGCGCGCGCGTGTCGTCCTATGTCGCGCTGGGCTGGCAATCGGGTGTGCTGATGGCGGCGTTGCTGACGCCGTTGCTGCTGCCGCTGGTGGGTTGGCGCGGCATGTTCGTGATCGGCGTGCTGCCGGCGCTGGTGGCATGGTTCATCCGCAACCGGCTGCACGAGCCCGAAGTGTTCGTGCGCAGCGCACGCACGGAGAAAAAGCCCAATGCATTCAGGCTGCTGGTCGCGGATGGCAAGACCACTCGCACCAGCCTGGGCATCGTGATCCTGTGCTCGGTCCAGAACTTCGGCTACTACGGCATCATGATCTGGCTGCCCACCTACCTGTCCAAGGCGCTGGGCTTTTCGCTGACCAAGTCGGCCTTGTGGACCTCGGTGACCATCGTCGGCATGATGATCGGCGTCTATGTCTTTGGCCACCTGGCCGACCGCATCGGCCGCAAGCCGACCTTCCTGATCTTCCAGGCCGGCGCGGTGGCAATGGTGCTGGCCTATGCCAGGCTGTCCGATCCCATGACCATGCTGTGGGCCGGCGCCGTCATGGGCATGTTCGTCAACGGCATGATCGGCGGCTATGGCGCGCTGATTTCCGAAGCGTACCCGACCGCGGCACGGGCCACCGCGCAGAACGTGCTGTTCAACATCGGGCGCGCCGTCGGCGGGCTGGGGCCCATCGTAGTCGGCGCCATCGCCGCGGCGTATTCGTTCCAGCTGGCGATCGCACTGCTCGCCAGCATCTACGTGATCGACATGATCGCCACCGTCGTCCTGATCCCCGAACTGAAGGGCGTGGAACTGGAATAACGCCGGAACCACTCACCAGCCATTGCTCCGCTGCGCCGCCCGGCGCAGCGCCATCCTCAGGAGTTACCAACATGTGTGCCACCGTGTGTAGCGCGGGTTCCGCGGCTACCGTAGCCTCCTATCGCTGTCGAATCGTTGAACATTACTGGGTCAACCAGCGCTACAAGTACATCCGGCTCGAATCGGAGGCCCCGATCGCGACGATGACCCGGCCGGGACAGTTCTACCAGCTCAGCTGTCCCGCTACCGCCGAGGCCCAGCCCTTCCTGCTGCGGCCGATGAGCGTCTATGGCGCCGGCCCGGAAAGCGGCCGCATCGAGTTCCTATACAACGTCACCGGCGTTGGCACGCGCGCGATGGCCACGCTCCCGGTCGACGGCCATCTGGACATCGTCGGTCCGCTTGGCAACACGTTTACGTTCGAGCCCTCGTTCCGGCGCATTCTGGTGGTCGCGCGCGGCGTCGGGCTGGCGACGATGGCGCCGCTGATCCGCCAGGCTGCCGACGCCGGCACGGACATCACCGCGATCATGTCGGCGCGCACCTCGGCCGACCTGATGGAAAAAGAGTTCCTGCGCGGTGCCAGCGCCGAGGTTCACGCTGTGTTCGACGCCGACGGCACTTCCTCGGTCGAGGCGGTCGAGGCCCTGACCCGCCGCCTGATCGACACGCAACGGCCCGATGCGGTCTACACCTGCGGCTCGCACCGCCTGCTGATGCTGCTCCAGCGCGTACTGGAGGATCACCCCAGCGTCCAGGGCGAGGTCGCGATGGAGCAGCGCATGGCCTGCGGCATGGGCGTGTGCCTGTCGTGCGTGCGGCTGTTCGATTGCGATGGCGACAAGCAGTTCCTGCGCGTCTGCCGCGAAGGTCCCGTTTTCAAGATTCGTGAAGTGGTGGGGGAGGTGGAATTTGGCTAATCTGACTGTACGGGTTGGCGACCTGACGTTGCGCAACCCCGTGATGCCCGCATCCGGCTGCTTCGCCATCGAGTACCGCGAGGCGATGGATCTCAACCGGCTGGGCGCGCTGGTCATCAAGAGCGTCTCGCCCAGGTCGCGTGCGGGCAACCCCACCCCGCGCGTGGCGGAAACCTTCAGCGGAATGCTGAATTCGATCGGCATTCCCAGCAAGGGACTCGACTACTACCGCAAGGAAATCCTGCCCGCCTATACGCAATACGACACGCCCGTCGTCGTATCGATTTCCGCCGATACGGCCGAAGAGTTCGGCGCCGCCTGCGAAGAGATGTCGTTGCCGGAAGTCGCAGTGATCGAGGCCAATATCTCATGCCCCAACCTGGAAGCCGACGGCATGGCCTTTGCCATGCTGCCCGAGAGCACCTACAAGGCAGTCTCCGCGATTCGCCGCCGCACCCGGCACCCGTTCTGGGTCAAGCTGACGCCTAACGCGGGCAATATCGCCGCGGTCGCGCGCGCGGCCGAGGAAGCCGGTGCCGATGCGATCGTGATGGGCAACACCGTGCTCGGCATGGCGATCGATATCCGCACGCGCAAGCCCAGGCTTGGCAATGTCATGGGCGGCCTGTCCGGGCCGGCGATCAAGCCGATTGCCCTGCGGCTGGTGCACCAGTGCTATCGCGCCGTGCGCATCCCCATCATCGGCTGCGGCGGCATCCAGAGCGCCGAGGACGCGATCGAGTTCATGCTGGCGGGGGCGTCGGCAATCCAGGTCGGCACGGCCTCGTTCCGGGACCCCGGCATCATGCGGAAGATCATCGACGGGCTGGATGCGTACTGCGAGCAAGCCGGCATCACCTCGATCCGCGACCTGACGGGGCAGGTGATACTGGACCGCCAACTCAGCGACCGCTGGCTGCGCTTCGCGCAGCAGTCGGGTTGAGCAACCGGACATGTCCATGGATATCCTGGAACTCAAGCCGCTGGCGGAACAATTGTTCGCCGACATCGGGGCGCTGACGTTCGACGGCGTCGGCATTACCCGCGACAGCTATGGCGCCGGCGAATCGGCCGCGGCCGACTACCTTCGTCGCTTTGCCGGGCAGCACGGGCTGGACGTACGGAGCGATCGCGCGGCCAACCTCGTGTTCGCCCTGCCCGATGAAGACCCTCGTGCACCGGCCGCGTGGGTCGGCTCGCATGTCGATTCTGTCCCACAAGGCGGCAACTTCGACGGCCTGGCGGGAATCGTCGCTGGCCTGCTGTGCCTGATCGCTCGCAAGGCGCAGGGTGGGTCCGGCGCCGCGCCGTTGCGCGTGATCGCCTTCCGGGGCGAGGAAAGCGCGTGGTTCGGCAAGGCCTATATGGGATCGGGCGCCGCGCTGGGCAAGCTTGGCCCGGACGACCTGGCACTGAAGCACCGCAGTTCGGGCAAGACACTTGCCGATTGCATGGCCGCGGTCGGTGCCGACGTCGAGGCCATCGCGGCACAACAGCCCTTGTTTGACCGTGCTGCAGCCGCGGCATACCTGGAACTGCATATTGAACAGGGCCCGGTGATGGTGGCCCGCAAGCTGCCGCTGGCGGTGGTGCCCGGTATTCGCGGGAACATCCGGCACAACCGCATTACCTGCCTTGGCGAACCCGGCCATTCCGGCGCGGTGCCGCGCTGGCTGCGCAAGGATGCGATGTTCGCGGTGGCCGAGCTGATCACGCGGCTCGACGAACACTGGAAGGTGCTGCTCGAGCGCGGCATGGACCTGGTGGTGACCACGGGTGTGGTGTCCACCGACCCCGCGGAGCATTCCATTTCCCGGATTCCGGGCAAGGTCGAGTTCAGCTTCGAGGTTCGCAGCAAGAGCGTGGACACGCTGGAAGGCTTCTACCAGTTGCTGCGCACGGAGTGCAAGGCCATCAGCCGCGACCGCGGCGTGCATTTCGAGTTCGACCGCCGTATCGAATCGGCCCCGGCGACGATGGACCCGGCGCTGTCTGGCCTGCTGCGCGACGCGTGCGCCGGCGCCGGACTTCCGCTCGAAATGGTGCCGAGCGGCGCCGGACACGACGCCGCGCTGTTTGCCAATGCCGGCATCCCCACCGCCATGCTCTTTGTGCGCAATGAGCACGGCTCGCACAACCCGGACGAAGCGATGGACCTGGACGATTTCATGCTCGGCACGCAAGTCATGTATCGGGCACTCGACGGCCTCCGCGCCGGGAGGCAGCCATGACCGTGCAGTCCCTGACCATCCGCCGGCCGGACGACTGGCATCTGCACCTGCGCGACGGCGACCTGCTGCGCGCAGTGCTGCCGGCGTCCGCCAGCCAGTTCGGCCGCGCCGTGGTGATGCCCAACCTGAAACCGCCGGTTACCACCGCGGAGGCGGCCATCGCCTATCGTGAACGTATCCTTGGCGCATTGCCGCCGGGGTCCGCCTTCACGCCGCTGATGACCTGCTACCTGTGCGACACCACCGCTGCGGCGGAGATCCGCGCCGGGTTCGACGCCGGTGCCTTTGCCGCCGCAAAGCTGTATCCGGCTGGCGCCACCACCCATTCCGAGTATGGCGTGACCTCGATCGACCGCATTGCCGGCGTGCTGGCCGTCATGCAGGACATCGGCATGCCGCTGCTGGTCCATGGCGAAAGCACCGATCCGGCGGTCGATGTCTTCGATCGCGAAGCAGCATTCCTGCAGGCCACGTTGCGGCCCCTGCTGGCCCGCTATCCGCGCCTGAAGGTGGTGCTGGAACACATTACCACCGCCGAGGCGGCCGACTTGGTCCTGCGCGACGCCAGCGGCAGGCTGGCCGCCACCATCACGCCGCAGCACCTGATGTTCAACCGCAACGCCATGTTCGCGGGCGGCATCCGGCCGCACTACTACTGCCTGCCGGTATTGAAGCGCGAGCGGCACCGGCTGGCGCTGCGCCGTGCCGCGACCTCGGGCTCGCCGGCATTCTTTCTCGGCACCGACTCGGCGCCGCACGATACCGCAGCCAAGCAATCCGCATGCGGTTGCGCGGGGATCTTCAGCGCGCCGGTCGCCTTGCAGGCCTACCTGACCGTGTTCGAGGAGGAGCATGCCCTGGATCGCTTCGAAGCCTTCGCCAGCGACAACGGCGCGCGCTTCTACGGCATGCCGCCCAACCAGGAGACCATCACTTTTCATCGCAGCCCCATGCACGTGCCGGAGCAGGTCGAACTGCCGGACGGCCGGCGCATCCGTCAGTTCCTCGCCGGCGAGACGCTGCCATGGACGCTGGCCTAGCGAACGCCAACCCTAATCGGATCGCATCATCATGACCAATACCTATCGCACCGAAGCCGACCTGCTTGGCGAACGCCAGGTGCCGGCCGACGCCTACTACGGCGTCCACACCCTGCGGGCCTGGGAGAACTTCCAGATCAGCGGCACGCCCATCTCCTCGTGGCCCGAGCTGATCATTGCACTGGCATCGGTCAAACAGGCTGCGGCCGAGGCCAACGCCGAGCTTGGCCTGTTGCCCGCGAACCTGCGCGACGCCATCCTCGCCGCCTGCCATGACGTGCGCGAGGGCATGCTGCACGACCAGTTCATTGTCGACACGATCCAGGGCGGAGCCGGCACGTCGACGAACATGAATGCCAACGAGGTCATCTGCAATCGCGCGCTCGAGCACATGGGGCACGGCAAGGGCGAATACCGCTTCCTGCATCCCAACGAGCACGTCAACATGGCGCAAAGCACCAATGACGTCTATCCGACCGCACTGCGCATTGCCACATACTTTGCCATCGAGCACCTGCTCGAAGCGATGGAAGTCCTGCGCGCGGCGTTCGAACGCAAGTCCACCGAGTTCTCCGGCCTGCTCAAGCTCGGCCGCACCCAGTTGCAGGATGCGGTGCCGATGACGCTGGGGCAGGAGTTTTCGACCTACGCGGTCATGCTCGAAGAAGACATGGCGCGCCTGCGCGAAACCGCCTTGCTGATCCGCGAGATCAACCTGGGCGCCACCGCGATCGGCACCGGCATCACCGCGCACCCCGACTACGCGCCGAAGGCCTTGGCCGCGCTGCGCCGCATCACCGGCATCGACCTGTGCCTCGCGCCCAACCTGGTGGAAGCCACGCAGGATTGCGGCGCCTTCGTGCAGATCTCCGGCGTGCTAAAGCGTATCGCCGTCAAGCTGTCCAAGACCTGCAACGACCTGCGGCTGCTGTCCAGCGGGCCGCGCGCCGGCTTTGGCGAGATCAACCTCCCGCCGATGCAGGCGGGCTCGTCGATCATGCCGGGCAAGGTCAACCCCGTCATTCCGGAGGTGGTCAACCAGATCGCCTTCGAAGTGTTCGGCAACGACACCACCATCACCTTTGCCGCGGAGGCCGGCCAGTTGCAGCTCAACGCCTTCGAGCCGGTGATCGCCGCCAGCCTGCTACGCAGTTTCCGCCACCTGACCAACGGCTGCCTGACCCTGGCGCACAAGTGCGTCGACGGCATTACCGCCAACCCCGAACGCCTGCGCGAGACCATCGAGCGCTCGATCGCGCTGGTCACGGCGCTCAATCCCGTGATCGGCTACAAGAACGCGACCTCGGTCGCCGCCGAGGCCCATGCCAGGGGCACCACCATCCGCGAAGTGGTGCTGGCACGCGGCCTGATGACTGCCGAGGCGCTCGACGAGGCATTGCGCCCTGAAACCCTGATCCGGCCGCGTGCCGACAAGCTCGGCGGCAAGCCATGAACGAGAGCGTCCTCATGCCCCACCATCGGTGCGCGCTTGCGCTGCAGGGGTCCGTCGGCCGCGCGCTGGTCGAGGCCGGCTGCGTCCGCTTTCGCGGCGACGAACCTTTTCGCCTGCCCTCGGGCTGGGCCAGCCCGGTCTATATCGATTGCCGCCGGCTGATCTCATACCCGGCACTGCGGCGCGCGCTGGTACAGCGCGGCGTGCAGCTGCTGCGCGAGCGCGGCCGCCTGGACGGCATCGACGTGGTCGCCGGCGCGGAATCCGGCGGCATCGCGTACGCGGCGTGGGTGGCCGAGCTGCTCGAGGTGCCGATGGTCTACGTGCGCAAGGAAGCGCGCGGCATCGGGCCCAGCGCGCAGATCGTCGGCGAGATCCGCACGGGCGACCGCGTGCTGCTGGTCGACGACATGATGGCAGCGGGACGGTCCAAGGCCGTCTTCTGCGCCGCACTGTCTGAGGCCGGCGCCGTCGTGCGCGACCTGCTGGTCCTGTTCGACTACGGCACCTTCCCGACGCAAGCGGCACTGTCGCGCTGGCAGCCGGCCGTCCATGCGCTGGCGACATGGCGCGAGGTCCTCGACGCGCTGAGGGGGACCGGGGCCGCCGCCGAGACCGACCTGGCCGACTTGCAGGCCTTCCTGGCCGATCCGCCGGGCTGGTCCGGCAGGCACGGCGGCATCGCCGCGTAGCCCTCAACAACGGATTGTGTGCCGGCCGCTCGCCCGTCATCACGGGCGGTGGCCCCCTTTTGCCCAAAATTTCCCCAAACCCACCATGGACGACGCCTTCAAGCAAAGCGCCCTTGCCTACCACTGCACCCCGACCCCCGGCAAGATCTCGGTCACGCCGACCAAACCCCTCGGCAACCAGCACGACCTGGCGCTGGCCTACTCGCCAGGCGTGGCCGCCGCCTGCGAGGCCATCCACGCCGAGCCCCTCGACGCCCGGCACTACACCGCCCGCAACAACCTTGTCGGCGTGATCACCAACGGCACGGCGGTGCTGGGACTGGGCAACCTCGGGCCGCTCGCCGCCAAGCCCGTCATGGAAGGCAAGGCCTGCCTGTTCAAGCTGTTCGGGGATATCGATGTGTTCGACCTGGAGCTGGCGGAGACGGACCCTGGCAAGCTGGTCGAAGCCATCGCGATGCTGGAGCCGACCTTCGGCGGCATCAACCTCGAAGACATCAAGGCCCCGGAGTGCTTCCACGTCGAACAGGCGCTGCGCCAGCGGATGCAGATCCCGGTGTTCCACGACGACCAGCATGGCACCGCGATCATCGCCGCCGCGGCGATCCTGAACGGCCTCAAGGTGGCCGGCAAGTCGATCGACCGCGTCAGGCTGGTGTGCTCCGGAGCCGGCGCCGCCGCGCTGGCGTGCCTGGACCTGCTGGTCAGCCTTGGACTGCCGCGCGGGCACATCGCCGTGCTGGATTCGCGCGGCGTCATCCTGACGGACCGGCCAGCGCTAGATCCCAGCAAGCGCCGCTTCGCGCAGGAACCCGCCGTCTATGCAGCGCGAAGCCTCGGCGAGGCGCTGGAAGACGCCGACGTGTTCCTGGGCTGCTCCAGTGCGGGGGTGCTCAAGCCTGCCATGCTGCGCGGCATGCGCGAGCGGCCGCTGATCCTGGCCCTGGCCAACCCCGAGCCTGAAATCCGCCCGGAAGCGGCGCGCCAGGCGCGGCCGGACTGCCTGATCGCGACCGGCCGCTCCGACTACCCCAACCAGGTCAACAACGTGCTGTGCTTCCCGTTCATCTTCCGGGGCGCGCTCGACGTGGGTGCGACCACGATCACCGAATCGATGAAGCTGGCTTGCGTACACGCGCTGGCCGCGCTGGCCGAAGAGGCGCCCGGGCCCGAAGTCGCCGCCGCCTACCCCGGCAAGTCCCTGGTCTTCGGCCCCGACTACCTGATCCCTACGCCGTTCGATCCGCGCCTGATCACGCGCCTGGCACCGGCCGTGGCCCAGGCGGCCGCCGACGCCGGCGTGGCGCGACGTCCGATCCAGGACATGGCGGCCTATCGCGCGCACCTGGCGGCGCGCCGCCGGCAAGTTTTTCCACGCCACACCAACTGAAAACAATACGGAGGAGACCATGCATCTGAAACACCGGGCCCTGGCAGCGGCGGCGCTGGCCGCAAGCCTTGCACCGCCGGCCCTGGCGCAATCCAGCGTCACCCTGTATGGCCAAGTCGACGCCTTCGTCGGCAGCACCCGCGCCTGGGGCGGCGAGCGCACGGCCATCGTCGGCGCGGGCGGCATGCAGACTTCCTACTGGGGCATGCGCGGCGCCGAAGATCTCGGTAACGGGCTCAAGGCGATATTCGACCTGAATGGGTTCTACCGCGTCGACACGGGCCGCTTCGGCCGCTCCGATACCGACGGCTTCCTGACCCGCAGCGCCTATGTCGGGCTGCAATCTTCGAGGTATGGCACGGTACGGCTCGGGCGCAATACCACGCCGTATTTCCTGTCGACGATCCTGTTCAATCCGCTGGTCGATTCCTACAATTTCGGCCCGTCGATTTTCCACACCTACAAGACGGCAACCGATGGACGCGTGTTCGATCCCGGCATCATCGGCGACTCCGGGTGGTCGAACTCGGTCGTGTACTCCTCGCCAACCGCTGGCGGCCTGACCGTGAACCTGATCTATGCGTTCGGCGAGCAGCCGGGCAGCAACGGCCAGAACAAATGGGGCGGCAACGTGACCTGGTTCAACGGCGCCTTCGCCGCGACGGCTGCCTTGCAGCAGGTACGATTCAACAGCGTCCCTGGCGATGTGACGGCACCCGCAGCCCTCGCGGGCTTCGACAAGCAGACTTCGGCGCAGCTTGGCGTCACCTATGACTTCGGTGTCGCGAAGCTGTTCGGGCAGGCACAGTACATCCGCACCGCCATCAACGGCGCGCAGGGCGATATCCGGCATGCGAACGGACAGGTCGGCGCGTCGATTCCTGTCGGGGCGGGCAGTGTGCTGGCCTCCTACGCCTATGGCAACACACGCAACGATGTGGCGGGAATGGGCCGGCATACGGCCGGCATTGCCTATGACTACAACTTGTCAAAGCGGACCGATCTGTATGCCGCGTATTTCTACGACCGCGTAACAGGGCGGCCGCATGCCGAGACGATAGGGGCCGGCATGCGGCATCGGTTCTAGGGTCATTCCCGCCGCGGAATCCGCCACTCCCGCCGCACCGTCTGCCGGCTCAATCGAGCGTGATGGCTTCGTGCTGGATCACCGCCGTCCAGTTACCCTCCTCCCTTGCCACGCGCTTGGCGAAAGTGGCCGGATCGATCATCACGACATCGCCTTGCTGGCCCAGCGCTGTCTTGGCCTTGCTGTCTGCGAGCAGCCCTTGCGTGACCGAATGAAGCTTCTGCACGATCTGCGGCGGCGTGCCGGCCGGTACCAGCATGCCTGAATGGCACCGCACGGGCTGGCTGATCGCCACGGAAAAGCGGCCTGGCATCACGCCGCCGCAGCCTCTGCTGCCCGAACTGCAAGCACGCTTCAAGATGAAGCCAACCTTCCTCAACGCTTCTGCCCCTGCCCCAGCTCCGGGGGCGCCGGGGGCGGCAGCGGCGTGGCCACGGGCTCCAGCCCGGTGTTGCTGACAATGGATGCCGCCGCGGGCGAGGCCAGGAATCGGATGAAGCGGGACGCTGCCGCGCTTTGCCGGCCCGCGACCGTTCCCGCGGAAAAGAATACCCTCTGCTGCAGCTCGGTGGGCAGCGGCCCCACGTAGTCCAGTTCCTTGAAAGGCAGCAGCTCGCTGACCTGCTGGAAGCCGATCTCGGCATCGCCCCGCGCCACCACGGCGCCGACCCGCTCGCTGTAGATCTTGCGCGCCTTGTCCTGGATCTGCTCCGCGACGCCAAGCCGGGCGAACAGCTCGGTGGAGAGGTAAGTCCCGCTGGCACTGGCGGAATAGGCGATGGACTTCGCGTTGAGCAGGGTCTGCTTCAGCGCCTCGGCCGTGCTGATATCCGGCTTGGGCGTGCCCTTGCGCACCGACATGCCGATCAGCGAGCGCGCCAGGTCGACCCGGCTGCCGGCGGCGACCTTGCCTTGCTCGACCAGCTTGTCCAGGCCCGAGTCCGCCAGGATCACGACATCGAAGCTTTCGCCGCGCGCCAGCCTGCTGGGGATGGAGTCGGGCGCATTGCCCATCGACGCGCCATAAGCGGTGATGACACGGTCCTGCGTGGCGGCCTCGTACAGCGGCACCAGTTGCTGGTAGGCCGCGGTAAAACCGCCCGAGGTGATCACGCGGATCTCGTCGGCCCAGGCCGGCGCGGCCAGCCATAGCACGAATACCAGCAACGCGTGCCTGCCGGCAGGGATGTTCAGTTTCATGTGGTCTCCTCTGGTTCTGTATTGCGGCGCTGCCGCGCGTCAGTCTTCTTTCATGTTGGCGGCGCGCGCAATCGGGCCAAGCCGCGCTTTCTCACCGGCAAGGAACTTGGTGAAGTCGGCCCGGGTCCCGCCCATCGGCTGGATGCCTTGCGGAATCAGCCTGGCCCGCAGTTCAGGCGACTTGATGGCGGCATCGATGGCCTTGTTCATCTTGTCCAGGATCGCGTCGGGGGTACCGCGCGGCGCGAAGACGCCGGACCAGTGACCGATGAAGACGCCGGGATAGCCGAGTTCCGCGGTGGTGGGCACGTCCGGCATGGCGGCAATGCGCGTATTCCACGTCGACGCGATCGCTCGCAGCTTGCCGCCCTTGACCTGCGGCAGCACCACGACGCTGGCTTCGGAGGTCGCGTCCACCTGCTTGCCCACCACGGCGACCATGCCTTCCGAGCCGCTCTTGTAAGGGATGATCTCGAGTCTTGCGCCCGTGGCCAGCTTCAGCATTTCCGCGACGAAGTGCGGCGTGCTGCCGGTTCCCGCCGTGGCGAAATTCAGGCTCTTGGCGCTTTTGCTGCTGGCCACCAGGCTCTTGAGGTCCTTGATCGGCGAGTCGGCGGACACCACGATGACGGACGGGCTGACGGCCAGCATGGCCACGGGCACCAGATCCTGCTCCTTGTACGGGAGGTGGGACTTGATCATGGCGTTGGTAATCACGCCGGCGGCGGGTGCCAGGAAGGTGTAGCCGTCCGGGGCGGACTTGGCTACGTAGTCGGCACCCAGCACCGAGCCGGCGCCGGGCTTGTTCTCGACAACGATGGTCTGGCCAAGCTGCTTCGACGCCGCTTCGGCCACGGCGCGGGCCACCAGATCGTTGGCGCCGCCGGGACCGAACGGCACCACGAACTTCACAGGCTTTGCGGGCCAGGCATCAGCCCAGGCGGAAAGGGTGCATGCGCTCAGCGTCAGGGCGAGCGCGAGATGGCGGACGGCGGGTTTCAAGGCAGGTCTCCGGGATGCGTATTGTGTCTGCGCTTTTCGGCACGACACGACGTCCCGATCAGGCATTGCAAGGGTAGTCACGCGCGACTATTCTGTGAATTGCAATGGTCTGATGATTTCATGCATGCCGCGCATCAATTTCGCCCTTGAAGATTTGCAGGCCTTTGTCGCAACCGCTGAAAAGGGCAGCTTCCGCATGGCGGCCGAGGCGCTGCATATTTCGCAACCGGCACTGAGCCGGCGCATCGAAAAGCTGGAAACAACGCTGGGTTCGCGCCTGCTGGACCGGACCACGCGTCGCGTCGAGGTGACCCATGTCGGCCGCCAGTTCCTGGAAGAGGCCCGCGCCGCGCTCGATATCCTGGACCACGCTGTGTTCCGGCTCGGCGACGAAGCAGCGCTGCAACGCGGCCTGGTGACCGTGGCAGCGATACCGTCCGCTGCCCTGCATTGCCTGCCCCATGCGATCCGCGCGTTTGCCGGGCGGCATCCCGGCGTGCGCGTGCGCGTGGTCGACGAAAGCGCCAGCAGCGTACTGGCCAGCGTGCTGTCCGGAGAATCGGACTTCGGCCTTAACTTCATGGGCGCGCAGGAGCCCAATATCGACTTTCGCGCCATCCGCGCCGAACGCTACCGGCTAGCAATGCGCCGGGACCACGCATGGGCCGGCCGGGAACGCGTGGCCTGGCAGGAACTGGCCGGACAACGGATGGTCAGCGTGTCCCGGCACAGTGGCAATCGCGCCCTGATCGAAAACGCCATCGCCCACCTGGAACAGCGACCGACCATTCACTACGAGGCCAACCACGTCGTGGGCGTGCTGGCGCTGGTCGAGGCCGGCCTTGGCATGGCCGTGCTGCCTGGCATGACGGTGCCGCCGGATCATCCGCGGCTTTGCGCCATTCCGCTGGTCGAGCCGGATGTAGACCGCGTACTGGCGCTGATACGCCGCCGGGACAGGCCACTGCAGCCCGCCGCGCAAGCGTTGTACGAGACCATCTCGTTGTCGATGGCGGGTGATGCATGACGAAGGGGCCGGTTGGCGAGGTGCCCGCCGGTGCCGGACCGAACCCATGTTCTACAATCTCGCCGGCTGCACCGGAAACCACGCGGTACCGACGGCCCGCCCCATGCGTCATGGCCACCATCGCCGACGCCAGGTGGCAAGCCGCTCAACCGGCGGCCGGTACGAAACCTGCTTGCACGACCCACCACATCGAGGAGCATCACCGAATGACAAACTGGCTGCATCAGCGGCAGCTTTGCCGCGCGCGGAGGCCCTGACATGGCAGGTTCGAGCTTGCTGGTATTGATCGACGACATCGCCACCATCCTGGACGATGTCGCGGTCATGAGCAAAATGGCGGCCAAGAAGACTGCGGGCGTGCTGGGCGATGACCTGGCGTTGAACGCGCAGCAGGTCAGCGGCGTCAGGGCGGAGCGTGAACTGCCGGTGGTATGGGCGGTTGCGCTGGGATCGATCCGCAACAAGGTGATCCTGGTGCCGGCGGCGCTGGCCATCAGCGCCTGGGCCCCCTGGGCCGTGGTGCCGTTGCTGATGGTGGGCGGCGCGTTTCTTTGCTACGAAGGCTTTGAAAAACTGGCACACCGGTTCCTGCATAGCAAGGCCGAGGACGCCGCAAATCACGCACGTGAAGTCCAGGCCGTCTCGGACCCCGCCGTCGACATGGTGGCGTTCGAGAAAGAGAAGATCAAGGGCGCGGTCCGCACCGACTTCATACTCTCGGCTGAAATCATCGTGATCTCGCTGGGCACCGTCGCCAACGCGCCCTTCGGCCAGCGGCTCGCCGTCCTGTGCGCGATCGCGGTCATCATGACCATCGGCGTCTATGGCCTGGTGGCGGGCATCGTAAAGCTCGATGACGCGGGCCTGTACCTGAGCAAGCAGGCATCGGCGGGACTGCGCTGGCTGGGGCAAGGTTTGCTCCGGCTGGCACCGTGGCTGATGAAGGCCTTGTCGTTTGCCGGAACGGCGGCGATGTTCCTGGTCGGCGGCGGCATCCTGATGCACGGCATTCCGGCGATGCACCACGTGACCGAAGCCGCGGCGCTGGCGGCGGCAGGAGTGCCGGCAATCGGCGGTGTGCTGGCGGTGCTGGCGCCGGTGTTGCTGGACGGCATTGCCGGCATCGTCGCCGGCGGGCTGGTGCTCGCAGCGGTGAGCGTGGTGAAGGCCGGCATGCGGGCGTTGCGGCCTTCGGCGCGCTAAGTGCGGCGGTCGGGCGCCAGCAATCCGGTGCCTGAGCCCTGAGCCCTGAGCCTCGGGGCCGGCAGCGCCCCTCGCAAGCGCGCCGAGGACAAATCGTCAGGCCACAACCCCGCCATGCACCGGCGCACCGCCTTCGGGCACCTCCGCACTCAGAATCGTCCCCGTGGTGGATTCCGTCATCAGCAGCGTCTTGCCGTCAGCGCCGCCGAAGCACAGGTTGGTCAACGACGCGCCCACCGGCGTGCGAATGACTTCGACCGGCTCGGCGCGATGGTTCAGCACCCAGACATAGCCGAGCCCCGGATTGGCAACCAGCAGGAACCCGTCGGCACGCATGGCCAGCCCGTCCGGACCGCTTGGCCCGTATGACGTGAAGAACTGGCCCACCTTGCTGACGGAGCCGTCGGCCTGCAGCGGCACGCGCCACACGCAGTTGCCGCGTGTCATGGCGACATACAGCACCTTCTCGTCGGGCGACAGCACCAGGCCATTCGGGCTTGGCGCATTGTTCAGCAGCACATCGAGCTTGCCCGCGGGCGACAGGCGGTAGACGCGGCCAGTGGGATTATGCATGCCGGTCTGGCCCTGGTCCGTGAAGTACAGGTTGCCCGCCGAATCGAAGGTCAGGTCATTGACACCGCGGAAGCGTTCCGAATTTCGGCGTTCCAGGAACGGCGTCACCGTCCCGGTCTTCGGATTCAGCCGCATCAGCCCGTTGCGGTAATCGGTCAGCAGGAAGTCGCCGCCGGCCAGGCGCTTCATGCCGTTCGGCTCGCCGTCGTACTCGGCCACCAGTTCCCAGTTGCCCTGCAGCGATACGCGGAACACGCGGCCATAGGGAATATCGGTTACCCACAGGTGGCCCTCCGCCCAGACGGGGCCTTCGAGGAATGACTCGGTTACCGCGCCGCCGCGATTGGCCAGCGACCACGCGTTGTCCCGGTCCTGGCGCCGAAACGATTCCGGCAGGCGGGTAAGCACCGTGGCGTCGCGGACGGTGGGTTGCCGAAGCAGCATCATCGTGGTCCCCGGTGTTACTGCTTTTCGATATTGGCCTTTTGTGCCACGGCCGCCCATTGCGCGGTTTCACGCTGGATCAGCTGTGCAAACTCGCTGCTGTCCAGGCTGCCCGGCTGCGAACCCATTTGTGCCAGGAATTGCTTCATGTCAGGCGACCGCAGCGCTTTCTGGATTTCGACCTGCAGATGGGCGATCACCTCGGCCGGCGTTCCCTTCGGCGCCGCCAGGCCCGACCAGTTGAACAGGTTGAACGTCGGCAGTCCGGCTTCGGCGAAGGTCGGCACATTGGGGAACACCTCGAGCCGGCTTTTGCCGCTGATGCCAAGCAGCCGCATCTGGTTGCCCTTGACCTGTGCCAGCGCGGTCGGCGTCGACACCACCAGCAGATCGACGCTGCCGCCCAGCAGGCCCACCATGGCTTCGCCGGCGCCCTTGTAGGGCACGTGCATCAGCTTGATCCCGGCGGCCTGCTGGAAGGCCTCGGCGGAAAAATGCGGCGAGCTGCCCGGGCCGCCGGTACCGTATGTCACTTCACCCGGATGCGCCCTGGCGTAACTGATCAGGGAAGCCAGGTCCTTGAAGCGCGAATCTGCCTTGACCCCAACCACCACCGGCGAGAACGCGAACGGTGCGATCGGCACGAGCGCGGTCTGGTGGTCCCAGTTAAGCTTCCTGAACACATAGGGCAGCGTGGTGTAAGAGTTGTCATTGGCCAGCAGCGTATAGCCATCGGCCGGCGCCTTGACGACCAGCGTGGTGCCGATGGTGCCGGAAGCGCCCGGCTTGTTCTCGACCACGAAACTCTGGCCGGTCTGCTCGGTAAGCTTCTGCGCCATCTTGCGGGTCACCACGTCGACGGCGCCGCCCGGCGGATTCGGCACCACAATGCGCACGGGCTTGTCCGGATAGGCTGCAAACACCGGCGACGCGCTGGCAGCGGCCATCGCCGCGACGACAGCAAAAAGACCAAAGGTGCGATGAACCATCATTGTCTCCTGGCAGCCGCGGCCGGTCCGGCTTGCTGTCAGCCGGCCGCGATGCCTGCATTTTTTGACCAGTAAAGCTTCGCTTAAGCCGGAGTGGCAGTGTCTTGCAGCACCGCAAGCACATTCTTCGCAGCACCCACACCCATGTTCACGTAAGCCGCATCGCTCACGCCTCCGATATGCGGCGACAGGATGACGTTCGGAATTTGCTGGAACGGATGCGGCACGGTCATCGGCTCGACAGCGAAGCTGTCCAGGCCCGCCGCGTAGAGCTTGCCGTTGAGCGCCTCGGCCAGCGCCGACTCATCGATCAGTCCGCCGCGCGCCGTGTTGACCAGGATGGCGCCGTCCTTGAACAAGGCCAGCGTCTCGTGGTTGAGCATGCCGCGGTTTTCGTCGGTCAGCGGGCAGTGCAGCGACACCACGTCCGATGCCTGGTAGAGCTGCGGCAGTTCGCTGACCAACGTGACCCCTGCGGGCGCTGCCTTCGCATAAGGATCAAAGGCGATCACGCGCATGCCCATGGCCAGGCCGGTCACCGCGACGCGGCGACCGATCTCCCCCAGGCCGACGATGCCCAGGGTGCGGCCATTGAGTTCGATGGTCTTGTGGGTCGACTTGTCCCAGTGGCCCGCGCGCATGCGCTCGTTCAGTTGCGGCACCGCCTTGGCACAGGCGAGGATCAGCGCCCAGGCATGTTCGGCCACGGCGGCGGCGTTGGCGCCCACCGCGGCCTTCACCGCGATGCCGCGCGCGGCCGCGGCCTTCTGGTCGATCACGTCGATGCCGCTGCCGTGCTTCGAGATCACCTTCAGGGCCGGCGCCGCATCCATGACTTCGGCCGTCACGTTGCCATAGCGCACGATGATGCCGACCGGGTTGTGCTGCCGCGCCAGCGCGACCAGCTCGTCGGTCTGCGGCTTCTTGCCCGCGAACACGATCTGGTAGTCACCAAGCAGCGCGAGCGCTTCCGGTGCCAGGTCCGCACCCGTGACGATAATGACGTCCTTGCCGGTCACAGGGCTTCTCCCTGCTTCAGGACGCCGGCCGTCACCAGCGATGCCAGCAGCCAGGGCGCGGTGGTATTGCCCTCCTTGATCTGTGCGATGCGCATGGCTTCGGCCTCTTCCTTCCTGGCCGCGGCATCGAGCAGCGCTTCGATCTTGCCGCGCTCGACCACCACCAGGCCGTCGGCATCGCCGCAGATATAGTCGCCCGGATTCACCGTGACGCCGCCGACGGAAATCGGGTGGCCGATGCGTCCGCCGACTTCCTTGGTCGGGCCGTTGGGATTGGTGCCCACAGAAAAGACCGGGAACTGCATGTCCTCCAGTTCCAGGCTGTCGCGCACGGCGCCGTCGATCACGACCCCGGCCAGCCCGCGCTGGCGCGCGGCATGCATCATGATCGTTCCCATCAGCGCGGAGGTCTGGTCGCCCTTGCCGTCCACCACCAGCACATCGCCGGGCTGCGCCAGCGCCAGTGCGGCGTGGATCATCAGGTTGTCGCCGGGACGGACCTCCACGGTGAAGGCGGGACCGGCGACTTTCATGGTCGGGCGCAGGGCGCGGATGCGGCCGTGCAGGGCGCCGCGGCGTCCGCCGACATCCGACAGGATCGCCGGCTGGAAGCGGGCGGCACGCTCGATGATGGCGGCGGGCACACGCTCGAACGATTTGATGATGTTGGGCAAGGTCATGGAAAACTCCAGCAAGATGAGTGGGATAGGGGTCGAAGCCGATCAGTCCAGCTTGGTGCCGGAGGCCTTGATGACCGCGGCCCAGCGTCCGATGTCCTGCCTGATCAGCGTGGTGAAGGCTTCGGGCGTGCCCACCAGCACTGACGCGCCTTGCTCGTTGAGCTTCCTGGCGAGCGCCGGGGACTGCAGCGCCTTGTTGAACTCTGCATTGAGCCGCACGACGATGTCCTTCGGCGTCGCGGCCGGCGCGACGAAGCCGAACCAGGTCGCCGTCTCGAAGCCGGGATAGCCGGACTCGGCCACGGTCGGAACCTGGGGCAGGTCCGCCACGCGCTTCGCTGACGTCACCGCCAGCGGCCGCAGCTTGTTGTTCTTGATATGGCCGAGCAGGGTCGGCACGGATGCCATGTACAGGTCCACCTGTCCGCCCATCAGGTCATTGACCGCCTGTGCCGCACCCTTGTACGGCACATGGGTGAATTTGACTTTCGCGGTGCTTTGCAGCTGCTCGCCGCCAAGGTGGGCAACGGTGCCATTGCCGGGCGAAGCGAAGTTCAACGATGCCGGCTTGGCCCTGGCGGCCTGGATCACGTCCTTCATGGTCTTGTACGGCGAGTTGACGTGCGTCACCAGCACCAGCGGCGCGGAGGCAACCAGGCTGATCGGCGCCAGGTCCTTCAACGGGTCATACGGCAGCCGCTCGTACAACGAGGCATTGATGGCCAGGTTGCTGGTCTGCCCCATGGCGATGGTGTAGCCATCGGCCGGCGCCTTGGCCGTCGCGTCGACGCCGAGGTTGCCGCCGGAACCTGGCTTGTTTTCCACGACAAAGACCCAGCCGGTGGACTTCGCCACGGTATTGGTCACCTCGCGCGCGATGATGTCGGTGCCGCCGCCGGCCGGGAACGGCACGATCACGCGGATGGGCTTGGCGGGATATGGCGACGCGGCATGGACGCTGGCGGATGCCATCAGCAAGCCGGCAAGGGCCAGGAGGACGCGGCGGGATGTGGACTGCATGGATGTCTCCGAATCTCGTTTCGTTGTGATTCGGATTGTGGTGCATCGTTTCACGGCATACAATGCCGTTTCACACTGTGCACCGCATTTCGTGCCATGAACCCTAAAAGTGATTCCCTCAACGCGTCAGCCGCTGAGGAGGGCTCCGGCGCCGTGATCGCCGTGACGCGCGCGCTGCGCGTGCTGGAAGCCTTCGGCGTCAACGATCCGCAGCTGTCGCTGGCTGAGCTGAGCCGGCGCACCGGCATCCACAAGACCACGGTGCTGCGCCTGGCGCGCACGCTGGCGGCGGACAACTACCTGGTGCAGAAGGAAGACGGCAACTGGCGCCTTGGCCGCGCGGCCGGCTGGCTGGGCGCGTGCTACCAGGCCACTTTCAACGTGCAGGAAGTGGTCGAGCCGGTGCTGCGCGAATTGACCATCAAGACTGGTGAAAGCGCTTCGTTCTACGTGCGCGAGGGTCAGCAGCGAACCTGCCTGGTCCGTGTCGAAGGCCCGCAGGCCATCCGCCATCACGTCAGGATCGGCGCGGCGCTGCCGCTGGACAGCGGCTCGCCCGGGCGGGTCATCCTGGCGTTTTCCGGCGAGCCGGGGGAGCTTTACGAGATGATCCGCCGCCGTGGCTTCCACCTGTCGCTTGGCGAGCGCGAGCCCGAAGTCTCCAGCGTGTCCGCACCGGTGTTCGGATTGCACTGGCGCCTGCTGGGCTCGATGTGCATTTCCGGGCCGACTTCCCGGCTTGGCGAAGCGCGGCTGCTGGAACTGGCGCAGACCGTGGTCGACGCCGCGAACAAGCTTTCATATGCGATGGCGGGCAGTCAGCGGCCCGCGCTGCCAGGCGACAGGCAGCCGGCAACCTGGCATCCCTGACCGGCCCGTCCTGCATTCCCGGCCGGCCACCGTGCCGGCTCCCTGCGCGCCCTCCCCGGCCCGTGCCATGTCCTTGCGCGCGGCCGCCGACATCCCGCGGCGCCAGCAACTTTTCCTGCATTTCGGCACGAATTCAGCAACAAATATCCCCGTTATCTGATTAACCTGCCCGCTCTTTTCCGTTTGCGTGCGCCGCAAACGCAAAAGTTCTCTGCCCCCGCCAGCCCCACAAGGGCTGGCGCGGCCATTCAGATCACACGGAGACAACGAACAATGAGTGCAAGCGCAGAACATCTGCAACGCGGCCTGGGCGAACGCCATATCCGGCTGATGGCGCTGGGATCGGCCATCGGCGTGGGCCTGTTCCTGGGCGCCGGCAATGCCATCAAGATGGCGGGCCCGGCAATCATGCTGGCCTACCTGATCGGCGGCGCGATGATCTTCCTGATCATGCGCGCGCTGGGCGAGATGGCCGTGCACAACCCGGTGGCCGGCTCGTTCTGCCGCTACGCGCAGGACCACATGGGCCCGCTGGCGGGCTACCTGACCGGCTGGAACTACTGGTTCCTGTGGCTGGTGACCTGCGTGGCCGAGATCACCGCCGTGGCCATCTACATGGGCATGTGGTTCCCCGACGTGCCGCGCTGGATCTGGGCGCTGGCGGCGCTGGCCGCGATGGGCTCGGTCAACCTGATGGCGGTCAAGGCCTATGGCGAGTTCGAGTTCTGGTTCGCCATGATCAAGATCGTCACCATCGTGCTGATGCTGATCGGCGGCGGCGCGATGATCGTGTTTGGCTTCGGCAACGGCGGCGTCGCCACGGGCATCTCCAACCTGTGGGCGCACGGCGGCTTCATGCCGAACGGCGCCTCGGGCGTGCTGATGTCGCTGCAGATGGTGATGTTCGCGTACCTGGGCGTCGAGATGATCGGCCTGACCGCCGGCGAGGCGCGCAACCCCAAGAAGTCGATTCCGGACGCGATCAACTCGGTGTTCTGGCGCATCCTGATCTTCTACGTCGGCGCGCTGTTCGTGATCCTGGCGCTGTACCCGTGGAAAGAGATCGGCGCGCAGGGCAGCCCGTTCGTGCTGACCTTCGAGCGCCTGGGCATCAAGACCGCCGCCGGCATCATCAACTTCGTGGTGCTGACCGCGGCGCTGTCGTCGTGCAACGGCGGCATCTTCAGCACCGGGCGCATGCTGTACAACCTGTCGCTGCAGGGCCAGGCGCCGGCGGCCTTCGCCAAGGTGGACCGCAACGGCGTGCCGCGCCGCGCGCTGCTGGTGTCGATCGCCGCGCTGCTGGCCGGCGTGCTGCTCAACTACCTGGTGCCGGAGAAGGTCTTCGTCTGGGTGACCGCGATCTCCACCTTCGGCGCGGTCTGGACCTGGGCCATCATCCTGGTCACCCAGATCCAGTTCCGGCGCTCGCTCGCGCCCGCGGCGCGCCAGGCGCTGGCGTTCCGCATGCCGTTCTGGCCGTATGGCTCGTATATCGCGCTGGCCTTCCTGGCGCTGGTGGTGGCGCTGATGGCCTACTTCCCCGATACGCGCGTGGCGCTGTACGTGGGGCCGGGCTGGCTGGTGCTGCTGACGATCTGCTACTACGCGCTCGACATGCGCTCGCGCGGGCCGGTGAGCTACCGCGCCTGAGCCACCGGCGGGCCCGCGCCCGCCGGCTGGCCATCGCCTAAAATGGCCCCCGAACCATGCCACCGCAGGGGGCCGCATGACCGAGACCACCGTGCCCGGCGCCGCCATGGCGCTGTCGCTGCTGTCGCTCACGATCTGGGGCGTGCTGCTGTTCGGGCGCGCCGGCTTCTGGCGCGTGCGCAGGCCACCGGCCGCGCCGGCGCCGGCGCACTGGCCGGAAGTGGTCGCCATCATCCCCGCGCGCGACGAGGCCGGGGTCATCGGCAGCGCGGTGGCGGCAGTGCTGGGCCAGCGCTACCCGGGCCCGCTGGCGCTGGTGGTGGTGGACGACCACAGCGCGGACGGCACTGCCGATATTGCCCGCGCCGCCGCGGCCACCACCGCGCGGCCCCACTCGCTCACCGTCATCGGCGCGCGCGAACTGCCGGCCGGCTGGAGCGGCAAGGTCTGGGCACAGTCCGAAGGCCTGGCCGCCGCGGACCGCATCGCGCCGCGGGCGCGCTATGTCTGGCTGACCGATGCCGACATCCGCCACGGCCCGGGCGTGCTGGCCGGCCTGGTGGCGCGCGCCGAAGCGGAGCGGCGCGACCTGGTCTCGCTGATGGTGCGGCTGCGCTGCGTCTCGGCATGGGAACGGCTGGTGGTACCGGCCTTTGTCTTTTTCTTCGCCAAGCTCTACCCCTTTGCCCGCGTGCGCGATCCGCGCAGCCGCGTTGCCGCCGCGGCCGGCGGCTGCATGCTGGCGCGCCGTGCGGCGCTGGCGCGCATCGGCGGCTTTGCCGCGATCCGCGGCGAGCTGATCGACGACTGCAGCCTGGCCGCGCGCATCAAGCCCGGCGGCGCCATCCGGCTGGACCTGGCCGACGACAGCGTGTCGCTGCGCCCCTATGACGACTGGCGCAGCCTGTGGGACATGATCGCGCGCAGCGCCTACACGCAGCTGCGCCACTCGCCGCTGTGGCTGGCGGGCGCGCTCGCCGGCATGGTGCTGACCTATTTGGTGCCGCCGGTGCTGGCGCTGGGCTGGCGGGTATGGCCGGCATGGCTGGCCTGGGGGGCGATGACGCTGGCCTACCTGCCGATGCTGCGCGAGTACCGCCAGCCGTGGTGGCTGGCGCCGCTGCTGCCGGTGACGGCGCTGTTCTACCTGGGCGCGACGCTCGACTCGGCGCGCCGCTACCGGCTGCGGCGCGGCGGGCAGTGGAAGGGCCGCAGCCAGGCCCCGTTGCGCCCCTGAGCCGGCGGCTCAGGGATGGCCCAGGTATCCGTGCGCACGGAACCACGCCAGCGCGTCGCGCAGCCCCTCCTGGTACGGGCGCGGCTGATACCCCAGTTCCTTGCGCGCCTTGTCCGAGGTAAAGAACATCCGGTAGCGGGACATATTGAGTCCATCGACAGTCAGGAACGGCTCCTTGCCGGTCAGCCGCGCCGCCGCTTCCGCGCCGTAGGCCAGCGGATACAGCGGCCAGCGCGGCAGCTGCAGGGTCGGGGGGCGCCGGCCGCACAGCTGGGCGATATCACGCAGCATCTGCTGCAGCATCACGTCCTGCCCGCCCAGGATGTAGCGCTCGCCGGTGCGGCCGCGCTCCAGCGCCAGCAGATGCCCGTTGGCCACGTCGTCGACGTGGGCCAGGTTCAGCCCGGTATCGACAAAGGCCGGGATCTTGCCGGTAGCGGCCTCGACGATGATGCGGCCGGTCGGCGTGGGCCGCACGTCGCGCGGGCCGATGGGGGTGGACGGGTTGACGATGACCGCGGGCAAGCCGTGTTCGGCGATACGTTGCTCGACCACGCGCTCGGCCAGGACCTTGCTGCGCTTGTAGGCGCCAATGGCTTCATGGGGGCGCAACGCCGCGGTCTCGTCCACCGGTGCCTGCGCGCCGGCGACACGCAGCGTGGCCACGCTGCTGGTATAGACCACGCGCTCGACGCCGGCCCGCTGCGCGGCCTCCATCACCGCCAGCGTGCCATCGACATTGGTGCGCACGATGTCTTCCGGATCGCGCGCCCACAGCCGGTAGTCGGCGGCGACGTGGAACAAATAGCGCACGCCCTGCAGCGCCGCGGCCACCGCGGCGGCATCGCGCATGTCGCCCTGGACCACGGTCAGCGGCAGCCCGGCAAGATTGGTGCGGGGGCTCTGCGGGCGCACCAGCACGCGCACGCGCCAGCCGCGCGCCAGCGCCTGGCGCGCCACCGCCGAACCCAGGAAACCCGCGGCACCGGTCACCAGCACGTCATCGTTTCTGCTCATCAGCCCGTTTCCTCGCAAGGCGGCGTCGCCGCGGCCGGCCCCGCGCCGATCATGGCGGCGCCAGACAAAGCCGGCGTGTCGGGTATATAGTAACCACCGTGCGAGGAAAATGTGATCCGCGGCGGATCTCCGGTGGGTCGGGCTCGATACCGGGCATCGTTTTCCGTTGCGCGATCCCAAACACTGAAACCCGTAGCAAAAGGGTCGGGGGCCTTCTCCATGCAGGTGATTCTTGCTCAGCCCCGGGGCTTCTGTGCCGGCGTGGTGCGCGCGATCGAGATCGTCGACCGCGCCCTCGTCAAGCACGGGGCGCCGGTGTTCGTGCGGCATGAGATCGTGCATAACAAGCACGTCGTACAAGGACTGAAGGACAAGGGCGCGCGTTTCGTCGAAGAACTGGACGAAGTGCCGGCCGGTGCGGTGACCATCTTCAGCGCGCACGGGGTCTCGCGCGAGGTCGTCGCCGATGCCAGCCAGCGCCAGCTGCATGCCATTGACGCCACCTGTCCGCTGGTGATCAAGGTCCACACCCAGGGCCGGCAGTACGCCGCCAGCGGCCGCACGGTGATCCTGATCGGCCATGCCGGCCACCCCGAGGTCGAAGGCACCATGGGACAGATCCCCGGCAAGGTAATCCTGGTGCAGAACGAGGCCGATGTCGGCAAGCTCGACCTGCCCGACGACACCCCGGTCGCCTACGTCACCCAGACCACGCTGAGCGTGGACGACACCCGCAATATCATCGCCGCGCTCGGACGGCGCTTCAGCAACCTGGTCGGGCCGGACACGCGCGACATCTGCTACGCCACGCAGAACCGCCAGAGCGCGGTGCGCGACCTGTGCAAGCTGGCCGACGTGATCCTGGTGATCGGCGCGACCAACAGTTCCAACTCCAACCGCCTGCGCGAGATCGGCACCGAGAGCGGCGTGCCCAGCTACCTGCTCGCCGAGGGCAGCGAGCTCGACCCGGCCTGGGTGCGCGACGCCAACGTGGTCGGCATCACCGCGGGCGCCTCGGCCCCCGAGGCCATGGTCGAAGACGTGATCGCGGCGCTGCGCCGGCTGGGGCCAGTCGAGGTCAGCACCATGGCCGGGCGCGAAGAGCATGCCGAATTCCGGCTGCCGGCCGAACTGGCCGACGTGAAGCCGCCGGCGGCATCGGCCGAGACTGGCACGGACGCCGCGCCGGCCGCCGCCAACGAGAACATTGCAGGCTGAACCAACCAGAGGAAGCTGTCGTGGCCATTCCGCTCCTGCAGGTTGCCCGCGTGGGCGCCTATATCGTCGGCAAGCACCTGTCGCGGCAGAAACGCTATCCGCTCGCGCTGATGCTCGAACCGCTGTTCCGCTGCAACCTGGCGTGCTCCGGCTGCGGCAAGATCGACTACCCGGATCCCATCCTGAACCAGCGCCTGTCGGTGCAGCAATGCCTGGAGGCGGTGGACGAGTGCGGCGCCCCGGTGGTGTCGATTGCCGGCGGCGAGCCTCTGCTGCACAAGGACATGCCGCAGATCGTGCAAGGCATCATCCGGCGGCGCAAGTTCGTCTACCTGTGCACCAATGCGCTGCTGATGGAAAAGAAGCTGGACCAGTACCAGCCCAGCCCGTATTTCATCTGGTCGGTGCACCTGGACGGCGACCGCGAGATGCATGACCGCTCGGTGTGCCAGGAGGGCGTTTACGACCGCTGCGTCGAGGCGATCCGCGCGGCCAAGGCGCGCGGCTTCCGCGTCAATATCAATTGCACGCTGTTCAATGACGCGCAGCCCGAGCGCGTGGCCAGGTTCTTCGACTCGGTCAAGGCGCTGGGCGTCGATGGCATCACCGTGTCGCCGGGCTATGCCTATGAGCGCGCGCCGGACCAGCAGCATTTCCTGAACCGCGGCAAGACCCGCCAGCTGTTCCGCGACATCCTCGGCCGCGGCCGCGCGGGCAAGAACTGGGCGTTCAGCCAGTCGACGCTGTTTCTCGACTTCCTCGCCGGCAACCAGACCTACCACTGCACCCCGTGGGGCAACCCGGCGCGCACGGTATTCGGCTGGCAGCGGCCGTGCTACCTGGTCGGCGAAGGCTATGCCGCGACCTTCCGCGAACTGATGGACGAGACCGACTGGGACGCCTACGGCACCGGCAACTACGAGAAATGCGCCGACTGCATGGTGCACAGCGGCTACGAAGCCACTGCCGTGGCCGACACCTTTGCCCATCCGCTCAAGGCGCTCGGCGTCAGCCTGCGCGGCGTGCGCACCAGCGGCCCGATGGCGCCGGACATTGCGCTGGACCGGCAGCGGCCGGCCGAATACGTGTTCTCGCGCCACGTCGAGATCAAGCTCGAGGAAATCCAGCGCAACCGGCCGCCCGCCAAGCAGCCGCGGCCGGCCGAGGCGCCTGCCAGCGCCGCCACGCACTGAAGCCATTGCCATGGCCGCCGGACTTGCCAGCTTCCTGCCCGGCGCAGCGCTGGTTTGCGTGGCGGCTGGCTATGCACTGGCCGCGGCCTGGCTGTCGCGACGCAAGCCTGCGCCACGCGGCGCCATGGCCGCCACACCGGTCAGCGTGCTCAAGCCGCTGTGCGGCGCCGAACCCCGTCTCTACGCCAACCTGGCGACCTTCTGCCGGCAGCGGCATCCGTGCTTCCAGCTGGTGTTCGGCGTGCGCGCCGCGGACGATCCCGCCATCGCCGTGGTGGAGCGGCTGCGGCACGACTTCCCGACCTGCGACATCGCCCTGGTGATCGACCCGCGGGTGCATGGCAGCAACCTCAAGGCCAGCAACCTGATCAACCTGTCCGGCGCGGCCCGGCACGATGCGCTGGTCATCGCCGACAGCGACGTCGCGGTGGCGCCCGACTACCTGGCCCGCGTGACGGCGCCGCTGGCGGATGCCGGCGTCGGCGTGGTCACCTGCCTGTACCGTGGCCATGCCATCGGCGGCTTCTGGTCGCGCCTGGGCGCGCAGTTCATCGACGACTGGTTCGTGCCGGCGGTGCGCATCGCCCACGCGGGCGGCTCGCGCCGCTTTGCCTTTGGCGCGACCATCGCGCTTCGTCGCGACGCGCTGGCTGCCATCGGCGGTTTCGAGGCGGTGCGCGACCGGCTGGCGGATGATTTCTGGCTGGGCGAGCTGACGCGGCAGCTTGGCTTGCGCACGGTGCTGTCGGACGTGGAGGTGACGACCGATATCACCGAAGACCGCTTCACCCTGCTGTGGCGGCATGAGCTGCGCTGGCTGCGGACCATCGCCTCGCTGAACCCCGCGGGTTATGCGTTCAGCTTCGTCACCTTCACCTGGCCGATGCTGGCGCTGGGGATGTGGCTGGCGCCGCTGCCGCCAGTGATGGCTGCGGCAGCCGTCGGCATGATGGCGCGCAGTGTGCTGGCGGGCAGCGCCGCGGCGGCAGTGCGGGCGCCGTTGCGCGATGGCTTGTTGCTGGCGTGCTGGGCGCTGGCGTTGGCTGGCAAGCGGGTGTGGTGGCGGGAGCAGGTGCTGTCGGTCCACGACAGGCAGCGCTCCGGTCAAGCGCCTGCCCTCTCCCCCGCCCCTCTCCCGCAAGCGGGAGAGGGGCTGGGGGAGAGGGCCGGCGCCGCCACGAAGTCCTCACCTGACACCCCACCTTTCCCCGGCATCCATACCAAGAGGCCGTTATGAAAAAAACCCTTTTTCTGCAGGCCCCGTCCTTCGACGGCTTCGATGGCGGCGCCGGGTCGCGCTACCAGGCCAAGCGCGAGATCAAGTCGTTCTGGTACCCGACCTGGCTGGCGCAGCCGGCCGCGCTGGTGCCCGGCAGCCGCGTGCTCGATGCCCCGGCCGACGGCCTGACCGTGCAGCAGACGCTGGAGATTGCCGCGGACTATGAACTGGTGATCATCCACACCAGCACGCCGTCCTTCCCCACCGATGCCAGATTCGCCGAGGAACTGAAGCGGCGCAGCCCCGGCGTGATGATCGGCATGGTCGGCGCCAAGCCCGCGGTCGATCCCGGCGGCACGCTGGGCGCGAGCGACGCCATCGACTTCGTCTGCCGCGAGGAATTCGACTACACCTGCCAGGACGTGGCCGCGGGCAAACCGCTCAAGGACATTCTCGGGCTGTCCTATCGCCTGCCGGATGGCTCGCTCGAACACAACGGCCAGCGGCCGATGATCGAGGACATGGACGCGCTGCCGTTCGTGGCGCCGGTCTACCAGCGCGACCTCAAGATCGAGAACTACTTCATCGGCTACCTGAAGCATCCTTACGTGTCGATCTACACCGGCCGCGGCTGCCGTTCGCGCTGCACCTTCTGCCTGTGGCCGCAGACCGTGGGCGGGCACCGCTACCGCACGCGCTCGGCCGCAAGCGTGATCGCCGAGGTGAAATGGATCAAGGAGAACATGCCCGAGGTCAAGGAAATCATGTTCGACGACGACACCTTCACCGACTTCAAGCCGCGCGTGGAAGAGATCGCGCGCGGGCTGGGCCAGCTGGGCGTGACGTGGTCGTGCAACGCCAAGGCCAACGTGCCATACAGCACGCTCAAGATCATGAAGGAAAACGGGCTGCGCCTGCTGCTGGTGGGCTATGAGTCCGGCGACGACCAGATCCTGCTGAACATCAAGAAGGGGCTGCGCACCGATATCGCGCGCCGCTTCACAGAGGACTGCCGCAAGCTCGGCATCCAGATCCACGGCACCTTCATCCTGGGCCTGCCGGGCGAAACCCGCGAGACCATCGAGAAGACCATCGAATACGCCAAGGAAATCAACCCCCACACCATCCAGGTCTCGCTGGCCGCGCCCTATCCCGGCACCACGCTGTACCGCCAGGCGGTGGAGAACGGCTGGCTCGAGGAGAACAAGGTCATCAACCTGGTCAACGACCAGGGCGTGCAGCTGGCGGCGATCAGCTATCCGCACCTGTCGAAGGAGGACATCTATCACGGCGTGGAGACCTTCTACAAGCGCTTCTACTTCCGTCCCGGCAAGATCTGGGAAATCGTGCGCGAGATGCTCGGCAGCTGGGACATGATGAAGCGGCGCCTGCGCGAAGGCGTGGAGTTTTTCCGCTTCCTGCGCTCGCACGAGGCCTGATCCTGGGCCGGGCGCTTTCCGGTGCGGCACCCGCTGCGGCACACCGCGCGCTGATCGTCACCGCCGACGACTTCGGGCTGCACCCGGCCGTCAACGAAGCGGTGGAACTGGCCCACCGCGACGGCGTGCTCAACGCCGCCAGCCTGATGGTGGGCGCGCCCGCGGTGGCGGATGCGGTGGCGCGCGCGCGCCGGCTGCCGGCGTTGCGCGTCGGGCTGCACGTGGTGCTGGCCGATGGCCCGGCCACGCTGCCGCGCGCGCGCATCCCGGCGCTGGTCGATGCGCACGGCCGCTTCGGCTCGGCCATGGCGCTGGACGGTTGCCGCTTCTTCTTCCTGCCCGCGGTGCGCCGCCAGCTCGCCGCGGAAATCCGCGCCCAGTTCGAGGCCTTCGCCGCCACCGGCCTGGCGCTGGATCACGTCAATACGCACAAGCATTTCCACCTGCATCCGACCGTGCTGTCGCTGATCCTGTCGATCGGGCGCGACTACGGGCTGCGCGCGATGCGGCTCCCGCGCGAGGCGGGCGCGCCCTGGCTGCTGCGCCCGTGGCTGGCGTTGCTGCGCCGCCGGCTGGACCGCGCCGGCATTGCGCACAATGACTACGTGGTCGGCATCGCGCACAGCGGCCAGATGGACGAGGCCGCGTTGCTGCAGGCGCTGGCGCAACTGCCCGCGGGCGTGGGCGAGATCTACCTGCATCCGGCGGTGGTGTCCGGCGCGGCCATCGCCCCGTCGATGCACGGCTACCGCCATGCCGACGAACTCGCCGCGCTGCTGTCGCCGCGCGTGCGCGCGGCGCTGGAGCGCGCGGCCCACCGGCACGGCGGCTTTGCCGATGTGCTCGGCGGCAGGACGCTGCGCTGACGATTGCCGATGAAACGCCTGGCCTACCTGACCGGACTGCTCGGGCTGCTGGCGCTGACCGCGCTGGTGATCCACCAGGGCGCCGGCGATATCGCCGCCGTGATGGCCCGGGGCGGCTGGCCCCTGTTGCTGCTGGTGCCGCTGCACGCGCTGCCGCTGCTGCTCGACGCGCAGGGCTGGCGCGTGCTGCTGACCTCCGCCGATCCCGATGAGCGTGCCGGGGTCGGTTTCCTGTGGTGGGTCGCCGCGGTGCGCGAAGCGGTGGGCCGCCTGCTGCCCACCGTGGGCGTGGGCGGCGAGCTGGTCGGCATCCGCCTGACGCGGCTGCGCATCCACGACACCACCGCCGTCACCGCCAGCGTGGTGGTCGAAGTGATGGTGACGATGTTTTCGCAATACCTGTTCGCCGCCAGCGGCGTGCTGATGCTGGTGGCCGCGCTGCAGCAGCGCGCCGGCGCGTGGATCATCCTGGCCGGCCTGCTGCTGTCGCTGCCGGTGCCGGTGCTGTTCGCGCTGTCGCTGCGCCACGCCGCCTTGTTCGAGAAGCTGGAAGGCGCCGCGCGCCGGCTGTTCGGCGCCGACCACCGCGTCGTCGCGCTGATCGACGGCGCGCGCCTGGACGCGCATATCCGCGCGCTCAACCGGCGCCACCGCGAACTGGCCAAGGCCTTGTGCTGGCAACTGGCCGGGCTGCTCAGCGGCACGCTGGAGATCTGGCTGGCGCTGTGGCTGCTGGGCCATCCGGTCCCGTTCTGGCAGGCGCTGGCGATCGAGTCGCTGACGCAGGCCGCGCGCCACGTGGCGTTCTTCGTGCCGGCCGGGCTGGGCGTGCAGGAAGCGGTGGTGATGCTGCTGGGCCAGGTGCTGGGGATGAGCGCGGAGGTGGCGCTGGCGCTGGCGCTGGTCAGGCGCGCGCGCGAGATCCTGTTCGGGGTGCCGGCGCTGCTGTCATGGCAGTGGGTGGAACTGCGCCGCTGGCGACGCGGCGGCGATAGCAGCAACGATGGCGGACAGCCCGCGCGCTAGCGTGCGGCCGCGTCCGCAAAGGTGGTTCAGATCTCCGACGCCTGGCGCGCGTTGTGGGTGGTCAGGTACTTCACCAGCCCGTCGACCCCGTTGCGCGCGACGATGTCGGCAAACTGCTTGCGGTACACCTCGATCAGCCACGCCCCCATCATGTTGATGTCATAGATTTTCCAGCCGGTCGCGGTGCGCTGCAGGCGGTAGTCGATCTGCATTTCGTCGGCATTGTTGATCACGCGCGTCTGCACCACCACGTCGGCGGCGCCGCTGGCGGCTTTGGCCGGCTGGTAGCGGAACCTGACGTTCTGCTCGCGCAGTTGCGCCAGCGAGACCGCATAGCTGCGCACCAGCAGGGTCTGGAACTGCTCGTACAGCTGTTGCTGCTGCTCCGGCGTGGCCGTGCGCCAGGCGCCGCCCAGCGCCAGCCGCGTGGTGCCCTGGAAATCGGTGTAGGGCAGGAATTGCTGCTGCACGACCGCGGTGATCTTGCCGAGATCGCCGGCGCGGGTCGCCGGCTGCGACTGGATGGTGCCGATCACGCCTTCCACCGCGGCCTGCACCAGCCGCTCGGGGCTGGCGCGCAGGTCGCCGGGCTGGACTGCCTGGGCGTGCACGACGGATGCCATGGCCATCGCCGCAAGCGGCGCCACGGAAAGCAAACGGTGAATCGTCATGGATGCAAGAGCGGGGAAATGACGGAAGTCGGTGCGGCGGTGACGCCGCGCTATATGACGCCCCGGCCGGCACCGGCTGACAGTGTATAGCGGATCGGCACGCATCGCGGCCGCGCCGGCGCAGCATGGCGCATGCGGCACGGCGCCAGCCGATATACTCGCGGTTCGTGCTCCTTCCGGATCCGTCCATGCTGACCTCGCTGCTGACACGCATCGTCCGGCTTGCCACCGCCTGGCCGTGGCGCGTCATCCTGCTGGCGGCACTGCTGACGGCAGCCAGCGGCGTCTACGTGGCCCGCAACTTTGCCATCAACACCGACATCGGCCGCCTGCTGGATTCCGACGCGCCCTGGGCCCAGCGCGACGAGGCCATCGCCAGGGCCTTTCCGCAGCGCGGCCAGATGATCCTGGCGGTGGTGCAGGCGCCGGCCGCGGAGCTGGCCGATGCCGCCGCCGATGCGCTGGCCGAAACCTTGCGCCGGCAGCCGGCGCGTTTCACCGCAGTCAGCCAGCCCGGCGGCGGCGCCTTCTTTGCGCGCAACGGCCTGCTGTTCGCCGGCACCGATGAAGTCAACCAGCTGACGCAGCAACTGACGCAGGCGCGCCCGCTGGTCAACGCCCTGGCACACGATCCGACGCTGCGCGGCCTGTCCGATGTACTCACCACCACGCTGGCGCTGCCGCTGCAGATGGGGCAGGTCAAGCTGGGCGACATGGCCGGGCTGATGGGCAGCAGCGCGCGCACACTGGACCAGGTGCTGGCCGGCAAGCCCGCCGCGCTGTCGTGGGCGGGGCTGCTCGACGACAGCCTCAAACCCGGCCCCGACGGCCAGGTCTACCGCTATGTCGCGCTCAGCCCCGTGCTCGACTACAGCGACCTCAAAGCCGGCGCCGCGGCGGCGCGCGCGATCCGCCACGCCGCGGACGAACTGCAGCTGGCGCAGCGCTACCAGGCCTCGGTGCGCCTGACCGGGCCGCAGGCGCTGGCCGACGATGAATTTGCCTCGGTCAGCGATGGCGCCGTGCTCAACGGCGTGCTGACGGTGCTGGCAGTGGTGCTGATCCTGTGGCTGGCGCTGCGTTCGGCGCGGCTGATCGTGGCGGTGCTGGCGAGCCTGTTCGCCGGACTGCTGATCACCGCCGCGCTGGGGCTGGCCATGGTGGGCGCGCTGAACATGATCTCGGTGGCCTTCGCGGTGCTGTTCGTCGGGCTGGGCGTGGACTTCGGCATCCAGTTCGGCGTGCGCTACCGCGCCGAGCGCCATGGCCGCGACCATATCGTCGATGCGCTGGGCCTGGCCGCGCGCGCCGTGGGCGCGCCGCTGGCGCTGGCCGCCGCGGCCACGGCGGCGGCGTTTTTCTGCTTCCTGCCCACCGACTACCGCGGCGTGGCCGAGCTGGGCCTGATCGCCGGCGTCGGCATGGTGGTGGCGTTCGCCACCACCTTCACGCTGCTGCCGGCGCTGATCGCGGTGCTCAGGCCCGGCGGCGAATCCGCGTCGCCGGGTTTTGCCTGGCTGGCGCCGGCGGACCGCTTCTTCGACCGCTACCGCAAGCCGGTGCTGCTGGTGACGCTGCTCGCCATCCTCGCAGGCGCACCGCTGCTGCCGCACCTGCGCTTCGACTTCGACCCGCTACACCTGAAGGACCCGCAGTCCGAATCGATGGCCACGCTGCTGGCGCTGCAGGACGCGCCGCAGGCCGGCACCGACGATGTCAGCGTGCTGGCGCCATCGCTGCCGGCCGCGCACGCGCTGGCGGGCCAGCTCGCGGCGCTGCCCGAAGTGGCGCGCGCGGTCACGCTGCAGAGCTTTATTCCCGACAACCAGCCGCCCAAGCTGCAGGCCATCGCGGCGGCCTCGGCCGCGCTGATGCCGGCGCTGACTCAAGCCCCCGCGGCGCCCGCCACCGACGGCGCGCGCGTCAATGCGCTGCGCAATGCCGCGCGGCAACTGGCCATCGCCGCCGACGAACATCCCGGTCCTGGCGCCGCCGAAGCGGCGCACCTTTCCGCCACGCTGAAAAAGCTGGCCAGCGCCGATGCGCCCATGCGTGACCGCGCCGAGCGCGCCATCGCCCTGCCGCTGCAGCTGGCACTGGCCAGGCTGAAGCTGGCGCTGACGCCGCAGGCGGTCAGCCAGCAGACGCTGCCGCCCGAGCTGGTGCGCGACTGGATCGCCCCGGACGGGCGCGCGCTGGTCAACCTCAGCCCGAAGCTGCCGCCGCCGGCCAGCGCACAGCGCGAAGCCGCGCTGGCACGCTTTATCGCCGCGGTGCAGCGCGTGGCGCCCGCCGCCACCGGCGGACCGATTTCGATCCGCGGCTCGGCCGATACCATCATGACCGCGTTTGCGCAGGCGGGGGCCTGGGCGGTGCTGTCGATCACCATCCTGCTGTGGATCACGCTGCGCCGCTTCGGCGACGTGCTGCGCACGCTGATCCCCCTGCTGGTGTCGGCCGTCGTCACGCTGGAACTGTGCGTGGTGTTCGGCATTGCGCTGAACTTCGCCAACGTGATCGCGCTGCCGCTGCTGCTGGGCGTGGGCGTCGCGTTCAAGATCTACTACGTGATTGCCTGGCGGCACGGCAAGACCCAGCTGCTGCAGTCCAGCCTGACCCACGCCGTGCTGTACAGCGCCGCCACCACCGCGGTCGCCTTTGGCAGCCTGTGGCTGTCGCAGCATCCCGGCACCGCCAGCATGGGCAAGCTGCTGGCGCTGGCACTGGCCTGCACGCTGGTCGGCGCGGTCTTCTTCCAGCCGATCCTGATGGGCCGTCCGCGCGAGGGCAGCCATCACGAGCCGGAGCAGCCGGCCCGGCCCTGAACCGCTCTTCTCGCGCGACCGATCCTGTCTGCCTCGATGCCTGTTCCGCTTCGCTTTCCGACGCTCGCCACGAGCGCCATCGCCGCAGCCGTGCTCGCGGGCTGCGCCACCGGCCCGCGAGCCAGTCCGGCCGATCCGCTGGAGCCGATGAACCGCGCCATCTTCACCGTCAACGACAAGCTGGACCAGTATGTCGCTGAACCGGTGGCCAAAGGCTACAAGGCGGTCACGCCGGAGCCGGTGCGCGCGGCGGTCAGCAATTTCTATTCGAACCTCGCGGACATCGGCAACCTTGCCAACAACCTGCTGCAGGGCAAGGGCGTGGCGGCGGCGGAGAGCTTTATGCGGGTAGCGATGAATTCCGTGCTGGGCCTGGGTGGGCTGATCGATATCGCCACGCCGGCAGGGCTGCCGAAGCACTCGCAGGACTTCGGGCTGACGCTGGGCACGTGGGGGGTGCCGCCAGGGCCCTACCTGGTGCTGCCGCTGTTCGGCCCCAGCTCTTTCCGCGACGGCGCGGGCCTGTATGTGAATTTCTGGTTCGATCCCACCACCTATGCCGAGCCGGCGGTGCGCAACTCGGTGTACGGGATGAACGTGGTCGACGTGCGCACCAACCTGCTGGGCGCGACCGACCTGCTCAAGCTGGCGGCGCTGGACAAGTACGCCTTTGTGCGCGACGCGTACCTGCAGCGGCGGCGCTACCTGCTCGGCGAGAACACCGCGTTGCCGGACTACGGGGATGACGAGGACGTTGGCGCGGAACCGGCGCCGGCAGCACCGGCAGCACCGGCAGCACCCGCCGGCACGCCGGCGCCCGCGCAGCCGCAGGCGCCGCGCCGAGGCGCTTAGCTGCCGATACCCAGCAGCACCACTTCGAAGGTCAGCGTGGCGTTCGGCGGGATCGTACCCGGCACGCCGCGCGCGCCGTAAGCGGTGCCCGCCGGGCAGGTCAGGCGCGCCTTGCCGCCCACCTGCATGGCCTGCACGCCCTCGGTCCAGCACGGGATCACGCGGTTGAGCGGGAACGAGATCGGCTGGCCGCGCTTGTACGAGCTGTCGAATTCGGTGCCGTCCGCGAGCGTGCCGCGGTAGTGCACCTGTACCGTGTCGGTGGCCTTGGGCGAGGCGCCGGTGCCCTTGATCAGGTGCTGGATGGTCATGCCCGACGCCAGCGTCTGCGGCGCCGCGGCAGGAGCGGCAGGGGCAGCGGAGGCGGCAGGCGCCGAAGCGGCCGGCCCGGCAGCGCAGGCGGCGCCGGCAAGGGTCAGGGTGCCAAGGAAAAGCGCGAGTGTTTTCATGGAAGGCCTGCTCTCGAGGTCGTGATTGGGGATGCGGCAGTTTAACCGACGCGCGCCGCCGGTATGGCGGCGGCGGCATATCGGGCACCGCGGCCGCGCCGCCCGCAGGCATGGTGCGCCGCACCGCGCCGCGCCCGTTACACCGGGCGTTTTGCCGTCTACGATGGTTCGTGACAGCCCGCTGCCGTGCGGGCGCACGGAGACGGTCATGGCACTGACGGATTCCAGGGACCTCGCGGTCTCGACCTTGAACACGCGATCGGTGGCGCAGTACGAGACCGCCCTGCGTCTGCTGAACGGCTACTACGGCGACCCGCTCGCCGTGATCGACGCGGCGCTGGCCGACGACCCCGGCTTTGCCATGGGCCACGCGCTGCGCGCCGCGCTGATGGTCACCTCGGGCGACGGCACCGCCGAGCCCATGCTGCGCCAGAGCGTCGAGGCCGGCGAGGCCCTGCACGCCCGCGCCAACGAGCGCGAGCGCCGCCATATCGCCGCGGCGCGCGCCTGGCTCGACGGCGATTTCGAGCGCGCCGTGCGCTGCTATGGCGACATCGTGATTGATTATCCACGCGACCTGCTGGCGCTGCAGACCGCGCACCTGGGCGACTTCCTGCTGGGCCAGTCGACCATGCTGCGCGACCGCGTGGCGCAGGCGCTGCCGCACTGGGATGCGGGCATGCCCGGTTACGGCTTCGTGCTCGGCATGCACGCGTTCGGCCTGGAAGAGACCCAGCTCTACGAGCGTGCCGAGGAAGCCGGACGGCGCGCGCTGGAATGCCAGCCGCGCGATCCGTGGGCCGTGCACGCGGTGGCACACGTGATGGAGATGCAGGGCCGGCTGGCCGACGGCATTGCCTGGCTGGAAGGCCGCCGCCAGGACTGGGCCGACGACAACATGCTGGCGGTGCATAACTGGTGGCACCTGGCGCTGTTCCTGCTGGAAGACGACCGCACCGACGAGGTAATGGCGCTGTACGACCGCGCCATCAGCCGGCCCGCGCCGGCGATCGCGCTGGACCTGGTCGATGCCTCCGCGCTGCTGTGGCGGCTGCACCTGCGCGGCGTGGACGTGGGCCGGCGCTGGCATGCAGTAGCGGATGACTGGCTCGGCCGCGGCGCGGCCGGCTATTACGCCTTCAACGACGTGCATGCGGTCATGGCCAGCCTGGGCGCGCAGCGCCCCGCCGCGGCCGACCAGGTGCGCGCCGCGCTGGAGCGGGCCGCGCTGGGCAACGGCACCAACGCGATGATGTCGCGCGAGGTGGGGCTGCCGGTGGCCGATGCGCTGATCGCGTTCGCGCAGGGCGATTACGCCACCGCCATCGAACTGCTGCTGCCGGTGCGCCTGGTGGCCCATCGCTTTGGCGGCAGCCACGCGCAGCGCGACGTGATCGGCCTGACCCTGCTCGAAGCGGCGCTGCGCAGCGGCAGTGGCAACCTGGCGCTCGCCCTCACCGCCGAGCGCGCGGCGCTCAAGCCCGTCAGCGCGAGCCTGCGCCGGCTGGTGCAGCGCGCCGACACCTGCCGCGCACAACCCTAAGGCGCTGGCCGGCGCGGCGGGCAGGGGCCGCAAGGACGGAAATGGGCGCCTATACTGCACCTGTCCTGACCGGAGACCCCCATGCCCAGCATCCGCGCCCTGTTCCGTCCCGCCCTGCTACGCCCCATCCTTGGCACGGTCGCCCTGGCCATGGCGGCCGTGCCGGCCCTCGCCCACCACGGCTGGTCCACCTATGACGAGACCAAACCCATGACGCTGACCGGCAAGATCGTCGAAAGCCATTACGAGAACCCGCACGCGCATATCCGCATCGACGCCGGCGGCAAGCGCTGGCTGGCGGTGCTGGCCCCCGTGTCGCGCATGGAAGCGCGCGGCGCGACCTCGGACAAGGTCGCGGTGGGCCGCGAAGTCACGCTGGTCGGCTACGCCAGCAAGGAAAAACGGGACGAACTGCGCGCCGAGCGCATCACCATGGACGGCAAGACGGTCGAGCTGCGCTGAGCCGGCACGCCGCATGCCGGCGCTCTTCACCGCGTGGACGGAATGGGCCAGCACGCTGGCGCGGCTGCCATTCGCGACCGCGCTGCGCAGTTCGGCGTGGGCCTATCCCGCGGTGGAGATCGTCCACCTCGCCGGCATGGCGCTGCTGTTCGGCTCCATCGTCGTGGTCGACATGCGGCTGGCGGGGCTGGGCCGGCGGCTGCCGGTCAGCCTGCTGCTGCGCCATGCACTGCCCTTCACCGTCGGCGCCTTCATCGCCGTCGCGGCCAGCGGCGTGCTGCTGTTCGTGGCCCATGCCGACGAACTGGCCGCCAACCCCGCGTTCCTCGCCAAGCTGGGGCTGATCGCGCTGGCGCTCGCCAACGTGTTGTGGTTCCACGCCGGGCCCAGCCGCAGCCTGCATGACCGTGAACGCGGCTGGGACGCCGACGCCCCGCCGCCTGCCGGCGCCCGCCTGAACGCCATCCTGTCCATTGCCGCCTGGCTGCTGGTGATCTGCGCCGGACGGCTGATCGCTTATGTCTGAAGCGGCACGCCGGCACGCAAGCATTGGCTGGCCCATGCCGCGAGTGCCAGCCCGCGGCAGTCATGCCGGCGTCGGCGACTGCATGCCCAGCACCGCCACCAGCGCCAGCACCAGCGCGGCGGTGCCGGCTTCCAGCAGCAGGCTGCGCCGCAGCGCCTGGACTGCCTGCAGCGCCGGGCCCCGCTCGCCGGTGCGCGCCGCCGCTTCCAGCCGCGGCGCCAGCGCAAACCGGTTCGCCGCCGCCAGCCCGAGCATGGTGGCAAACAGCGCAAGCTTGGCCGCCAGCAGCCCGCCATAGGACATCGGCGCAAATTCCGGCAGCACCGGCCCGACGATGAGCCAGTAATTGAGCACGCCGGTAATCACCAGCAGGGCCACGATGCGGGTACCGATGCGCGCGAAGCCGTTGGCACTGCGGCTCAGCAGCGCAAGGGCCTCGCCGTGCGGCGTCGACCCGGGCCATGCCAGCAGCAGGAACGCCGCCAGCGCTCCCACCCATGCGCCCGCGGCGAGCAGGTGGATCACGTCCGAGGCCAGGTGCAGGTAGCGCACCGCGCCGTCGTGCATCGCGCCATGCCCGCCCCACGCCAGCGTGGCCAGCGCCACGCCGCCATACGCGGCCAGCACGGCGCAGGGCGCGCGCAAGCGGCGCAGGTCCATGCCGGCCCGCACGAACAACAGCAGCGCCGCCACGCGCACGCACCAGGCCACGCCGAAATCGGTCCCGGTAACGATCATCGCCAGCACATGGGCCTGCAGCGCGGCATAGTCCGACGCGCCCGTCATGGCACGCGCCATCTCGACCAAGGCCAGCAGCGACAGCGCGATGCCCACGCCGGCGCCACCAATTGCCAGCGCCCGGCAACGGCGCGCGAAGCGGCCGGCGCGTTGGTCCCGTTTCAGTGCGTAGAGGCAGAACAGCGGCAGGCCGAACACCAGGGCGAGGTCGAGATAAAGAGCCAGGCGCAGCCCGGCGGCCAGCCATTGCGGCTGCGCCAATTACTTCACCGTGAACGTGACGTTGCCGTTGACGGGATGGGTGTCGGAAGACACCGCGCGCCAGTCCACCCGGTAGCTGCCCGGCGGCAGCGGCTGCGTGGGGGTGATGACCATGGTCTTGGGGTCATCGCTGCCCGAGACCTTCGCGGCCATCTTCATCGGCGCATGGTTGGCCATGCCCGGCATCCCGGTCATCACCAGGTTGGCGCCGGAAAACTGCGTGACGAGGTTCTCGGAGAAGCGCAGCTCGATCTTCTGCGGCGCCGGCACCTCGGCCTTGTCGGCGGGCGTCGACGCTTCCAGTTTCGGATGCGCGAAGGCAAGGCTGCTGGCCAGCGCGGCAGTGGCCGCAATCATGGCGTGGATCAGGGGGCGATTGGCATGCATGATGGTCTCCGCTGAGGGATGTAGAAGTGGGATGGTGCGGGCGACCGCGTCAGAACCAGACGCGGACGCCGGCGACGAAGCGCGTTTCGCCCGACTTGCCGCCGGCGCTGCGGATCATGTCCGCGGTATTGCCGAAGCTCTGGTAGCGCTCGACGCCGATATACGGGGCGAACTGCCGGCTGAACTCATAGCGCAGCCGCAGCCCCACGGTGCCGTTGGACAAGCCGCTGCCGATGCCCACTTCGGGGTCGTTCTTGCCATAGAGGTTGGCCTCGATGCGCGGCTGCAGGATCAGGCGCTGCGTCAGCAGCAGTTCATACTCCGCCGACAGCCGCAGCGCGGTGCGGCCGCTGGTGCCGACATAGGCGGTGGCATCGACCTCGAACCAGTACGGCGCCAGCCCCTGCACGCCGAACGCCAGCCAGTTGCGCGCCGGGCGCCCGCTGCCGGCGTCGTTGCGCAGGCCCAGCTGGGTGTCCCAGTAGCTGGCCACGGCGTGGCCCCACAGCAGCTCGGTGCGCGCTTCGTGCAGCTTGCCCCCGGAGGCCTCGCCCTCGGCCTTGAGCACCAGCTTGTCGAAGCTGTTGCCGAACCATGCCTGCGCCTCGTAGGCGGCGGCATTGTGGCCGTTGGCATGGGCCCATTCCAGGCGGTCGACCAGCACCGAGGCGAACAGGTGCTCGTCGGCCATGACCAGCTGGCGCTTGTCGCCGAGCGCGTACTGGCCAACGCCGAGCTGGTAGCCGCCGGAATAGGCGTGCGGGTCGCGCGCGTCGGGCGGTGCGCTGCCGCCCTGCATCTTCATGTCGCCATGGTCCATCGCGGGGGCCGACTCTTGCGGCGGCGCATTGGCGCCGTCCATGGTCTGGATCTCCGGCTGGTCCATGCCTTGCATCTGGCTATGGTCCATAGCCTGCACCGCGGCAGGCGCGGCCTGTTGACCGTGGCCGTGCGCATGGCCGGCATGCGGGTCCTGCGCAAAGGCTGCGCTCATGGCGCCCAGCGCCAGCGCCGCGGCCAGCATGGTCTTCTTGTATCCGGGCATAAAAATCGTGAGTTCAGCTTGCTTCATCACGCCACCACCACTTCGCGGAACATGCCCGCATCCATATGCAGCATCAGGTGGCAATGCCAGGCCCAGCGTCCCAGGGCATCGGCCGTGACCAGGAAGCTGATGCGCTGCGCCGGCTGCACCGGGATGGTGTGGCGCCGCGCCTGGAAGCTGCCGTCGGGCGCCTCCAGCTCGCTCCACATGCCGTGCAGGTGCATGGGGTGGGTCATCATGGTGTCGTTGTGCAGGATCACGCGCAGCCGTTCGCCATGCTTGAAGTAGATCGGCGTGGACTTGCCGAACTCGACCCCGTCGAACGACCACGTATAGCGCTCCATATTGCCGGTCAGGTGCAGTTCGACCTCGCGCCCCGGCCCGCGTGCATCCATGGCCCCGCCGACGGTGTGCTGGTCGGCCAGCGTCAGCACGCGCCTGCCGTTGTTGCGCAGGCCGATGCCAGGGTCGTCGAGGTTGGTGCGGGCCATGTCGACGCGCATGTCGGTGCTGGCGCCGTATTCGGTGCGGGCATGCCGTGCGGTCTTGCTGGGCACCCGCAGCGCATCGGGGGGCGCCATCGCGTGCTGGCTGTGGTCCATGCCGGCGTGGTCCATGCCCGCCATCGGCATCGCGCCATGGCCGGCGTGAGCACCGTGGCCGCCATCTCCTCCATGGCCGCCGTGGCCGGTCATCGCGCCCATCATGTCGGTCATGCTCAGCCATTCGGCCCGGTCCAGCGCGGGCACCGGCGCCGACAGGCCTTCTCGCACCGCCAGCGTGCCGCGCGCATAGCCGGTGCGGTCCATCGATTGCGCGAACAGGGTGTAGGCGTCGTCCTGCGGCGTCACGATGGCGTCGCAGGTCTCGCCGGGACCGAAGCGGAATTCGTCGACGGTGACGGGTTCGATGTCCTGGCCGTCGACCTGCACCACGCGCAGCCTGAGGCCGGGGATGCGCACGTCGTAGAAGGTGTTGCCCGAACCGTTGATAAAGCGCAGGCGCACGGTCTCGCCGCGGCGGAACAGGCCGGTCCAGTTGCCCGCCGGCGTGACGCCGTTGGCCAGGTGGGTCAGGGTGGCGCTGGACAGGTCCGCCAGGTCGGTCGGGCTCATCCGCATCTGGTTCCACATGCGGCGCTTGTCCAGCGCCTGCTTCAGGCCGTCGCGCGAGACGTCGCGGAAGAAGTCGACCACCGTGGGCTGGTTGTAGTTGTAGTAGTCGCCCTGGATCTTGAGCTTGTTCAGCACCCGCATCGGGTCTTCGTCGGTCCAGTCCGACAGCAGCACGGTATGGTCGCGGTCGGCGTGCGCGCGCTCGTGCCCGGAAGCCGGATCGATGACGATGCCGCCGTACACGCCGGTCATCTCCTGGAAGCCGGAGTGCGAGTGATACCAGTAGCTGCCGGTCTGCGTGACCTTGAAGCGGTAGGTAAAGGTCTCGCCGGGCGGGATGCCCGGGAAACTGATGCCGGGCACGCCGTCCATCTGGTAAGGCAGGATGATGCCGTGCCAGTGGATCGAAGTGGCCTCGCGCAGGCGGTTGGTCACGCGGATGGTGACGGTGTCGCCCTCGCGCCAGCGCAGCGTCGGGCCGGGCAGCATGCCGTTGATGGTGGTGGCGATGGCCGGCTTGCCGGTGTAGTTGACCAGCGACTCGCCGATCACCAGGTCGAACTCGGTGCCGCGCAGCACCGGGCCGGCACCGCTGCCCGCGGGGGCGGGCTGTCCCTCGCGCGCGCCGCCGCCGTGCCCCGCATGCTGCGCCCAGGCGCTGCCGCCAAACCCGGCCAGGCCGGCCACCACGCCGCCGGCGGCCAGCCCCTGCACGCAGCGGCGGCGCCGGAGATCAGGCAATCCGCAGAGCGGGTCGGGCAGCAAAAGAGGCAGCGCTGGGCGGCCGGGGCTTGGATGGCGTCGCATGTCACGTCGGTTTGGTTAGTTGGCACGCCAAGCGTAGCCAGCGCCACCCTACCGAGGTCTGACCGGAACATGACAATCCGGTAATCTTGCGGTCATGTTGGCGCCGGCAACGCCGGCGTAGAGTTGGCTGGCCGTAATAGGGAGCGGTTGGCCGGCCCGATCGCATAAGGAAAGCGCTGATGAAACTGCTTGTGGTGGAGGACGAATCCAAGACCGGCGAATACCTGCGCCAGGGGCTGACCGAGGCGGGCTTCGTCGTCGACCTGGTGCGCAACGGGCTGGACGGCCAGCACCTGGCCATGACCGAGCCCTACGACCTGATCATCCTGGACGTGATGCTGCCGGACGTGGACGGCTGGCGCATCGTGCAGGCGCTGCGCGCGGGGCAGAACCCGGTGCCGGTGCTGTTCCTGACCGCGCGCGACAGCGTGGCCGACCGCGTCAAGGGGCTGGAGCTGGGTGCCGACGACTACCTGGTCAAGCCGTTCGCCTTCTCCGAACTGCTGGCGCGCGTGCGCACGCTGCTGCGCCGCGGCAGCGCGCAGATGACGCTGGACCGCATCCAGGTGGCCGACCTGGTGCTGGACCTGACCCGCCGCCGCGCCACGCGCGCCGGGCGCCGCATCACGCTGACCAGCAAGGAGTTCGCGCTGCTGGAGCTGCTGGCGCGCCGCCGCGGCGAGGTGCTGCCGCGCTCGCTGATCGCCTCGCAGGTGTGGGACATGAACTTTGACAGCGACAGCAATGTCATCGACGTCGCGATCCGGCGCCTGCGCGCCAAGATCGACGACGGCTTCGAGGCCCGCCTGATCCAGACCGTGCGCGGCATGGGCTATGTGCTGGAGGCGCCCGAAGCCGCCGACGAAGCAGGCACGCCGCCGGCAAACGAAGGGCAGGCCACATGAAACCCGGGCTGTCGTTGACGGCACGGCTCACCATCCTGTTCTCGCTGTCGTCGGCGGCGGTGCTGCTGGGGCTGGGCGTGCTGATCTGGCTGGCGATCGACGATCATTTCGCCGACGAGGACTACGCGGTGCTGGCCGACAACGTGCGGCTGATCGAGAAGATCGCCGCCGACGGCCCGGCGGCGTCACTGCCGCAACGGCTGGGGCCGGCGCTGGAACACCATGCCGGCTTCGTCGCCGAAGTGCGTGGCGCCGAGGGCAAGCGCCTCTACGCCACGCGGGATTTCGACTTTCGCCCGGCGCTCGCCGCCGCCGCGCAGGCGCCGGCAGCAAACGACGCCTTTGCCTGGGAACAGCAGGGCCAGACCTACCGCGGCCTGCGCGCGCAGCTGGCGCTGGCGCATGCTGGTGCACAGTCGGGCGGCCAGCCGGGCGCGCTGCAGGTGCTGGTCGGCATGGACACGGCGCTGCATGACCACTTCCTGCACGCGTTCCGCAACACGCTGGCCTTCTACGGCATGCTGGCGGCGCTGGCGAGCGGGCTGCTGGGCTGGTGGGCGGCGCGCCGCGGGCTGTCGCCGCTGCGCACCATGGCCTCGCGCGCACGCATCGTCACCGCGCACAAGCTGGACGAGCGCATGCCGGTCGAGACCGTGCCGGTGGAAATGGCCGACTTGGCCGCCACCCTCAACGCGATGCTGGAGCGCTTGCAGCGCGACTTCGCCCGCCTTTCGGAATTCTCATCGGACCTGGCGCACGAACTGCGCACGCCGATCACCAACCTGATGACGCAGACCCAGGTGGTGCTGTCGCAGCCGCGCGATGCCGCGCGCTACCGCGACGTGCTGGCCTCCAACGTGGAAGAGCTGCAGCGGCTGTCGCGCATGGTCTCGGACATGCTGTACCTGGCCAAGACCGAGCACGGCATCATGCTGCCCAGCGCGGAACCGATCGAGGTGGCGGATGAAGTCCAGGCGCTATTCGATTTTTACGATGCGCTTGCCGAGGACAAGGGCGTGCGGCTCACGCTGCGCGGCCGCGGCCGCATCACCGGCGACCGGCTGATGCTGCGCCGGGCGCTCAGCAACCTGTTGTCGAATGCGCTGCGGCATACCCCCGCGGGCAAGGGCATCTGGGTGGAGATCACGCCGGGTGCCGACGCGGTGCAGGTGGTGGTCGAGAACGAAGGCGAGACCATCCGGCCGGAGTTGCTGCCGGCGCTGTTCGACCGCTTCTTCCGCGCCGACAAGTCGCGCGCGCGGCCCGAGTCGGATGGCGCGGGACTGGGGCTGGGGCTGGCGATCACGCAGGCCATCGTGGCCGCGCACGGTGGCGCCATCGGCGTGTCGTCGGAGGCGGGCAAGACGCGCTTTACCCTGACGTTCCGCGCCTAGTTTCGCGCCTGGTTTCGCGCCTGGTCTCGCGGGGCTTGGGCCTGGGGCAAAAAAAGCCGCCCACGCCAGTTACAGCCGTGGGGGAGCTGGCGTGGGCGTGAAGACCACCGGATGCGGCTCCAGCGGTGCTCCGATGCTACGCAAATCCCCCGTTTGCGACTGCCAACAATTGTGTCGGCGGCCGTAACAGGCAGTGCCCTGAAACGCGTCCCGGGCCGCGATCACGTCATACCGAGGCAGGCGGCGAGCTCGCGGAAAACGGCAGCTCGATGCGGAACACGGCACCCATGCCGGGCTGGCTGCGCACGCTGGCCCGGCCGCCATGCCGCTCGGCGACGGCGCGCACCAGCACCAGGCCCAGCCCGGTCCCTTCCGGCGCGCCCTGCTGGCCTTCGTGCAGCCGCGCAAACGGCTCGAACAGCCGGGCCTGGTCGGCCTCGGCAATGCCCGGCCCATGGTCCTGCACGGCTACCACGAAGCGCTCCGGCGCGCGCGTCAGCGACACCGTTACGGTCGCGCCCGCGGGGCTGAACTTGATCGCATTGCTGACCAGGTTGGCGATGGCGCGCACCAGCAACGCGGGTTCGCCCAGCAGCACCGCGGGGTCGTCGGGCAGGTCGATCTGCAAGGACACCTCGCGCGCCTTGGCCAGCGCCCATAACTGGTCGGTGGCGTCGAGCACCAGCCCGCCGAGTTCCACCTCCATGAACGCCAGCGCCTTCGACTCCGCGCGCGCGACGCTGATGAAATCGTCGGCCAGCGTCAGCGTGCGGCGCGCATGCGCGCCGATGCGGGCCAGCACGCCGCTGTTTGCGGTGGCATCGCCCGGGCTGGTGCCGCTGGTGCCCGCCTGATGCGCGCGGCGCTCTTCCAGTTCGATCAGTGCCAGGATCGACGCCTGCGGCGAGCGCATGTCGTGCGACAGGAAGCGCAGCATCTGCTCGCGCTGGCGCTCCGCCAGGCGGATCGCGGTGATGTCGACCACGCTGACGATCAGGCCGGCCGCGGCGCCGGATTCGCCATGCAGCGGCGCGCCATGCAGCAGGTAGCGGCGGTCGCCGCGCCCGGACACTTCGATGCCACCCTCGGGCACCGGCGCCGGCATGACGGGCGCACCGGCGTAGCGATCGTGCAGCGCCTGCCAGTAGGCCAGCGCCGGTGCCGGCGCCGGGCACACCGCCTCGATCAGCGCGCGGATGCCGGGACGCGGCAGGCCCGGCTCCACCGGCCCTTCCGGTAAGCGCGCCAGCACCGCCGGGGCCAGCGCCACGCAGCGCCGGTTGGCCAGCAGCACGCCGCCGTCCAGGTCGCAGATGGCGGTGGCATCGGGCAGGCTTTCGATCCCGTCGGAGAGGAACCGGCGCAGGCCGCGCAACTGCGCGCTGACGCCATAGACCGCGCGCATGCGGCTGTCGAGCGTGGCGCCGGGGTGGCGCGGCGCGGGCATCACGCCGGGCTCGCGCTCCAGCCGCGCCAGCTCGTCGCTCAGGAAACGCAGCGCCGCTTCCTGGCGCAGCCAGCTCCACAACGGATAGAACAGCACGCAGCCCAGCACCGCGGCGGCCGGCGCGAACCATAGCCGCGCCAGCGCCAGCAGCGCCAGCGACCCCAGCAGCAGGCCCGCCAGCAGCAGCCCCGTGACCACCAGCGCACCGCGCGGCGGCAGCCGCAGCGCCGCCAGCGCGGCCAGCAGCACCGCCAGCAGCGTGCCGCCGGCGTGCCATGCCGGCGACACCGCGACAATGGCATCGCCGTCGCTCACTGCCTGCACCGTGTTGGCCAGGATCTCGACGCCGCTCATGCCGCGGCCATCGCGCGAGACCGGCGTCGGCAGTACGTCGCCCATGCCGGTGGCGAGCGCGCCGATCAGCACCGCCTTGCCGGCAAACCCGGCCGGATCGATGCGGGCTTCGAGCACGTCGCGCACCGACACGCGGGCAAAGGTGCCGGGCGGGCCGGCGTAGGGGATGCGCAGGCGGCCGCTGCGTTCCCAGCCATTGGCTTCGGTGACCACGGCGGGCTCGTGGCGCACGCCCTGGGGCAGCGCGCCCGCGCGGCCGAAGCCAGCCATCACCGCGCCCAGGTGCGGCACGCCGGCGGCGGCGACCGGGTGCGGGCCTTCGCGCAGATAGACCTGGCGCGCCACGCCATCGGTATCGACCACCATGTTGATATGGCCAACGGCGGCGCCCAGTCCGGCCAGCGGGTAGCGCACCAGCATGCCGGCGGGGCCGGGCTCGGCCAGCACCGGCAGCACCACGTTGCCGGCCAGCGCCATGCTGCGCGCCAGCACGGCGTCGTCTTGCGGATATCTGGTATCGCGCTCGGACAGGATCACGTCGACGCCGATCACGCGCGGGCCGCCGGCGGCGATGCGTTCGATCAGCTGCGCCAGCACCGCGCGGCGCCACGGCCAGCGGCCGATGGCGGTGATGCTGGCGTCGTCGATGCCGACGATGACGATGTCGTTGCGGGCGGGATGATGCTGGGCGCCGATGGCGATGTCGTAGGCGGCCAGGTCGGCGCGTTCGGTCCAGCCCTGGCGCGCCGCCAGCATCACCAGCGCCAGCACCGCGGCCGCCAGCAGGCACCATTCGACCAGCGTGCGCTGGCCGAAGGCGCGCGCGGCGCGCGGGCCGGCTGCGTCAGCGGAGCCGGATGCGGCCACCGCCGTCCGGCCGGTCGCCCGAACCGATTGCGCCGCCCTGCCCGTCGCGCAGCATGGCGATGACTTCGATGCGCTGCGGCGCCGAGAACGCGGCCGGGTCAGGCGCCACGCCCGGCGCGGCGCGCGCCACGCGGATGAAATAGACGCCCGGCGCGGGGCGCGGCAGGTCGATGGCGTTGGTGGCGGTGTGTTCGTCCGCCAGCAGCGTGGCAAAGCCCGCATCGGCCGCCAGCTGCACCCGGTAGCCGGGGCCGCCGCCGCCATCGGGCCAGCCGATGTGCAGCGCGCCGCCGTCGTCCTGCAGGGTGGGCACCGGCGGCTTGGGCTCGACGCGGAACGGCACCGCGTCCGACCACGGGCCCGGCAGGCGCGCCGCATCGACACTGCGCACGCGCCACCACCAGCGGCCCGGCGCCAGCGCCTGCGCGGCGGGCGACGCGGCGGCGGCGTGGACGGCGGCGTCGCGGGTAAAGGCGGCATCAGTGGCGAGCGCCAGCTCGTAGCTGGCCGCGCCCGGCACCGTGGCCCATTCGAAACTCACGGCATCGGCATAGCGCACCGCCTCCGCGGCAGGCTGCTGCGTGAACGGTGCCGGCGGGTTGAGCCGCACCGAGACCGGCGCCTGCGCGTCATGGCCGGTCAGCTGGTGCCGGTCGATGGCGCTGACGCTCAGGTACAGCGTGCCTTCCGGCAGGCCGTCGACACGCACCCGGGCGGCACCGGCGCCGCTGGCGGTGCCGGTCCAGACCAGTTCGCTCAGCGCCGCATCGCGCGCCACCCGCACGCGGTAGCCCACGGCGCCCGGCACTGGTTGCCAGGCCGCCTCGAACGAGGGCCCCAGCACGGTTTCATTCGGCGGCAGCAAGACCGGCGCCGGCAGCAGCGCCACCGGCCGCGACAGCTTTCCGCCCGCCGACACGCCGATGCCATAGCCGGCCTCGAGCGACGCGGCCGCGGTCATCGCGCGCTCCGGTACCGCTGCCGCTGCCGTGCTTGCGCGCGCGGCGCTGACGCCGACACGGCCTTGCAGCACCTCGCTGCGGCTGCCGCCCGCGTCGGCCGAAACGCGATAACGGGTGCCGCGCACGCCGGTCACCATCATCGGCGTATGCATCTCGAAGCGGCCGACACCGCCGCCCTCGGGCGCCACGCGGGTCTCGGCCGCGCCCTTGTCGATGCGGATCACGGTATCGACCAGGCCGCTGCGCGCAAAGGTGCGCAGCCGGTTCACCGCCACCGTGGTGCCGGGCGGCAAGGTGACGCGGGTGCGGTCCGGCAGCTCCAGCGTGGCCGAAGCGCCGGCCGGGGTCTCGATACGCGCCGCTTCGTCCAGGGTCATGCCGACCTGCACCGGCCGGCCGTTGGCGCGCACCGCGCCGCTCACGTAAACCACGCGCGCCGACGCCGCCTGCTCCGGGATCTGGCTCAGCGGGATGCGCACGCGCGACCCCGGCACCAGCCGGTACGGATCGGCCACGCCGTTCAGGCGCTGCAGCGTGCGCCAGCCCTGTTCCGAGGCCATGTAGCGCGAGGCCAGCCCGATCAGCGTATCGCCCGGTTCCACCACGTAGATAAAGTCGGCGCCCTGCGCGCCCGCGGGCCCGGCCTGCGCGGGCACTGCCGCACCGGCCAGCAGGGCCAGCGCGATACCGCGCACGACCCTACGCATCGCGGTCCTCGTCCGCCTGCGCCTCGGCCGCGGAAATCTCTTCGAAACGATAGCCGTGCGAATACACCGAGGTCAGCCGCACGCCGTTCTCGGGTCGCAGCGCCAGCTTCAGGCGCAAGCGGGAGATATGCGTGTCGAGCGTGCGCGAGCCCGCCCCCATGGCGCGGCCCCACACCGCCTGCTCCATCACCTCGCGCGCCAGCAGGCGCCCGGTATTGCGAAACAGGAACAGCGCCAGCTCATATTCGCGCGGCGACAGCACCGCGGCTTCGCCGCCGACGGTGATGGTGCGCGCGTGGGTATCGACGGTATAGTTGCCGCGCCGGATCAGCTCGACTTCCTGCGCGGCCTCCGGATAGGCGCGGCGCAGCAGCGAGCGCACGCGCGCGACCAGCTCGCCGGCGCGGATGGGCTTGAGCATGTAGTCGTCGGCGCCCACCGTCAGCCCGTCGACGATATCGGCTTCGGCGGTGCGGCTGGTGACGAACAGGATCGGCGGCATGTTGCCGGACTTCTGCCGCACCCAACTGACCAGTTCATAGCCGCTGGTGCCCGGCAGTTGCCAGTCGACCAGCAGCAGGTCGTAGGCGCGCTCGCGCAGTGCGCGCAGCAAGTCGGCGCCGTTGGCGAAGGATTCGCATTCGAAACCGGCTTCGCCCAAAATCTGCCGGATCAGTTCGGCCTGATCCGGATCATCCTCCACGGATGCAATTCGCATACCTCTACACCCTTCTGCCAGCTTCCGACTGCAACTGCGGTCTCTGCCACGGCGTGTCGACGGCCCGGCCGGCAAGTCATTCTTTGTATTTCACCCTGGCAAGGGGGCGCGGCCGTCGATCTGAACCGGCGGGCCAGGCCGAAGCCCGCCGGCTGCCGCCATGTTACCCAATCGCGGCCCATTCCGTCGAGACGCCCCGACGAGGGGTGCGGCGGGCACCATCGCTGCCTGCCACGCGCTATTGCAGCATGTAGGTCTCGTACTCCAGCCGCTCGAGCTTGTGGTCCAGCATGGCCAGCGCCAGCGCCACCACCACCAGCAGCGACACCGCGAAGCCATAGCCGTACCAGGCCGGTCCCAGTTGCAGCGTCACCAGCGTCAGGGCGCAGTTCAGCACCACGAACAGCGCGGTCAGCAGCAGCACCTCGCGGCGCCGGTCCAGGTAGAAGTAGATGTTGAGCACGCCCAGCAGCACCACCTGCAGGCTGGCGCCGATCACATCGACGTACAGCAGCGGCAGGTACAGCTCGGAAATGCCCAGCAGCCGCAGCACCCACACGCCCACCGCGAACAGCAGCAGCGCGGCGATGGCCTGCACCTTGACGATCTCGTACAGGCCCAGCCGGATGGTCTGGACCATGGTGTTGCGCATGTCCTCGATATGCTCCAGCGAACTGCCGCCGCGCACCGCATCGTAGAACGCGTCGTAGTATTCGACGAAATCGGTCTCGATGCGCACCAGGAACACCGCCATGCCGGGGATGATGGCGAGGTAGGCCAGGAACACCGGGATGTCGTAGATGATCGACGCGCGCAGCGGCCCGATCACCTGGTGGCCGGTGGACTGCGCGTACCAGAACATGAACTTGTCGATCCAGATGCCCAGGTTGTAGAGCAGCCCGATCGCCACCAGGCTGGGGTAGGCATAGCGGCGCCGGAACACCTCGAACGAGATGAACTGGCGGCTGGTGTAGTTGCGGTAGATCAGCGTCACCATGCCGGTCAACAGGCACAGCTGGCCCGCGACGAACCCGCCCAGCAGCCCTTCCATGCCGTAGCCGCGCAGCCCCAGCGCGGCCGCCACCGAGACCGCGTAGCCCAGCAGGAAGGTCCAGACGATGGCCTTGTACTGCTTCATGCTCGACAGGAAGATCGCGGCGATCCAGATATTGCTCAGCACCACGAAACCCGCCACCATCAGCAGCCGGTACAGCACCGACTGCGCGCCAAAGCTGAACACCGCGCACGCCACGCCAATGCCGCCCGACAGCACCGTGGCCAGCAGCGCCACCGCGTGGTAGTTGCTGAGGATCAGGTGGTCGCGCTTCTCGAACAGCCGGTCGGAGGTAAAGCGCGTGAACGACAGCTGCATCGGCCCGGTCAGGATCAGGCTGCCCGCGATCAGGTAGGTCACCGAGACCTGGAACTGCGTGATCAGCGTGCCCGGCACCACGAATGGCAGGCTCAGCATGCCGATCAGCAGGATGCCGACGATCGACAGGATCCACGGCCCCGAGCTGATGATGCCGGCATACGCGTAGGCGCTCAGCATGCCGGACAGGTTGTCCCGCCGCAGCATCTTGCGCAGCTCGAATCCAATCCCGGCCATGCTCAGGCTCCTCCGTGGACCGGGCAGCGCGCGGGATTGCCGCCGTGCCGTGCTGGTCCGTCATGCCCGGCGCCATCGGGCTGCGCCATCAGCCGTTGATACAGTTCGCGGTAGCTGCCCACCATGCGCTCCTGGGTGTAGTAGCGCTCCACGCGCGCCACGCCCGCGTCCTGCGCCGCCTGCCAGCGCGCCGGCTCGCGCAGCAGCCCGAGCGCCGCCGCGGCCAGCGCGGCGGGGTCGGCGATGCGCACCACCTCGCCCGCCTGGCCCAGCGCGGCGTCCGCGCCGGGCAGGCCGAACAGCAGCTCGCGGCACGAGCCCACGTCGGTGGTCACGCACGGCACGCCCGCGGCAAAGCCTTCCAGCACCACCAGCGGCAGCGCCTCGCTGATCGAACTGAGCACCAGCACGCCCACCTGCGGCAGCAGCGCGTCGATGCGCTGGAAGCCGAGGAATTTCACCTTCTTGCCCAGCCCCAGGCTTTCGGCCAGGCTGCGGCATTCGCGCGCGTATTCGGGGTCTTCGTCCTCCGGGCCGGCGATCCAGCCCTCGGCCTCGGGGTATTCGCGCACCACCGTCAGCATCGCGCGGATAAAGGTCTTGACGTCCTTGATCGGCACTACCCGGCCGATCAGGCACAGCACCGGCGGCACCCCCGGCTGGCGCCGCGCGCGCAGCGGCGCCAGGCGCGGCAGGTCGATGCCGTTGGGGATGCTGCGCGTGCGCGCCTCGGGCGCGCCGTCCTGCACCTGGCGGCGGCGGTTGCCTTCGTACAGCGCGACGATGTCGTCGCCGGCGTCATAGCAGACCCGGCCCAGGGTTTCGAAAAAGCGCACCCACAGCTCGCGGAAATAGCTGATCTGGGAGATGTCGCGCTCGAACACATTGCGGTTGTCGCGGATCCACTGGCTCTGGAACAGGTCGATCTTGCGTTCCTTGGTATAGATGCCGTGCTCCGACACCAGCAGCGGGCGCTGGTTGCGGTGGCGCAGCAGCGCGCCCAGAAAGCCCGCATAGCCGGTGGAGACCGTGTGGTAGACGCGCGCCGGGATCAGCCCGTCGGCAATCCGCACCAGCTGCCACAGCGGCTTGTGCATGATGCGCACGGTCCAGAAGTAATCGGTGAAGGACGGGTCGGTGCAGAAGCGCCGGTATTGGTCAGTGATGGTCTGCCAGGCACGACGGCTGTACAGGAATGCGTCCTCGCCCAGCGCGCCGCCCTCGCGCAGCGCCGGCATCAGTTCGCGGATCATCGCGCCGGCCTCGGCCTCGCGGCCCGGCTCGCGCAGCAGGTCGTGCAGGCGGTCGGCGGCGTCGAACGCCTTCGCGTCGCCGCCGCGGCCCTGCGCCAGCGGCGGCGGCGGAAAGTCATAGAGATAGTGCGTTTCCAGGTGCACCACGTTGGCCGGCAGCTGGTAGGCCATGTCGCCATAGTCCTCGCGCCGGCTGCCGATAAAGACGATGCCGAAGCGCAGCTGGGGGAACGCCCGGATCATCTGGTTGACCCAGCTCGACACGCCGCCGCTTACGTACGGGAAGGTCCCTTCGAGCAGCAGCATGACGTCGGCCGACGCCGCTTTCAACGAAATCTCGCTCATGATTGCCAGTACCGCAGCAGGGGCCGCACCAGCGGGAGCGGCGAGGGGCTGTCAAACGATGCCATCAGCTGGCGCACCGCGGCGTAGTCGCGTTCCAGGTAGGCGGCTTCGGCCAGGTGCGGCAGCACGCGCTCGCGCGCGAAGCCGAGCGCCTCGGCGCGCTGCAGCCAGGCGCGCGCCTCGCGCGGGGCGTTGCGCGCCAGTGCCAGGCGTCCGCGCATGTACCACAGCGAGGCAATGCTGTCGTCGTGCGACAGCGCCGCGCTGGCGTAGCGCTCGACCTGGCTGGCGGTATAGCGGTAGACGTCGCCCTGCACCAGGTTCTGGTAGATCAGTTCCCAGTACAGGTCGGCCAGGCGCTTGCTGATCTCGGCGCGCTCGCTCGGGCTGTAGGCGGTTTCCAGCCGCGGCAGCTCGGCCAGGATCTGCTGGGTCAGCTGCTTCTCGGCACCGTCCAGCATGCCGTAGGCCAGCAGCCGGATATCGTCGGCGCTGTCGGCCAGCAGCTCGCGCAACACCGGGCTGACGGTGCGGGCCGGCATCGACTGCATCGCCACCAGCGCGGTCATGCGCTCCGGCAGCGGCGCGTGCGCATTGCCCAGCTGCGCCCGCAGCCGCGCGCCGCCGCCATGCGTGACGCGCGACATCAGGTGCGTGACGAATTCGGGCAGGCCCACAGTGCCGATGCCGCTGGTGTCGATGCGGCGCGGGAACAGCTTCGACAGCAGATAGCTGCCCACGCACACCAGCGCGCCGCCGAGCGGCACGAAGAAGCAGAACAGCGCCAGGAAGCCGTAGCTCCACGCGAACGGCACGCGCATGCGCCGCGGCAGCAGGCGCCACAGCAGCAGCGCCGTCAGCGCCGCGGCCACCGCCTGCGTGCCCAGGAACGCCAGCAGCAGCGCAGTGCTGTTGCCGGCGCGCGCCAGCAGCGCCAGCGCGGCGATCTGGGCGGCCAGGCCGCCGGCGCCGAGCTTAAACATGGGGCGCTTCCCCGGCCGCCGGTGTCGACCGCGCCGCCGTGCCGTCCACCTGGGCCCGGCGCAGCAGCTTGACCAGCGCCTCTTCGGCGCCGGTCGCCGGCACCGCCAGCGTGTAGACGCCGATGCCGGCGCTGGTGAAATCGGTGCCGAACTGCGCCCGCAGCATGTCTTCGATACGCACCAGATAGGCCGCCACGGCCTGCGCATCGGACAGCGGCATCAGCGTCAGCATGGCGCGGTGGTGGGGATTGACCAGCGGCCAGGCCACGTCCAGCGCGCGCCGGCTGCGCACCACCTGCTCGAACAGCGCATCGCGCTCGGGATCGGTGTCGAACACCAGCACCACCACCGAGCTGTCGATGCCGGTCTCGCGCTGCAGCCGCGACAAGCGCGCATAGTCCAGCGCAAACGGATACGGGCACGCCGGCAGCGCCGCCAGGATGGTGCGGGTGGCGCCGGCATGCTCGACGCCGTCGGCGTAGTAGCCCAGCAGCACCATCAGCATCTGCAGGTTCTCGTAGTTGAGCGACAGGAACGGCATGCGCTCCACCACCAGCAGGCCGATCAGGTGGTCGGAGCCCGCCAGCACCGGCGCCACCGCCACGTAACGGGTGCGCGCATCGTGCTGCAGGCCGTCGGCGCGCAGGTGGGCGAGTTGGCGCGTGTCCAGGCAGTGGCGCACCAGCGGATCGGTGGGATCGAGCGTGAAGGCCGGGCCGATGCTGGCCGCGGGCTCGGCCGCGACGCGCTCGCCATCGCAGGCGTAGAGCGCGGCCGCCTCGGCCTGGCAGGCCTGCGCCACCACCTGCAGCACCGGCCGCGCGCCGGCCAGCACGTGGCCGCCGCGGGCGGCCTCTTCCAGCGCCACGCCGCGCAGCTGCGACAGGGTGTCGCGCAGCGTGGTGGGCCGCGCCAGCAGGTCGTTTTCCAGGCGCGAGTGGGAGATGCGCAGCAGGTAGTGGTTCTTGGTCAGCGCCGCCAGGCGCTCGTCCAGGTAGCGGTTCACGGCGCGCGCGCGCGCCAGGCGCGTGCCCCAGATATCGCCGAACTGCCCCGCCACCAGCACCAGCAGCAGGCCGCCCAGGAAGAACAGGCGCGGGAACGGGCCGGGCATCACGCCGGTCTGGTGGTACACATACCAGGCGCCCAGCAGCATCAGCACGCTGCCCACGCCGATCAGCGTGCCGTAGCGCAGCGCCAGTATCACCGGCAACAGCCAGGCCCACGGAAAGCCCATGCCCAGCAGCAGCGGGTTCTGCGGCAGCACCAGCCAGGCCAGCCCCAGCGCGGCCAGCATTGCCACTACCAGTTCCACCACGGCGGCCGGCCCGGTGACCGCGGGCGCGAGCAGGCGCGCATAGCGCCCGCCCAGGCCGATGCCCTGTCCCTGCCGCGCGCGATAGGTGTTGTCAGCCGTCTTGGCCACGCTCATCCCCTTGCCTCAACCATCCATCGCCGCGCTGGCGCGGCGCCGTGCCGATAAACGCCACCCTCACCTCAGCCCTGCATCAGCGGCGCCAGCAGGCGGCGCAGCAGTTTCTGCGCGGTGCCCGACAGCGAGGCGCGGCTCCAGCCGCTGTCGCTGCCGGTGGCGGACCACACCACTTCGCCGCTGCTCACGTCGAGCAACTGCAGCGAGATGCCGACCGCCGGCTCGCCGTCCACGCCTACCTTGTAGCGCCATTCCTGCACCGCGCCGGTGAGCGCATAGCGGGCCTTCTCGGCGCGCGCCCACTCCAGCGCCTTGCCCACCGCCTCGCGCTCGGCCGGCTCGAACAGCGTTTCCGGGTTCAGCGCGGCCGGATAGCGCTTCAGGCTGGCCACGCCGCCGGTCTTCAGCAGGCTCTCGGCGATGGCTTCGGCGCGCAGGCCGGCCTGCGGCGTCTCGGTGTAGTTGACGATCGGCAGCACCGCGATGGTCTCGCCGCGCGCCAGCGCCGGCGCGCGGCCGACGTCCGTCACCGCGCAGCCCGCCAGCCACAGCGCCGCGCCCAGCGCGCCACACCATGCCGCCAGCCGCCTCGCCACCGTCTTGTCCGTCATGCCCGTGCCTTGCTTGTTCATGTTCATCCCCTTTTTCCGTATTGCCATATCTGTTGATGCCCCGCCTGTCCCGCCATGCGCCGCGCGCTCAGTACAGCCAGCGGTAGCGCATTCCCAGTTCCGTCATCGGCCGCCCGCCATTGCGCGCCGCGGTCTCGTGCGAGACATAGAGCGCCAGGTGGTCGTTGCCGAACACCGAGCCCGCCACGCCGCCCTGCACGCGGAAGTTCTGCCGCGCGCGGGTGTCGTGCAACAACCCGATTTCGCCGAACGGCCGCCACTTGCGGGTGTATTCGTCCAGCAGCTCGGTGCCGAAGCCGAACAGCACGCCAGCCTGCGTGAAGCCCTGCGGCATGTAGAACGCCGGCGTCGCGGCATCGCCGGCCGGCACCAGCGCGGCCTGGCGCGGCGTCAGGCTGCCGCCCTGCGTGCTGTAGCTGGCGTGCGTGGCGACCACGCGCACGGTGTAGTCCGGATACGCGGTGCGGATCTTGTAGCCGGCCTCGACGTCATACACCATGCCGCGGCCCAGCGTGCTGCGATCCTGGCCGCGAAAGCGGCTGTACTCGATGCGCGCGCCGACGAACTCGCGCAGGCTGAAGCGCCACGTCGCGCCCAGCCCAAGCACGTCCTTGGCGCCGCCCACGCGCAGCGGCGCGGATTCGTCCGCCGGCTGGTTGAGCCCGGCCAGCGTGCTGAACTGCAGCCGCCCCTGCTGGTTCCATTCGCCGAAGAAGCGCGCCGTGGCCATGGTGTCGAGGCCCTCGCGGTAGCCCGCGGTGGCGCGCCAGCGCTGGTTGCTGTCGCGGTAGCCCAGCGACAGGTCGGCGCTCCGGTCCGACGCTGGCACGTTGGCGAGCTGCCGCGGATCGGTGCTGCGCTGGTCGCGCCAGGTGCCGCGCAGGTTCAGGTCATAGCCATCCCACAGCCGCACGCCGCCGGCCAGGCTGCCTTCGGTGAACTCCAGCGGCTTCTGGTGCATGAAGCGCACGCGCGGCTCGATCGCCTGGGCGTTGAACAGCAGCGTGTCGCGCAGGGTTTCCTGCAGCGCGTCGTCGGAGCGGGCCCGCTCCTGGGTTTCGAAGGCCAGCGTCTGCGCCGCGCCCAGGCGGTCCAGCCGCTGGTTGCCCTCGATCTGGCTCGCCAGCGGCACGCGGCCCGCCTGGCGCTCGAGGATGCGGTCCAGGCTGTTCAGGTCCTGCCGGTCCAGCGCGATCGCCACCTCGGCATACGCCGGGCGCTGCAGCCGGCTGGCGTACTGGCGCGCCAGCCAGGCGCGCGCCAGTTCGTTCGATTCGGCGGACATCGCCCACGCCAGCGCCGCATCGCGGCCGGCGGCCGACAATGCGGCCTCGCGCCGCGCTGCGTCGCGCACGACCTCGGCGGGGACGGGCTCGCGCAGCGGCGGCATTCCTTCGATCTCGCCCAACTGCGACGGCGCGGCCGCGCCCGGCGGGCTGAGTTCGCGCACCGTCGTGGAAGCGCGGTCGGCGCGCAGCATCTGGATCACCAGCGCGCGCGAGACCTCGCCCGAGGCAAAGATCTGCCCCAGCGCCACGGTCTGGCGGCGCAGGTCCGAGCGCGACGGCGCGCCCGAGGCATTCTCGCGCTCCTCGTCGCCATCGGCATGGTCCGGGCGCATGCGCGCATCCCCCGCGCCGCGCCGGGCCCAGCCACGATGCAGGTCGATCCACGCCTGCCGGCGCACGCGCCAGGCCATGTCGGTCTGGCCGACGGCTTCATAGGCATCGGCCAGCAGGCTGAGCCAGAGCGGATCGGCGCTCTGGCCGTCGTTGAGCTTGCGCAGGTAATGCAACGCCGCACGCCCGTCGTGGAAGCGCATATGGCCGGCGGCGAAGGCGCCCCACAGCTCGGGATTGTCCTCGGCCTGGTCCTGCAGGCGGCGCATCAGCGCGCGCACCTCGGTATCTGTGCCCTGGTCGACCAGCGTCCACAGCAGCGCCGCCAGCGTTTCGGTGTCGGCATCCGGCAAGCCCGCGGCATGGCGCAGGTCGGCCAGGGCCTGCTCGCGCTGGCCCGTCACGCGGTAGTACTCGGCGCGCCGCATCAGGAAGCGGCCCGACTGCCGGGCGGCGCGGCGCTGCTCCGCGCTCATGTCCTGCAGCAGCCGCTCGATGCGGCGGTAGGCACGGGCGCGGGTGTAGTAGTACAGCGCCAGCTCCAGCGACGCCGGGCTGGCGCTGCGGCGCCAGTCGGCTTCGGCGATGCGGCCGGCGTCGATCGGGGTCTTGTCGTAGTAGGCGATCAGGTTGGAGAAGTCCGCTGCCTGCGTGGCGCGGACCTGGCCCAGGCAGTCGCTGCGCGCCGGGCCCTCCGGCAGCTGCCGGCAGTGCTCGTCGCGCGTCTGCGCGGTCGCCATCATCAGATGCCGATAGCCGTCCTGCAGCAGGTCGTCGCGCTGGTTGAGCCGCGCCAGCTCCGTGAACGTGCGCCAGAACAGCAGGTCGCGCGGACCCGTCGCGGCGCGCGCCGGCAGCATCGCGTCCAGCGCCTGGGGCAGCCGGCCGCGCACATAAAGCAGGTTGGCCAGCTTGAGCGCGTAGCCCGGGCGCGGGCCGAAGCGCTGCTGCAGCTGCGTATAGAGCTGGAAGGCGCGCTCGTCCTTGCCGGCGCGTTCGGCCAGCGCGGCATGGCGTTCCATGATGTCGCGCGCCTTGGGGCCCCGGCTCAGGCCTTCGAGGAAGCGCATGGCCTCTTCCGGCTCGCCCAGGCGTTCGTAGGTGGCCACCACCTCGTCCACCGTCTTCAGGTCCGAGCCGCCCGCGCGGTGGCGCAGCGCGGCCAGGTAGGCGCGATCGTCGGACAACCCCGGCGCCAGCCGCATCACCGCGTCCCACGCGCGCTCGTCGTTGGTGGCGCGGGCATAGTCGAGCCAGCTCTTCAGTGCCACCGCCGGCTGGCGGTTCCATTCGGCCACCTGCGCCAGCCGCTCGCGCCAGACCGGCTCGCCCGGCAGCCGGCGCACCGCGGTCTCGGCCACGCGCTGGGCCTGGTCGAGCTTGCCCGCGGCCAGGAACACCCGATAGGCCAGTTCGTAGTCGTCGGCATTGAACTTCGTATCCTCGGGCTGCGCGGGCGCGGCCTGCTGCGCCGCGATCCTGCGCACGCCGAGCTGGCCCGAAGCGCCCAGCGCCTCGCGCAAGGCCAGGCCGCGCGGCCCGTCGAGAAACACCACGCCACGCTCGCGCCACGGCTGGCTGGCGGCGATGCGCCGCACCTCGTCCTCGTGCGCGGCCAGCGCGGCCGGTTCCGCATGGCCGGTGCCGCGCAGCCGCGCCGACACCTTCAGCAGCCGCTCGACATAACGGCTGGCCTGCTCCGGCTTGTTGGCCGCCAGCGCCAGCCGGGTCAGGTAGCGCAGCACCTCGGGGTCGTCGAGCAGCGTGCCGCCGTGGCGCTCGGCCTGCGCCAGCGCCTCGTCCAGCAGGTTGCCGGACTGCAGGGTCTGCACCGCCTTCAGGAACAGTGCGCGCCGCTCGGCCAGCGTGGTCGCGGCCCCCTGCTGCGCGAACAGTGCGTTGGCGGCGTCGCGGTAGTCGCCGCCGGCAATCGCCATCTCCGCCAGCTGGCGGTTCCAGAATGCCGCGTTGTTGCGATCCTGGCTCGCCAGCGCGGTATAGAACCGGCGCATTGCGGCATCCGCGCCGGCCTGGCGTGCCTGCGTGGCCAGCGCCTGCAGCTCCGCCACGCTCCAGCGGCGGCCGGCGGCCTGGTCGAGCAGGCGGCGCAGCTGCGCCAGGTTCTGTTCGCGCTCGGCCGTTTCCGGCAGCGCGGCCCAGGCGCGTTGCTGCGCGATCTCGATACGCGTGCGCAGCACCTGGCCCGACAGGTCCGTGCCTTGCACCGCCTGCATCCGCTCCAGCATCGCCTGCGCGTCTTCCAGGCGGCCGGTGCGCGCGTACTGCTCGGCCAGCACGCCCATGAAGGCGGGATCGTCGGGCGTGACCTTCCACCAGGCCTCCAGATAGGCCATGGTCAGCCCGTCGATGGTGCGGCCCTGCCCCAGCAGCCGGTCGCGCAGGGTTTCGCGCGGGAACATCAGCGCCAGGCCGATGCCCACGATCGCGGTAAAGGTCAGCACCAGCGTCGGCGGCAGCAGCCGCTCGCGCTCAGCCGGCGCAGCGGACTTCGACTTGTTGCCTGACATGATTGGGATCGGTCACGGGTGCGGTGTCGACGCGCAGCGTGTTGCGTTCGCGCACGGCCGCCACGGGCTTGCCATCGACGCTGACGCGGCAGTGGCCGGCGTTGGCCAGGCGGAAGAACGGCTTGAAATAGCCACTGAAGGCAAAACGGGTGACGCCGTCGCGCTGCGACCAGTCGCGCACGATGCCGCTGGCTTCCGCCAGCTGCGGCGTGGCCGGCGCCGGGGCCGCGGCCTCGCGCACGTTAAAGCGCGCGTCGCCGCCGTCCAGGTGCAGGTAGACGCCACCGCCGGGCGCCGGCGAGGTCCCGGTCACGCCCTTCGCCGCGGCAACGTCGGGCAGGCCCGCGCCACTCCAGCGCAGGTTGCGCAGGTTGCCGTCGCCGCGCACGATCCATTGCGTGCCGCGGCTGCCGGCACTGCCGTCGCCCACTTCGCGCGCCACCGCCATCTCCTGCCAGTCGAGCACCTTGCGCACGTAATCGGTCGAATGCAGCGGCAGCAGCGGCTGCGCCAGCACGTAGTCATAGACCTTGCGCAGCGCCTTCAGCGACGCCGCCTTGGTGCCGGAATAGCTGTGGTAGTAGATGTTCACGGGCTTGAAGCGATACGGCCGGTCGGTCAGCTCGAAGGTCTCGATCACGCGCTCGAAGCCGTAGTACGGGCCATGCCACAGGTTGGTGTAGACGTTCTCGTTCTGGTTGGGCGCGAACACCTGGAAGGTGCCGCCCGGCTTGTTGATGCCCAGCGGCGCGATCGCGGTCCAGCTGGGATTGCTGCGCGTGATCAGCGTGTCGCCGCCGTTCATGTTGAACACGCGCGCCTGGTCGGTCAGCCGCAGGGCCTCGGCCGGCGGCTGGCAGTCGCCCGACCACAGCAGCAGGCTGACCGGCTTGCCGGCGGGCGCCAGGTTGCGGTTGATGTAGTCGATGGAACCGCCGATCTCGCGGTTCAGGTCCATGGTGTAGCCGGGGATGCTCAGGTGGAAGGCCTCGTCGCCCGCGCCCACCGCGGCGTTGCCACCCTGCGCTGGAACCGTGCGCGCCCACTCGAACGGGTGCGAGAAGGTATGGCTGGCCACCTCGACATAGGGCTGGGCGAAGATCTTGCGCGCGATCGGCTCGAGCTGGGCACTGAGCTTCGGGTACATGCCGTCGCGGCTGATCTCGCCCTGGATCACCGACATGGTCATCGGCAGCCGGTAGCGATCGAAGATCTCGCGGAACAGTACCTCGCCGGAGTAGCCGCCGCCGGGAATCTCGGCGCGCGAGGCAAAGCCGTCGCCATCGATATGGATGGTCAGCAGGCGCCGGCCGTTCTCGGTGGTGACGTCGGGCACCGGCATCGCGGGCAGGCGCAGCGCCTCGCGCAGGAAGTCCAGCGGCTGCACCACCCAGCGGCTGTCGGCGGTGCCGATGCCGCTCTCGTGCACCGCATACGGCCCCAGCACATAGCCGCCCCACGGCGTGATGGCCGCGGCGTCATAGGTCAGCGTGCCGGAGCGCAGGCGCAGCAGCGTGCGGAAGCCGTCGCCATCGGGCACCTGGATCGCCTCGGCCTGGTTGCGGTCGGGCGCCACCGGCATCTCGAAACCCATCATCGGGTCCTTGGCCAGCACCTCGACCGGACCCGACACGCGCCCCCTGACCGCCTTCAGGCCGAAGCCGCGCGCCACCGCGCCACTCACGCTGGTGCCGAAGTCGTTCAGGAATACCACCGGCATGCCCTGCGCCATGCGCGCCTGCACCCAGGTGTGGAAGCGGCCCGGCTGCGCCGTGATCTTGCCCGTCAGGTACATCACCACGCCGGCATAGCGGTCCGGGCCGATCTCGGGCAGTTCCTCGCTGGTGTCGGCAAACTCGACGCGGTAGCCCATGTAGTTGAGCGGCATCGAGACAAAGCGCACGCCCTCGGACTGGTCGAGCGCCACGCCCGGGCCGCGCTCCTGCACCACCAGCACGCGCCGCGGCAGCACTTCGACCTTGCCGATGCCGATGGTCTGCAGGCCGGGGTCGGCAACATAGGGGGTGATGCCCAGCGCGCGGATGCGCCGCGCGGTGTCGCGCGCGCAGCGGCGGTCCGCCGGCGGGCAGTAGTCGATCGACACCACCGGCAGCCGGTATTGCTCGTGGATGGTGCGCGCCTGCGCCAGCAGCCAGTCGCGGTCGGCCTGCGGCACCTCGACATAGCGGCCCTGGGCCTGGTTCCAGCCGCGGAACAGCGACTCGAAGGCGACGGCATACGCCAGCCCGTGCACCTGCGGCAGGATCTCGAAGCCGCGGTTGAAGATCAGCCGGGCGTCGGGGTAGCGCGCCTTGATCGCGCGCACCACGCGCACCAGGCCGGCTTCCTGCCGCGCGCGCTCGGCGTCGGTTTTGGCGGCGAGCTGGTACGAGTCCAGGGTATCGAGGAAGAAGCCGCGGAACCCCCGGGCCCACAGCGGCGCGATCACCTTGTCGACATAGAAGGCGGGCCAGCCCTCGGCCGCCTGGTCGATCACCGGCGCGTTCCACGCGTCGTTGCGGCCAACGAACCAGTGCTTGGGAATGTCCTTGAAATACGGGCGGCCTTCCAGCACCTCGCCCACGCTGACATAGGCAAACCAGGCGGTCGAGGGCGTTGCGACCTGGCGCGGGTCGAAGCCGCTGTCGGGTTCGACCACGGCGATATCGAAGGCCTGCAGCGCGTCGACCGGCGGCTTGGCGCCGTAGTGCAGCGCGATCGACGGCATTGCCGGAGCCGCTGCCGCAGCGCCGGACGCCGGCTGTGCCGCGGCGGCCCCGACCGCTCCAAGGGCAAGCGCCAGCGCAGCGCACTGCGCCAGATGCCTTAGCCAGGCCAGCCATCCGGGCCGGCATGGCGTGCGGCCACCCCGGCCGCGCCGGCTGCCTTGCGCTTCCCCCAGTCGATTCACAGCGTTCTTTCCTTTATTTTTGCGCACCCGAAGTGCACGGTGCCAGACATTTTAGAGGCGGTTCGGGACCGCGTGGGCCTGGTTCTGACCGTCAATTCGGAGAAGTCCGATGGTATCCGGCCTCCGCATGCTAGAGCAGGCGCCGGACCCGTATTGTCAACAATTGTCCCGAAAAGGAGACAATGAACTGGCTTGCACGTTAACGGCTGCCTTCCTGACAGATGGTTCCGCCACCTGCGCTGGCCGGGACGCCGGGAAAGATGGATCCGCGCTACGCCTGCCGACGTCGCTGTCCGTTACTGGATTTCCGGACAGGCCCGTTTGCCACGACATGAAATCCTTGTGTTCATTCTCTTATGTATGGACGCGCATGCAGGCCATTGACTCATGTATTGACATGGATGACCTGCCGGCTGTCACGGGTATTGTGGTTTATCCGCATAATGTTATATCGGCGCCGGCCTGGCCTCACCCGAACGCGGTAGGAAAGGTGCCGTAAAAATTTGTAAAAAAGATGGCACCAGCTTGCAGCGGGCGGCAGCCGATTATGCACGACAACATGGCACGCGGCCCGACTGCGGTGCACACACAGGCAAACGCGCCAATAAAAAATCAGGGAATTCACTGAACCGGTACTGAAGTAGAAAACGCTAATATCTCCTGTCGGAACCTCTCATCATGATTAGGCGCTTAGCCTGATTGACACATCGGGAAAATTCGGCAGAATGATTCCCACTTGTGCAGCGCCCATTCGGTGTGTCATTTGGTGTTGTCGTTCCTGACGATTTCGGTTGTCACGACAGCGACATCTCGAAGTCATATGGAATGCGCTGGCGGGGAACATAAAAGAGATCCGCTGGGTGCGTTGCACACGGTGTATAACGAGCGTTTTCGCTCATTTTGAAATTCAAGGTTGAGATAGACATGGAAACCGGTACCGTTAAGTGGTTCAACGACGCCAAGGGCTTCGGCTTCATCACGCCGGATGAAGGCGGCAACGATCTGTTCGCGCACTTCTCCGCAATTGAAGGCAATGGCTTCAAGTCGCTGAAGGAAGGCCAGAAGGTGCGCTACGTCAAGGCCATGGGCCAGAAGGGCGAGCAAGCCACCAAGATCCAGGCCCTCTGATACCGGTGAGGCCCGGGCTGGTCCGACGGACCAGCCGGCACGAAAGCCCCGCAGCATTGCGGGGCTTTTTGTTTTAGGTGCGCCGTACTGGAGCACGGTTGCAGCCGCGCCGTTGCAGGTGAAATTGCTATAATCGCCCGACCTACAACCACCTCCCGGGCCCGTGCGCGCCAATGCCGCGCGGCCGGCGCGGGACGGTAAGCAGCGTGTCGAGGAGTTACGTGGCCGGTACTCAGATCGCAGCTTCAGACAGCCGTGCCGCCGTCGGCGGCCAGGCAGGTCCCGCCGCCTCGTCGGGCAGTTCCTTCCATGCCGCGCTGCGCATCCTGCCAGCCGCACAGCGCCAGGCCATGTTCGAGATCTACGCGTTCTGCCGCGCCGTCGACGATATCGCCGACGGCGGCGCGCCGCATGCCGAGCGCCTGGCCGCGCTCGACGCCTGGCGGCGCGACCTCGGCGCCTGCTACGCCGGCAACCCGCCCGCGCCGCTGCAGCCGCTGTGCGCGCAGATCCGCGCCTTCAATCTGCAGCAGGCCGACTTTCTCGCCGTGATCGACGGCATGACCATGGACGTGGTGCAGGATATCCGCGCCCCCGATGCCGCCACCCTCGACCTGTACTGCGACCGCGTGGCCAGCGCGGTGGGCCGGCTGGCGGTGCGCGTGTTCGGGATGGAGACGGATTGCGGAATTGCGCTGGCGCACCACCTGGGCCGTGCGCTGCAGCTGACCAATATCCTGCGCGATATCGACGAGGATGCCGCCATCGGCCGGCTCTACCTGCCGGCCGAGGCGCTGGCGGCGGCCGGCATCGCGACCGCCACGCCCGCAGCCGTGGCCGCGCATCCGTCACTGGGCCAGGCCTGCGCAGCCGTGGCGCGCGAGGCGCAGGCCCACTACGAGCAGGCCGAGGCCATCATGGCGCGCTGCCCGGCACGCCAGGTGCGTTCGCCGCGCATCATGGCCGAGGTCTACCACAGCATCCTGGCGCGGCTGTGCGCGCAGGGCTGGCGGGCGCCGCGCCAGCGCGTGCGCCTGCCGCGCGCGCAATTGCTTTGGATCATGCTGCGCCACGCCATTGTCTGAGCGTGGCATGTCGATGCATGCCGGTGCCGCCACGGGTGCGCCGGCACAAGGAGGCTGCATGTCGATGAACGAGACCGCCCTTGCCCACGCCGCGCCGCAGGTGGATTCCGCGCAGCGTGAGCCGGCCGGCCCGCAGCAAGCGCCTGCGACGCGCCTGTCCGCGCCGGCGCTCGACCATGGCATCGACCGCGCGCTCGACGCGCTGCTGCACCAGCAGCGCCCCGATGGCCACTGGATCTACGAACTCGAAGCCGACGCCACCATCCCCGCCGAATACGTGCTGATGGTGCACTACCTGGGCGAAGACCCCGACCTCGACCTGGAAGCGCGCCTGGCCCGCTACCTGCGCCGCATCCAGAACCCGGACGGCGGCTGGCCGCTGTTCCATCAGGGCCGCTCCGACGTCAGTGCCAGCGTCAAGGCGTATTTCGCATTGAAGATGGCGGGCGACGATCCGCAATCGGCGCCGATGCAGCGCGCGCGCCAGGCGATCCGTGCCATGGGCGGCGCCGAGGCCAGCAATGTGTTCACGCGCACGCTGCTGGCGCTGTACGGCGTGCTGCCATGGAAGGCGGTACCGATGATGCCGGTCGAGATCATGCTGCTGCCGCGCTGGTTTCCGTTCCACCTGTCCAAGGTCTCGTACTGGGCCCGCACGGTGATCGTGCCGCTGCTGGTGCTCAACAGCCTGCGCCCGCAGGCGCGCAACCCGCGCGGGGTCGGCATCAACGAGCTCTTCGTCGGCAACTGCCACACGGTGGGCCTGCCGCCGCGCGCGGCCCACCAGCATGCCGGCTGGTACGCGGTGTTCCGCGGGCTCGATGCACTGCTGCGCGTGGCCGAGCCGCTGTTCCCGCGCACGCTGCGCCGGCGCGCCATTGCCGCGGCACAGCGCTTCGTGCGCGAGCGCCTCAACGGCGAAGACGGTCTGGGCGCGATTTTCCCGGCGATGGCCAACAGCGTGATGATGTTCGACGTGCTGGGCGTGCCGCCCGACGATCCGGCGCGCGCGGTGGCGCGGCGTTCGCTCGAGCGCCTGCTGGTCGAGCACGGCGACGAGGCCTATTGCCAGCCCTGCCTGTCGCCGGTGTGGGATACCGCGCTGGCCACGCACGCGCTGCTGGAAACCGGCGATGCGCGCGCGGCGCAGGCCGCCGGGCGCGCGCTGGACTGGCTCAGGCCCTTGCAGGTGCTGGACCTGCGCGGCGACTGGGCGGTGCGCCGCCCGCTGGTGCGCCCCGGCGGCTGGGCCTTCCAGTATGCCAACGCCTACTACCCCGACGTCGACGATACCGCGGTGGTGGCCGCCGCCATGGACCGCTTCATGCGCGCGCACCAGGCGCCGGGGCGCTATGGCGACGCCGTCGCGCGCGCCACCGAGTGGATCGTCGGCATGCAGAGCGGCAACGGCGGCTGGGGCGCATTCGAGCCCGAGAACACGCACCTGTACCTGAACAACATTCCCTTCGCCGACCACGGCGCGCTGCTGGACCCGCCCTCCGCCGACGTGTCGGCGCGCTGCCTGTCGATGCTGTGCCAGACCGGCGCCACCCCCGGCACGAGCGAGCCCGCCGCGCGCGCGCTGCGCTACCTGCTGGCCGAGCAGATGCCCGACGGCAGCTGGTTCGGGCGCTGGGGCACCAACTACATCTATGGCACCTGGAGCGCGCTGTGCGCGCTGAACGCCGCCGGCCTGCCGCCCACAGCGCCCGAGTTGCAGCGCGCGGTGGCGTGGCTGGCGCGGATCCAGAATGCCGACGGCGGCTGGGGCGAGGACGGCAGCAGCTACCGGCTCGACTACCGCGGCTACGAGCCCGCGCCCAGCGTGGCCTCGCAAACCGCGTGGGCGCTGCTGGCGATGATGGCGGCGGGCGCCGCGCAGCATCCCGCGGTGGCGCGCGGCATCGACTACCTGCTGCGCACGCAGCAGCCCGGCGGCCTGTGGCATGAGCCCCGCTTTACCGCGGTGGGCTTCCCGCGCGTGTTCTACCTGCGCTATCACGGCTATGCGCGCTATTTTCCGCTGTGGGCGCTGGCGCGCTACCGCAACCTGCAGCGCGGCCGGATTGGCCAGAGCGGCCAGGTGTCGTGGGGCCTGTGACCGCGCCATTCGTGCTGGTCGTCACCGGCATGGCGTTCGAGGCGCGCATCGCGGCCGGGCCGCACTGCCGCGTGGTGCACGGCGTGCGCGGCCTGGCGCTGGAGCAAGAGGTGTCGGCAATGGCCAGCCGGCACTGCATGGGCATCCTCAGCTTTGGCGTGGCGGGCGGGCTGGAGCCGGCGCTGGCGCCGGGCGATGCGGTGCTGGCGGATGCGGTGTGCGCGCCCGGCGAGCGCTACGACACTGACACCACCTGGACGCGCGCCATGCACGCAGCGCTGCCGCACGCGCGCATCGGCACCGCGGCCGGAGCCGACCAGCCGGTCCTGACGGTGGCCGCCAAGGCCTCGCTGCACCGGGCCACGGGGGCGCTGTGCGTCGACATGGAATCGCACCTGGCCGCACGCATGGCGGCGGCGTGCCGGCTGCCGTTCGCGGCTTGCCGGGTGATCGTCGATCCGGCTGCCCGTGCCGTGCCGGCAGCCGCCGCGGCCGGCATGGGCGATAACGGCAAGACCGATGTCGCCGCGGTGCTGGGCGGGTTGCTGCGCGCGCCGCAGGAACTGCCAGCGCTGTTGCGCCTCGCTGGCGATGCTGCGGCCGCGCGCGGGGCGTTGCGAGCCGCAAGGCTGGCGCTGGGCGATGTATTCGGCCTGCGCGACATGCGCTCGCAGCAAGCTGACTTTTGATGGGGTACTTCCCTCTCCCGCTTGCGGGAGAGGGGAGCAAACAGCCGGGTACTCAGGCGCCCGCAGTCAACACCACTCCCTCACCCAAACTTCCTCACCGCATCCAGCGCCAGCCCGCTGCCGATGCTGCCGAACCGGTCTCCTTCCACGCAACGCGCCTCGGGCAGCAGCGCTGCCAGCCGCTGGCGCAACAGCGGCACGCTGCTGGAGCCGCCGGTAAAGAAGATGGTATCGACGGCGGCGCCGCGCACGCCGGCATCGGCCAGCAGCTTGTGCACGGTCTGCTCGGTCTTGGTCACCAGCTTGTCGATCGAGGCATCGAACTCGTCGCGCGTGATGGCCAGCGACAGGCCCGGTTCCAGCCGGTTCAGGTCAACCTCGGTGCTGTCCGTGTCCGACAGCGCGATCTTGGCGCCTTCGACCTGGAGCGCCAGCCAGTGCCCGGCGCGCTCGCGGATCAGCCGCACCAGGCGGTCGAGCTTGACCGTGTCGGCCGCGTCGCGATAGTTGTCCATCACCAGCGACCACGCCTTGCGCGTATAGAGGAGGTTGATGGTGTGCCAGCTGGCCAGGTCGAAATACTGGCTCGACGGCATCGCCTTGCCGTTGCGCAGCGCGCTGCCCAGGCCCAGCAGCGGCATCGCGCGCGCCAGGCTGAGCGCGCGGTCGAAGTCGGTGCCGCCGATGTGCACGCCGCCGTTGGCCAGGATGTCGTCGCGCCGGTCGCTGCGCGCGGCGCGTTCGGGCGACAGCCGCACCAGCGAGAAGTCCGAGGTGCCGCCGCCGATATCGGCAACCAGCACCAGTTGCTCGCGCGTGATGCCCGCTTCGTAGTCGAAGGCCGCCGCGATCGGCTCATACTGGAACGCGATCTCGCTGAAGCCCGCGTCGCGCGCGATCCCGGCCAGCGTGTCTTCGGCCAACTGGTCGGCCACCGGATCCTCGTCGATAAAGAACACCGGACGCCCCAGCACCGCGCGCGAGAACCCGGTGCCGGCGGCCTGCTCGGCGCGCGTCTTCAGCTCGCCGATGAAATGCGCCAGCAGCTTGCGGAACGGCATGGCCTGGCCCATCACCTCGGTACTGTCGTCCATCATCGAGGTGCCCAGCAGGCTCTTGAGCGAGCGCATCAGCCGGCCCTCGTAGCCCGCCAGGTAGTCGCCCAGCGCGGCGCGGCCGTAGCTGACGAGCGGATCCTCGGCATGGAAAAAGATCACCGACGGCAGCGTCGCCTTGCCATCCTCCAGCGGCAGCAGCGCGGACGCGCTGCCGGGGCGGCTCCAGCCCACCGTCGAGTTGGACGTGCCGAAATCCAGGCCGCATGCGTTTGACATCTTCGATTCCATTTTCCTGCCAGCAAAGTGGCCCGCGCGGCGCAAGGCGGTCGCGGGCGGGGGCGCTATTGTAGGGCAGCGACCGGGTCCGTGCCCGTCGGGCTCCGCCCGCCATGCCAGGCGCACGGACAAGCCCGGCCTTGACAGGGATGCGAGGCGGCTCCTATGCTGCGTAGGTTCTTTACAAAAGATTGATGTTCTGTTGTACAGAATTAATCTGCGCGACGAATATCTGACCCCCGCCATGCAAAAACCGCTACGCAACGTCCGCGTGCTCGACCTCACCAATGTGCTGGCCGGGCCCTTTTGCTGCCACCAGCTTGCTCACCTCGGCGCCGAAGTGATCAAGGTCGAAACTCCCGGCAGCGGCGACCTGGCGCGCCAGCTGGGCGCCGACCCCGAGCTGAACCAGCGCCTGATGGGCGTGTCGTTCCTGGCGCAGAACCCCGGCAAGCAGTCGGTCACCCTGAACCTGAAGCACGCCAGCGGCAAGGCGGTGTTCCGCAAGCTGGTGCAAAGCGCAGACGTGGTGGTCGAGAACTTCCGGCCCGGCGTGATGGCGCGCCTGGGACTGGGCTATGAAACCCTGAAGCAGGACAACCCGCGTCTGATCTACTGCGCGATCTCGGGCTTCGGCCAGGACGGGCCGCTCGCCGGCCTGCCCGCCTATGACCAGATCATCCAGGGCATGGCCGGCGTGATGCAGATCACCGGCGACGCGCACAGCGCGCCGCTGCGGGTGGGCTATCCGGTGTCCGACACCATCGGCGGGCTGACCGCGGCGCTGGCGGTCTCGGCGGCGCTGGCCGATACCGGGCGCACCGAGGGCTATTTCATCGACGTATCGATGCTGGAGGCGACGCTGGCCACGATGGGCTGGGCGGTGTCCAATCACCTGATCGCGGGCCGGGCGCCGACGCCGATGGGCAACGAGAACATGACCGCGAGCCCCTCCGGCACCTTCCGCACCGCCGACGGCCTGCTCAATATCGCCGCCAACAAGCAGGAACAGTTCGAAGCGCTGTGCCGCGTGGTGGGCCGTCCGGCGTTGGCTGACGATGCGCGCTTCGCGCAGCGGCAGGCGCGGCTGGCCAACCGGCCCGCGCTGACGCAGGCGCTGGAAGCCGAACTGGCAACCAGGCCGGCCGCCGAGTGGTGGCCGCTGCTGACCGCGGCCGGGGTGCCGGCGGGGCCGGTACTGGACGTGCCGCAGACGCTGGCCCATCCGCAGGTCAGCGAGCGCGGCATGATCGGTGACTTTGCCGATGCCCCGGGCGTGGGCCGCGACATCCGCGTGGTGCGCACCGGCTTCAAGCTCAACCGCGAAGCGCCGGCGGTCGACACGCCGCCGCCGCAACTGGGCCAGCATACGCGCCAGGTGCTGGGCAGCCTGGGCTACAGCGATGCGGACATTGATGAACTGAACCGGGAGGGTGCGATATGAGCGGCAGCCAGACACAGGACGACGGCATGGATGCCGGCCAGCGCCTGTCGCAGGACTGGTGGCGCACCGGCATCATCGACATGCGGCCGGGCGAGATCCGCTACCGCGGCTACCCGATCGAGCAGCTGATCGGCCGGGTGTCGTTCGCGCAGATGATCTGGCTGATGCTGCGTGGCGAGCTACCCGGGCCGGGCCATGGCGAACTGCTGGACGCGGCGCTGATGGCCGCGGTCGACCATGGCCCGCAGGCACCCAGCATCGCCATCGCGCGCATGGCGGCCACTTGCGGCGTGGGGCTGAACAATGCCATGGCGTCGGCCGTCAACGTGCTGGGCGACGTGCATGGCGGCGCGGGCGAGCAGGCGGTGGCGCTGTACCAGGACGTGGCGCAACGGCTGGACGCCGGCAGCACGATGGCGCTGGCCGTCGAAGACGCGCTGCGGCACTACCGCGACCTGCACGGCAAGTACGTCGGCGGCTTTGGCCACCGCTTCCATCCGGTCGATCCGCGCGCACCGCGGCTGCTGGCGCTGGTCGCGCGGGCGGCGGAAGACGGCGTGGTGAGCGGCCGCTACGCGGGCATCGCGCGCGCGCTCGAGGCTGCGCTCGGCGCCGGGCGCGGCAAGCCGATCCCGATGAACATCGATGGCGCCACCGCGGTGATCTACGCCGAACTGGGCTTTGCCGCGCCGCTGGCGCGCGGGCTGTTCTGCCTGTCGCGCTCGGTCGGCATCCTCGCGCACGCGTGGGAGCAGCAGTGCGAGGGCGGGCGCAACAAGGGCCCGATGCCGCGCCAGTTCCTGTGGCGCTATGACGGCGCGCCGCCGCGCGACGTGCCGGAACCGCACAAGCCCACTTAAAAGTCCGCATCAGCGGCAACACCCGCCGGCAGGCCGGATCGGACGCTCAGCCGGCCAGGTCCGGTTGCGGCTGCAGCAGCGGCGCAGCCGCCGCGCCGGCGGCGGGCTGCGCCATCGACGATGCCAGCACATAGCGGTCGCGCCCATGCGCCTTGGCGTGGTAGAGCGCGCGGTCGGCATCGGCGAACAGGGTCCGCCACAGCGCCTCCCGGCTGCCCGCGCCGCCGCGCAGCTGCGCCACGCCGATGCTGACGCTGGCATGGCCGCGCCCGGCGGGCAAGGCAATCGCATGCACCTTGCGCAGCACGCGGTTGGCCAGTGCCGAGGCCTGCTGCTCGTCGGTATGCGGGCACAGCACGCAGAACTCTTCACCGCCATAGCGCCCGGCCACATCCGAGGCGCGGCGCGAGTTGTCCAGCGCCTGCGCCACTTCGCGCAGCACCGCATCGCCGGCATGGTGGCCGCAGGTATCGTTGACCTGCTTGAAGTAGTCGATATCGATCACCAGGCACGACAGCGGCTGGCCATCGCGCTGCCAGCGCGCCACCAGCGACAGCGCCGACATCTCCAGCGCGCCGCGGTTGAGCAGCCCGGTGAGGGCGTCGATGCGCGCGCCGCTTTCGTTGTGCGCGACGATCTGCTCCATCGCCATCACGGTAAAGCCGAACAGCCCCAGCAGCGTGGCGATCAGCGGCGCCAGCACCCAGGCCGAACCGGCCGGGCTGGCGAAGAACAGGGTCAGCGGCGCCGCGACCGTGCCGCCCGCGGGCAGGCTCATGGCGTGGCTGAAGCCCGCCAGCTGCGTCGCCAGTTGCACCAGGCTGGCCACCAGCACCAGCGGCGCCCCGATGCTGCGGCGCCCGCGCCCTGCGCGCGCCAGCGTGGCGAAGGTGGCCAGCGACACCAGCGCCAGCACGCCATAGACGATGCGCAGCACCAGCTGCGGACCCTCGGGCAGGCCGCTGGAGGCCGCCATCAGGCCGAGCACGATCGCGCCCGCCCCCACCAGCGCGCCCGGATGCGCCGGCACGCCGTAGTAGACCCGCACGCCGCGGTAGATCAGCAGCCAGCCGGCGACGAAGGCGAATGCACCCAGCGTGCCGAGCTGGCCAGTGCCGCTGGCCGCGCTGACCGCCAGCGCCAGGCCCGCGGCCGACACCAGCACATGGCCGAAGGCCCACAGCCGACCCGCCGTGCTCGCGCGCAGCGCAAACACCAGCCCCGCTGCAATGATCAGCGTGCCGCAGAAAAACACCATCATCACCACCGCAATGGTCTGCTGGTCCAGGTGCAAGGGATTTCCTCAAGGATGCCGTCCGCCTGCCGTCAATATCGATCGGCGGGCATCGGGGCACGGGGGCGCGACGCGAGGCATGCGGGCGCTGATTTCACCAGATGTGACGTGCGCTGTTTTTCATGCCAGCCGCATGATAGCCCGTGCCGGCGCTAGCTTGGCACCCCCTGCAAGCCGGGTCGGGTGCGCTGCGCCCCGCCACGGTTTCCGATCAGTCCGGAACTGTCGATGCCGGGGTGGCCTGCGGCGCCGTGCCGCCGAGCGCGCGCGTCAGCGAGCGCGCTGCCTGCAGCACATCGTCGCGGAAAGCGTCGCGGTAGCGCGCCGCCGGACAGGTCAGCGTCAGCGCGCCGGCCAGCACACCGCCCGGGCCGAAGACCGGCGCGGACACGCCGGCCAGATCGGGGCTGCGGTCGCCGACCAGCGCCGCCACGCCGTCTTGCCGGATCCGGTCATAGAGCTCGCCGCGCTCGCCGGCGAAGGCACGCAGCACGCGCGCGCCGGCGCCGCGGTCGCGCGGCAGCAGTTCGCCCGCGCGCACGTGGTCGCGCACCGGCTGTGGCGAATCGACGCGGTACAGGCACAGCCGGTGTTCGCCTTGCTCGACATGAAAGGCCGCGCTCTCGCGCGTGGCGCTGACCAGTTCGCGCAACGCCGGCATCACCACCGCCTCGAGCGAGAACGACGCCGCGTAGACCGCGTGCAGCCGCGCCACCTCCGGCCCCAGGCCATAGCGGCCGTCGGCGTGGCGCAGCACCAGCCCGGCATGTTCGAGCGATGCCAGCAGGCGCAGCAGCGTGCTCTTGTAGAGGCCGCTGCGCTGCGCCAGTTCGGCCAGCGCCAGCGCGCCATCGCCCTGCCGGAACACCGACAGCACGAACAGCGCCCGGTCCACGGCGATGGCGCCGCCGGCGGCGGCGTGCTTGTCGGCTTCGGAAACCTGTGCGGCTTTGCGGGGCATGGCGGGCGGCGGGTGATGAACGGCGAAGGCGTTGGGTTGAAACGATGTGCCACCGTATAGAACGCTCCGGGGGTTGTCAATCCGCGCTCCCGGCGGAGCCATGTGCCGTCGCGTCGACGCACCCCCGCTGGCATGGTGGCGTTTTTCTGCAACACCCGTACCCGCTGCCAGGCTGGAGCGCGCGTTCGCACAAGCGCCTTTTCCGCCCTCTGGACCACCGCATGCGCCACATCGCATGCCGCGCGCTTAGCCTATTCGCCACTCCTGGCTTTGCAAGCGGAATCAGCGGGGTAAATTGCCCCGGCTTTTGCTTTAGCGGCCGCTGCACCGGATGGATAGAATCATGCGTTGCTCAACTCCGCACCCTCCTGCTGTTTCCGCCGCAATGTCTCATCGCCGTGCTATTCCCGACCTTGGTATGACCGTTCCCGCACTCTCGCTTGGTGCCATCCTGGACGACCTGCGCAGCGCCCCGCGGCCGCTGACCCCCGCGGAATATGCATACCTGGCCCAGCTGCGGCTACGCATCGTCACTGGCGACGCCGACCTGTGGACCACGCTCGAAACCGCGGGCGTGCCATGCAGCGAACGCCGCCTGTCGCCCGACGTGGTGCTGGCACTGACCGCGATCGGCCAGCTGCCGATGCATTGACTGCGTCGCTGCCGCACGCCTCGCCGGAAGATTCCGCGCTGCATTTCTGAATCCGGCTGCCCACCAGCCCCGTGCCGCCCCGCTACGATCGATCCACTTCGATCCGCCGGGGACCCGTAGCAGCGCGCGAGCGCGAAACCGCCCCCCGGCCATGACATGGGCATGGCTTACCGACTCATCAACCGGCGCGTCTCGTTTCTCTCCCTGCGTGTCTTTGTCGCGCTGATGCAGCATCGCGACGCCGGCCGCGCCGCGCAGGCGCTCGGGATCCAGTCGCAACGGCTCCATTACCAGCTGCGCCAGCTCGAGGCCGCGCTCGGCATGCCGCTGTTCCAGCCGTGCGGCACGGCCTGGCTGCCGACCGCGGCCGGATTCAATGCCTTGCCCAAGATCTGCGCCATGCTCGAGATCTGGGAGCAGATCGAGGCCAGCACGCGCGCGCGGCGCAGTGCGGAAGCGGACCGGCAGCACGAGCGCTGCGCGGTGCGCGTCGGCGCCGCATTCTGGGTGCGGCAGGCGACCATGTAGGCTCAGGCGAGCCGTTCGCAGTGATAAGCCTCGGTGCGGTACGGGAAGGCAACCTCGGCGCGGGCCGACAGCGCCGGATGCTGGTCGATGAGCGCGTGCAGGCGCGCGCGCACGCGCGCCTGCTCCGGCTCGGGCAGCGACGCAATGAAGCTGACCGACATGACGCGATCCACGATCACCTGCCGTGGCGGCCCCACATGGGCGTAGGGCAGGGTCTGCAGCGCCAGCGGCCCGAAGCCCTCGGCGGGAAACACCCGCTTCCAGTCACCCTTGTGGAAGCGCGGGGCGTCGCCTTCATACGGCGCCATGATGGCAGTCAGCTGCGCCACCCAGTCCACGCTTTCATCCCGGACGTTCCATACCAGTCCGAGCCGGCCGCCGGGGCGCAGCACGCGGCGAATCTCGGCCAGCGCGCGCGCGTTGGCAAACCAGTGGAACGCCTGTGCGCAGACCACGGCGTCGACGCTGGCGTCTGGCAAAGGGATCGCCTCGGCGCTGCCCTCCAGGGCTTGCACCGGCGCCACCGCGGCCGCCAGTTGCGCCCGCATCGGCTCCACCGGCTCCACCGCGATTACCGTCGCGCCGGTCTGCACCAGCCGGCGCGTGAACTTTCCGGTGCCGGCCCCGAGATCGAGCACGACGCGGCCGGCATGCAAGTCAAGCGCGCCGCGCAGCCAGGTGTCGATCCCGGCGGGGTATTCAGGTCGACCGCGCGCGTAGGTATCGGCCTGGCTGGCGAATCCCTGGGCGGCGGCTTGATGGATGGCGGTCATGGGCAGGCTCCGGTTCGTTACCGGAGCCGTAGCCTACGCGCCCGCGCGGCATCGGGCAAGGCTAGTGCTGCATGCCCCAGCGGCGCACGGTCAGCCGCTCCAGCGTGGTGAACACCAGTCCCTCGACCAGCAGCCCGATCAGGATTACCGCGGCCAGCCCGGCGAACACGCGGTCGGTATAGAGCTCGTTGCGGTTCTGGAAGATGAACCAGCCCAGCCCGCCCTGCCCCGAGGACGCGCCGAACACCAGTTCGGCGGCGATCAGCGTGCGCCAGGCGAAGGCCCAGCCGATCTTCAGGCCGGACAGGATCGCGGGCAGCGCCGCCGGCACCAGCACCAGCGCGACATAGCGCAGCCCGCGCAGGCCGTAGTTGCGTCCCGCCATGCGCAACGTCGGCGGCACCGCGCGGAAGCCCGCGTACATGTTCAGCGCCAGTGGCCACAGCACCGAATGGATCAGCACGAACACCAGGCTGCCGGTGCCAAGCCCGAACCACAGCAGCGCCAGCGGCAACAGCGCTATCGCCGGCAGCGGGTTGAACATCGCGGTAAGCGTGTCCAGCAGGTCGCGCCCGAGGCGCGTCGATACCGCCAGCGAGGTCAGCACGAACGCCAGTACGATGCCGGCGGCATAGCCGCGCAGCAGCACCGAAAGGGAGATCGCCGCCTTGCCCGGCAGCTCGCCGCCGGCCACCGCCGCGCCAAAGGCGCGCAGCGTGGCCAGGCACGAGGGCAGCAGCAGGTCGTTGTCCTGCACGCGCGCCACCGCTTCCCAGATCAGTCCCAGCGCCAGCAGGATCAGCGCCTTGCGCAGCCAGTCTTGCTGCCACGCGCGCTGGTGCCACGGCAACGCGCGCGCCAGCGGGGCCTCGGTAAACGGCTCGGGCTCGCGCTCGTATTCGGGCCGCAGCGGGTCGGGCAGGGTCAGCGTAGTTTGCGTCATGATGCGATGTCGGTTTCAGCGTGCCGCCGCGCTGCGCGCCGGCGGCGGGTCGATGGTGGCCGGCGCGTCGAACAGCAGGCCGTGGATGCGCCGCGCCGCGGCCTGGAATTCGGCGCCGCCCTGGCTCGCCAGGCTGAACTGGTGGCTGTTGAGCTCCGCGCGCACGCGGCCGGGGTGCGGCGACAGCAGCAGGATGCGGCTGCCCACCACCAGCGCCTCTTCGATCGAATGCGTGACGAACAGCAGCGTCAGCGCGGCGTCGTCGCACAGCGCCAGCAGTTCTTCCTGCATGCGCCGGCGCGTCAATGCGTCCAGCGCGGCAAAGGGTTCGTCCATCAGCAGCACCTTGGGGCGCATGGCCAGCGCGCGCGCGATCGCCACGCGCTGCTTCATGCCGCCCGACAAGGTGTGCGGATAGGCACCGGCAAACCCGGCCAGGCCCACCTTGCGCAGGCTGTCCAGCGCCAGCTCGCGCGCGGCCGCGCGCGACAGGCCGCGCGCGTGCCGCAGCGGGAACATCACGTTCTGCAGCACGGTCTTCCAGGGCGGCAGCTGGTCGAACTCCTGGAACACCACGATGCGGTCCGGGCCGGGCTGCTGCACGCGCCGGCCTTCAAGGCGGATTTCGCCCTCACAGGGCGCGACGAAGCCGGCCGCCGACTTCAGCAGCGTGGACTTGCCGCAGCCGGAAGGACCCAGCAGCACGAAGCGGTCGCCCGCATGCACGTCGAAGCTGACGCGATGGGTCGCGCGCACGATGCGGCCGGGCGTGCGGTATTCCAGCGACACGCCGTCCACCTGCAGCAGGGGCGCGGGCCGGTCCGAAACCACGCGCAGGCTGTGGGTGGCCATGTTCAGCTCCCTTGCGCGGTCACCGGATCCGCGAAGAAATAGTCCTGCCAGGACTTCGGCTGGTTGCGGATCGCGCCGACGCGATGCATGAACGAGGCCAGCGCAAAGGTGTTCTGCGGCGCCACGCGGAATTGCACCTGCGGGTTCTTCAGCACGCGCAGCAGCAGCGCGCGGTCGGTGCGGGCCTTGCTCTGGCGCAGGTAGATGTCCGCGGCGGCCTCGGGATTGGCGGTGGCAAAGGCGGCGGCTTCGGCCAGCGCATCGACAAAGGCGCGATAGGTCTTCGGGTTGTCGTTGCGGAACTTCTCGGTGGCGTACAGCACCGTGGACGAGCTCGGTCCGCCCAGCACGTCGTACGAGTTCAGCACGATGCGCGCATTCGGGTTGCCGGCCAGCTCCTGCTCCTGGAACGGCGGGTTGCCGAAGTGGCCGGTGATTTCGGTGCCGCCGGCGATGATGGCCGCCGCCGCATCCGGATGCGGCACCGCCACCGTCCACCGGTCCAGCCGGTTGTATTCCTTGTCGCCCCACTGCTTGGCCGCGGCGAGCTGCAGCACGCGCGACTGCACCGAGACCCCGACCGCCGGCAGCGCGATGCGGTCCTTGTCGGTGAAGTCGGCAATGGTCCTGACCTTGGGGTTGTTGCTCACCAGGTAGTACGGGAAGTTGCCGAGCGACGCCACGCCGCGCACGTTCTGCTTGCCATGGGTGCGGTCCCACAGCGTCAGCAGCGGCCCCACGCCGGCGCCAGCGATATCGATGGCGCCCGACAGCAGCGCGTCGTTGACCGCCGCACCGCCGGACAGCTGGGTCCATTCGACCTTGATGTCGACACCCTGCTGCCGGCCGTGCTTTTCAATCAGCTGCTGGTCGCGCGCCACGTTGAGCAGCAGATAGACCACGCCAAACTGCTCGGCGATGCGCAGCTTGCCTTCGGCGTGCGCGGTGCCGGTGATGGCCAGGCCGGCGCTGAGCGCCAGCAGGCCGAGCTTGCGGGACAGACGAGAGAACATGTTCAGGACTCCGGGGCATGCGTTGGACAGGCATTCGCGCAGGCGAACGCCCTGGGAAGACCGGCGATCGCTGCCGCGCTCAGCGCGGCACGTCGCCTTCGATGGTGGTGCGGTACATCACGCGTCGCAGCTGCGGCGGACAGCCCGCCGCAAGATGCAGCAGCGAGCGGTTGTCCCAGAACACCAGGTCGTGCGGCTGCCAGCGGTGGCGGTAGAGATGCGCGGGGCTGACGCTGTGCGCAAACAGCTGGTCGAGCAGCGCGCGGCTCTCGTCCTCGGGCAGGCCGGCGATGCGGGTGGTGAAGTGTTCGCTGACGAACAGCGCCTTGCGCCCGGTCTCCGGATGGGTCCGTACCACCGGCTGCAGCACCGGCCTGACTTGCGCCACCTGCGCGGGCGTCAGGTCGGGCCGCCACGGGCTGCGCTGCTGCAGCTCGGCGTAGCGCGCCAGGTAGGTATGTTCGGCCTGCCGGCCATCGATCGCGCGCTTGAGCGCGGCCGGCAGCGTGTCCCACGCCAGGTGCATGTTGGCGAACAGCGTATCGCCGCCTTCGGCGGGCAGCTCGCGCGCATGCAGCAGCGAACCCAGGCTGGGCCGTTCCTTGTACGACAGGTCCGAATGCCAGAAGTGGCCGGCATCGCCCAGCCCGATCGGCTTGCCGTCCTCGACCACGTTGGAGACCACCAGCACTTCCGGATGGCCAGGCAGCTGGAACTGGTGCAGCACGTGGATCTGCAGCGGGCCGAAGCGGCGGCTGAAGGCGATCTGCTGCGCGGGCGTGATGCGCTGGTCGCGGAACACCAGCACGTGGTGGTCGAGGTGGGCGCGATGGATGCGCGCGAACTCCGCTGCCGACAGCGGTTGCGACAGGTCCAGTCCGATCACCTCGGCACCCAGCGGCGCATCGAGCGCGCGGATCTCGAAGCGACCGGCGGCAACAGAGGAAGAAGCGGTGGCAAGCGGTGCGTTCTGCGGACGCGAAGCTAGGGCGTGGGCGGTTGCGGTCGTCATGGCAAGCTCTGGCATACGGGGGAAACCGATGCGGCATCCGGGATGCCGCGTACAAGCTTGCACTGTAGAGAGCGGGCCACTGCGGGGTCAACGAATCATATCGCTGGCCCTTATCCGCTCAGCGCATATCCATGTCTCGACATTGGCGGGCCCCGTCAAGGCCGGCCAGGCTCACGGCTTGCCGGGGCAGCCGCTGCGGCAGGGCACGTTGGCCGTGTCCGGTCGCGCGTCGGCGACAAAGCCATCGCGGTTCGGCATCTTCACCTGCGGCAGCGTGCGCGCGTCCAGCACCGCATCGGCGGGCACGATGCCGTTCCTGTGCAGCAGCCATGCGGTCACGGCATAGACCTCGTCCGGCGCCAGGCTCTGCGGTGCGTCGTACGGCATGGCACGGTTGATGAAGTCGAACACCGTGGTCGCATAGGGCCAGAAGCTGCCGATGGTCTTGACCGGATCCTTGCCCTTGGCGGCATCCGCGAGCGTGCCTTGTCCGCCCACCAGCGCATCGGCGGGCTTGCCTTCGCCATTGGCGCCGTGGCACGCGGCACAGCGTTGCGCATAGACCTGCTGGCCTTGCGCGACCGTGCCGCGGCCCCGCGGCAGGCCGGCGCCGTCTGGCGTGACATCGATATTCCGCGCGGCAAGATCGCGCTCGCTGACGGGGCGGCCCAGGCCGTAGGGCTGCGCAGCGGCGCCGTGGGCAGCGCAAGCCAGCGCCAGCATCGCGGCGGCGCCGCGGATTGGATCAGGCACGCGCATTGGCAATGCTCCCGTCGGCGGCCACGCGCCAGCGCTGGATCGCGTTGTAGTGATAGGTGGAAGCCACGCCGCGCGCGGCCACCAGCTGGTCCGGCGTGGGCTGGACATTGCCGGCTTCATCGATGGCGCGGCTCTCCAGCGAAGCTGGCCCGCCATCCCAGCGCCACGGCAGGCGGAAGCGCACCAGCGCGCGGTCCAGCACCGGCTCCTGCAGCTGCGCCTCGCGCCAGCTGCGCCCGCCATCGACCGACACCTCGACGCGGCGGATCCGCCCGTGGCCCGACCACGCCAGGCCCGAGATCTCATAGAACCCGCGCTCACGCAGTTTGTGATCCGGCGCGGGGAAAGTGATCACGGATTTCACGTCCATCAGGAAGGTGAACTGCCGCGCGCTGCCGTCGGGCAGGGAGTCGGTGTACTTGGCGGTCTCTTCGCGCGACATGAACGGCGCGCGGCCCAGCTTCAGCCGCCGCAGCCACTTGATGCTCATGTTGCCCTCATAGCCCGGCAGGAACAGCCGCAGCGGATAACCATGCTCGGGCCGCAGCATCTCGCCGTTCTGCGCATAGACCAGCAGTGCATCTTCGAGCGCCTTGGCCAGTGGCACGCTGCGCGTCATGGCTGCGCCATCGGCGCCTTCGGCCAGCACCCAGGCCGCATCCGGCGCCACGCCGACTTCGTCGAGCACCACGGACAACGGCACGCCGGTCCACTCACAGCAAGACAGCAGGCCGTGGCTGATCTGCACGGACTTGGCGCCGGGCGCCTTCCACTCGCGCCCGGTGTTGCCCGAGCACTCCAGGAAATGGATGCGGGACACCGACGGCAGGCGCACCAGGTCGTCCATGGTGAAGATGCGCGGGCGCGCCACCAGCCCGTGCACCGCCAGCCGGTGCTGCGCCGGGTCGATCAGCGGGATGCCGGCGTGATGGCGCTCGAACACCAGCCCGGTCGGCGTGATGATGCCGCGCAGGTCCTGCAGCGGCGTCATCGACGAGTTGGCGCCGGGCAGCGGCGCCGCGCTGCGGCTGCGCCGCACCACGTCTTTCTCGAACGGGGATGGCTGGCCGTAGGCATGCCACAGCACGGGCTCGCCCGGCGTGCGCGTCCACGGCGCAACCGTCAGGGGTTCAGCGCGCGCCGCAGTGGCGGCGCCGGCCGCGGCGGCGCCCAGCACCGCCCCGCGCTGCAGGAAGCGCCGGCGGCCGGAACTCAGGTCATTGCTCATCGTAAGGGCGTGGTCAGTCTGGTAGCGATCAAAATGCGCAGACTGTAGGACAGCAACGGCACTCGGCCAACGAAGAAGAATGCATGCCGATATGCCAACGCCGCGCTGCGCGCCATATGCGCGGGGCCGATAACCAAAGCCGGAATCATTCGTTCTGGTCCGCGCGCAGCGCCGCTTATCGTGGAGCCGTCCTCAACTTCAAGAAGGTCTGCACGATGACGACCCCGCGCCCCGATGCCACCGCTGCACCCACGCTGACCCGCCGCGAGCTGCTGCGCTGCGCGGCCTGGTCCGGTCTGGGCATGGCGGCTTCGCTGTCGCCGCTGTCCGCGTTCAGCGCCAGCCCGGCCGCGCGGCCTGATGTGATCCGCGTCGGCGTGGCCCAGCCCGCCACCGGCACCCCGCCCAGCTTTGCCGGCAGCTCGCTGGCGATTGCCCATGCACGCGGCTGGCTGGAGGAGTCGTTCAAGCCAACCGGCACGCGCGTGGAGTGGTTCTTCTTCAAGGGCGCCGGCCCCGCCGTCAACGAGGCGCTGGCCAACCGCCAGCTCGACTTCGCGCTGCAGGGCGACCTGCCGTCCATCGTGGCGCGCTCCGCGGGCCTGAAGACGCGGCTGGTGCTGGCCACCGGCGTGCGCGCCAACATCTACGTGGGCGTGCCACCCGATTCGCCGCTGAAGACGGTCAGCGACCTGCGCGGCAAGCGCGTGTCGCTGTTCAAGGGCACCAACATGCATCTGCCGGCGCTGCGCCTGCTGGAAGCGAACGGGCTGTCGGACAAGGACCTGCGCCTGCTGAACCTGGACACGGCCGGCTACCTGGCGGCACTGTCCACGCGCGACATCGACGCCGCCATCGGCGCCATGGACATCCTGCGTCTGCGCGACAAGGGCGCGGTGCGCATCCTGTACTCCAGCAAGAACCAGTCGCCGATCTACACACGGCAAAGCCACGTACTGGTGAGCGACGAATTCGCCGAACGCTATCCGGAGGCCACGCAGCACCTGGTGAAGGCCGCGGTCGAGGCGGCGCGGTGGGCCTCGGACGAGAGCCATCGTGAAGAAGTGCTGCGCACCTGGGCGCGTGCGGGCACGCCTTATGACCACTGGAAGGAAGACTTCGACGGCGAGCCGCTGCGGGTGCGGCTGAACCCGAATTTCGATCCCTTCCTGGTCAGCCGCTACAAGGACGCGGTCGAGCAGGCCTATCGCTTCAAGCTGAGCCGTGCGCGCTTTGACGTGGACCAGTGGATCGACCAGCGCTTCCTGAAGGCTGCACTCACCGACCTGAGCCTGCAGAGCTACTGGCCCGTCTACCAACCCAACGGCAAGATCCTGGGAGCCTGACATCATGTCTGTCGCCGATTCGCTTTCACTGCCAGCCGCCGCGGCGCCGCGCGTGGCGGCTCCGCGCAGGCCACTGCGCTGGCAGGATGCCGCCCGCTGGCTGCTGGCCTGGCCGGTGCCGCTGGCGCTGCTGCTGGTCTGGTACGTGGCCGCCCGCAATGCCTGGATTCCGCCGCAGGTGCTGCCCGCACCCGAGGACGTCGCACGCACGCTGGCCGACCTCTGGCAAAGCGGTGAACTGCAGGCCAACCTGGCCATCAGCGCGCTGCGCGTGGCCGGCGGCTTTGCCGTGGGGCTGGCCGGCGGGCTGGCACGCGCGGCCATGGGCCTGTCGCCGACATTGCGCGACTACGTCTACCCGACCTTCAAGGCGTTCAGCCAGGTGCCGATGCTGGGCTGGCTGCCGCTGCTGATGCTGCTGGTCGGCATCGACGAAGCGCTCAAGGTGATCCTGATCGCCAAGGCCGCCTTCGTGCCGGTGGCGCTTAACACGTACAAGGGCATCGGCAGCGTGCCGACACGCTACCTGGAAGTGGCGCGCGTGCTGCAGCTCACGCGCTGGCAGACGCTGTCGCGCGTGGTGCTGCCCGCCGCGGCCGCGCCGGTGTGGAACGGCGTGCGCTACGGCTTGACGCACGCGTGGCTGGCGCTGGTGGTGGTGGAGCTGCTGGCCTCGTCCGAGGGGCTGGGCTACATGATTGTCTACGGACGCCAGCTGTTCCAGCTCGACATGGTGCTGGCCGCCGTGGTGGTGGTGGGCGTGGTTGGCTTTGCGCTGGACAAGACCCTGGCGCTGGCCGAAGGCGCGGTGCTGCGCTGGCGCAAGCCGGGCTTCTGAGGCGAGGCCGCGATGACCACTTCTGCTATCCCCCGCCGTATTCGCCTGCCCCGCGCCTTGCGCGGCTGGGTGCTGCCGCTCGCGCTGCTCGCGCTGTGGTGGGCCGCCGTGCGCTTTGGCTGGACCACTTCGCCGCTGCTGGTGCCAGTCTCCAGCGTCTGGGACACCGCGGTGCGCCAGCTGCAAAGCGGCGCGCTGGCCACGGCATTGGCCGCCAGCCTGTGGCGCGACCTGGCCGGCTTTGCCATCGGCGCCAGCGCCGGGCTGGTGTTCGGCACGGCGCTGGGTCTGTCGCGCCTGTTCGAGCGCCTGGTCGGCCCGAGCTTTCACACGGTCAAGCAGATCTCGCTGTTTGCATGGATCCCGCTGATCTCGGTCTGGTTCGGGCTGGGCGATGCCGCCAAGGTGGTGTTCCTGTCGCTGGCCGCATTCTTCCCGGTGGTGCTGAACACCTTCGAAGGCATCCGCGCCGTGCCGGCCGACCTGCTCGAGGTGGCGCGTGTCCTGCGCTTCAACCGCACCCAGGTGCTGTGGCGCGTGGTGCTGCCGTCGGCGGTTCCGTCGATCTTCGCCGGCATTCACCTGGGCCTGATCTATGCGTGGCTGGCGACGCTCGGCGCGGAGTACCTGCTGGTATCCGGCAAGGGCATCGGCAACACCATGACCGACGGCCGCGAAAACTTCTGGATGGACCTGGTGATCTTCGGCGTGATCGTGGTCGGCCTGGTCGGCTTCACGCTGAACTGGATCGCCAGCCGCATCGAATCCCGCCTGCTCGCCTGGCGCGGGCGCTCGGTGGCCGCGGGCTGAGCCGCACTGCCCCTTACTGAACGGAGAGAAAAAATGCCACATGCCGGCACGCTAAGCATCGCGCACCTGCACAAGCAGTACGAAGTCGAGGGCCGGGCGCTGCCCGTGCTGGAGGACATCACGCTGACCATCGCCCCGGGCGAGTTCGTCAGCATCGTCGGCGCCAGCGGCTGCGGCAAGTCCACCCTGCTGCGGCTGGTGGTGGGGCTGGAACAGGATTACCGCGGCGAGATCCTGCTGGACGGCAAGCGCGTATCGGGCACCAGCCTGCAGCGCGGCATCGTGTTCCAGGAGCATCGTTTGTTCCCGTGGCTGACAGTCGAGCAGAACATCCGGCTGGCGCTGCTCAACACCCCAGGCAGCGACGCCGAGAAAGACCGCAACGTTGCCGAGCATATCGCGCTGGTTGGCCTGCGCGGCTTCGAGCAGGCCTATCCGCACCAGCTCTCTGGCGGCATGTCGCAGCGCGTGGCGATTGCGCGGGCACTGGTGACGCGGCCGGAGATCCTGCTGCTCGACGAGCCCTTCGGCGCGCTCGATGCGATGACGCGGGCCTACCTGCAGCAGGAGCTGCAGCGCATCTGGCAGGCCGAGGGCATCACCATGATCCTGGTCACCCACGACGTCGAGGAAGCCGTCTTTTTGGGCGACCGCGTGGTGGTGATGGAACCCCGGCCCGGCCGCATCCGCCGCATCCTGCCGGTGGACCTGCCGCATCCGCGCGAACGCGCCGGACTTCCCTTCGCGCGGGCGCGCGATGCCGTGCTGCGCGAATTCGCCGGGCAGGAGCCCGTCGTGCAGCGGGCCCCCGAACCTGAACTCGCCTGACCCACCCCTATCCCCGGAGCTTCGTGATGACCCAAGCCAACGCCACGCCAGACCAGACCGCCCAGCTCGACATCCACCCGGTTGCCGGCCGCATCGGCGCCGAGATCCGCGGCGTCGCGCTGCACGGCGACCTGCCGCCCGCCACCTTCGCCGCCATCCGCGCAGCCTTGCTCAGGCACAAGGTGCTGTTCTTCCGCGACCAGGTGCATCTGGACGATGCCGCACAGCAGGGCTTTGCGCGCCTGTTCGGCGACACCGTGCCGCACCCGACCGTGCCCTCGCGCGACGGCACGCAGCTGCTTGAGCTCGACTCGCAGCACGGCGGCCGCGCCAACTCCTGGCATACCGACGTGACCTTCGACCTGGCCTATCCCGCGGTCTCGGTGCTGCGCGCCGTGACCGTTCCCGCCGCCGGCGGCGATACGGTGTGGGCCAACACCGCCGCCGCTTACCAGGACCTGCCCGAGCCGCTGCGCGACCTGGCCGACAAGCTGTGGGCGCTGCACACCAACGACTACGACTACGCGGCCACGCGCGTAAATCCGAGCGACGAAGGACTGAAGCGCTACCGCGAGGTATTCACCTCGGCGCTCTACGAGACCGAGCACCCGGTGGTGCGCGTGCACCCGGAAACCGGTGAGCGCACGCTGGTGCTGGGGCACTTCGTCAAGAAGCTGCTGGACTACGCGTCGGCCGATTCGGCGCACCTGATTGCCGTGCTGCAGGGCCATGTGCACCGGCTGGAGAACACCGTGCGCTGGCGCTGGCGCGCGGGCGACGTCGCGATCTGGGACAACCGCGCCACCCAGCACTACGCCATCAACGACTATGGCGACGCGCACCGCGTGGTGCGCCGCGCCACCGTGGCCGGCGACATTCCGGTCGGTGTGGATGGCCGCCGCAGCAAGGCGGTGAAGGCGGGCGCGCGCGGCGAGGGCGCGGCGCCGGCCAACCAGTCCGCCGGTGCCGCGCAAAGGCAAGCGGCCTGATCCAGCCAGCTTCTTCAGGAGAGCACGATCGATGTCATCGCAAAAGCCGCCGCGCCAGCTGCATCTGGGCGCCTTTCTCCAGGCCACCGGGCACCATGTCGCCGGGTGGCGCCATCCCGGCGCGCAGGCCGATGCCGGCCGCAACCTGGCGCACTACATCGGGCTGGCGCAGCGCGCCGAGGCCGCGGGGTTCGATGCGCTGTTCCTGGCGGACGGCGTTGCCATCCGCGGCATGGACGATGCCACCCTGCCGCGCACCGCGCGCGCCGCCACCTTCGAGCCGCTGACGCTGCTGTCGGCACTGGCGGCAGTGACGCAGCGCATCGGCCTGGTGGCGACCGTCTCCACCACCTACAACGAGCCCTTTCATGTGGCGCGCAAGTTCGCCTCGCTCGACCACCTCAGCGGCGGCCGCGCGGGCTGGAACGTGGTGACGTCGTGGTCGGATGCCGAAGCGCGCAACTTCAGCCTCGAACGTCATCCCGCGCACGCGGATCGCTACGCCCGTGCCGAAGAGTTCGTCGACGTGGTCACCGGCCTGTGGGACACCTGGGAGGACGATGCCTTCCTGTACGACAAGGACAGCGGCCGGCATTTCGATGCGGACAAGCTGCACACGCTGGACCATCGCGGCGCGCACTTCCAGGTGCGCGGGCCGCTCAACGTCGCGCGCCCGCCGCAGGGCCATCCGGTGATCGTGCAGGCCGGCTCGTCCGAGGCCGGGCAGGAACTGGCCGCACGCACCGCAGAGGTCATCTTCACCGCGCAGCAGTCGCTGGCCGATGCGCAGGCCTTCTATCGCGGCCTGAAAGCGCGGCTCGCGCGCTATGGCCGCACGCCCGACCAGCTCAAGATCCTGCCGGGCGTGTTCCCGGTGGTGGGCCGCAGCGAGGCCGAGGCGCACGAGAAATTCGAAGCGCTGCAAAGCCTGGTCCATCCGTCGGTGGGGCTGGCCCTGCTGTCGCAGCACCTGGGCGGGATCGACCTGAGCGGCTATCCGCTGGACGGCCCGCTGCCCGACAACCTGGCCGAACCGAACGGCGCCAAGAGCCGCTTCCAGCTGGTTACCGGCCTGGCCCGGCGCGAGGGGCTCACCATCCGCCAGCTGTGCCTGCGCGTGGCCACCGCGCGCGGCCACTGGTCGATCCACGGCACACCGCAGTCCATCGCCGACCAGCTGCAGGCGTGGTTCGAGGGCGAGGCCGCCGATGGCTTCAATGTCATGCCGCCGTGGCTGCCGGGCGGGCTCGATGATTTCATCGAGCTGGTGCTGCCGGAGCTGCGCCGGCGCGGGCTGTTCCGCGAGCGCTATACGGGCACCACGCTGCGCGAGCACCTGGGGTTGCGCCGGCCGGAGAACCTGCGCTGGCAGCAGCTCGAACCGCCGCTCGCAGTCGGGGCATGACCGCTGCGCCGCGGCGCCGCGCATATCCAAATGCAATAAGTTTCCTTGCCTCGCGCGAGCGCCGCCGGCAACCATAGCAGCCACGCCGCAGGGGCGTGCGCGGGCCGGCTGGTACCATCGCACGGCCTGGTGCGCCCGTGCGGCGCACTGCTCGGCAAGCCCGGCGCCAGGGCAGGCACTGCCCCCGCGCGCCGGTCCGGCACCCAACAGCGAGAAGAAGAGAGAAGAAGATGAGACTCGAAACCCTGGCCGTCCACGGCGGCTATTCGCCCGATCCCACCACGCGCGCGGTGGCCGTGCCCATCTACCAGACGGTGGCGTACGCCTTCGACAACGCCCAGCATGGCGCCGACCTGTTCGACCTGAAGGTGGCCGGCAACATCTACAGCCGCATCATGAACCCGACCAACGACGTGCTCGAGCAGCGCCTGGCCGCGCTCGAGGGCGGCGTGGGCGCGCTGGCGCTGGCGTCGGGCATGGCGGCGATCACCTATGCGATCCAGACCATTGCCGAGGCCGGCGACAACATCGTCTCGTCCAGCCAGCTCTACGGCGGCACCTACAACCTGCTGGCGCACACGCTGCCGCAGTCCGGCATCGAGACCCGTTTTGCCGACGGCCGCAACCCGGCCAGCTTCGGCGACCTGATCGACGCGCGCACCAAGGCCGTGTTTGTCGAGTCGGTGGGCAACCCGCTTGGCAACGTGGTCGATATCGCCGCGATCGCGCGCGTGGCGCACAACCACGGCGTGCCGCTGATCGTCGATAACACGGTGCCGTCGCCCTACCTGTGCCGGCCATTCGAGCATGGCGCCGATATCGTTGTGCATTCGCTGACGAAGTACCTGGGCGGCCACGGCAACAGCGTCGGCGGCGCCATCGTCGACAGCGGCAAGTTCCCATGGGCGCAGCACAAGGAGCGCTTCCGCCGCCTGAACGAGCCCGACGTGTCGTACCACGGTGTCGTCTATACGGAAGCGCTGGGGCCGGCCGCCTATATTGGCCGCGCGCGCGTGGTGCCGCTGCGCAATACCGGCGCGGCGCTGTCGCCGTTCAACGCCTTCCTGATCCTGCAGGGCATCGAGACGCTGGCGCTGCGGCTGGACCGCATCACCGACAACGCGCTGGCGATCGCACGCCACCTGCAGCAGCACGCCAAGGTGGCGTGGGTCAATTTTGCCGGCCTGCCCGACCATGCCGACCACGCGCTGGTGCAGCAATACCTGGGCGGCCGCGGCCCCGGCATCCTGTCGTTCGGCCTGAAGCAGGGCGGGCGCGAGGGCGGCGCGCGCTTCCTCGATGCGCTGCAGCTGTTCACGCGGCTGGTCAATATCGGCGATGCCAAGTCGCTGGCCACCCACCCGGCGTCGACCACGCACCGCCAGCTCAACCCCGAGGAACTGCAGGCGGCCGGCGTCAGTGAAGACATGGTGCGGCTGTCGATCGGCATCGAGCATATCGACGACCTGATCGAGGACCTGGACCGCGCGCTGGCCGCGGCCTGACCTCCTGCCCGCTCCGCTACCGCTGTTTTTCTCCCCTCTCCCGCTCGCGGGAGAGGGGCCGGGGGAGAGGGCAAGCGCATGCACTCGCCGATCATCTCACCTCTTCCTCGCCACCGCGCTTGCCCCGCGCCTCCAGCACGAAATAGCTCACCGCCCCGATCATCAACGGAATCAGGTAATACAGCGCCCGATACGCGATCAGCGCCGCAAGCAGCAGCCCGTGCGGCACCTGGTCGCCCAGCATGGTCAGGAACACGGTCTCGATCACGCCCAGCCCGCCGGGGATGCGCACCACCACGCCCGCCAGCCCGGACGCCAGCAGCACGCCCAGCACCGTGAAGTAGGTCGCATGCGTATGCAGCAGCGCGTACAGGATCGCCCCCATCGACATCCAGTGGGCGGCCGACAGCACGCATTGCAACGCGGCGAAGCGCACCGTGGGCACATAGATGTCGTGATCGCGTACGGTACGGTGGCGGCCGTGCCAGAGCGCGCACGCTGCCAGATAGGCGGCCGGGAGGGCCAGCATCAGCATGCCGAGCATCCGCGTCAGTGCCGCGGGAATGCCCCACTCCGGCGGCAGCACCACCAGTTCGCCGGCGAGGATGACGCCCGCCAGCACCGCATAGCCGAGCCAGTTGGTGGTGACCACCACCACGAACAGGCTCCAGATTTGCGGCGCGCTCAGTCCCGCGCGCGAGTACAGTCGGTAGCGCACGCCCGCGCCGCCCAGCGTGGCGCCCAGGTTGAGGCTGAGCGTGTAGCTGACATAGGAGATCGCCATCACCCGGCGCAGCGGCAGCGGGTGCCCGGCATAGCGGCAGCCGAGCACGTCGAACTGGCTGTACAGCAGCCCGCTCAGTGCCACGAATCCGGCCGCCGGCAGCAGCGTGCGCGCATTGAAGCCGCGCAGCGCTTCCAGCACCGCGTTCCAGTCGATGGTGCCCAGCTTGCGCGCGATCAGCGCCAGCACGGCGGCAATAAAGAGGATGCCGATGGCACGGCGCCAGGCCGGCCAGTGCGCGTGCTGGCGGATGGCGGTCAGGGCCTCGGCGCCCGTCATTCCGCGCCTCCGCGCAACACCACCACGCGCCGCGCGTTGCGCCGCCCGCCGGGCATCGGCTGCACCAGCCGGGGCGCATGCGCCGGCAGCCAGCCCGCCCAGGCCGGGAAGCGCCGCAGGAAGTGGAACATCAGCGTCGCGCCCAGCGCATCGAGGCGGTTGCGCGGAGACTTCAGCCCCGGCGGCACCGCGCGGCAGCGCGCGCCGATCAGCGCTTCCAGCCGGCCGCGCAGGTGGCGTGCAAAGGCTTCATCGCGGATCACGAGATTGGCCTCGAGGTTCAGCGACAGGCTCAGCGGGTCGAGGTTGCTTGAGCCGACCGTAGCCCAGTCATCATCGACCACCGCGACCTTGCCGTGGAACGGCCGCTCGACGTATTCGAGGATCTGCACCCCCGCGTCCTGCAGCTGCGCATAGAGCAGGCCGCCGGCGCGCGCCACCCACGGCATGTCGGGCTTGCCCTGCAACAGCAGCCGCACCCGCACGCCGCGCGCGGCGGCCTCGCACAGCGCATGCAGCAGCCGGTAGCCCGGCAGGAAGTACGCGTTGGCGATGATGACCTCGCGCCGCGCCGCGCGGATCGCGTCCAGGTAGGCAAACTCGATGTCGTTGCGGTGGCGGTGATTGTCGCGCGTGACCAGCCTCGCGCGTGCGGCTTGCATGCGCGCATCAGGCCGCTCGCGTTCGGCCGCAGGCGCGGGCAAGGGAGGCAGCGGCGGGCACGCGCCTGGCATCGCACGCACCAGGAAGTCGTGCACCTGGCGTGCGAACGGCCCGCGGATTTCCACTGCATAGTCCTGCTTGGCCAGCGGCCCGAACTGGTACAGGTGCTGCGCCGAGAAGTTGAGGCCGCCGACGAACGCCACCTCGGCATCGACCGCGATCAGCTTGCGGTGCATGCGCCGGAAGATATGCGTGCGCACGCCGAACAGCCGCGGCCGCGGCGAGAATGTGCAGAACTGCACGCCTGCATCGACCAGGCTGGTGATAAAGGCCGGCGACAGGTCATGCGAGCCGAATCCGTCCACCGTCAGTGCCACGCGCACGCCGCGGCGCGCCGCCGCCAGCAGGGCCGCGTGCAATTTGTGACCTACCTCGTCTTCAAAGAGGATAAAAGTTTCCAACAGTACGCTTCGGCGCGCGCGTGCAAGAGCGTCGAACACGCACGGAAAATACTCCTCGCCGTTCTCCAGCAGGCGGAAGCGGTCGGAAGCGGTCGGCAGCTGTGTCATGGCCGGGAAATCGCCGCAAAAACCATGCCAGCGAAAAGCCCGGGCCAACCGCCGCTAACCCCGGCGACGGCCGCGCCGCCAGCGGGCCAGCACCGCGGCGGCCAGCGCACCGGCCGCCACGCCGGCAACGAAGATCGCCACCGTCATGCCACTCCACGGGCCCGCGGCCTCGGCGTCCGCGCTGCCGCGAGCCAGCGGGGCGAGCGACTGCCAGTCGGCGGCGGTGAACTGCGTCATCGCGGGCGCGCCATCGAGCCCGTACACGCACACCTCGCCGCCGGGCAGCTTGCAAAAGCGTGCCGGCGGGCAACTGCGCAGAATGGCCTGGGTCTCGCCTTCGCCGCAGCGGGCGCCGGCGCTGCGCAGCACCTGGATCGTGACGTCGGGATGCTTGGTCAGTTGTTCAGGCATGGCAACCTCCCATGGCATTTCAAACGGGTGACGCCTGCCTACAGCGTAGGTCCTTATTCCGTGCCGGCATATCGCCATGCGTAATCGCTCGTTCGTCCATTGGCTGCTTTTCCATACAATGGCTCGATGCCACGGCGCGACGCCGCGGCCACAACACCACATCAAAGGGGAGCATCCGATGCAATACGGAAAATTCGGCCTGGCCGCGCGGCTGGCGGCAGCCGTGCTGGCGCTGGGCGTGGTGCAAGGCGCCGGCGCGGCCGATCCGGACAAGAAGGAAATCCGCTTCGGCGCCACCGCCGGCCCGTATGCCGACCAGATCCGCCATGGCGTCAAGCCGGTGCTGGAACAGCGCGGCTACAAGGTCACCATCGTCGAGTTCAGCGATTACGTGCAGCCCAACCTGGCGCTGGCCGACGGGGCCATCGACGCCAATGCCTTCCAGCATGTGGCCTATCTGAAGAAATTCTCGGCCGACCGCAAGCTGGCGCTCAGCGACGTGATCCAGGTGCCGACCGCGCCGATCGGCATCTACAGCCGCAAGCACAAGGCGCTGGCCGAGGTGAAGGCGGGCAACACCGTGTCGTTGCCGAACGATCCGACCAACCTGGCGCGCGCCATTGCCATCCTGCAGCAGATCGGCTGGGTCACGCTCAAGCCCGGCACCGACCCGATCCGCGCCAGCGAACGCGATATCGACGCCAACCCGCACAAGCTCAAGCTGGTCCAGCTCGAAGCCGCGCAGCTGCCGCGCTCGCTCGACGATGTCGACTATGCCTTCGTCAACGGCAACTATGCGCTGGCCTCGGGCCTGAAGCTGACCTCGGCGCTGGCGCTGGAGAAGATTCCGGACTACTACATGAACCTGGTCGCGGTGAAGACCGCCGACCTGAACAAGCCCTTCGTCAAGGACATCCGCGAGGCCTACCAGTCCGCGGAGTTCAAGGCGGTGACGCAGCAGCGCTTCGCCGGCTTCGTGCCGCCGCCGTACCAGCGCTGACACTGCGCCCGGCCTGGAAGGCTGGGCGGCGGCCCGCGCGTGCATCGCCGCATTGTGCGCAGCAAGACAATTTCGCGCCGCGCCGGCCGCGCAAATGCCCTACACTCAAGCTCAAGTCCCCCGCGCCCAAAAGGCACGGCAGGGATCACAACGCGATCATTGCCGCGGAGGGTTGCGAAGATCCTCGCCCCGCTCCGCGCGGATCCTGTCGAGACAACCGCATCGAGAGACCTGCCATGTCCACGGTTGCGCGCTTTGAGATCGGCTATACCCGCTACCTTGCCCCACCGGGCGACACCACTCCCACCACTGCTCCCCCTCCCCCGTTCGCCAGCGACCCTGACGCGCTCGTACCGCTGTACCAGGCGATGGTGCTGACGCGCCAGTTCGACCTGAAGGCAATCGCGCTGCAGCGCACCGGCAAGATCGGCACCTTTGCCTCGGCGCTGGGCCAGGAGGCGATCGGCGTGGGCGTGGCCTGCGCGATGCGGCCGGAGGATGTGCTGGTGCCCTCGTACCGCGACCATGCGGCGCAGTTTGTGCGCGGTGTCACGATGACCGAGAGCCTGCTGTACTGGGGTGGCGACGAGCGCGGCAGCGGCTTTGGCGCGGCGCCGCATGACTTTGCCAACTGCGTGCCGATCGGCACCCAGGTGTGCCACGCGGCCGGCGCCGCCTACGCGTTCCAGCTGCGCGGCGAGCCGCGCGTGGCGGTCTGCCTGCTGGGCGACGGCGGCACCTCCAAGGGCGACTTCTATGAAGGCATGAACATGGCCGGCGCCTGGCGCGCACCGCTGGTGATCGTGATCAACAACAACCAGTGGGCGATCTCGATGCCGCGCAGCGGCCAGACCGCGGCGCAGACGCTGGCGCAGAAGGCCATTGCCGCGGGCATCCCGGGGGAGCAGGTCGACGGCAACGACGTGGTCGCCGTGCGCCACCGCGTCGGCGAAGCGGTCGCGCGCGCGCGCGACGGCGGCGGCCCCGCGCTGATCGAGGCCATCACCTACCGGCTTGGCGACCACACCACCGCCGACGATGCCTCGCGCTACCGCGACGAGGCCAGCGTCAAGGCGCACTGGCAGCATGAGCCGCTGCTGCGGCTGCGCACCCACCTGCTGGCCCTGCACGCCTGGGATGCGGCGCGCGAGGAGGCGCTGGTCAGGGCCTGTTCGCAGCAGGTGGCACAGGCGGTCGAAGCCTACCTGGCGATGCCGCCGCCGGACCCGGCAGCGATGTTCGACTGCCTGTACGCGGCCATGCCGGCCGAGCTGCAGGCGCAGCTGGAGATCGCGCGGCGCTTCCCGGGGCAGCACGGCTAGCCGCCGCTGCACGGGCACCCGTCCGCACTCCTCCATCGAACCGGCCCACAGCGAGCGAACCATGGCGGAAATCAATCTGGTCGAAGCAGTCAACCTGGCGCTGGCCCATGCGCTGGAGCACGATCCCGACGTGCTGCTGCTGGGCGAGGACATCGGCGTCAACGGCGGCGTGTTCCGCGCCACCGTGGGCCTGCAGGCGCGCTTCGGCGCCGCGCGCGTCATGGATACGCCGCTGGCCGAAGGCGGCATCGTCGGCGCGGCCATCGGCATGGCGGCGATGGGGCTCAAACCCGTGGCCGAGATCCAGTTCACCGGCTTTATCTACCCGGCGGTCGATCACATCATCAACCACGCCGGGCGCATGCGGCACCGCACGCGCGGGCGCCTGGCCTGTCCGCTGGTGCTGCGCTCGCCGTGCGGCGCGGGCATCCACGCGCCCGAGCACCACTCCGAAAGCCCGGAGGCGATGTTCGCGCATATGCCGGGCATCCGCGTGGTGGTGCCATCGTCGCCGGCGCGCGCCTACGGGCTGCTGCTGGCCGCGATCGCCGACCCGGATCCGGTGATCTTCCTCGAGCCCACGCGGCTGTACCGCCTGTTCCGCCAGGAAGTGGCCGACGACGGCGCGGCGCTGCCGCTCGATACCTGCTTCACGCTGCGCGAAGGCAGCGACCTGACGCTGGTCAGCTGGGGCGCGATGGTGCAGGAGACGCTGGCCGCCGCCGACGCGCTCGCCGCCGAAGGCGTTACCGCGACCGTCATCGACGTGGCCACGCTCAAGCCGCTCGACATGCAGACCATCCTCGACGCGGTCACGCGCACCGGCCGCTGCGTGATCGTGCATGAGGCCCCGCGCACCGCAGGCTTCGGCGCCGAGATCGCGGCGCAGCTGGCCGATGCCGGGCTGTACTCGCTGGCCGCGCCGGTGCAGCGCGTGACCGGATTCGATACCGTGGTGCCGCTGGCGCGGCTGGAATACACCTACCTGCCCGGCGTCGCGCGCATCGTCGACGCCGCGCGCCGGGCGCTGGCGGCGTAGGCACCAGTCGGTGCGCACCCCGTTCAAGCCTGCCAAGGAGGACCGATGAGAGTCTTCAAGCTGCCCGACCTGGGCGAAGGCCTGCAGGAGGCCGAGATCGTGGCCTGGCACGTCAAGACAGGCGATACCGTGACGGCGGACCAGCCGCTGCTGTCGGTGGAAACGGCCAAGGCAATCGTCGAAATCCCGTCGCCCTATGCCGGCAGCATCGGCAAGCTGTTCGCCCAGCCCGGCGACATCGTGCACCTGGGCGCGCCGCTGGTCGCCTTCGAAGGTGCCGGCGACGATGCCGACGCCGGCACCGTGGTGGGCTCGGTCCAGGTCGGCACGCACGTGGCCAGCGAAGCCGCGCCACCCGGCACCGCGGCGCCCGCGGCGGGCATGGCCGCGCGCGTCAAGGCGACGCCCGCGGTGCGCGCGCTGGCGCGCCGGCTTGGCGTCGACCTGGCGATGGCCACCGCCTCCGGGCCCGAAGGGGTGGTCACCGCCGCCGACGTGGAACGTGTCGCCAGCACGCTGGCCGAGCTGGGTGCGCCCGAGGAACTGCGCGGCGTGCGCCGCGCGATGGCGCAGAACATGGCGCGCGCGCAGGCGGAAGTGGCCGCCGCCACCGTGATGGACGACGCCGACATCCACGCCTGGCACGCCGGCGCCGATGTCACCATCCGGCTGGTGCGCGCGCTGGTGGCCGGCTGCCGCACCGAGCCCGGCCTCAATGCCTGGTATGAAGGGCAGACCGGGCGCCGCCACGTGCTGAAGAAGATCGACGTCGGCATTGCCGCGGATCTGCCCGAGGGGCTGTTCGTGCCGGTGCTGCGCGATGTCGGCAATCGCGACGCGGCCGACCTGCGCCGCGGCCTCGACCGCATGCGTGCCGACATCCGCGCGCGCACCATCGCCCCCGAAGAGATGCGCGGCAACACCATCACGCTGTCCAACTTCGGCATGATCGCGGGGCGCTATGCGGCGCCCATCGTGGTGCCGCCCACCGTGGCGATCCTGGGCGCCGGCCGCGTGCGCGACGAAGTGGTCGCGGCCGGCGGCGTGCCGGCGGTGCACCGGGTGATGCCGCTGAGCCTGACCTTCGACCACCGCGTGGTGACGGGCGGGGAAGCGGCGCGGTTCCTGGCGGCCGTGATTGCGGATCTGCAGATGGCGGAATAGGGCTGGCCGCGGCAGGCACCGCAAGGCAAGGTACGACAGGCTTGTCCAACACCGCCTGTGTACTCCCTCTCCCGCTGGCGGGAGAGGGTTGGGGTGAGGGCCGGAGCTTCCACGAAGTTCGAACGCCTCGTGCTTGCCACACGCCCGCCCTCACCCCCGCCCCTCTCCCGCAGGCGGGAGAGGGGAGCAAACCGCCGGTGTACCGAAACCCTCCAGACCACACGGCAGCGCTGTATATAATGCCCATCCAATCGCCGCCGCCATCTCCGGCCCGGAGCGCCGCACACCCTCATGGAATCCAAGACCGCCCGCCTTACCATCCTGATCGATCCGGTCAAGAAGAAGGCCTTTGAAACACTGTGCGCCGCACAGGACCTGACGCCGTCGCAGGTGGTGCGCCAGCTGATCCGCGATTACCTGACGCAGCATGGCGTGGATTACGCCACCAAGCCGAAGCCGGCGGGCAGCACGCGCCAGAAGAAATGACTCAGCGCGGGACGGTGCCCTCGCCTGGCTTGTCCCCGGCCAGCGCGGCGCAGCGTTGCGCCGCCTGCGCCAGCGACTCCGCGTAGTTGCCCTCGCCCAGCGCCGCCAGCACCCCCGCGCGCGCCAGCTTGTCCCGCACCCTTGGGTTGGCTTCGGCCAGCACCACCGCTACACCGCGCTTCTGCAGCGTGACGATCACCGCCTCGAGCGTCTGCAGGCCGGTCATGTCCATGAAGGGCACGCGGCCCAGGCGGATCAGCAGCACGCGCGGCTCGGTATGGGTCTGCACCAGCGCACGCTCGCACGCTTCGACAGCACCGAAGAAGAACGGGCCGTCGATGACATAGACCAGCACGCCCGACGGCATCGGCGCCGCCGCGCCGGTGCCGGCATCGCCCAGTTCGCGCGCCACCGCCTCGGCGGCCTGGGGTGCCACCTCCACCGATGCCGACATGCGCCGCAGGAACTGCAGCATGGCCAGGATCACGCCGATATTGACCGCCACCACCAGGTCGGTCAGCACCGTCAGCGTAAAGGTGATCAGCAGGATCGCGACATCGGCGCGCGGCGCGCGCCGCACCATGCGCGCAAACTGGCGCATCTCGCTCATGTTGTACGCCACTACGAACAGGATCGCGGCCAGCGCGGCCAGCGGCACGCTGGCCGCGAGCGGCGCCAGGAACAGCAGCACCAGCACCAGCGTGAGCGCGTGCACCACGCCAGCCAGCGGACTGTTGCCGCCGTTGCGGATATTGGTGGCGGTGCGCGCGATCGCGCCGGTGGCGGCAAACCCGCCGCACAGCGGCGCCAGCACATTGGCGATGCCCTGGCCCACCAGCTCCTGGTTGGAATCATGCCGGGTGCCGGCCATGCCGTCGGCCACCACCGCCGACAGCAAGGACTCGATCGCGCCGAGCATGGCGATGGTGAAGGCCGGGCCGGCCAGTTCCAGCACGCGCGCCAGCGTGATGTCCGGCAAGGCCGGCACCGGCAGGCCGCGCGGCAGGCCGCCGAAGGCGCTGCCGATGGTGGCGACGCCGTCGAAGCGGAACAGCGCCTGCGCCGCGGTCGCCACCACCAGCGCCACCAGCGGTCCCGGCACGCGCCGCAGCCAGCGCAGCCGCGGCGCGCCCACCACCAGCGCCAGGCTGCCCAGCGCCAGCGCGGTGGTGGCCGGGTGCCATTGCGGCAGCGCCTGCAGCAGGTGCCAGAGCTTTTCATGGAAATGCGCGCCGGCCACCGGCGGCAGCCCGAAGAAATCGCGCCACTGGCCGACAAAGATGATCACGCCGATGCCGGCGGTGAAGCCCACGATCACCGGCGCGGGAATGTAGCGGATCACGCTGCCCAGCCTTGTCAGTCCCATCGCCAGCAGGATCAGGCCCGCCATCAGCGTGGCGATCTGCAGGCCGTCGATGCCGTGGCGCGCCGTCACCGCGGACAGCACCACGATAAAGGCGCCGGTGGGCCCGGCGATCTGCAGCCGGCTGCCGCCGAACAGCGACACCGCCAGCCCGGCGACGATGGCCGTGTACAGGCCCTGCTCCGGCTTGGCGCCCGAGGCAATCGCGAACGCCATCGCCAGCGGCAGCGCCACCACCCCCACGATCACGCCCGACACCAGGTTCGGCAGCCAGTTGCCGCGGCGGAACAATCCGGCCAGCCAAGCTTCGCGCAGCGCAATCATGCTTCGGTCCCTTCCATCGGTGCGGGGGTAGAGATGCATCGGATGATAACAGGATGTTAATGTCTGGCCGCGCCGCCGGCCATGCTGGCGGCGCGGCTTCGTCGCCCCGGTGTCCTGTTCCTTATGCCGCGCAATTCCTATACTGGATTGGCTCGCCCGCCAGTGCGCGGACGCGACGGACTGGCGCGGTATCTCTCTGCAAGCGGAGGCTCATCATGTACAGGCACCTCCTAGTACCGACCGACGGCTCCGCGCGCGCCGATGCCATGGTGGGTCGCGCGATGGCATTCGCCAGCCGCATCGGCGCCCGCGTGACCGGGCTCCATGTGCTCCCCGAGTATCACGTGCTGACCTACCGGCTGACCAGCCTGCAAGACACCAAGAGCAACTTCGCCGCCGAGGCCGCGCGCCACGCCGACACCTTCCTGGCCGCGCTCAGCCACACCGCGGCGCAGGCCGGCGTGCCCTGCGACACCATCACCGCCACCGACGACCATCCCTGGCAGGCCATCATCGCGTGCGCGCAGCAGCGCGAGTGCGACCTGATCGTGATGTCGTCGCATGGCAAGCGCGGGCTGCAGGCCCTGCTGATCGGCAGCGAGACGCACAAGGTGCTGACCCACAGCACGATCCCGGTGCTGGTTTTCCGCTAACCGGGAGACGGCGCCACGGCGGGACAGCGGGGATAGCGGGGATAGCGGGCAACAGTGCGCGGCGACGCGCGATTCCAAACCAAGCCAACTGCAAGGAGCGCAACCATGGCGATTCGACTGGGCGAGCAAGCCCCTGATTTCACCGCCGAGACTACGGAAGGCCAGATCAGCTTCCACGAGTGGATCGGCGACGGCTGGGCCATCCTGTTCTCGCATCCCAAGGATTTCACGCCGGTGTGCACCACCGAGCTGGGCTACATGGCCCGGCTCAAGCCCGAGTTCGACAAGCGCAATACCAAGATCATCGGACTGAGCATCGATCCGGTGGGCGACCACCAGCGCTGGGTCAAGGACATTGAGGAAACGCAGGGCTGTACCGTCAACTACCCGATGATCGGCGATGCCGACCTGAAGGTTGCCAAGCTCTATGACATGATCCACCCCGAGGCCAGCGGCAGCGGCCCGCGCACCGCGGTCGACAACGCCACCATCCGCTCGGTGTTCATCATCGGCCCGGACAAGAAGGTGAAGGCGATGCTGGTGTACCCGATGAGCGCGGGGCGCAATTTCGACGAGGTGCTGCGGCTGCTGGATTCGCTGCAGCTCAACGCCAAGCACACCGTGGCCACGCCGGTCAACTGGAAGCCGGGCGAGGACGTCATCATCCCGACTTCGGTCTCGGACGAGGAAGCCAGCAAGAAATACCCGCAGGGCTTCAAGACGCTGAAGCCGTACCTGCGCACGGTGGCACAGCCCAAATAGCCCAACGCACACTAAGGTAGGGGAACAGGGAGAGCGAGGAGCGGCGGCGCGAGGGAGCGCGGCGGCGCGGGAGCCCGCGCCAGACCGCGGCCGGGGCTTCCCGGCCGGCATCGCCCGATGCCGGCCGGGAGCGCACCGGCGGGCCCGACTTGTCCACAAAAAATATCCACAGGAACAGTGGATATCCCCCCTCTTGACAACCGCGAAGGGCGCGCCCGCGCTGGAACGTGCTGGAGTGCCCGTTTTATAGGCAACCAACCGGCGTACGGGAATGGTTGCGGGCGCTTGCATTTTGTGCCTGCCGCTCAGACCCGTGGCAGCGTGCTTAACGGGTCAGCACCGTACGGATGGTGTCGGCCAGCTCCTTGGCGACGAACTTGGCCACATAGGCATCGGCCCCCACCTTGCGCACATGTTCTTCGCTGGCCTCGCCCGACAGTGATGAATGAATCACCACGGGCAGCGATTTCAGCCGGCTGTCGGCCTTGATCTTGCGGGTCAGCGTAAAGCCGTCCATCTCGGGCATTTCCAGGTCGGTCAGCACCAGCGCCACGTCGTCCTGCACCGGGCGGCCCTGGCTGGCGGCCTCTGTCGCGATGCGGTCCAGCAGTTCCCAGGCTTCCTTGCCGGACTTGGTCATCACCACCGGCGCGCCCAGGGCCTTCAGGCCCTGCTCGATCAGCCCGCGCGCCAGCGCGGAGTCGTCGGCGGCGATCACCCTGGCGCCCGGCCGCAGCTGCAGCTGCGGCCCGACCTCGCCCGGATCCACGTCAGGCTGGCGCGTCGGCAGCACGTCGCGCAGGATCTGCTCGACGTCGAGCACCTGCACCAGACGCGCCGCGTCCGTGCCGCCCTCGGCCCCGTCCGCGCCGCCTTCCAGCTTGGCGATGCTGGTCACATGGCCGGTGCGCACGCTGGCCTCGGCCGAATGCACCTGGTTCCATTCCAGCCGCACGATTTCCTCGACGGCTTCGACCGCGAAGCCCTGGGTCGAGCGGGCGTATTCCGTCACCAGCAGGATGCCCAGGCCGCCGCGCGGCTTGCAGCCCACCAGCCGCGGCAGGTCGATCACCGGGATCACCTGGCCGCGGATATCGGCCATGCCCAGGATCGACGGGCTGGCACCGACCACGGTGGTCACCGGCGGCATCACCAGGATCTCGCGCACCTTGAAGACATTGATGCCGAACAGCTCCGACTGGCCGGAATGCTCCGCCTCGCCGAGCCGGAACAGCAGCAGCTCGAACTGGTTGTTGTTGGTGAGGTTGGTCCGTTCGTCGATGTCCCTCATGGAACTGCTCATGCGTTGCTCCCGTGCCGTGCGTGTGTGTTGCCGCCATCGTTGTCATCTGCCCGCGGCCGCGGCGGAGGGCGCACGGCAGGGTCCATGACTGGATATCGGCGAGCGGCATCGGGAGTTGAGTGGCGCAGCCAGCGCAAGTTCGGATTTCATCCTTGCATATCCGGATTGCTTCGTTCCTCCGGCACGGCGTCGTCCATATAGTGATTCCCAACTTGTCATAACACGCTATGTCGATCCGATGACCTCCCGGACCAACGCGGTACCCGCCCTCGGCGCCACGGCATTGCCGGCCCCCATGCCGATCCCGCTGCCGCTCTATACGCAGATCAAGGATGCCTTGCGCGCCCGCATCCTCGACGGCACCTATCCGCCGCACCACCAGATGCCGTCGGAGAGCGAGCTGGGCGAGAGCTTCCGCGCCAGCCGCATCACCGTGCGCCAGGCGCTGGGCGACCTGCAGAAAGAGGGTCTTATCTTCAGGATCCACGGCAAGGGCACCTTCGTCTCCAGGCCCCGCGCCTTCCAGAACGTGACCTCGCTGCAAGGCTTTGCCGAAGCGATGTCGAGCATGGGCTATGAAATCCTGAACCAGGTGCGCAGCTGCAAACGCGTGCCCGCCAGCCGTCACGTTGCCGCGCAACTGCATCTGCGCGAAGGCGACCCGGTGGTGGAGATCCGGCGCGTGCGCCTGCTCAACCGCGAACCGGTGTCGCTGGAGCTGACCTGGGTGCCGGAGGCCGTCGGCCGCCGCCTGCTCAATGCCGACCTCGCCACGCGCGACATCTTCCTGATCCTGGAAAACGACTGCGGCGTAAAGCTCGGCCATGCCGACCTGAGCGTCGACGCGATCCTCGCCGACGACGACCTGACCCGGGCGCTGCGCATCCAGGACGGTGCGCCGGTGCTGCGCATCGAACGCCTGACCCACGACGCGCAAGGCACGCCGATCGATTACGAGTTCCTCTACTTCCGCGGCGACGCGTTCCAGTACCGGCTGCGCGCAGACCGGCACAAGGCGGCGCCCGCCACCAACGTCAACCACACCGCAGGCCGCGCCCGGCCCCGCAAACCAGCCAGCAAGGGGAAGCCCTCCGCATGAACACCCTGACTCACGAATACGACATCGTTGTCGTCGGCGGCGGCACCGCCGGCCCGATGGCCGCGATCAAGGCCAAGGAACGCAATCCCGCGCTGCGCGTGCTGCTGCTCGACAAGGCACACGTCAAGCGCAGCGGCGCCATCTCGATGGGCATGGACGGGCTCAACAACGCCGTGATCCCCGGCCACGCCACGCCCGAGCAGTACACGCGCGAGATCACCGTGGCCAACGACGGCATTGTCGACCAGTCCACCGTCTATGCCTACGCGCGCCATAGCTTCGCCACCATCGAGCAACTGGACCGCTGGGGCGTGCGGTTCGAGAAGGACGAGACCGGCGACTACGCAGTGAAAAAGGTCCATCACATGGGCTCTTACGTGCTGCCGATGCCGGAAGGACATAACGTCAAGAAGGTGTTGTACCGCCAGCTCAAGCGCGCGCGGGTGGAGATCACCAACCGCATCGTTGCCACGCGCGTGCTGACCGACGCCAGCGGCGCCGCCAGCGGCGTGATGGGCTTCGACTGCCGCACCGCGGACTTCCACGTGATCCGCGCCCGCGCCGTGATCCTGTGCTGCGGCGCCGCCGGCCGCCTGGGCCTGCCCGCGTCCGGCTACCTGATGGGCACCTACGAGAACCCCACCAATGCCGGCGACGGCTACGCCATGGCCTATCACGCCGGCGCGGCGCTGGCCAACCTGGAGTGCTTCCAGATCAATCCGCTGATCAAGGACTACAACGGGCCGGCCTGCGCCTACGTAACCGGCCCGCTGGGCGGCTATACCGCCAACGGCAAGGGCGAGCGCTTTATCGAATGCGACTACTGGAGCGGCCAGATGATGTGGGAGTTCTACCAGGAGTTGCAAGGCGGCAACGGCCCGGTGTTCCTGAAGCTGGACCACCTGGCCGAAGAAACCATCCAGACCATCGAGACCATCCTGCACACCAACGAACGCCCCAGCCGCGGACAGTTCCACGCCGGGCGCGGCACCGACTACCGCAAGCAGATGGTCGAGATGCATATCTCCGAGATCGGCTTCTGCAGCGGCCACAGTGCTTCCGGCGTGCATGTGAACGAGCGCGCCGAGACCACGGTGCCGGGCCTCTATGCCGCCGGCGACATGGCCGCGGTGCCTCACAACTACATGCTGGGCGCCTTCACCTATGGCTGGTTTGCCGGGCAGAACGCGGCCGATTACGTTGCGGGCCGCGCCCTGCCCGAAGCCGATGCGGGCCAGGTCGGAGCGGAGCGTGCGCGCGTGTTCGCACCACTGGCCCGCGCGAGCGGCCTGCCGCCCGCGCAGGTGGAATACAAACTGCGCCGCATGGTCAACGACTACCTGCAGCCGCCCAAGGTCACGCGCAAGATGGAAATCGGCCTGCAGCGCTTCGATGCCATCGCCGAGGACATCGACCAGATCCGCGCCGTGAATCCGCACGAGCTGATGCGCGCGGTCGAGGTGATGGCGATCCGCGACTGCGCGGAGATGGCGGCACGTGCCTCGCTGTTCCGCACCGAGAGCCGCTGGGGCCTCTACCACCATCGCGTCGACTATCCGCAGCGCAATGACGCCGAATGGTTCTGCCATACGCACCTCAGCAAGGATCACGCCGGGCGCATGGTCAGCCACAAGCGCGAGATCGAACCGTACATCGTGCCGGTGGAAGGCGACGACGCCACCGCTTACCAGCGGCTGCGCGTCGGCCGCGGCCACGCTCCCGCCACGACCGCCACGGCCGCAATATCCGGACCCGCCACCCTGGCTGCCGCCTGAAGGAACCCACGCCATGGCCTACACCCCGCATGAAATCACCCAGCGCAGCAGCGCACCCGTCACCATCGATGAAGACAAATGCATTGCCGACAAGGGCTGCACGGTCTGCGTCGATGTCTGCCCGATGGACCTGCTGGCTATCAACCTGGCCAAGGGCAAGGCCTATATGCAGTTCGACGAGTGCTGGTACTGCATGCCTTGCGAGAAGGATTGCCCGACGGGCGCGGTCCGGGTCGAGATCCCGTACCTGCTGCGTTGATAGCCCCGCTTCATGACCACAGCACCACAGAGATAGCCCCATGAAAGCCTCCACCAGCCTCCACCTGTTCGTGGCGCTGGCCGCCGCCAGCCTCGGCGGCGCAGCCAGCGCCGAAACTATCCGTGTCGCCATCGGCACGCAGGACACCACCATCAATTGCGCCACCGGCGGCCTGCTGATCCGCGAACTGAAGCTGCTCGACAAATACTTGCCACGCACCGGCAAGTACAAGGACGTCACCTACGACGTGCAATGGAAGAACTTCACCTCCGGCCCGCCGCTGACCAACGAGATGGTGGCGGACAAGCTCGATATCGGCGCCATGGCGGATTTCCCCGGCTCGCTCAATGCCGCGGCCTTCCAGAAGGCCGGCAAGAAGAGCCTGTTTATCGCGCCCCTGTCGGGCAATGCGATCGGCACCGGCAACGGCATCGTGGTCCCCACCGATTCCCCGGTCCAGTCGCTGGCGGAGCTCAAGGGCAAGACCATCTCGGTACCGTTCGGCTCGACCGCGCACGGCATGCTGCTGCGCGCGATCAAGCGCCAGGGCTGGGACCCGGACAAGGACGTGACGCTGGTGTCGCAGTCGCCCGAGGTCGGTGGCTCGGCGCTGCAGGCGCACAAGGTCGACGGCCATGCCAACTTCGTGCCGTTCCCCGAGTTGTTCGCCTTCCGCGGCTTTGCCCGCAAGATCTATGACGGCTCGCAGGCCGAGGCGCCCACCTTCCACGGCGCGCTGGTGAGCGCGGACTATGCGCAGAAATATCCGGAGATCGTGGTGGCGTACCTGCGCGCCGCCATCGAGGCCGACCGGCTGATGGCGGCCGAGCCCGAGAAATACAGCGAACTCATTGCCAGGGTGACCGGCATCGACGCCGAGGTGGACTACCTGTTCCACGGCCCGCTCGGCCTGCAGAACCGCGACTACACCTGGAAGCCGGAATACCGCCAGGCGCTGCAGACCTCGATCGAGACGCTGAAGCTGCTCAAGCGTACCGATGCTGACCTGAGCGCCGACACCGTGATCGACGACCGCTACATCCGCGAAGCCTTCAGGCTAGAGGGCCTGGACTACGAGGCGCGCCTGAAGGCCTACGACAAGCAGCCCCTCGCCGCCAGGGACGCGGGCAGCGGCAAGCCCATCGCGGAACCGAAGCTGGCCGCGCAACTTTGGCTGCGCGGCGAGCCCAGGGTGCGCGCCTATGCCTCGCCGGCGGCAGCGTTCGCCGCGCTCAGGCAGGCTGCAAAGGAGGGCCGGCAGGCGCGCGTGCTGTATGTGCATGACCGCAATACCGGCCTGAAGCTGCTGGCGAACAAGGCGTGGTACGTGCAGGACGGCAAGGGACAGGTCAGCGCCTTCCTGCTCAAGGGCTCCGCCGATGGCTGGGCCAAGGCCAATGGTGGCAATGTGCGCGACTTCGCCGCGGTCAGCGGCGCAGCCGTTGCCGTCGCCAGCAACTGACGCGGAGCGCAGCGATGACCGCAATCACGCTTGAAGCCGGGCCGTCCCCGGTGGCGCCGGCCGGGGCGGGCGCGGCACGCGGGCGGCTGGTGCGCTGGCTGGTGCGCCTGGCCGCGCTGGCGGCCTGCATCGTGCTGTGGCAACTGGCTTCGTCGCACCGGGCCCATCTTGGCATTGTCACGTTCGCCAACGTGCCGGCGCCCAGCGACGTGGTACCAGCGGCCTGGCAATTGCTGCAGTCGCCCAAACTCGTGCTGCACCTGGGCAACAGCCTTTACCGCGTGTTTGCCGGCTTCGGCGCGGCGGCCGTGGCGGGCATCGTGCTCGGCATGGCGATCGGCCGCTCGCGCTGGCTGGAAGACCTGCTGCTGCCGCCGCTAGAGGTGCTGCGCCCGATCCCGGGCGTGGCGTGGATTCCGCTGGCAATTTTGATGTTCCCCTCGTCGGAGCTGAGCATGATCTTCATCACCTTTATCGGGGCGCTCTTTCCGATCCTGCTCAACACCATCCACGGCGTGGAGCGTACCGATCCCCGGCTGGTCGCCACGGCCCGCAGCCTGGGCGCGCGCCGCTGGACGCTCTTCCCCGAGGTGCTGCTGCCGGCGGCGCTGCCCAGCATCGTCACGGGCCTTGCGATCGGCATGGGCACGTCCTGGTTCTGCCTGGTCACGGCCGAGATGATCGCGGGCCAGTACGGCATTGGCTACTACACGTGGGAGGCCTACAACCTGCAGAACTATGCCGACATCGTCGTCGGCATGCTGCTGATCGGCGCCTTCGGCATGGGCAGCAGCGCACTGATCAAGCGAACCGGCGCGTGGCTGATGCCATGGACCCGCCTGCAGCAGGTGCGTGCATGACGAGCCAACCGATCCGCGCGGGCCGCCTGCAGGTGCGCGGCCTGGACGTGGCGCTGGGCCACGGCGAGTCCGGCTTTACCGCCGTGCGCCAGCTTTCCATCGACATTCCCGCCGGGCAGTTCGTCTGCATCCTGGGGCCGTCGGGCTGCGGCAAATCCACGCTGCTGGGCGCTATCGCCGGCCACCTGCCGGTGGCGGCGGGCGAGATCCTGCTGGACGGGGCGCCCGTGCGCGACCCCGACCCGGAGCGCGGGCTGGTGTTCCAGCAGCACTCGCTGTTCCCGTGGAAGTGCGTGCTCGACAACGTCGGCTTCGGCCTGAAGATGCAGGGCGTTCCCGCCGCCGCGCGCAAGCGCGAGGCGCAGGCCCTGCTGGATCTGGTCGGGCTGGGCAGTTTCGCGCGGCGATATCCGGCCGAGCTCTCGGGCGGCATGCAGCAGCGCGTGGAGATCGCGCGCGTGCTGATCAACCGGCCGCGCGTGCTGCTGATGGACGAGCCCTTCGGCGCGCTCGACGCGCAGACCCGCGCCCACATGCAGGCGCTGCTGCTCGACATCTGGACGCAGGTGCGCACCACCGTGGTCTTTGTCACCCATGACATCGACGAGGCGTTGTTTCTCGCAGACCGGGTGCTGGTGATGTCGCAGCGGCCCGGACGCATCCTGGAAGATATCGCCATCCCCTTCGAGCGGCCCCGCCGCGCCGAGCTGATGACCGATGACGATTTCATCCGGCTCAAGCGCCGCTGCCGCGACCTGCTCCATGACCACACCCAGGCCGGCGCGCGCGCGACTGCCGCCTGACTGCCATATCGACCCGACTGCCATCCATGCCGCACGATTGCGCTTTGCCTGACCCCTCCCTGCCTGACCTCGATCCCGCCATCCGCGCGCTGGCGCTGCGCCTGGCCGACCCCGACCCCGCCGTGCGCCGCGTGGCCCTGCTGCAACTAGCCGACCTGGAGGACGAAGACGGCGTGCCGCTGCTGCTGCAGCGGCTGCAATCCGACCCGGCCGAGACCGTGCGCGCCGAAGCCGCGCGCACGCTGGCCAGCTGGGAACAGGCAGAGGTCGTGCCGGCCCTGGCCGCCGCCCTGGCCGATCCCAGCCGCGAAGTGGCGCACGCCGCGGCGCAAGGGCTGTCAGAACTGAAAGACCCGGCTTCCGGCGCCGCCCTGCTGCCGTGGGTCACGCACCAAGACCCCTTTGTCCGCGCGGCCGCGTGGCGCGGCCTGCGCGAGTTGCGCCATGCGCCAGGCTTCGATGCGGCCATGGCCGCGCTGTCCGATGCAGCCGCGCCGGTGCGGCGCGAAGCCGTGGCCGTGCTGGGCTGGCTCAAGCGCAACGAAGCCTTGCCGGCGCTGGCCCAGGCCGCCACCGGCGACACCGACACCGACGTGCGGCGCGCCGCCGCCGGGGCCCTTGGCCTGGCAGCCGACCCGTCGGCACGCGACGCCTTGCTTGCGGCGCTGCGCGACAGGGCCTGGCAGGTGCGGGAAGAAGCTGCGCGGACCATGGGAAAACTGAATTTCCCCGACGCCGTGCGCCCGTTGATCGACGCGCTGGAAGACCCCTACTGGCAAGTCCGCCTGCAGGCCGCCAGGGCCCTCGGCAAGCTGCGCGATCGCGCCGCGACGGTACCGCTGACAGTGCAACTGACCCACGCCATCAGCAACCTGCGCAAGGAGGCCGCGCTGTCGCTGGGCAGCCTGCAGGATACGGCGGCGCTTCCGGCCCTGACCGTTGCGGCGGACGATGCCGATCCGGAGGTACGCAAGGCCGCGCGCATCGCGCTGGCGCAGATCGGCTCGCCGCCGGGACCGGCATGAGCAGCGGCATGGTCATCCCCACGCGCCTGGAGCTGTCGCGCAGCGAAGGCGCGCTGCGCATCTGCTGGCCGGACGGACAGCGCCAGTCGCTGGACCCGACCCGGTTGCGCGCGGCATGCCGTTGCGCCGCCTGCCGCGGCAAGCCGGTTCAGGGCGGAATGCGCGACCTGCAAATCGTCGCCCTCGGGGACATGGGCTACGGCGTGCAGATCGTGTTCAGCGACGGGCACGACCGCGGCATCTACCCCTGGCAGTACCTGCAGGCGCTATAGCCGGGTTTCACCCGCCTGCCAGCGCCTGCAGGATATGCACCTCGTCGGTCTCCTGCAACGGCGCATCCAGCCGCATCAGCTGTGCGCGATTGACGAAGACGCGGATATACGGCCGCAGCTTGCCCTGCTCGTCGACGATGCGAAAACGCATGCCGGGAAACTGGCGCTCGAGGTCGTCGAGCAGCTCGGCAATGCTGGCGCCGTGGCCCTCGACATATTCGCGCTGTCCGGTATAGGAAAACAGCGGCGTCGCGATACGGACCTGCATGTTAAATCCTCCGGCGCGGTGGCCGGCGCTCAGGCCGGACGCGCCACGCTGACCGCGTAGATCTGCGGCAGGTTGCGGGCGATGCATTGCCAGGCCTCGCCTTCGTCCGCGCTGGCCCATAGCTCGCCGCCGGTGGTGCCGAAGTACACGCCCACCGGAGCATGGCCGTCGGTGGCCATGGCCTGCCGCTTGACCGTGAACCAGCCCTGTTCGGCGGGCAACCCCCGGTCCTGGCGCTGCCAGGTCTCGCCGCCATCGCGCGTGACATAGGCGGCGGGCCGGCCGCCCGGGCTGACGCGCGGCCATACATCGCTGCCATCCATCGGGAACACCCACACCGTGCGCGGGTCGCGGCGGTGCGCCACGATCGGGAAGCCGATGTCGCCGACTTCGGCCGGCATCGCCTCGCCGATCCGCTTCCACACGCCTTCGCGGCGGTCCATCCGGTAGATGCCGCAATGGTTCTGCTGGTACAGGATGTCCGGGTTGGCGGGATGCTGCAGCATGCAGTGGGGGTCCTGGCCGTATTCCGGGTTGGGGTCGGGCAGGAAATTGGCGATGCTGCCGCGGTTCAGCGGCTTCCAGTCGGCGCCGGCGTCGGTGCTCTCGAACACGCCGCCGCTGGACATGCCGATATACAGGTGGCGCGCATCACGCGGATCGACCAGCACGGAATGCAGCTTGGGACCGTCGGGGGTGCCGTCCTGCTCGCCGCCGGTCCAGGCGCGCCACATCGGATGATCGTTGAAGCCGCGCACCGGCTCCCAGGTCGCGCCATGGTCGGCACTGCGGAACAGGCCCTGGGGCGAGGTGCCGGCGTACCAGGTGCCGGGCTCGCTGGCATGGCCGGGCGTGAGCCAGAACACGTGGTCGACCACGCGGCCGCTCTCGCCCTCGGGCACCTTGTCGAACGCGGGCGGGCGCGCCGCCTCGGTCCAGTTGCGGCCGCCGTCGGTGGAGCGGAACACGGTCGGGCCCAGATGGCCGGTGCGGGCCGCCATCAGCAGGCGCGACGGCTCGCGCGGGTCCTGCACGATATGGTGGATGGTATGGCCAAGGAAAGTCGGGCCGTCGATCCGCCAGCTGCGGCGCGCGGCGTCGCTGGTCAGGAACCAGGCGCCCTTGGTGGTGGCCACCAGCAGGCGGACCGGGCCGGTATCGGTTTCAGCAATGGGGGAAGTCGTCATCTTGGCTCCTGCAAGAAGGCCGGGTGAACGATGTTTCCGAGTCTAGTACATGTAGACAGTGTTCACAATGAACGATGGCGACGCGCGCTGCCAGCCCCTGCGGAGCCGCCCGGCGGCATACGACGTAGAACGGAGTTCCCTGCGGAAGCAGGCAACTTGGCTGGACATTCCCGATGAAGTGTGGCATAAGCAATGTTCCTTCGCACCCTTTCGCCCCCAGCCTCCATGTCTTGCTCCGCCCGTTTCGCCACCCTGAACCGTCCGGCCCAGCCGGCGGCAGGCGTGCGTGTACGCGCCGCGCAGCAAGGCCTTGCCCTTGACCTGGCCAGGCACTTCCCCGCCTGCAACCCGGTCCGCCGCGCCGTGCTTTTCCTGGCCGTGCGGGCAGTTCGGGGCGCCACCCTCCAGCCCTGAGCTTTCCCGCACGGCCCATGTCGCGGATGCCATCCGGCACCCGCTCGATCATGCAGCCAGGAGAAAGCCAGACATGTCACCGCTCTACCGCCACACCTTTTGCGCCATGGTGGCGCTCGCCGCCCTCTACCTGCTCCTCAACTCTTGAACGAGTCGGAGGCTGCCATGGCGAATTTCCATGCCCTGCGCCTGCCGGCGCCGGCGCTGCCGCGCGCGCTCGAACTGCGCATCGACGTTGAACTGGCGCCCAACGAGATCGAGCGCGAACTCGACGCCCTGCACGGCCGCATCGGCCGGCCGGGCGACCGCCTCCATGCAATGCCTGCCCTGCCGGCCGGCGCGCCGGGCCTGCGCCTGCGCTACCGCCAGGCCGATGGCGAGTACTACGTGTATGTGGAAGACGTGATGCAGCGCCGGCTGGCCGGTTATACCGTCTTCAACCGACTGATCGAGGTCGGCCGCCGGGCCGATCCGTGGGTGCGGGCACCGCACAGCAAGTTTGCGCCCGCTTACCAGCGCCGCGGCCTGGCGCGGGCGCTCTATCGCTGGGCGCTGGACGGCGGGCTATGCCTGCTGAGCGGCGCGCGGCAGTCGGCCGGCGCCCACGCCTTGTGGCACGCACTGGCCCCCGACTACGCCCTGGGCTATGTGGATTTGCGCAGCAAGACGCTGACGTGGCTGGGCGACGCGGTCGATGCCGCCACGCGCGATGGGCTGCATACGCGCATGCTGCTGCTCGGGCGCGGCTGGACGCTGGAGGGGTTCATGGCCCGCACCGGCATGTACTGACGCCGCGCGGGGCTTTACAGCCAGCGGATCGGCGCCGCCTCGCGGGCATTGGCCGCGTACAGCGTCCAGCCCTGCGCGAAGTAGGTGCGCACGCGCGCGGCCAGCGACTGGCCGCCGCCCATGCGGGCGTAACAGGCGACATCGCGCGCCGGCTCCGCGGCGGCGGGCTTTGCGGACTTGGGCTGTGCGGGCTGGCGATAGAGAGTGTCGGCGAGTGCTTGCATGGCGATTCTTCCTTTCCGGTTGGGAAACAGGTTTAGTGTCTCGTGAAGCACTTATGGCCGGGATTCGGCCCGGATCGCGAGACGATTCAGGGTTATCCCTAGTATAAAGAAGTCGACCGCCGGGCATCCGGGTCATTCCCTATAGGCTGTATATGCATCGCCTGATAATGGCAGCCGCCGAAAACGCCACCTGACGCGACTTCGCCGCTCGGAGATATGCAGGCATCACATTCGATATTCTTCCTTGCACATGCCGCGCATTGAGCGCCGGTGATGATGGCTGGCGCCGCCTCACCTAGCCTTCAGCCTTGCCCGGATCACGCCCACAGAAGGCACCGACAAGCGGCACACCGATAACCGCGGGGTTGGCCAGGATTTCCGCCTCCAGCCCAGACCAGAACCACGTGAGACCGCCTGACGACGTTCCGCACGACGGACGTTGCAGCGCCCGCAAGGAGACAGCCCATCATGATCGAACAACCCTATCCGTCGTCCGCGGCGGAGGCCGATCCCGCCCGCCCCCACGCCCCCCATGTGCCGGAAGTCAAAGGCCGGCTCGATGCCTTCTTCGAAATCACCGCGCGCGGCAGCACCCAGCGCCAGGAAGTGGTGGCCGGCGTCACCACCTTCATGGCGATGGTCTACGCCGTCTTCGTCGTGCCGGGCATGCTGGGCAAGGCCGGCTTCGACACCAGCGCGGTCTTCGTCGCGGTGTGCCTGACCACGGCCTTCGGCTCGCTGCTGATGGGCCTGTGGGCCAAGCTGCCGATCGCCATCGGCTGCGCCATCTCGCTGACCGCGTTCATGGCCTTCGGCCTGGTGCTGGGCCAGGGCCTGTCGCCCGCGGTCGCGCTCGGCGCGGTGTTCCTGATGGGCCTGATCTTTACCGCGATCTCGGTCACCGGGGTGCGTTCCTGGATCCTGCGCAACCTGCCGGCCGGCGTGGCGCACGGCACCGGCATCGGCATCGGCCTGTTCCTGCTGCTGATCGCCTCGAATGAAGTCGGGCTGGTGGTCAAGAACACGCATGCCGGCCTGCCAGTGGCGCTGGGCAAGATCACCTCGTTTCCGGTGGTGATGTCGGTGCTGGGCCTGGCCGCGATCTTCGGGCTCGAGCGCCGCAAGGTGCCGGGCGGGATCCTGCTGGTGATCATCGCCATCTCGGCGCTGGGCCTGGCCTTCGATCCGGCGGTGAAGTTCACCGGCGTGTTCGCGCTGCCGTCGCTGAGCGCACCGGGCCACGAGTCGCTGATCGGCGCCATGGATGTGCGCGGCGCGCTGACGGCCGCCGTGCTGCCGAGCGTGCTGGCACTGGTGATGACCGCGGTGTTCGACGCCACCGGCACCATCCGCGCCGTCGCCGGGCAGGCCGGGCAGCTCAATGCCGCCGGCCATATCCACAACGGCGGGCGCGCGCTGACCGCTGATTCGGTCAGCTCGATCTTCTCCGGCATGTTCGGCGGCGCCCCGGCCGCGGCCTATATCGAGTCCACCGTCGGCGTCGCCGCCGGCGCCAAGACCGGCCTGACCGCCGTGGTGGTGGGCCTGCTGTTCGTGGCGGTGATGTTCTTCTCGCCGCTGGCCGCGCTGGTGCCGTCGTACGCGACCGCGCCCGCGCTGATGTACGTCGGCCTGCTGATGCTGTCGAGCGTCAGCCGTTTGCACATGGACGACCTGGTCGATGCGCTGGCCGGCCTGGTCTGCGCCGTGTTCATCGTGCTGACCTGCAATATCGTCACCGGCATCATGCTCGGCTTCTGCACCCTGGTGGTGGGCCGCATCGTGGCCGGGGAATGGCGCAAGCTCAATCTCGGCACCGTGGCGATCGCGGTGGTGCTGGCGGCGTTCTACGCCGGCGGCTGGGCGATCTGACACCACCCTGCATGACCGCGTCCCGGATGATGCCGGGACGCTGACAACCAGATGTCTCCTCCACCGCGATCCAGGTGGATTTCAAGCCCGGGCTTCCTGCTTTCCCGGGCTTTTTTTTTTGGCGCTGGCCCGGCGCGATAGCGCGTTCACTGCGACGCCTGCATTGCCGCCATATCCATATACACCAGCTCCCAGACATGGCCATCCAGATCCTGAAAGCCATGGCCGTACATGAAGCCCAGATCCATTGGCGGCTTGTAGGTATTGCCGCCCGCCAGCACCGCGGCATTGACCATTTCATCGACGCGGGCGCGGGTTTCCAGCGACAGGCAAACCAGCACTTCGGTGGCTTTGCGCGCGTCGCAGATGTCATTGGGCGAGAAGCTGCGGAACTTGGCTTCGGTAAGCAGCATCACGAAAATATTCTCGCCGACGATCATGCAGGTCGCGGTATCGTCGGTAAATTGAGGATTGAAGGAAAAGCCCAGCTGCGTAAAGAAGGCAATCGACTTCTGCAGGTCGTGCACTGGCAAATTGACAAAGATCTGCTGACTCATAGAGGGCTCCGGTAGTCGTGACGTGGCACTGCGCGGGGCGCAGACAAACAGTCTAGGCGCTAAAGCCGGGCGGCGCGCGTATTTCGATTGGCCCTGAATGAGGGCAAGAAAATGGAAACCCGGCACAGCAAAACGACCATTGGCTGGGGCAATGTCGCGGCCATGGTTGCGGCAATCGTTCCCGCATTCGGCATGACAATGATGCCGACCAGCGCCCCGACAATCTGTCCGTGCAATCTGCGCTATTTTTTGTAAAATTTTTTCAGGTGCCCTGTCACCTGAATTTCTAGTACCATGCAGCGGCCTAATTGCAGAAAGGGGATATAAATGGCGACATACAAGCAACTCCTGGCTGAGAAGGAAGCGCTGGAAGCCAAGCTGAATGAAGTGCGCGCGAACGAAGTGGCAGGCGTGATCGATAAAATCCGCGAACTGATGACCGAATATGGCCTGACTGCGGAAGACATCCTGCCCCGGCGCAAGCGCGGCCGTCCTGCCGGCAGCAGCGCGCGCAAGACTGCGGCCGCCCTGCCCCCGAAGTACATGGATCCCAAGACCGGCAAGACCTGGTCGGGCCGCGGCCGTGCGCCGGCCTGGCTGGGCAAGCGTCCGGAGCGCTTCCTGATCGAGCAGTAAGTCAGTCCTGCCGCAGGGCTCAGCGGGCCGCGCCGGTTGCCCGCTGCCCCGCCAACCCGTCCGCAGCCCGGGGGCCCGGACGGGCTTCACAACGCCTGGCAGACATAATCCTTTCGTAGCGCCCTGAAACCCTGCTGCGTCGGCTCGGCCGTCAGGCGCGCGCCGCCGTCGGCCAGCGGCTGCAGGCGCAAGATCCGCGCCGAACACTGGCTGGCGGTCTCGTCCCGCTGGTATCGGATCTCGTACTGCGCGCCGGCCACCGGCACGAATGACACGCCCGCGGCGCAGCGCATCTCGGGCAGCGGCGGCGCGGCGGCCGAAGTCACCGCCACATAGATGCGCCGTCCCGCCTCGACCAACCGTTCACGCGTGCGCGCGGCCGGCTCCGGCGAACGCCCGGCCATGTCCAGGCTGCGTTCCCTTCCCATCGCCGACAACTGCCTGCCCATCCCCGCCAGCACCAGCGGCCGGGCCGGCTCCGGGCATCTGGCCGGATCGACGATGGCGAACGAGGTGTTTTCATCGGTGCTGGTCACCAGCCGCACGCTGGCGGACGGCGCACCGGCAGGCACCCGGTATTGCGCCACGCAGCCCGACACCGCCACGGCGGCGGCGAGCATCGGCAACACGGCAAGGCGGGACGGGAAGGCGAACGACCGGTCATGGCGCATGGCGGCGGGCAGGTTGAGTCGCGAAAAGAGAAGGATGCCGCTTTGGTGGGCTTTAGCGGCACGATGACGAAAAATGGGACATGGACGAGCCCCGATCGTGCTGTGACCGGCCAACCGTCCGAAGCCACTGGTGCCGGACAAGCGGCATCACGCCGTCAAAACCGCCCAGCATACGCGCTTCCCACCCCTGCGGGGCAGCCGCACAAACCCATGTTGAAAACTCCGACGTGATATCCACAGAATCTGTGGATATCCTCCCGTTCCCTGTCCGAAAACCCCGGTCTGTGCGCCACCGCACCGGCCTGCCCAAAATTTAAGCAACGGGTTGCAGCGACCCGCCAAGCCAGCGGCGACGCGGCCCTTCCGGTCGCCTGGCATCCAAGGGCGCCTCCATGCGCGTCCGTTAAGCTGCCTGGCACACACTTCCGGCCGCCCCGCGCCCTTGAAGGGGCCATCGTCAACGCGTAATCTCTTTCGTACCGGGGGCTGCACTGGCGCACTTGCGCCACCTTGCCAGCCAGAAGACGACGATGCCACAACAAGAGCCTATCCAGGCCGGGCCGTTGCCTCGTGACCTGCTGCACGCGCTGCGTGAAGGCGGTTACGACGTATCGGCACTCGCGCCTGCCCCGGAATCCGACACCGACTCCGACTCCTGCGACCACCAACCTGCCGCGCATGCGGCCGACCCGCAACAGGCCATCCACCTGCTGCTGGCCGTCTATCACGCCACCGGCGACCCCGCCATCGGCTTGTGGCTGGGCAGCCGGATGCCGCCCGACCTGCTCGGCCTGGCCGGCCTGCCCGCGATGGCCGGCCCGTCATTGGGCACGGCCCTTCGGCGCATTGCGCGCTACCAGAAGCTGCTGGCCGGCGACCGCGTCGAGCTGCGCCGCCAGGGTGACGAAGCCTGGGTCTGCATCCGCCCGAGCGATCCCGAGGCGCCCGACAGCCGGCCGCGCATCGACATGGAGCTATGCTCGCTGCTGGCCTTCGGCCGGCGCTTCACGCGCAAGCCGCTGCATCCGCTGCGGGTGTCGCTGCGCATCGGCCGGCCAGCGTGGCACCTGCGCTATACCGAGGCCTTCGACTGCCCGGTGCGCTTCGGCGAGCCGGAAGACGCGATCGTGTTCGGCCGCCGCGACCTGGCGCTGCGGCTGATGGCGCGCGACCGCTCCAGCCCGGCGGCGCCGTCCGCCAGCCGCGACCTGCGCCCGGCCGCGGCCTCGCTGGGCGATGTCCGCACCGCCCTGCAGCAGCTGGCGGGCGACCGCGCCCTGAGCCTGGCCGCGGTGGCGCGCCACCTCGACATCAGCGAGCGCACCTTGCAGCGCCGTCTGATGGCCGCCGGCACCAGCTTCCGCACGCTGTGCGAAGACGCGCGGCGCGAGCTGGCCGGGCATTACCTGAGCGAAGGTGCGCTGTCGCTCGGCGAGATCGCGTTCCGGCTCGGCTTCGACGATGCCAACTCGTTCTTCCGCGCGTTCCGCCGCTGGACCGGCATGACGCCGGGCGACTACCGGCGCCACGCCGCGCCCGCGCCGCAGCCGCCGGCCTAGCCAGGGCCGGGCTCACCCGCCGCGGAGTTGCTCCCACGGCGGGTCGTCGCCAAGGCGCTCGGCCAGGAAATCGACGAAGGCGCGCACCCGCGGCGGCACCAGCCGCCGCTGCGGCATCACCGCGTAGATGCCGGTGTCGGCCAGCGGGTAATCGGGCAGCACCTGCACCAGCCGCCCGGCCCGCAGGTCGGCGCAGACATGCCAGGCCGAATGCAGCGCGATGCCAAAGCCCGCCAGCGCCGCGTCGGACAGCAGTTCGCCGGTATTGGCCTCGATCCGGCCGCGCACGCGCACGGCAATCTCGCCGCCCGCGCCATCGCCCAGCCGCCACACATCCTGCCGCCCCTGGCTGCCCACCAGCAGCAGGCAATCGTGCCGGGCCAGGTCCTGCGGCGTGCGCGGCGTGCCGCGCCGGCGCAGGTAGTCGGGCGAGGCGCACAGCAGCCGCCGGTTGTTGGCGAGCCGGCGCGCGACCAGCGCCGAATCGTCGAGCGCGCCGATGCGGATCGCCAGGTCAAAGCCGGCGCTGACCAGGTCCAGCACGTGGTCGCTCAGATTGACGCTGAGCGATACCCCCGGATGCCGCGCCAGGAATTCCGGCAGCAGCGGCGAGACATAGAGCCGCCCGAACGACGACGACGTCGTTACCCGCAGGGTGCCGGTGATGCCGGTGCCCGCCTGCCGCAGCGACGCCCCGAGCGCCTCCAGGTCGTCCACCAGCGCGCGCCCCTGTTCGGCCAGCACCGCGCCCTCCGGGGTGGCGTGCAGCCGGCGAGTGGTGCGATGCAGCAGGCGCACGCCCAACTCGCGCTCCAGCCGTTGCAGCCGCTGGCTCGCCACCGCCACTGACAGGTCCAGGCTGCGCGCCGCGGCACTGATCGAGCCCAGGTCGAGCACGCGCAGAAACAGGCCGATATCGCCGATCCGGTCCATGATTTTCAAGACTTTATTGAAACTGATTATGGATCATGCCGGTTTTTACTGAAGCCGCAAAGGCCCAGACTGCCGGCTTCGTCCTCTCTTGCGCCCCTGTCCGACCATGGCTTCCTCCCCTTCGACCCTCGCCGCTCCCGTCCGGACCCGGCTGCCGCTGGCGTTGTACGCGCTGACCGCCGGCTCCTTCGGCATCGGCTGCGCCGAATTCGTGATCATGGGCCTGCTGCTGCAGGTTGCCGCCGACCTCCAGGTGACCATCGCCGCCGCCGGCATGCTGGTGTCCGGCTATGCCCTTGGCGTGTTCGCCGGCGCGCCGGTGCTGACGCTGCTGACCCGCCGCATGCCGCGCAAGGCGGTGCTGATGGCGCTGATGGTCATCTATACCGTGGGCAACGCCGCCTGCGCGCTGGCGCCCGACTACACCACGCTGATGATCGCGCGCGTGCTGACCTCGCTCACGCATGGCACCTTCTTCGGCGTCGGCGCCGTGGTCGCGACCGGGCTGGTGCCGGAAGACCGCCGTGCCTCGGCGATTTCCGTGATGTTCTCGGGCCTGACCCTGGCCACGCTGCTGGGCATGCCCGCCGGCGCCTGGCTGGGCCTGCACCTGGGCTGGCGCTCGACCTTCTGGGCCATGACGCTGGTCGGGCTGCTGTCGCTGGCGGTGATTGCGCTGCTGGTGCAGAAGAGCCAGGACCACGGCGCACGCGTCGCGCTGCGCGACGAGCTGGCTACCATCGGCCGCCCGCAGGTGCTGCTGGGGCTGTTGATGACGGTGCTGCAGTCGATGGGCATCTTCGCCGTGATCACCTACGTGCAGCCGCTGCTGACGCGCGTGTCCGGCTTTGGCGAGGCGGCGGTATCGCCGATCCTGCTGCTGTTCGGCGCCGGCATGATCGTCGGCAACGTGCTGGGCGGCCGCTTTGCCGACCGCACCCCGACACGCGCGGTGCTGGCCACGCTGGCGGCGCTGACGCTGGTGCTGGCGGCGATGACGCTGGCCATCCACAGCCAGGTGCTGGTGGTAGCCTTCGTCGGCATCCTCGGCGTCGCGGCTTTTGCCACGGTGTCGCCGCTGCAGCTGCGCGTGCTGCGCCACGCCCACGGCGCCGGTGAGAACCTGGCCTCGAGCTTCAATATCGCCGCATTCAACCTGGGCAACGGCCTGGGCGCGTGGATGGGCGGGGTGGTGGTCGATCACGGCCCTGGGCTGACGGCACTGCCCTGGGTTGCGGCACTGGCGCCGACGGCGGCGCTGGCGGTGGCGTGGCTGAGCGTGAAGCTGGAACACGGCGCGCGCGCCCGCGCGCCAATGGCGCAAGCCTGCCCCTGAGCGCCAGCGCGATCTCGTCAGCCCGGCTTGCCGTCCACGCGCGGACGCGCCAGCCGCGGCGCATACGTCAGCGCATAGAGTCCGAAGCCTGCCACCCAGCATGCGCCCGCGCCCCATACCCAGTGCAGGTAGCCGGCGGGCCAGGCCATCGGCCCGAACACGCGCAACACCGCCGCCGCGGCCACCAGCCAGTACGCCGCGGTCTCGGCGCGGCCGGCCACCAGCATGCGGCCGGTGTGGCCCAGCGCAGTGCGGGTGATCATGGCGATGATCGCCACGCCGAGCACGCCCACCGTGAATGCGTGCGTCGCCAGCCCGGCCATCACCAGTCCGAGCGCACCGAGCCCCTGCAGCAGCAGCGCCAGCGGCAGCCACGCGTAGGCCAGGTGCAGCACCCACAGGATCGGCCGGTTGCCGACCGCGTAACCGCGCCACCCCGCCACGCGCGCGCCCAGCACCAGCGCCGCCAGCAATGACAGCGCCGCCGCCAGCCATGCGGGCACGGGCAGCAGCCCGGCCGCCAGCCCGAGCACCGCAGCGGGAATCACCAGCCGATCCACCTGCCGGTACTGGCGCAGCCGGAAGCCGGGAACCGCATTGGTGGTGAACATCGGAATCACGCGCCCGCCGATCACCACCACGAACAGCGTCACCAGCGCCACGCCGGCGCGGCAGGCCACCATCGCGCCGGCGTCATGGCCGCGCGCCTGCAGCCACAGGCTGGCGATATCGGCCAACGCCAGCAGCCATAGCGCGAGCGCCAGCGGATAGTTGCGGCGGTTGCCGCCGCGCACCAGCGTGCGCGTGAAGGCCAGCGCCGCCAGCGGCAGGAACACGGCTTCGATGGCGAAGGCCACGGTCCCCGGCGCCACCCACAGGCCCACGCGTCCGGCCAGCCACAGTCCGAACAGCACGGCCAGCGCCGCGCCGGTCGGCGTGGGCTGCCCGGTCCAGGCACGTCCCGCCGTGAACAGGAATCCCACCACGATCGCCGCGGCAAAGCCGAACACCATCTCGTGCGCATGCCAGAACATCCCGGGCAGCACTGGTGCCGGACCGACCGATTGCATGCCCGCCAGCATTGCCGACCAGGCCGCGATCGCCAGCGCGGCAAACACCGCGCCGCCCAGATAGAACGGCCGGAAGCCCAGCGCAAACAGGGCAAAGCCACGTGGCGGCGGGCCCGGCGGGGCCTTGCCGGAGGGCGGCGTGCGCCGCGCGGGAAGGATGGGGATGGTGTCCATGTCAGCAAGGGCAATGAGGATGCGCAGCGGGCGCGGCGGTACCACGCACTGCGCCGCAAGTCGTCCCCACGATAGCACCGCCACCGCGCCGGCGACCTCCCCCGGTAGAACTACTTCCAAAGGCAGTCAGCGCCCGCCCGTGCGCTGTGCTGCCGGCGAATAGGCAGCACCAGCGCCCGCCCCTACTCTGGCATCACCCCCGCCAAAGTTGACACAGGAGCATGGCCATGGCCACCCAACCCCGCGCGCCGGAGCCGATCCCGCCCGGCGCCGCAATGACACTGGCGTCCAGTACTTTTGCCTTTACCATCTGTTTTGCCGTGTGGATGCTGTTCGCGGTCCTCGGCATTCCCCTCAAGCAACAGCTCGGCCTTAACGACACCGAATTCGGCCTGCTCGCCGCCACCCCGGTGCTGAGCGGCTCGCTGATCCGCGTGCCGCTGGGGCTGTGGACCGACCGCTTCGGCGGCCGCATCGTGTTCTTCGTGCTGATGCTGGCCACCGTGATCCCGATCTGGCTGATCTCGTACGCAACCACGCTGTGGCAGCTGCTGGTGCTGGGCCTGTTCGTCGGCCTGGCGGGCGGTTCGTTCTCGGTCGGCACGCCCTACGTGGCGCGCTGGTTCCCGCGCTCGCGCCAGGGGCTGGCGATGGGCATCTTCGGCGCCGGCAACTCGGGCGCGGCGCTGACCAAGTTCGTCGCGCCGGCGCTGATCCTGGCGGCCGGCACCTGGACCGTCGTGCCGCGCGTGTATTCGGTGGCGATGCTGGCCACCGCGCTGCTGTTCTGGGTGTTTTCGCGCAGCGATCCCGCGCACATGGTCAAGTCCAGCGTCGGCTGGCGCGAGCAGCTGGCGGTGATGCGCGATCCGCGCGTGTGGCGCTACTCGCAGTATTACTCGGTGGTGTTCGGCGGCTATGTCGGCCTGTCGCTGTGGATGACCAAGTACTACATCGGCGAATACGGCTTCGACATCAAGACCGCCGCCTTTCTGGCCGCCTGCTTCTCGCTGCCGGGCGGTGTGCTGCGCGCCATCGGCGGCTGGATCTCCGACCGCTACGGCGCCCATCGCACCACCTGGTGGGTGATGTGGGTGAGCTGGGTCGGCTTCTTCCTGCTGAGCTATCCGCAGACCGACTTCATCGTCCAGACCACCGGCGGCCCGCAAGGCTTCCGCATCGCGCTGACACCCACGGTATTCACCATCCTGCTGTTCGTGGTCGGCATCGCCTTCGCCATCGGCAAGGCCTCGGTGTTCAAGTTCATCTCCAACGACTTCACCCACAACATCGGCGCGGTCTCCGGCGTGGTCGGCCTGGCCGGCGGGCTGGGCGGCTTCGTGCTGCCGATCCTGTTCGGCATGCTGGCCGACCTGACCGGCATCCGCAGCAGCTGCTTCATGCTGATGTACGGCACCGTGTGCGTGAGCCTGGTGTGGATGCACTACAGCCACCGCACCGAACGCCAGCGCAAGGCCCAGGCCGTCGGCCTGACCCAGGCCGCTTGACACCGCACTGCGGCACCGACCAACGCGCCTCCGCGCATTCTTCAACAAGGCACACTGATCATGACCTCATCCGTACTGACCCGCTGGGAGCCCGAGAACGCGGCGTTCTGGCAAAGCGAAGGCGAGCGCATCGCCTACCGCAACCTGTCGATCTCGATCCCGGCACTGATGCTGGCCTTCGTGGTCTGGATGCTGTGGAGCGTGGTCGCGGTCAACCTCGACCGCGCCGGCTTCGCCTTCACCAAGAACCAGTTGTTCTGGCTGACCGCGCTGCCGGCGCTGTCCGGCGCCACGCTGCGCATCTTCTACTCGTTCCTGGTGCCGGTGTTCGGCGGGCGCCGCTTCACCGCCATCTCCACCGCGCTGCTGCTGATCCCGGCGCTGGGCATGGGTTTCGCGCTGCGCGACCCGTCCACCGGCTATCCCACGCTGCTGGTGCTGGCGCTGCTGTGCGGGCTGGGCGGCGCCAACTTCAGTTCGTCGATGGCTAATATCAGCTTCTTCTTTCCCAAGGCGAAGAAGGGACTGGCCACCGGCCTGAATGCCGGCATCGGCAACCTCGGCGTATCCGTGGTGCAGTTCGTCACGCCGCTGGTGGTGTCGCTGGCGGTGTTCGGCGCGCTCGGCGGCGAGCCGCAGCAATACCAGGCCAACGGCGCCACGCACGACCTGTGGCTGCAGAACGCGGGCTTTATCTGGGTGCCGTTCATCGTGGTGTCGGCGCTGGCCGCGTGGTTCGGCATGCATGACATCGCCGACGCCAAGGCCTCGTTCGCCGAGCAGGCCGTGATCTTCAAGCGCAAGCACAACTGGCTGATGTGCTGGCTCTACGTCGGCACCTTCGGCTCGTTTATCGGCTTTTCGGCCGGGCTGGCGCTGCTGACCAAGTCGCAGTTCCCGGGCGTGAACCCCACCGCCTACGCCTTCCTGGGGCCGCTGGTCGGTGCCCTGACGCGTCCCGTGGGCGGGTGGATTTCCGACAAGCTCGGCGGCGCGCGCGTCACGCTGTGGACCTTCGTCGGCATGATCGCGGCGGTGTTCGCGGTGCTGGCGGCGCTGCCGCACGACGGCGCCGGCGGCAACTTCACTTGGTTCCTCGCGGCCTTTATCGCGCTGTTCGCGCTGACCGGCATCGGCAACGGCTCGACCTTCCGCATGATTCCGGTGATCTTCCTGACCGAGCGCCAGCGCGCCGCCAAGGGCCAGGGCGACGCCGCGCAGCGCCAGGCGCTGCAGGACGCCGGCAAGGAATCCGCCGCGGTGCTGGGTTTTTCCGGTGCGATCGGTGCCTACGGCGGCTTCTTTATCCCCAAGAGCTTCGGCACCTCGCTCGAGCTGACCGGTGCCCCCGACGCCGCGCTGTATTGCTTTATCGCCTTCTACCTCAGCTGCGTGCTGGTGACGTGGTTGTACTACGCGCGCCGCAACGCCCCCATGCCCTGCTGAACGCCTTGCCGGCCGGCCTAGTTCTTCGGAACTAGGCCCGCGCCGGCCACCTCCCCCGATCGCCATCCGGCGGCTGTTCCACCAGCGAATTGGCCGCCGCCCCGCTCCCCCATAAGCTCGAGGTGTCCCTGCAAATGCTCCCGGGCAACCGTCGGAGCCCCGCAGAATAGCCTCGCGGAGAACAAGCAAATGAGTCATTTCCTGGATCGACTGAAGTTCATGTCGCGCGTCAAGTCCACCTATGCGGACGGCCACGGCGCGGTGGTGAACGAAGACCGCAAGTGGGAAGACGGCTACCGCAGCCGCTGGCAGCACGACAAGATCGTGCGCTCCACCCACGGCGTGAACTGCACGGGTTCGTGCTCCTGGAAGGTCTACGTCAAGAATGGCCTGATCACCTGGGAAACCCAGCAGACCGACTACCCGCGCACGCGCCCGGACCTGCCCAACCACGAGCCGCGCGGCTGTCCGCGCGGCGCGTCGTACAGCTGGTACGTCTACTCCGCGCAGCGCGTCAAATACCCGATGATCCGCGGCCGCCTGATGGAGATGTGGCGCGAGGCCCGCAAGACCATGGACCCGATCGCCGCCTGGGAATCGATCAGCCAGGATCCGAAGAAGGCGGCGCGCTACAAGAGCGTGCGCGGCCAGGGCGGCTTCGTGCGCGCCGACTGGAACACCGCCACCGAGATGATTGCCGCGGCCAACGCCTTCACTGTGAAGAAATTCGGTCCGGACCGCGTGATCGGGTTCTCGCCGATCCCGGCGATGTCGATGGTGTCGTACGCCGCCGGCGCGCGCTACCTGAGCCTGCTCGGCGGCGCCTGCCTGTCGTTCTACGACTGGTACTGCGACCTGCCGCCGGCCAGCCCGCAGGTCTGGGGCGAACAGACCGACGTGCCCGAATCGGCCGACTGGTACAACTCCACCTACCTGATGGTGTGGGGCTCTAACGTGCCGCAGACGCGCACGCCCGACGCCCACTTCTACACCGAGGTGCGCTACAAGGGCACCAAGACCGTCGCGGTCTCGTCCGACTTTGGCGAGATGGTCAAGTTCGGCGATATCTGGCTGGCGCCGAAGCAAGGCACCGATGCCGCGCTGGCGATGGCGATGGGCCACGTAGTGCTCAAGGAATTCCACGCCAGCGGCAAGTCCGCGTACTTCCGCGACTACGTCAGGCAGTACACCGACATGCCGATGCTGGTGCTGCTGCGCCAGAACCAGGACAACGGCGATACGCTGGTGCCCGACCACTTCCTGCGCGCCTCGCACCTGGCCGACAACTTGGGCGAAGCCAACCATCCCGAGTGGAAGACGCTGCAGATCGACGATGCCACCGGCGAGATCGTCGCGCCCAACGGCTCGATCGGCTTCCGCTGGGGCGAAGGCGCGCACAACGGCGGCGAGAAGGTGGGACGCTGGAACCTGGAAATGAAGGACGGCGGCAGCGGCCGCACAATCGAGCCGCGCCTGTCGTTGGTCAGCCAGCACGATGAAGTGGTGGAAGTGGGCTTCCCCTACTTCGGCGGCGAGCACGACGAACTGCTGCGCCGCCGCGTGCCGGCGCGCCGCATCACGCTGGCCGACGGCAGCAGCGCGCTGGTGGCGACCGTGTACGACCTGCAGATGGCCAACTACGGTGTCGACCAGGGCCTGGGCGGCCCCAACGTAGCGGCGTCGTATGAGGACGACGTGCCCTACACCCCCGCCTGGCAGGAGAAGCACACCTCGGTGCCGGCGCGCCTGGTGACCCAGGTTGCGCGCGAGTTCGCCGACAACGCCGACCGCACGCAAGGCAAGAGCATGGTGATCGTCGGTGCCGCGCTGAACCACTGGTACCACAACGACATGATCTACCGCGGCATCATCAACCTGCTGATGATGTGCGGCTGCATCGGCAAGAGCGGCGGCGGCTGGGCCCACTACGTCGGCCAGGAAAAGCTGCGCCCGCAGTTCGGCTGGGCCCCCCTGGCATTCGGCCTGGACTGGTCGCGGCCGCCGCGCCAGATGAACGGCACCTCGTTCTTCTACAACCACACCAGCCAGTGGCGCCACGAGAAGCTGGGCGTCGATGAAATCCTGTCGCCGACGGCCGATCGCAAGCGCTATGACGGCCTGTCGCTGCTGGACCTGAACGCGAAATCCGAGCGCATGGGCTGGCTGCCGTCGGCGCCGCAGCTGGGCGCCAATCCGCTCGACGTGGTCGATGCGGCCGAGCAGGCCGGCAAGGATCCGGTTGCGTACACCGTCGAGCAGCTGAAGTCGGGCGCGCTGCAGTTCGCCTGCGACGATCCCGACAACCCGGCCAACTTCCCGCGCAATATGTTCGTGTGGCGCTCCAATATCCTGGGCAGCTCGGGCAAGGGACACGAGTATTTCCTGAAGTACCTGCTCGGCACGCAGAACGCCGTGTTCGGCGACGAGAACGACGCCATCACGCCGAGCGAAGTCAACGTGCGCCCGGCCGCCGAAGGCAAGCTCGACCTGCTGACCGTGCTCGACTTCCGCATGAGCACCACCTGCCTGTATGGCGACATCGTGCTGCCGACGGCCACCTGGTACGAGAAGGACGACCTCAACACGTCCGACATGCACCCCTTCATCCACCCGCTGTCCGAAGCCGTGCAGCCGCTGTGGGAAAGCAAGACCGACTGGGAAATCTACAAGACCATCGCAAAGAAATTCAGCGAGATCGCCGGCCCATACCTGGGCACGCGCAAGGACCTGGTGTGCACGCCGCTGCTGCACGACACCCCGGGCGAACTGGGCCAGCCGTTCGAGCCGAAGGACTGGAAGGCCGGCGAGTGCGACCTGGTCCCGGGCAAGACCGCGCCGTCGATGACGGTGGTCGAGCGCAACTACGCGGACATCTACAAGAAATTCACCTCGATCGGCCCGCTGCTCGACAAGCTCGGCAATGGCGGCAAGGGCATCAACTGGAACACCCAGCATGAGGTGAAGGAAATCGGTGACCTGAGCCACACGGTGACGGAACCCGGCGTGAGCCAGGGTCGCCCGAAGCTCGAAACGGCGATCGACGCCGCCGAGATGATCCTGACCTTCGCGCCCGAAACCAACGGCCACGTCGCCGTCAAGGCATGGGAAGCGTTGTCGAAGATCACCGGCCGCGACCACACCCACCTGGCCGAGGGGCGCGAGCACGACAAGATCCGTTTCCGCGACGTGCAGGCGCAGCCGCGCAAGATCATCTCCGCGCCGACGTGGTCGGGGCTGGAATCGGAAGAGGTCAGCTACAACGCCGGCTACACCAACGTGCACGAACTGATCCCCTGGCGCACGCTGACCGGCCGCCAGCAGTTCTGGCAGGACCACCGCTGGATGCTCGACTTCGGCGAAGGCGCGTGCGTGTACAAGCCCGCGATCGACACCAAGACGGTGGCGCCGATGCTGGGCAGGAAGCCCAACGGCAACCCGGAGCTGGTGCTGAACTGGATCACGCCGCACCAGAAGTGGGGCATCCACTCTACCTACTCCGACAACCTGCGCATGCTGACGCTGTCGCGCGGCGGCCCGCACGTGTGGATCTCGGAAGCCGAGGCCAAGGCCAACGGCATTCGCGACAACGACTGGGTCGAGGTGTTCAACGTCAACGGCACGCTGACCGCGCGCGTGGTGGTGTCGCAGCGCGTACCGAAGGGCATGTGCCTGATGTACCACGCCCAGGAAAAGATCGTGAACGTGCCGGGCGCCGAGACCAGCGGCATGCGCGGCGGCATCCATAACTCGGTCACGCGTGCCGTGACCAAGCCCACGCACATGATCGGCGGCTACGCGCAGCTGGCCTACGGCTTCAACTACTACGGCACCGTGGGCAGCAACCGCGACGAGTTCGTGATCCTGCGCAAGATGAAGAAGGTCGACTGGCTGGAAGGCCCGCTCGTGGAAAAGACTGAGAAGGAAGGAGCAACGCAATGAAGATCCGCGCCCAGGTGGCCATGGTGCTGAACCTCGACAAGTGCATCGGCTGCCATACCTGCTCCGTGACCTGCAAGAACGTCTGGACCAGCCGCGACGGCGTCGAGTACGCCTGGTTCAACAACGTCGAGACCAAGCCCGGCATCGGCTATCCCAAGGAATGGGAGAACCAGGACAAGTGGCAGGGCGGCTGGAAGCGCAATGCCGACGGCACGCTGGAGCCGCGCCAGGGCGGCAAGCTGAAGATCCTGGCGAACCTGTTCGCCAATCCCAACCTGCCGGCGATCGACGAGTACTACGAGCCCTTCACCTACGACTACGAGCACCTGCAGAAGGCGCCGCTGTCGCAGACCCCGCCCACCGCGCGCCCGGTCTCGGTGCTGACCGGCCGCAAGATGGAAAAGATCGAGTGGGGCCCGAACTGGGAAGACGACCTCGGCGGCGAGTTCAGCTCGCGCGGCCGCGACAAGCTGTTCGATGACGTGCAGAAGGAGATGTACTCGACCTTCGAGAACACCTTCATGATGTACCTGCCGCGCCTGTGCGAGCACTGCCTGAACCCGGCCTGCGTGGCCTCGTGCCCGTCCGGCTCGATCTACAAGCGCGAGGACGACGGTATCGTGCTGGTCGACCAGGACAAGTGCCGCGGCTGGCGCATGTGCATTTCGGGCTGCCCGTACAAGAAGATTTATTTCAACTGGCAGAGCGGCAAGGCCGAGAAATGCCTGTTCTGCTATCCGCGTATCGAGGCCGGCCAGCCCACGGTCTGCTCCGAGACCTGCGTCGGCCGCATCCGCTACCTCGGCGTGATGCTGTACGACGCCGACCGCATCGAGCAAGCCGCGTCGGTGGCCGACGAGCGCGACCTGTACCAGTCGCAGCTCGACGTGTTCCTCGATCCGCACGACCCGGCGGTGCAGGCCGAGGCGCTGCGCCAGGGCATTCCCCAAGCCTGGCTGGAAGCCGCGCGCAAGTCGCCGGTCTACAAGATGGCGTGCGAGTGGAAGATCGCCTTCCCGCTGCACCCGGAGTACCGCACGTTGCCGATGGTCTGGTACGTCCCGCCGCTGTCACCGATCCAGTCGGCGGCCGAGGCCGGCCACATGGGCATGAACGGCATCATCCCCGACGTCAAGAGCTTGCGTATCCCGGTCAAGTACCTGGCCAATCTGCTGACGGCGGGCGACGTGATGCCGGTGCTGTCGGCGCTGGACCGCATGCTGGCGATGCGCGCCTACAAGCGCTCGCAGGTGGTCGACGGTGTGCAGGATCTGGACGTGCTCAAGCAAGTGGGCCTCACGCCCGCTCAGGTCGAGGACATGTACAAGACCATGGCCATCGCCAACTACGAGGACCGTTTCGTGATCCCGTCCTCGCACAAGGAGATGGTCGAGGACAGCTTCAACGACAAGGCCAGCTGCGGCTTCACCTTCGGCAACGGCTGCTCGGGCGGCACCTCGGACGGCGCGCTGTTCGGCAAGAAGCCGCAGGGCAGCGTGCACTTTGTCGACATGCCCAGGTCGCGCAAGAAGGCAGTGATGAGCTGAACGTCCGCGAACGAACCGGAGAAGAACATGCCCCTCTATCCCATCCTCAGCGCGCTGCTCGGCTATCCCGAGCAGGACCTGATCGACGCGCTGCCCGAGATCGACGCGGCGCTGGCCGAATGGCCGCAGGCGCGCATACTGCTGGCGCCGGTGACCGACATGCTGCGCAGCGAGACGCTGATCACGCTGCAGGAGAACTATGTCGCCACCTTCGACCGCAACCCGTCGCACTCGCTGCACCTGTTCGAGCACGTGCACGGCGAAAGCCGTGACCGCGGCCAGGCCATGGTCGATCTGATCGACGAGTACCGGCGCGAAGGCTTCGAGCCCGCGGCATCCGAGTTGCCCGACTACGTGCCGCTGTTCCTGGAGTTCCTCGGCGCGCTCGCGGCCGACGGCAACGAGGCACGCGCCGAACAACTGCTGGGCGAGGCGATCCACGTGCTGGCCGCGATCGGCGACCGGCTCGCGCGCAACCAGAGCCCGTACGCCGGCGTGTTCGCCGTGCTGCGCACGCTCACCGACGTGCAGCCGCAACCGCAGCAGGAACCGCCGGTGCGGGACATGGACGAGGCGCTGGAAACCTTCGGCCCGGGCGCCGACGGCGTGGAGCCGCTGCTGGCCCCGCACACCGGGCCGCAGGCAGTGAAGTTCTATCCGCGCGGCACGGCACCGGCGCCTGCGGCCTGCTGACATGCCTTCGCGAGTCGCTTGTTTTCGCCCCTCTCCCCTGAGGGGAGAGGGGAACACAATCGGCAAAGACGCACACGCACGCCCTTGCAGCCACACTTACCGAGCTAATACACCATGGCAACCCTCCACCAATTCCTCTTCGGCATCTACCCGTACATCGCGCTTGCCATCTTCCTGTTCGGCAGCCTGGCCCGCTTCGAGCGCGAGCAATACACCTGGAAGAGCGACAGCTCGCAGGTGCTGTACCGCGGCAACCTGCGCACCGGCAACATCCTGTTCCATGTCGGCATCCTGGGCCTGTTCTTCGGCCACCTGGTTGGCCTGCTGACCCCGGTGGCGGTGTGGGACGCGCTGGGCGTCTCGCACGGCTTCAAGCAGGGCGTGGCGATGGCCGCCGGCGGCGTGATGGGCACCATGTGCCTGGCCGGCCTGCTGATCCTGCTGCACCGCCGCCTGACCAGCGCGCGCGTGTCCGCGGTGACCCGCACCGGCGACAAGGTGCTGCTGCTGTGGCTGTTGGTGACGCTGCTGCTGGGCCTGTCCACCATCTTCGAATCAGCCAGCCATATGGACGGCCACATGATGGTGCAGCTGATGAACTGGGCGCAGCACATTGTCACGCTGCGCGGCGACGCCGCCGGCTTTATCGCCGACGCGCCGCTGCTGTTCAAGGCGCATCTGTTCATGGGCATGACCCTGTTCGTGATCTTCCCGTTCACGCGGCTGGTGCATGTGTGGAGCGGCTTTGCCTCGCTCGGCTACCTGGGCCGCGCCTGGCAGCTGGTGCGCAGCCGCTGAACGCCGCAAACCCGACAAGGAGAATCCTATGCCTGTCACCGTCAACGGCGTGGAACTGCGCGACGCCGATATCGAGAGCGAACTGGACCACCATCACGACGCCGCCAACCCGGCGCGGCTGGCCACCATCTCGGCGATCCTGCGCCTGCTGATGCGGGCCGAAGCCTCTCGCATCGGCCTGGACGCCGAGGCCATGGACGACGACGCGCTGGCGCAGGCGCTGCTGGCGCGCGAGGCGGCCACGCCCGAAGCCGACGAAGCCAGCTGCCGCCGCCACTACGACAGCCACCCCGAGCGCTTCCGCGAAGGCGAATGGGTGGAAGCCGACCATATCCTGTTCCAGGTCACGCCCCGTGTGCCGCTGGACGCGCTGCGCGAGGTCGCGGCGCAGACGCTGGCACTGGTGCGCGGCGATCCCGCGAGCTTTGCGCATCATGCCAGCGCACTGTCCAACTGCCCCAGCGGCGCCAACGGCGGCCGGCTGGGCCGCGTGTTCCGCGGCGAGACCGCGCCGGAGTTCGAGCGCGCGCTGTTCGCCGCCCAGCGCGACGGCGTGCTGCCGCAGTTGCTGGAAAGCCGTTTTGGCCTGCATATCGTGCGCATCCTCGAGCGTTGCCCGGGCACGCGCCTGCCGTTCGAGGCGGTGCGCGGCGAGATTGCGCGCGCCCTCGGCGCCGCCGCGCGCGACCGCGCCTGGAAGCAGTACGCCAGCCTGCTGATCGGCCGGGCGCGCATCGAAGGCATCGAGCTGGAGGGCGCCGACAGCCCGCTGGTGCAGTAGCGAGCGGAGGCCGCCGTGCATCACATCGAACATCTGCTCAAGGGTTTCGAACGCTTCCAGCAACGCTATTTCGACGACGAGCCCGGGCTGTTCGACACCCTGCGCGCCGGCCAGCGTCCGCCGACGCTGCTGATCGGCTGCAGCGACTCGCGCGTCGACCCCGGCCTGCTGCTCGGCTGCGATCCGGGCGAGCTGTTTACCGTGCGCAATATCGGCAACCTGGTGCCGCCCTGCACCGGCCGCCACGAGGGCAGCCTGCATGGCGTGTCCGCGGCGATCCAGTTCGCGGTGCAGCAGCTGCGCGTGGCCCGCATCATCGTGATGGGCCACGGCGGCTGCGGCGGCATCCGCGCGCTGCTGGCGCAGCCGGCCGACGCCGGCGACCATGCGCCCGACGACGGCCAGGATCCGGACTACCTGGGCGCCTGGGTGCGCATCGCCGCGCCGGCGCGGCGCCAGGTGGAAGAGACCCTGGCAGCGGCCAGCGCCGCGCAGCGCGAGCGCGCCTGCGAGCAGGCGGCGATCCTGGTATCGCTGCGCAACCTGCAAACCTTCCCGTTCGTGCGGCGTGCGCTGGAAGCCGGCGCGCTGACGCTGCACGGCTGGTATTTCGATCTCCAGGCCGGCGCGCTGCTGGCCTATTCGCAGCGCGCCGACAGCTTCCTGCCGCTGGTGTGCCCGCTGCCCGCCCAATCAGAAACCTGCGAACCCTGCGAACGCTGACCCCATGCATCCCTTCATCCTTGGCATCACCGGCACCTCCGGCAGCGGCAAGACCACCCTGATCACGGCGCTGCTGCCCTGGTTCCGCGCCCAGGGCCTGACCGTCAACGTGATCAAGCACAGCCACCACCCGCTCGAACTCGAGCCGCCGGGCAAGGACAGCGCACGCTTTCGCGCGGCCGGTGCGGCCGAGGTGATGGTGGCCTCGCCCTATCGCTACGCCATCGTGCGCGAACTGGCCGACGAGGCCGAGCCGACGCTGGCGCAACAGGTCGCGCGCCTGCGCCCGGCCGACATCACGCTGGTCGAAGGCTTCCGCCGCGAGGCGATCCCGCGCATCGAGGTCTACCGGCCCGCGCACGGGCGCGCACCCTACTATCCGGGCGATCCGTCGATCATCGCGCTGGCGACCGACAAGCGCATGGACACCGTGCTGCCATGCATGGCGCTGGACGATATCGCGCAGATCGGCGACTTTATCCTGGCCTTGCGCGACCAGGCCGCCGCCATGCCGGAGGCGGCGCCCGGCATGGCGCGTGTGCCGGCGCTGACGCTGTAGCCTGGCCCAGCCGGCCGCACGCCACGGCGACACGCCTGCCCGCCGGGAACGACAGCTCATCGCCTTCCGCATGTCGTTCCCGAGCTCCCTGCTTCGTTTGATGCCAGTCAATCCCATGTCGGCAGTGTGTGCGCATGATCGCCACATGACGACAGGTCCAGGCAACACCGCCTGTGCACCGCGCAATCGCTTTCCCACCGCTGATCCACGGCACCCCATGAAAGCAAAAAACTGGCTGTATCCGGCAATCGCGGCCTTGCCGCTCTCGCTCTGGCTTGGCCTGCCTCACGCTGCCACCAAGGCCGACTCCAAGACCGCGCCGAAGGCTGAACAGAAGGCCGCCATCCCCACCCTGACCACCGCTGAATTCGATCACGCGCGTCAGATCTACTTCGAACGCTGCGCCGGCTGCCACGGCGTGCTTCGCAAGGGCGCCACCGGCAAGGCGCTGACGCCGGACATCACCCGCGCGCGCGGCACCGAATACCTGAAGACCTTCATCAAGTACGGCAGCCCCGCCGGCATGCCCAACTGGGGCACCTCGGGCGACCTCACCGACAAGGAAGTCGACCAGATGGCACGCTACATACAGCTCGACCCGCCGACGCCGCCCGAGTTCTCGCTCGCCGATATCGAGAAAAGCCGCAAGGACATCGTGCCGGTGGCCAAGCGCCCGACGCAGAAGATGAACCAGTACAACCTGGACAACCTGTTCTCGGTCACGCTGCGCGACGCCGGCGAAGTCGCGCTGATCGACGGCGACAGCAAGCAGATCATCAATATCGTCAAGACCGGCTATGCGGTGCATATCTCGCGCATGTCGGCGTCGGGACGCTACCTGTACGTGATCGGCCGCGACGCGCGGCTGGACCTGATCGACCTGTGGCTGCCCAAGCCCGATATCGTCGCCGAAGTGAAGATCGGCATGGAGGCGCGCTCGGTCGAGACCTCCAAGTACAAGGGCTACGAGGACAAGTACGCCGTGGCTGGCTCGTACTGGCCGCCGCAGTACGTGATCATGGAGGGCGACACGCTCAAGCCGCTCAAGGTGGTGTCCACGCGCGGCATGACCGTCGACAACGAATACCACCCCGAGCCGCGCGTGGCGTCGATCGTCGCCAGCCATTTCCATCCGGAGTTCGTGATCAACGCCAAGGAGACCGGCAAGATCCTGATGGTCAACTACTCGGACCTGGCCAACCTGAAGACCACCACCATCGACTCGGCCAAGTTCCTGCATGACGGCGGCTTCGATTCGACCGGACGCTACTTCCTGGTGGCCGCCAACGCCTCCGACAAGATCGCCGTGGTCGATATCAAGGAAGACAAGCTGGCGGCGCTGGTCAACGTCGGCAAGACCCCGCACCCGGGCCGTGGCGCCAATTTCACGCATCCGCAGTTGGGCCCGGTCTGGGCCACCAGCCACCTCGGCGACGAGACCATCAGCCTGATCGGCACCGACCCCGCCGGTCACCCCGCGCAGGCGTGGAAGGTGGTGCAGACGGTCAAGGGCCAGGGCGGCGGCTCGCTCTTCATCAAGACCCATCCCAAGTCGTCCAACCTGTGGGTCGATACGCCGCTGAACCCGGATGCCAAGCTCAACCAGTCGGTCGCGGTGTTCGACACGCGCACCCTCGACGCCGGCTTCAAGGTGCTTCCCATCGCCGAGTGGGCCGACCTGAAGGGCAGCGGCGCCAGGCGCGTGGTGCAGGCCGAATACAACAAGGCCGGCGACGAGGTCTGGTTCTCGGTGTGGGGCACCAAGGATGGTGAATCCGCGCTGGTGGTGGTCGACGACAAGACCCGCACGCTCAAGACCGTGATCAAGGACAAGCGCCTGATCACGCCGACCGGCAAGTTCAACGCCTACAACACACAGCACGACGTCTACTGAGCCGGCGCCCTCGCTGCGCCGCGGCGCGGCGAGGGCCGCCAGGGCCCCGCGTGACTTCCATGGAGAAATGCATCATGCGAACACAACCTGCGCTGCTGGCAGCGTTCGGCTGCCTGCTGGCATTCGGCGCCGCCATGCCGGCCCACGCCAGCCAGACCCTGGCATCGAGCAAGGCCTGCCTGGCGTGCCATGCCATCGACAAGAAGATGGTCGGCCCCGCCTTCCAGGACATCAAGGGCAAATACACCGGCAGGAAGGACGCGCAGGCGCAGATGGTCCAGTCCATCCTGAAAGGCAGCAGCGGCCGCTGGGGCCCGGTGCCTATGCCGGCCAACGCCGTCAGCGCGGCCGACGCCAACACGCTGGCCAAATGGATCCTTTCCCTCTGAGCCGCATTGGATGGTGCCGCGCCGCGGCTGCGGCGCTGGTCGCCACAGCCTGCGCCAGCGCACTCGCCGCGGCGGAGCCGCCCGCACCGGCGCGGCAGGCGCAACTGGCGCACTGGCTGCGCGATGACTGCGGCGCCTGCCACGGCATGACCCTGCGCGGCGGGCTGGGCCCGCCGCTGACACCCGCAAGCCTGGCAGGCAAGCCCCCTGACGGCCTCGTCGCCACGGTGCTGTACGGCCGGCCCGGCACGGCGATGCCGCCTTGGCAACCTTTCATGACGCAGGATGAAGCCCGATGGCTGATCGATCGACTGCAGGCCGGCCAGCCGCCGGCCGTCACGCCGCAGGCCAACTGATGCGCGGGCTGGCCGCGGCGGCATGCGCTGCGATCGTCGCCGTGCTCGCCGCCGGTTGCGCCGGCACCGTGCGCGGCACCGGCGACCTCGGCGTGGTGGTGGAGCGCGCCGCCGGCCGGCTGCAGATCGTCGAGACCACCGGCATGACCCGGCTGGCCACGGTCGAAGGGCTGGGCGACCTGTCCCATGCCAGCGTGGTGTTCTCGCGCGATGCGCGCTACGCGTATGTGTTCGGCCGCGACGGCGGATTGACACGCGTGGACCTGCTTGGCGCACGCATCACGCACCGCGTGCTGCAGGCCGGCAACAGCATCGGCGGCGCCATCTCGCAGGATGGCCGCGTGGTCGCAGCGCAGAACTATGCGCCGGGCGGCATCCGGCTGTTCGACGCGCAGACGCTGGCGCCGTTGGCAGACCTGCCGGCGATCGGCAGCGACGGGCGCCGCGCCAAGGTGGTCGGGCTGGCCGACCTGCCCGGCCGGCGCTTTGCCGCGAGCCTGTTCGAATCCGGCGAGATCTGGATCATCGACGCCAATGACCCACACCACCCGCAGGTGGTCCGCGTGGCCGCCGGGCGCGAGCCTTACGACGGGCTGGTCACGCCCGACGGCCGCTGGTACCTGGCCGGCCTGTTCGGCGAAGACGGCCTGGCGCTGGTCGACCTGTGGCAGGCGCCGCCGCAGGCGCGCCGCATCCTTTCCGGCTACGGCCGCGGCAACGCGCCGCTGCCGGTCTACAAGATGCCGCATCTGCGCGGCTGGGCCATGGCGCAGGGCATGGCGTGGCTGCCGGCGGTCGGGCGCCATGAAGTGCTGGTGGCCGATCCCGCCAACGGCTGGCGCGAGGCGGCGCGCGTGGCGCTGGCGGGCCAGCCGGTGTTCGCCATGGCGCGGCCCGACGGGCGCCAGGTCTGGGTCAATTTCGCCTTCCCGCACAACGACACCGTGCAGGTGATCGACACCGCCACGCGCCAGGTGCTGCGCACGCTGCAGCCCTGCCGCGGCGTGCTGCACATGGAATTCACGCCCAAGGGCGAGGCGCTGTGGCTGTCCTGCCGCGACGACAACCGCGTCGAGGTCTACGACACCGCCACCCTCGAACGCGTGGCCACGCTGCCGGCCGACAATCCCAGCGGCATCTTCTTCACCGCGCGCGCCCAGCGCTTCGGCATGTAGGGCACGCCATGTTCAACGAGCAAAGCCTCTATGACCAGTTGCAGCGCGGCTTCCCGCTGCAGCCCCGGCCCTACCAGGCGCTGGCCGCGAAAGCCGGACTGTGCGAGCACGCGCTGCTGACCTTGCTGGCGCGCGATCTCGGCAGCGGCCGCATCAGCCGCGTCGGCGCGGTGTTCGCACCCAACGTGATCGGCGTCAGCACGCTGGGCGCCTTGTCGGTGCCGCCGGCGCAGCTGAACCGCGTCGCGGCGCGCGTCAGCGCCTGCGCGGCGGTCAGCCACAACTACGCGCGCAGCGGCCATCGGTACAACCTGTGGTTTGTCGCGGGCGCGCGCGAGCGCGGCATGCTCGATGCCACGCTGGCGTCGATCGGCGACCTCACCGGCCTGTCGCCGCTGGACCTGCCGATGGCGCGCGAGTACCACATCGACCTGGGTTTTCCGCTGGCACGCCAGCACGGCGCCCGCCCGCGCCGGGCCGCGCTGGCGGTGCCCGCCGCCGCGGTGGCGCTGGACGACGATGACTGGCGCCTGGTCGCGGCACTGGAAGCCGGCCTGCCGCTGACGCCGCGCCCGTTCCATGTGCTGGCCCGGCAAGCGCGCCTGGGCGTGCCGCAGGTGTTCGAGCGGCTGGCGCAATGGTCGGCGCAAGGCGTGATCCGGCGCCTGGGGGTGGTGCTGCGCCACGGGCGCTTTGGCTACCGCCACAACGCCATGTGCGTGTGGGACGTGCCCGACGGCCGCGTCGACGCCATCGGCATGCGGCTGGCGCGGCAGCCGCGCGTGACCCTGTGCTACCGCCGCGAACGCCGGCTGCCGGACTGGCCCTACAACCTGTTCGCGATGATCCACGCCCGCAGCGCGCAGGACCTGCAGTCCGCGCTGGTCCAGGTCCGGGCTGCCGCCGGCCTGGAGCAGGCGCCGGGCTCGGTGCTGGTCGGCACGCATTGCTACAAGCAGCGCGGCACGCGCTACGCCACCCAGGTGCCGGCATGAACAGCGCCGCCAGCACGTCACGCGACGCGCTCGATCCCGTCGCTCCCATCGCTCCGCTGGACCGCCGCATCGTCAACGCCCTGCAGCGCGGCCTGCCGCTGGTGCCGCGCCCGTACGCCGAAGCTGCCGCGGCGCTCGGCATCACCGAGGCCGTGCTGCTGGAGCGGCTGCGCGCGCTGCTCGCCGCCGGCGTGCTGACGCGCTTCGGACCGCTGTACCACGTCGAGCGCGCGGGCGGACGCTTCGTGCTGTGCGCCTGCCATGCGCCGGCGGCGCGGATGGACGCCGTCGTCGCCGCGATCAACGCCCACCCCGAGGTCGCGCACCACTACGCGCGCACCCACCACCTGAACCTGTGGTTCGTGCTGGCGGTGGCGCGGCCGGATCAGGTCGCGCCGGTGCTTGCGCGCATCGCCGCCGCGGCCGGGGTTGAGGTGTTGCCGTTTCCCAAGGAACGCGAGTTCTTCGTCAACCTCTATCTGCCCGCCTGATGCCCGACGCTGCCGACGCTGCCGATCCCACTGACCTGGCGCTGATCCGCGCCACCCAGGCCGGCCTGCCGCTGGTATCGGCCCCCTACGCCGCGGTCGCGGCGGAACTAGGCCTGACCGAGGCGGAAGTCATCGCACGCCTGGCGGCGATGCAGGCGCGCGGCGTGCTGCGCCGCATCGCCGCCGTGCCCAACCACTACCGGCTCGGCTGGCGTGCCAATGGCATGACCGTGTGGGACGTCGACGACGCCCGCATCGATGCGCTGGGCACGCGCGTCGGCGCCCTGCCCTTCGTCAGCCATTGCTATCGGCGTCCGCGCCGCCTGCCCCACTGGCCCTACAACCTGTTCGCGATGGTTCACGCGCGCTCGCGCGAACAGGCCGCGCCCCAGGTCGCCGCGATCGCGGCACTGCTGGGCGACGCCTGCCGCGCGCACGATGTGCTGTGGTCCACCCGCGTGCTGAAGAAGACCGGGCTGCGGTTGCCGCCGGCCCCACGCAAAGCCTGACCCCGGCCCCGACTGAACGAACCGATAGGAAGCCCCAACCATGTTCCGCCTGTCCCGCTTCATGGAAGCCCTGCGCGATGACGGCCCGCTGCCGCCGCCGCGCCCGCCCGCCGGCCCGGTGGTGATCTGGAACCTGATCCGCCGCTGCAACCTGAACTGCCGCCACTGCTACGCCACCTCCGCCGACACCGACTTCAAGGGCGAGCTCGATACCGCCGAAGCGCTGAACGTGCTCGGCCAGCTGCGCGCGGCGCGCGTGCCGGCGCTGATACTATCCGGCGGCGAGCCACTGCTGCGCCCTGACCTGTACGAGATTGCCGGGCACGCGCGCGCGCTCGGCTTCCACCTGTCGCTGTCGTCCAACGGCACGCTGCTCGATGCCGGCCACGCGGCGCGGCTGGCGGCGACGGGCTTCGACTACGTCGGCGTCAGCCTCGACGGCCTGCCCGCCACGCACGACCGCTTCCGCCGCAGCGACGGCGCCTTCGCCCAGGCGCTGGCGGGCCTGCGCACGGCACGCGCGGCCGGCCTGCGCGTAGGCGTGCGCATGACGCTGACCGAAGCCAACGCGACACAGCTGCCCGAGCTGGTGGCGCTGGCCGAGCGCGAGGGCATCGACAAGTTCTACCTGTCGCACTTCAACTATGCCGGCCGCGCGCTCAGCCACCGCGCCGATGACGCACGCCATGCCCGCACCCGCGCCGCGCTGGACTGGCTGTTCGACCACGTCTGGCAGCGCGCGCGCCGGGGGCAGGCGGGGGACTTCGTCACCGGCAACAACGATGCCGACGGCGTGTACCTGCTGTACTGGATCGCCAGCCGCTTTCCGCACCGTATCACCGACATGCGCCAGCGGCTGGAGCGCTGGGGCGGCAACGCCACCGGCGTCGGCGTGGCCAATATCGACAACCTCGGCAACGTCCATCCCGATACGATGTGGTGGCACGTGACGCTGGGCAATGTGCGCCAGCGGCCGTTCGCCGCAATCTGGGCCGACCGCGCCGATCCGCTGATGGCGGGCCTGGCCAGCTCGCCGCGTCCGCTGCAGGGACGCTGCGCGGGCTGCGCGCACCGCGCCATCTGCAACGGCAATACGCGCGTGCGCGCCTTTGCGCTGACGGGCAACCCGTGGGCCGAAGACCCGGGCTGCTACCTGAGCGATGCCGAGATCGCGCACGCGCCAGGCGCGGAGGTCGCGGCATGACAGCGCTGATCCGATGGCTGGCCGCGCTGGCGCTCGCCTGCCTCGCGCCAGCCGCAGCCGCCGCCGACCCGGCCGCACTCTACGGGCAGCACTGCGCCGCCTGCCATGGCGCCGACCGCCTCGGCGCCATGGGCCCGGCGCTGCTGCCCGAAAGCCTGGAGCGCCTGCGCGCCGGCGAACTCGACGCGGTGCTGCGCGACGGCCGCGCCGCCACGCAGATGCCGGCGTTCGCGGGCACGCTGGCTTCGGCCGAACTGCAGGCGCTGGCAGGCTGGCTGCGCACCGCGCCCGCCGCCGCGCCGCAATGGGACGAACAGGCCATCCGCGCCAGCCATATCGTGCACCATGCGCCCGGCAGCCTGCCGGCGCGGCCTCTGTTCAGCGCCGACCCGCAGAACCTGTTCGTCGTGGTCGAGGCGGGCAGCCATCACATGACCGTGCTCGACGGCGACCGGCTGGCGCCAATCCATCGCTTTGCCACGCGCTTCGCGCTGCATGGCGGTCCCAAGTTCAGCCGCGACGGCCGCTTCGTCTACATGGCCAGCCGCGACGGCTGGGTCAGCAAGTACGACCTGTGGAACCTGGCGTATGTGGCCGAGACCCGGGTCGGCGTGAACACGCGCAATGTGGCGGTCAGCGATGACGGGCGCTGGGTGCTGGCCGGCAACACGCTGCCGCGCGCGCTGGTGCTGCTGCATGCCGAGGACCTGTCGCTGGCGCGGGTGATCGACGTCGCCGGGCGCAATGGCGGGCGTTCGCGCGTCTCCGCGGTCTACGATGCCGCGCCCCGCCACAGCTTTATCGCCGCGCTGAAGGACATCCCCGAGGTCTGGGAGATCCCGTATGCCGACGCCGCGGGCGCGCCGCTGCCGCCTTCGGCGCTGCTGAAGCCGCGCGCGATCGAACTGGACGAGGTGCTCGACGACTTCTTCTTCGACCAGCCGTACCGCCATATCCTGGGCGCCTCGCGCCAGGGTGGCGGCCAGGTGATCGACCTGCAGCAGGGCCGCAAGGTGGCGTCGCTGGCGCTGGGCGGCATGCCGCACCTGGGCAGCGGCATCACCTGGCAGCGCGATGGCCGTGAGGTGATGGCCTCGCCCGACCTCGGCCAGGGGCGCATCACGGTGATCGACATGCAGGACTGGCGCACCGTCGCCACCGTGCCGACCAACGGTCCGGGCTTCTTCCTGCGCAGCCATGAGCGCACGCCCTACGCCTGGGCCGACGCCATGATGAGCCCCAGACGCGACACCCTGCAGGTCATCGACAAGCACAGCCTGCGCGTGGTCGGCAGCGTCACGCCCAGCCCGGGGCGCACCGCCGCGCACGTCGAGTTCACGCGCGACGGGCGCTACGCGCTGGTCAGCCTGATGGAGCGCGACGGCGCCATCGTGGTGTATGACGCCGCCACCTTGCAGGAAGTCAGGCGCCTGCCGATGGACAAGCCCATCGGCAAGTACAACGTCTTCAACAAGACCACGCGCTCGGCCGGCACCAGCCACTGAGCGCGTGGCGAGATCCCGATGCAGGAGTCCAACATGCAAGCACCGCTGAAGCCCGGCAAGGTCTGGCTGGTCGGCGTCGGCCCCGGCAGCCCGGACCTGGTCACGGTACGCGCCATGCGCGCGCTGGCCGCGGCACAAGTCTGGCTGGTCGATGACCTGGTGTCGCCGGAGATGGCCGGCTATGCCAGCCCGGGCACCCATGTGGAGTGGGTCGGCAAGCGCGGCGGGCGCTGCTCGGTGAGCCAGCAGCGCATCCAGCAGCTGACGCTGCAGCATGCGCTGGCCGGCCGCGCGGTGGCGCGGGTCAAGGGCGGCGATCCGCTGCTGTTCGGGCGTGGCGGCGAGGAGGCCGCGTTCCTGCGCGGCCACGGTCTGCAGGTCGAGATCGTCAACGGCATCAGCAGTGGCATGGCCGCCGCGCAGGCGCTGGGCATTGCGCTGACGCATCGCGCGCACTGCCACGGCGTGACCTTCGTCACCGGCCATACCAGTGCCGACGGCTCGCCCGACTGGCAGGCGCTGGTGCGTGGCGGCACTACTCTCGTGATCTATATGGGCATGAGCCGCCTCGCCGCGATCCGCGACGGCCTGCTCGCCGCGGGCATGGAGGCCGGCACGCCGGCGGCGGTGGTGATGTACGCCGGCAGCGAGCACGCGCGCAGCTGGACCGGATCGCTCGGCACGCTGGCCGAATCGCTCGCGGCCGGGCTGGCGAGCCCGGCGGTGGTGCTAGTCGGCGGCGTGGTCACGGACGCGCTGTCCACAGTGCAGGCGATGGCTCCGGGCGCGGGCTCGCTGGCCGCTTAGCTGCTGCTAGCGGCGGTGGCTTCTCCTCAGCCCTGTCAGTACGGCAACCCCACATAGTTCTCCGCCAACGCCCGGCACGCCGCCTCCGAGCCCACCAGGTAATCGAGCTCGGCCCGCTGCATCCGCAACGAAAACGGGTCCGCATCGGGGAAGCGATGCATCAGCGAAGTCAGCCACCATGAAAAGCGCTCGGCCTTCCAGATGCGGCGCAGGCAACGCGCCGAATAGGCATCCAGTTCGCGCTTGTCGTCATGCCGGCAGGCGGCAATCAGTCCGTCGGCCAGGGTCAGTACATCGCTGGCGGCCAGGTTCAGCCCCTTGGCGCCAGTGGGCGGCACGATATGCGCGGCATCGCCGGCCAGGAACAGGTTGCCGAAGCGCATCGGCTCGCACACAAAGCTGCGCAGCGGCGCGATGCTTTTCTCGATGCTGGGGCCCGTCACCAGCGACTGCGCCGACGGCGGATCGAGGCGGCGGCGCAATTCGTCCCAGAAGCGCTCATCGGACCAGTCCTGCACGCGCTCGCTCGACGGCACCTGTATGTAGTAGCGGCTGCGCGCGCGCGAGCGCATGCTGCACAGCGCGAAGCCGCGTTCATGGCTGGCGTAGATCAGTTCGTCCGCGACCGGCGGTGTGTCGGAAAGGATGCCAAGCCAGCCGAACGGGTAGACACGCTCGAACAACTGCGTCGCGGCCTGCGGCACGCTCTGCCGGCAGATGCCATGAAAGCCGTCGCAGCCGGCGATGTAGTCGCAGTGGATCTCGTGCGCCATGCCATCCTTGCGGTAACGAACCAGCGGCCTCGCGCCATCGAAGTCGTGCAGGCTGACCTCCTGCGCGTCATAGACCGTGGTGATTCCCGCTTCCCGGCGTGCCGCCATCAGGTCCCGCGTGACCTCGGTCTGGCCGTAGACGGTCACGCTGCGGCCGACCAGCGCGTGCAGGTCGATGCGATGCCGCTGGCCATCGAACGACAGCTCGATGCCGTCGTGGACCAGCCCGTCCTCCTGTAGCCGCGCCGCCACGCCCGCGCGCTTCAGCGCATCGACGGTCACGCTCTCGAGGATGCCGGCGCGGATGCGCCCGAGCACGTATTCCGGACTGCGTTGCTCGACGATGATGTTGTCGATGCCCGCCCTGGCGAGCAACTGCCCGAGCAACAGGCCGGCGGGGCCGGCGCCGATGATGGCAACCTGGGTGCGCATGGGTTGTCTCCTTGTGCGTATCGATCTGGTGGCGCTAACGATAGTGCCCGCACACCCGCTACGGAATGGACAGATGGAACCAATGACAGGACAATCGGAACATTGCTGGTAAACACTGACGCCCCCCGTGAGACCTGTCCCGACCTACTCCCTGTACGGCGTGAATTCAACCGAGCCGCTGTCCGACCAGCTGCATTTCGAATCCATCGCCGCGCGCAGCCGCCTGCACGGGTGGGAGATCAAGCCTCACCGGCATGAGCGCTTCCTGCAAATTCTGTACATCCATGCGGGTGGCGGCGAAGCCCTGCTCGAAGAGCGCCGCGAGCCGCTGCGCAGCGGCTCGCTGGTGACGATGCCGCCGCGGCATATCCACGGCTTCGTGTTTACGCCGGACACTGACGGCATGGTCGTGACCATGACCGACAGCCACCTGCGCACGCTGCTGGCGGGTGTGCCGGACGCGCTGCCGCTGTTCGACCAACCGCGCCATGACCGCGTGCGGCGCGGCCACGTGCTGGCGAGTTCGCTGGCGCTGTTTCGGGGGGAGATGGAAGCCGTGTCTGCCTGGCGCGGGGCATCGCTGTCGGCGCTGCTGACCCTGGTGCTGATCGGTATTGCGCGGCTGGCCAATGCCGATCAGCCGGCCGCCGCGCGCAGCAGCAGCCGCCCGGCGCGGCATTTCCAGCACTTCCAGCAACTGCTGGAATCCGGCTACCGCGAACAGAAGGAGATCGGCTACTACGCCGGCGCTATCGGGATCACGTCCACGCAACTCAACCGCGTGTGCCGCCACGCCTCGGGGCAATCTGCCCTGCAGATGATCCACGCGCGCGTGCTCGCCGAAGCGCAGCGCGACCTGCTCTTCAGCGACCTGGAAATCAAGCATATCGCGCTGTCGCTCGGGTTCTCCGATGCGGCGTACTTCTCGCGCTTCTTCGCGCGGCAGGTGGGCCAGACGCCCACGGAGTTCCGGCACTCGGGGCGGGCGCGGCTGCCCGCGTTCGCGGTGCGCTGTTCGATCCGTCAGGCTGGCTGATCCATGCCGGCGAAAATTTCCTCTGCCATGTGGAAGGCCGAGTTCGCCGCCGGCACACCGCAATAGATCGCCGCCTGCAACAGCACCTCCTTGATCTCGTCGCGCGTCACGCCGTTGTTGGCGGCTGCGCGCAGATGCAGCTTCAGTTCTTCCGAACGGTTCAGCGCCACCATCATGGCGATGGTCAGCAGGCTGCGCGTATGGCGCGGCAGGCCCTCGCGCGTCCAGATCTCGCCCCAGGCATAGCGCGTGATCAGGTTCTGGAACTCCTGGTTGAGCGGCGTCTGCCGCGCCAGCGAACGATCGACATGCGCGCTGCCTAGCACCTCGCGCCGCACCGAGAGGCCGGCGTCGTAGCGCGCGTGGTCGTCGGTGGCGGGCCGGCGCCCTTGCACGAAATCGATCAGTGCGGCAGTAAAACAGCCGGGCTGCTCGAAGCTCGAGATATGCGCGGCAGGCAATTCGATAAAACGCGCACCCGGAATTGCATCGGCCAGCGTGCGGCCCTCCTGCGCGCTGGTCGACGGGTCCTGGCTGCCGGCGACAACCAGCACCGGCACCGTGATCGACGACACCGCCTCGCGGAAGTCTGCGTCGCGCACCGCTGCGCAGTTGGCCGCATAACCACGCGGATCGAGTCCCGCCAGCACGCTGCGCAGGCCGTCCAGCGCGCGGTCAGAGGTGGCGGCAAACCCCGCTGTGAACCAACGTTCGATGGAGGGCGCGACCATCACGTCCATGCCATCGCGCAGCACGGTGTCGATGCGCGTGTTCCATGCCTCCGCGTTGCCGATCTTTGCCGCGGTATTGGCCAGCACGATGCGGCAGAAGCGCTCGGGCGCATGGATGCCGAGCCACATCCCGGTCAGGCCGCCCATCGACAGGCCACAGAACACGGCCTGGCCGATGCCCAATGCGTCGAGGATGGCGATCACGTCCTGGCCGAGTTGCTCAACCGTGAAGGCATCGCCCGGCGCGGACGAGCGGCCGTGTCCGCGCGTGTCGTAGCGCACCACGCGAAAGCGTCCGGCCAGCGCGGCGGCCTGCGGCTCCCACATGGTGTGGTCGGTGCCGAGCGAGTTGGAGAAGATGATGGCCGGCGCGGCTTCGGGGCCGTCGACGGTGTAGAAGAGCCGGGCACCGGCGTGGTGTAGGTAAGGCAAGGAGGTCTCCCTGGATATTGGTGTGTTGAGTTCAGTGGGCGGTCACTGGCTAGCTGAAGCGGGGGCCCTCGCCACCGCTTCCCGCCACGCCGCCACCGCCGCATCCGCGAACCGCGCCGACTGCCCCGCGTAATTGGCCGGATCGGCCAGCCGCTCCAGCGCAGCCTCATCCAGCAGCCCGGCATGCGCGGGATCCTCCCGCAGCATCGCTGCCAACGCGTCGCGCAAACCCGTGCCTTGCTCGATCGCGCGCCGCGAGGCATTCTCCACCAGCTTGTGCGCCACCAAGCGGCCGATGCGGGCACCCAGCGCGAGCATCGCGGCCTCGCCGAGAATCAACCCATGCGTGAGATCGAGGTTGGCCCGCATGCGCGCCGCATCGACCTGCAGCCCCGCCACCACCTCGCCCATCTGGCGCAGCGCGCCCGCGGCCAGCGTGACGATCTGTGGCAGCGTATCCCATTCCGCCTGCCAGCCGCCAAGCGCACGCTCGTGTTCCTGCACCATGCCTGACAGCATGGTGGCCACCAGCGGCGGCACGCGCACCGATGCCGCCAGCACCGCCGCGCAGCCGACCGGATTGCGCTTGTGCGGCATGGTGCTGGAACCGCCGCGGCCGGGCCCGGTGGGCTCGGCCACCTCCGCCACCTCGGTCTGCATCAGCAGCGAGATGTCGCGTGCCATCTTGCCCAGCGTGCCGGTCAGCATGCCGAGCGTGGTGGCGACTCCAACCATGCGGTCGCGATGCGCATGCCACGGCAGCACGGGTGCGACCAGGCCGAGTTCGCGGGCCAGTGCGGCGGTCACGCCGGGCGCGGCGTCGCCGAGACTCGCGAGCGTGCCCGCGGCCCCGCCGAACTGCAGTGCGCGGGCCTGCGCATGTGCCGCATCAAGGCGGGCCAGGTCGCGGCGCAGCGCGTCGAGCCAGCCGGCGGCCTTGCAGCCGAAGGTGGTCGGCAGAGCATGCTGCAGCCACGTGCGCGCCACCATCGGCGTGGCGCGATGCGCGCTGGCCAGCACGGCGCAGGCTTCGCCCAGGCGTATCAGGTCGGCATCGAGCGCGCGCAGCGCATCGCCCAACTGGAGGACCAGCGCGGTGTCGATGATGTCCTGGCTGGTGGCGCCCCAGTGCACGAAGCGCGCCGCATCGGCATCGTGCGCCGCCACCGCGGCGGTCAGTTGCCTGACGAAGGGAATGGCAAGATTGCCGGCAGCGACCGCAGCCTGCGCCAGCGCGTCGCGGTCGATGGCGCCGAGGTCGCGGCAGACCTCGGTGATGACTGTCGCGGCAGCGGCCGGGATCACGCCGCATTGCGCTTCGGCGCGCGCCAGCGCGGCCTCGACCGCAAGCATGCGTTGCACGGTGCCGGCGTCGGAAAAGATGTCCAGCACTGCGGGGCTGCCGAACATGGGGTCGGTGAGACGCATGACGGTTGGCATGGGGGCGATCGGTAGGGGTCGTGGCGATGACGACCCAGTGATTATGCGTCTGTCGCCAGCGGCGCGGGTCAGATATCGAAGAACACCGTCTCGCCGGGACCTTGCAGCACGATATCCCAGCGCAGCGTGCCGTTGCCGGCATCGTTGCCGGAATGCTTGCCAACGAGCGTGCCGCGCCGCCCGGCCGGCACCAGCGCCAGCACCGGATCGGCTGCATTGGCCGCGGCCTCGTCCGGGAAGTACATGCGCGTGGCAACGTGCTTGACCAGCCCGCGCATGAACACCGACACCATGATGTGCGGCGCCTGCGGCCGGCCGTCGGCCCCGGGCACGGCGCCCGGCTTGACGGTGACGAAGCGGAACGAGCCGTCGGCCTCGGTCGGCACGCGGCCGAAGCCGGTAAAGCCTGGCACCAGCGGCATTTCGCGCGTGTCTTCGGCATGGCGGTAGCGGCCCGCGGGATTGGCCTGCCAGATCTCGACCATGCCGTCCGGCACGGGCTCGCCGTTGCCGTCGGTGACGCGGCCTTCGATCACGATGCGCTGGCCGGCCAGTGCCGGCGCGCTGGCGGTCAGGTCGGCGCAGTTCAGCCCGCTCAGGCCGATATGGAGGTAAGGACCGACGGTCTGGGATGCGGTGGCGTAAAGCATGGTCTTACTCCATCGGCGTGGCATCGCGGCCACGCAGCACGATATCGAAACGGTAGCCGAGCGCGTATTCGGGCTGGGTAGTCTCCCAGTCGAGACTGGCGATGAGCCGGTCGCGCGCCTTCTCGTCCGGCACGCAGTTGAAGATCGGGTCGAACGGCAACAGCGGATCGCCGGGGAAGTACATCTGCGTCACCAGCCGCGTGGCGTAGGCATTGCCGAACAGCGAGAAGTGGATATGCTGCGGCCGCCAGGCGTTGTGGTGGTTGCGCCAGGGATAGGCGCCGGGCCTGATGGTCTTGAACCGGTAGTGCCCGTTGGCGTCGGTGACGGTGCGGCCCTCGCCGGAGAAATGCGGGTCCAGCGGCGCGTCATGCTGGTCGCGCTTGTGCACGTAGCGGCCGGCTGCGTTGGCCTGCCACACCTCGATCAGCGCGTTCGGAACTGGCCGGCCATTCTCGTCGAGCACGCGGCCGGTCACGAGAATGCGCTCGCCGATGGGCTCGCCGCCATTGCCGATGGTGAGGTCGTTATCGCCTTCGCGGACGAACTCGGCACCGAAGGCTGGACCGGTCACTTCGGACAGCGACTGCGGCAGCGCGATCAGCGGCTGGCCGGGCGAGCGCTTCTGCGTGGAAGCATAGGCATCGAAGCGGTATTCGGGCTGCGTGTCCCAGTAGGGACGGCGATATTGAGCAAAACGGGTCATTGCGTGGTCTCCTTGTCATTGGCATGGCAGGACTTTAGGCAACACATAAAGTCATGTAAATTGAGTTTTCTGAGAATTACGATAACTTTCCCGCATGAAAACCACCGCCCGGCCCCCGCTCGAAATCTTCCGCAACCGCGTGCGGCTGCGGCATCTCTATTGTTTCGTGGCGGTGTCGCAGACCCAGCACTTGGGCCGCGCCGCCGACCGCCTCGGGCTGACGCAGCCAGCCGTGTCCAAGACCCTGAGCGAACTGGAGGAGCTGACCGGCACCCGCCTGCTGGTGCGCCAGCGTGCGGGCACGGAACTGACCACCGCCGGCACGCGCTTCCTGCGCCACGCGCTGCGCATCCTTGCGGATATCGATGCGGCGGCCGACAGCATGGCCGGCGAGCAGGCGCAACCCCGGGAGCGCATCCGGCTGGGGGCGTTGCCCAGCGTCGTGCCGGCGGTGCTGACCGATGCCTTGCTGCGCTTCCGTGCCGCGCATCCCGAGGTCGGCCTTGCCGTCCAAACCGGCATGAACCGCGGCCTGATCGACCAGCTCAAGGCCGATGTGCTGGACCTGGTCATTGGCCGCATGGATGACCCGGTTGCCATGGAAAGCCTGTGGTTCGAATCGCTCGGGCCCGACTCGCTGGCCCTGGCGGTACGCCCCGCGCATCCTCTTGCCGCCGTCTCGCGGCCGACCTTGCTCGACGTGCTGGCATGGCCGCTGGTAATCCCCGCCGCGGGCTCGATCCCTCGCCACAACACCGAAAGCCTGCTGGCCCGCCATGGCCTGCCGCTGCCGGGCGGATGCGTGGAAACCTCGGATGCCTACCTTGGACGGCTGCTGGCCCGCCACAGCGACTGCGTATGGGCGGCGCCGCTGTCCGCCGCGCAGCGCGCGGTGGCCGAGGATGAGCTGGTCCTGCTGCCGCTCGATACGCAGGGCACCGAGGAACCGATCGGCCTGCTGCGGCACGGCGACCGCACGCTCAGCCCGATGGCCGAAGCGCTGGCCGACTGCATCCGCGCCGCGGCCCGGCCGCTCGCCGCCGAGTGAGAGGTCCGTAAGATCTCAGTGAGCGGCCACGCCTGCGCTGCCGGCTGCATCGGCACCTGGCGCACGGCTGCCGCTGACATGCTTGACCACCAGCGCACCGGCGGCCAGGAATGCCGGCACGGCGAGCAGCGTAAAGATGGTGTCGAAGCCGAGATGCAGGCGCAGCAGTTCGGCACCGAGCAAGGCCCCGGTGATGCCGCCGAAGCGGCCGATACCAAGCATCCACGCCACCCCGGTGGCACGGCCCTGCGTCGGGTAGAACGCCGCCGCCAGCGACGGCATCGACGACTGCGCGCCGTTCATCGCGGTGCCCGCGAGGAAGATCAGCGCGCCCAGCAGCACCTGGTTGCCGATCCCGTGCCCCACGGCGTAGATCAGCACGCCGGTGGCCGCGTAGGTGATGGCGATCACCTTGTTCGGATTGAAGCGGTCCATGAACCAGCCCGCCGCGATGGTGCCGATGCCGCCGCCGAGCGGGAACAGCGCCGTCAGGAATGACGCGTGCCGTATCGAGAAGCCGGCGTCCTTCATCAGCGTGGGCATCCAGCTCGTCAGCAGGTAGAAGATGACCAGGCCCATGAAGTAAGTGCACCACAGCATCGCCGAACCCAGGCGATAGCCCGGCGCCAGCACGGTGCCGATGGCGGAGCGGGTCGCGGGCGCCTGCTCGCCGATGATGAAGGCGTTCGCTGCCCCCACCTCCGCGCCGGTCACGCGCCGCAGCAGCTGTCGGATCTGGTCGGCGGGATAGTTGCGCACCACCATGTAGCGCACCGACTCAGGCAGCAGCACCACCAGCAGCAGCGCGAGTGCAAGCGGCACGATGCCGCCCAGCAGCAGCACGCTGTGCCAGCCGAAGTGCGGGATCATCGCGGCGGCGACAAAGCCGCCGGCGGCGGAGCCGAGCGGAAAACCGCAGAACATGGTGTTGACCAGCACCGCCCGGCGGCGTTGCGGCGCGAACTCGGCGGTGAGCGTCACGGCATTGGGCATGGCGGCACCCAGGCCCAGGCCGGTCAGGAAGCGCAGCACCGTCAGCCAGCCCAGCGTGGGCGCGTAGGCCGTGGCCAGGCTGCAGGCGCCAAAGAAGAAGACCGACAGCACCAGCACCTTCTTGCGGCCAATGCGGTCGGCCAGCGGACCGGCAAAGATCGCGCCGAAAGCAAGGCCGAACAGCGCCGCGCTCATGACGGGTCCGAGGGCCGATTTTTCGATCCCCCAGTCCTGCACCAGCGCCGGCGCGATATACCCGATGGCGGCGGTATCGAAACCGTCGACAGCAACCACCAGGAAGCACAGCACAAGAATGAGCCACTGGTAGCCAGTGAATCGCTGTCCGTCGATCAGGGCCTGGACGTCCGCGACGCCAGCCTTGGGGTGAAGGGATTGAGGCACTGTTGTCTCCGTCTGCCGTGGAAATCGCGCGGTCCGCCTGCAAGCAGGCGCGACTGGCGCTACGCCATTGTTCTAATAGCGAACTAACGTTCTCTAATTGAACGCATCTTAGGCAAGGGGCATCGGGGCCAAGAATTGGCGTTAACCCGGCAACAGACGCCTGGACTGCGGCGCCGCGATTCACCAGCGCTTCGCTCTTATCGGGCTATTGATCTGCTGCCAGACGGATTCGAAGATATTTTCTTCCACGGACTTATATAGCCGTGCAATTTTCCACCCGACTCATAGAGTCGAATAAGGAAATTTCATATCAAAAGCGCCAGCCTTCAATTTACATTCCAGGCATCTGCGAAAAGCCGGCAATTCTGGCCAGTTGGCGCGGGCAACAGGTTGGAATCAACGCGTCAACCCAGAGGTCAAATGCTCAAGTTGTCCTCACGCTCTTCCATCCCGATGCAACGCCTGCTCCTCATCCTGGGCGCCACGCTGCTTGCCGCCGGCGCTGCCTGGCCCTGGCTCGCCAAACTGCCGTTCGAGCGCCTTGGCCGCCTGCCCGGCGATATCCATATCGTTCGCGACGGCTTCAGTTTCTACCTGCCGATCACGACCTGCATCCTGGTGTCGGTGGTGGTTTCGGTGGTGATCTGGCTGCTGCGGCGCTAAGCCCGCGGCAACGGCATCAGTCCGCCTGCGCCTCGGTGCGGAACACCGCCACCGCCCGTTGCATCTGCAGTGCCTGCTCCCGCAATGACTGCGCCGCGGCCGCGGCCTGTTCCACCAGCGCGGCGTTCTGCTGCGTGACCTGGTCCATCTGCGCCACCGCCTGGTTGACCTGGCCGATGCCGCTGCTCTGTTCGCGCGAGGCCTCGCTGATCTCGTCCATCATCGCCGTGACCCGGCCGATGGCCGCGACGGTGCCGGCCATGGTCGCGGCAACGTCCAGCGCCAGCGTATTGCCCGCGGCCACGCGCTCGCCGGATTGCGAGATCAGCATGCGGATCTCCTTGGCCGAGGCGCCGGCGCGCTGCGCCAGCCCGCGCACTTCGCTGGCCACCACGGCAAAGCCGCGACCGGCCTCGCCCGCGCGCGCCGCCTCCACCGCCGCGTTCAGCGCCAGGATATTGGTCTGGAAGGCAATGCCGTCGATTACCGCGATGATGTCGGCGATGCGCCTCGAGTCGGCGTCGATGGCCTGCATGGTCTGCTGCATGCGGCCGACCGCGTCGCCGCCGGCGCGCGCCGCGGCAGAGGCTTCGCGCGCCAGCGCGCTGGCCTGCCCGGCGTTGCCGGCGTTCTGCTGCACGGTGGCGGTCAGCTGCTCCATGCTGGCAGCGGTCTGCTCCAGCGACGACGCCTGCTGCTCGGTGCGCTGCGACAGATCGATATTGCCCTGCGCGATATCGGCGGCCGCGGCCAGCACGTTGTGCGCGCCGGCCTTGGTGTCGCCGATCAGCGTGCGCCAGCCCGCGGCCAGCGCCAGCAAGTGCCGCTTGATTTCGCTGAGCTCGTCGCGCCCGCGCACCGCAAGCCCCACGGTCAGATCGCCGGCATTGATGCGCGCGACCATCGCGGCGACCTCGCGCACATCGGCGCGCATGGCGCGGCTGAAGCCGATGAACAGGTAGAACGCGGCGCCCACCGTCACCAGCGCAATGCCGGCCAGCCACGCGATCTGGCGGGCCTGCGCCGCGGCACGCTGTGCCAGCATCTCGGCGGCGATTGCGGCGAATTCGCGGCTGGCTTCCGCCACGCCTTCGATAGCGGCGGTGGCTTCGTCAAAGTAGGCCCGGGCCTCGATATCGATGCCGGCCGCGCCCAGCATGCGCAGCTGCAGCGTGCGATGGAAGCGGTCCATCGCATCCAGCCGTGCCAGCGCGGCATCGATGCGCGCGCGGTAGCCGGGCGCGGCCTTGCCGACGCGCGCGATATCGCGCCGTATCGTGTCCAGCCCTGCGCGGATCTGTTCGGCCAGGGCACCGAGTCCCGCCTGCTGCGCGGCGTTGGCGTATCCGCCCTGCGCGATGATGCCGGCGCCGCGCCCGCGCGCCAGCGCGCTCTGTTCGGCCAGGCGCGGCATCGGTCCCGTCAACAGGCTGACCAGGTAGTACGAGCCCGTGTCGCTGTCCAGCGCCAGTTGCGAGCGCTCGGCGACGTCGGCGATATACGCCTGCGTCTGCCGCACCAGCGCGCTGTGGCGCTCGAACAGCGGCCCGGCCGCGGTGTCCAGCCCAGGCCCGCGCAATTGCTGCCAGTCCTGCTCCAGCTGGCCCATGCCAGGGGCGAGTGCAAAGTCGGGATTCTGCGCAATGCTGCGCGCCAGCGCGGCGAGGCTGGCAACTGCCTGCTGATCGGCCTTGTCGAAGGTAGCGCGGAAGGCGGCATTGCCCGACAGCACCGCATGCGCGGCGCCACGGCGGACCTGGACCTCGCGCATGAAGTCGAGCGCGTGCCCGACCACCGCCAGGCCGCGGATTTCCTGGCTGGTGGTGCTGCGCGCTTGCGCCGCATCGCGCAGCGCCACGGACAGCGCGCCGACCAGGGGTACCAGGAACAGCACGGCAATCAATGCCAGCTTGCGGCGGATATTCAGGCGCGCCATCAGGCGCTCGGCGGGAAAGAAGAAGGGGGGCATCGATGGTCTCGGAGGGGCTGGGTTTCCCCTGCTATCGGCCCCGTTTAGCGGTGCTGAAGCGCAAATGTCCGGGTTTTTGACCATGCGCAAATGCGGTGCGACCAAAGCGCTGAAGTTGGGCAGAACGCGCGCCGAACAGGGGCATGCCGCCCTGTTGGCGGGCGGTTTTTCGGGTATCGCCGGTCGGGTTACAGCTGTGCGCCAATCAGCGAGGCCAGGCGGTCGCGCAGCCGTTCCCGCCACGGACGGTTGCGCCACGCCTCATAGGTCATCGCCCGCGACAGCTTCAGGTCTTCCTCGAAGATCCGCGTCTGCTGCGCGGCAAACCCCGCGTCGAGGATATTGAGCGTGGCTTCGTCATTGAGGCGGAACGAACGGTTGTCGAAGTTGGTGGACCCCACCGAGACCAGCAGGTCGTCGACGATCAGCACCTTGCAGTGGTACATGGTCGGCGCGTACTCGGCGATCAGCGCGCCGGCCTTCAGCAGTTCGCCCCAGCGCGCGCGCGACGCCGAGCGCACGGTTTCCGAATCGATATGCTCGCCCGGCACGATCACCCGCACCCTGACGCCTCTTGCCAGCGCCGCCAGCAGGGCCTTCTCGGTGAGCGCGTCGGGCACGAAATACGCCGCCGACAAATCGATGGTGCGCGCCGCGGCGGTGATCGCCAGGTGGTACATCAGCGCCATGCTCTCGCTGCCGCCCGTCGGCGAGCTGCTGAACATCTGCGCCCGCCCATTGCCGACCGGCGCCAGCTCGGGAAAGTAGTCGGGGCCGTGCGGCACCGCGCCGCTGACCTTGATCCAGTTGTCCAGGAACACCGACTGCATCTGGCCGACCACCGGGCCTTCCACCTCGAAATGCGTATCGCGCCAGTGGTCGGGGTCCTGCGCATGGCCGGTCCACTCCGGCGCGATGCCGACGCCGCCGGTAAAGCCGATGCGGCCGTCGACCACCAGCACCTTGCGGTGGGTGCGGTTGTTGAGCTTGCCTACGGTGTACCAGCGCACCGGGTGGTAGCGGCGCACATCCACGCCGGCACTCGTCATCAGTGCGAGCGCGCCCTCGTCGATCTTGGAGCTGCCGACCGCGTCCAGCAACACCTTGACGCTGACCCCGGCCCTGGCGCGTTCGGCCAGTGCCTGCGCGAACTCGTGGCCGATATCGCCCGACCAGTAGATATACGACTCGAAGTTGATGGTCTTCTGCGCGGCGCGGATCGCGCCCAGCATCGCCGGGAAAATCTCGTCGCCGTTCCTGAGCACGCGGTAGCGGTTGCCATCGACCACCGGCGGGCCCAGCAACACGCCCAGCTCGCGCGCGAACTGCGGGTCTTCCAGGCTGTAGAGGCGGTCGAGGCGGCGCTCGATGCGCTTCTCGCCGCCGACCAGGTTGTAGGCGACGATGCCTGCCAGGGCAAGCAACACGACGGCGGCGGCAAACGCGAACATGCGGCCCCTTGTCCGAAACCTGGGAAAGACGCGGCGGATCACGCAGGCACCATGATGTCGGAGCGCGGGGTTGCCCGCGGCGGATGTAGTGGCCGATACAGGATAGGCGTTATCGGCGCGCTTGTGGCATCCGGCCCGCGCCGCGCCCGCGCGGCACGCGCGGCCGTTCGACCATGCCGGCGGTCGGGATGGCCTGCCGCATGGCGTCGGCGAACAGGCGCAGCTTGGCCGGATAGAAGCGCGCATGCGGATAGACCAGGTAGATCGGCAGCGGATCGGCCTGCCATTGCGGCAGCAGGTGCAACAGCCGGCCGCTGGCGATGTCGTCGGCAAAGATCCACGACGAGCCCACGGCCACGCCCAGTCCCAGCCGGGCTGCCGCATGCAGCGCGTACAGGCTGTCGGTGCTCATGCGCGGCGCGAACGACAGGCCCTGGCGCGCCTCGGTCTGCAGGTTCTGCAGCACGATCTCGTTGCGGTAGAACGTGCGCAGCGCCAGCCAGGGCAGGCCTTCCAGGTCCTGCGGCCGGCGCGGCAGCGGCTTGCCGTCGAACAGCGATGGCGCGGCGATGACCGCGCGCGGCACTTCCGCCAGGCGCACGGCCACCAGGCCGGGTTCATGCACCTCGCCCACGTGGATCGCGCAATCGATCGCTTCGGCGATGAAGTCCGGGGTCCGGTCGTGCAGCAGCCATTCAACCGCGACCTGCGGATATTGCCGCAGGTAGTCCGCCAACGGGCCCACCAGCACCTCCTGCCCGAACGCGTGCGGCACCACCACGCGCAGCGTGCCGCTGGGGGCGTGGCCGACGCCGCGCACGTCGGCCTCGAACCTGGCCCAGTCGGCCACCAGTTCGCGCGCGCGCTCGTAGCAGCGCGCGCCGTCTTCGGTCAGCTTCATCGCATGCGTGGACCGCTGCAGCAGGCGCACGCCCAGCAGCCGCTCCAGTGTCTGCAGGCGTCGGCTGATGGTGGGCTGGGTGGTCTGCAGCTGCGCGGCGGCCAGCGACAGGCTGCCGGCCTCGACGATGCGCACGAAGGTCTGCATCAGGTCGATGCGGTCAGCGCCGGGCGCACCGCGGGTGGCGGCGGCAGGGGCGGCGCTCGGGTTGGCGGCTGGCTGGCCTTTCATACGCGTCTCGTATAGCCATTGTTCACCCCGCACGTCTACCAGAATCGGCGCGCGTGGACAACACTTCGGCCATCCCAACCCCCTTGCGAACCGCGCAAACCCGCTATGTCCCCTGTTCCCGCAACCTCGCCCGCCGCCACGCTGGCCAGCCCTGCCGTGCCAGCGCGACTGGTCCTGCTGCTTGCCACCGGCGCCGGCCTGGCGGTGGCCTCGCTGTATTACAGCCAACCCATGCTCGGCGTGATGGCCCCCGATCTGCACGCCACGGATGCCACCGCCGGTGCCATCCCTACCCTGACGCAGCTCGGCTATGCGCTGGGCATCCTGCTGCTGGCGCCGCTGGGCGACCGCTATGACCGCCGCCATATCATCGTGGCCAAGGCGGTGGCACTGGTCGGCGCGCTGCTGCTGGCGGGCCTGGCGCCGGGCATCGGCATGCTGCTGGTGTCGAGCCTGGTGGTGGGCCTGTCCGCCACGCTGGCGCAGGACATCGTGCCGGCGGCCGCCGCGCTGGCGCCGGCCGCGCAGCGCGGCAAGGTGGTCGGCACCGTGATGACCGGACTGCTGCTGGGCATCCTGCTGTCGCGGGTGGTCAGCGGCTTCGTCGCCGCGCACTTCGGCTGGCGCGCGATGTTCCTGCTGGCCGCGGCCAGCATCGCGGCGGTCGCGCTGGTGGCGCGACACCAGTTGCCGCGCTTTGCCCCGGCCACGACGCTGCCGTATCGCGCGCTGCTGGCCTCGCTGGCGGCGCTGTGGCGCGAGCATGGCGCGCTGCGCCGCGCGGCGCTGGCGCAGGGGCTGCTTGCGGTGGGTTTCAGCGCGTTCTGGTCGACGCTGGCGGTGATGCTGCACGGCGCGCCCTTCCACCTGGGCAGCGAGGCCGCCGGCGCGTTCGGCCTGGCCGGTGCCGCCGGCGCGCTGGGCGCGCCGCTGGCCGGGCGCCTGGCCGACCGCGGCGGCCCGGAACGGGTGACCCGCGCGGGCGCGGCGCTGGCGGCGCTGTCCTTTGCCGCCATGCTGCTGACCCCCCTGGTGCCGACGCAGGCGCAGCTGTGGCTGACCGGCGCCAGCGCCATCGGCTTCGACCTGGGCGTGCAGGTGGCGCTGGTCGCGCACCAGACCATCGTCTATGGCATCGACCCGGGCGCGCGCAGCCGCCTCAATGCGGTGCTGTTCGTCTGCATGTTCACCGGCATGGCCGCCGGCGCGGCGCTCGGCAGCCTGGCGCTGGCGCGCTTCGGCTGGACCGGCGTGGCCGCGCTCGCCACCGCCGCGGCCCTGGCTGCGCTGGCGGTGCGGCTGCTGCCGCAGCGCGCGGCGCAGTGAGCCGGAACCGGCCCTATGCCGCGGGCGCGGCCCCTGCCCCGGGCGTGCCCGCCTCGTCGCCCTGCGCCGGCGCCAGCGGCACCTCCACCGTCAGCGCCGTGCCGCCGGGCGCCGAGCGGATCTGCAGGCGGCCGCCGATCGCCGCGGCGCGCACCTGCATATTGCGCAGCCCGCGTCCGCCGCGCGTGGCCTGGGCATCGAAGCCGCGGCCGTCGTCGGCCAGCGTGATGCGGATCGCCTGCGCGTCCGCCTGGGCGGTCACGGTCAGCGTGCGCGCGGCCGCGTGCTGCAGCACGTTGGTGATGCCTTCCAGCAGCAGGTATTGCAGCTCCTGCACCTTGCGCGCGGAGAAGTGCGGCAGCGCCGGCAGCCGTTCGACCTCCCAGCGGATCTCCAGTCCGGCATCGGCGATGCGCGGCCCCAGCCGGTAGCGCAGGTTGCCCAGCACCGCGGCCAGGTCGCCGCCGGTGTCCTGCATCGCATCGATGGAAAGCTTGAGCGAATCCAGCGCATGCCGCACTTGCGTCGCCACCTCCGGGCGGCTGGCCTTGCCCGACTCCAGCATCGACAAGGTCGTGACCAGCTGGCTGCCCAGGCCGTCGTGCATGTCGCGCAGGATGCGGCCGCGCTCGCGCAGCGCGGTTTCTTCGGCGGCAATCTTCTGCGTGCGCGCAAAGGCCGCGCGCAGCTGCGCCTCGCGCTGCGCGACGCGCTCGGTCAGCACCTGGTTGGCGTTCTGCAGGCTCTGCACCGCGCTGGTGTAGCGTTCCGCCAGCATCCACGCCATCACCACGCTGAACGGCACCGAGACATAGCGGGTCATCGAATGGACCCAGTAATAGTCGCCGGTCAGCCAGACCTTGATCCAGTCCCCCAGGAACAGCACCGCCGACACGCCCACGGTAACGGCCAGCAGCGTTGCCTCGCGGCTGGGCCGGCGCAACGCGCCCCACACCATCGCGCCGGCCACGGTCAGGATGATGCCGACCTTGAGCAGCCAGCTCAGCGGAAACACCAGCGGATGGCTGGAGATGGCAGCCAGCGGCGCGATCACTGGCAGCGCCAGCCACAGGTAGGCATTGAGGGTGCGATGCAGCCAGCGCCACGGCACCCGGATCACCAGCAGGCAGAACCTGGCGATGGCGCCCAGGAACACTTCGCGCGCTGCGGCGACGATATAGCCGCGCATTTCCGCCGGGATGGCGAGGTCATCGACGAAGTAGTCGAGCAGGCGCACGCTCCAGGCAACCTCGGCCAGCCCGTACAGGCCGAACAGCGGATCGCGCTGGCGCCACCAGATCAGCAGCGCCAGGCCGCCCAGCACGACGCTCAGCACCGCCGCGATCAGCGGGCCGACCACGCGCAGCAGGAAGGCCCGCTCATACTGCGCGCGCACCTCGGCGGCCGGGCCCACCGTCACCGGCAGCAGGCCCGAGCGCGCATAGGCGCGCGCGGCCACGGTGATGCGCAGCAGGTTGCCGTGCGTGTTGGCCAGCTCTGGCGGCACCGCGACGTAATACGGACGCTTGGCCAGGGCCGACGCCGGCGCGTCCAGGCGCCCGCCGGCGGCGATCAGCACGCCGTTGAGGCGCACCTCGTAGCTGCCGCCGGCCCATGGCACGAACAGCCCGCCGGGCGCCGCCGCGGGCCAGTTGCGGTCAAAGCGCAATTCGTAGACCACGGTGCCGGACTTGCCCGGCATCACCCGATCCCAGTAGTCAGGCAGCGTCAGCGCGCGCGCCGGCAGCACGGTGCCGTCGGCGAGCGTCGCCGAGCGCGTGGCCTCGGCCAGCGCCATGGTCTGCGCCGCTGCCATGCCGGGCAGCAGCAGGCTGGCGCACGCCAGCAGCAGGGCAAGCACGGTGCGCAGGGAGGGCGACCAGGACGGCATGGCGCGCTTACAGGGACTTGAGCAGGCCGAGCTTGGCCGCCTCGAACACGGCCTCGCCACGCGAGCGCACCGCCAGCTTGCCGTAGATGTTCTTGATGTGCGATTGCACGGTATGCACGCTCAGCCCCAGGTAGCGGGCGGTTTCGGCGTAGGTATAGCCGCGCGAGATCAGGTCCAGGATCTCGTTCTCGCGCACCGACAGCGTTACCCCCGCGCCAGCACCCGCATCGCGCGCGGCCGCCTCGGGCGGCGCGCCGCGCAGCCGGTTCACCACCTGGCGCGCGATCAGCGGGCTCATCGGCGAGCCGCCCGCGCGCAGTTCGCCGATCGAGGCGGCGATGCGGTCGGTGGTTTCATCCTTGAGCAGGTAGCCGATGGCGCCGGCCTCGATGCTGGCCAGCACATGCTGGTCGTCGCCGAACACCGTCACGACCATGCATTCGCAGGCAGGATAGCGCTCGCGCGCGTTGCGGATCACGTCGATGCCGCTGCCGTCGGGCAGACCGAGGTCGCACAGCAGCACGTCGGGCTGGTGCTGCGCCAGCCACGCCAGCGCCTCTGCCACGGTCGAGGCGCAGCCCGACACCGCGGCATCTGCCGCATGCAGGTCGACGGCCTGCACCAGCCGGCGCAGCGCCAGGGGATCGTCTTCGACGATGAGGACTCTTGTTGTGCTTGCCATGCCTGTATTCCCGAGCCACGCCGCGGTGCGACCCCTGTGTTGCCGCGCGCTGCGCTGGTTTGGCAGGTTGCGCCGGCACGACGGCGGATTCTGACATATCCCGTCCGCGCGCGGACGGCCCGGCGGGCCCGTTCAGGGTAAACGCCGCCGCCCGTACCCATCGCACGGCCGCGCGGCCTTGCCCATCCCATATTCAGGGGAGGCGGGGCGCCGGGCCTGCTCCTATGATCGCGGCAAAACAGCCCCGCCGGTCCGCGTCGCGTGCCGCCGGCGCGGGCAACAAAGCCATGACGGGAATACGGGGAGCATGACCGTGACAGACAAGACAGCCGGCACACCGGCCGCACGGGAAATCGGGGAAGCAGGGGGCGGAGCCGCGCGCACCATCCCGCCAACGGCCGCGCTGCGGCTGGCTGGGGGGATGGCGGCATGCGCGCTGGTAGCGCTGCTGGCGGGATGCCTTGCCACGGCACCGAACGCCGCCGGCGTGTCCGCAATGGAACTGGACCCCGGCCGCAAGGGCGCGGTGTCCGGCGTCGGCCTGGAGGGCCACGACATCGTCGCCATGGCCGACCAGATGATGCGCGACATCCTGGCGCAGCCGCGCTTCGCGCCCGGCCGCGACGGCAAGCGCCCGCGCATTGCCCTGGACGGCGCCAACTTCATCAATGACAGTGCGCAGCCGCTGGACCGGCAGCTGATCGTGGACCGGCTGCGCGTCAGCCTGAACCGCGCCGCGCAGGCGCGCATCCAGTTTGTCAGCACGCAGACCGCGCTGGTCGAGCGCGAACGCCAGGCCAAGCGCAGCGGCGCCACCGACGCCGGCACGCTGGGGCTAACCCGCGCGCGCCTGGGCGCCGACTACAGCCTGTCGGGCCGGATCGGTTCGCTCGACAGCCGCAGCGCCGCCACTGGCATGGTGCAGCGCTACATGCAGATCTCCTTCGAGCTGGTCGAGGTGGAAACCGGCGAACTGGTCTGGAGCAACATCTATGCGTTCCAGCGCGCCGCGGCAGACGATGTGGTCTATCGCTAGCCGCTGCGGCGCGCTCGCCGCGGCATCGCTGCTGGCGGGCTGCGCCGCCACGCCGCCCGCCCATACCGGCTGCACGCCGTGGCAGCAGCAGCGCGCGCGCCCGGCCCTGCCGGTCTCGTTCCTGTCGCCGGAACTCGCCGCCATGGTGGCGATACCTGAAGCCGGCACCGCGTCCAACCCCAGCGGGCTGGGCGCGGTCCACGCCGGCCTGCACAACTGCACCGAATTCGACGTCGCGCTGCTGGTACGCACGCGCTTTCGCGCGGCGCAACCGGGTGCCGCGGCCGAGCCGCCGAGCGCCTGGCGCGCGCTGGTGCTGCCGCCCCGCACGCAGGCCGACTACGCCGAGCATGCCGTCATGGCCGGTTCCGTGCCGGCCGCGCTGGAAATCCTTGACGCCCAGCGCGCGCAGCAGCCCTACCGTCCGGGACAGCTCTATCCGGCGCTGCCCGGGCCCGCGCGGCCTTGACGTTTGACGGCCGTGTCTGCCGTACAGACCTCCTCTACCGCCTTTCCCATGCCCCAGCCATGACCGTTGCCCACTTCATGCCACGCTTTGCTTCGCTCGCCACGCCGCTGGCCGCCCTCCTTGCCGCCCTCCTTGTCACCGGCTGCGCGGCGCCGCCGATGGCGCTGAAATCCATCCGCACCGGCGGCGACAGCGCGCCCGCAGTGCGCGCCGACGTGGCCGGCAAGGCTGACCTGGCGGGCCTGAATGTCGGCGATACCGTCGCCGTTTCGCCCGGCAACAACAAGGTCGTGGTGGCCTCGACCCCGCTGGTCTACACCCTGTATGAAGACGGCATGGTGACGCAGGCCGAGGTCAGGCGCCAGCAGCTCACGGTCAACCGCAAGGACGCGCCGCGCATCGAGTTCATCAAGGGCGAGCTGCACCGCGGCGACTTCATCCGCCGCGAGATCCTGCTGGACCTGCACAGCAAGGACCCGGACGAGTTCAACCGCACCATCCACTTCCTCGCCTTCAACCGCGGCGACAAGGTCTTTCGCGGCGACCTGACGGTCTATGACCTGCTGCCCGCCGAGCTGGAGCTGGTAAGGCTGGGCAGCGCCAACAAGTACACCGACCAGACCATGGTCAAGGGCGTGCTGAGCGGGCTGCCGTTCCTGTCGCTGGTGACGCTGGCCATGGACAACTATTCGCGCTCCGACGAAGCGGTGCCGATGCGGCATGACCGCCTGGACCAGGTGCAGAAATTCACCTTCCAGCGGCTGGTGCTGGAGCCCGGCCAGGCCGTCGGCTTCACCATGCATGTGCGCTACCAGCTGCCAGACGAAGCGGAACTGGCCGACCTGCGCGAAACCGCCGCGCCGCTGGCGCGGCAGCAGTAAGGGGGCGCCCCATGCGGATTCCCCATCCAGCCGGGGTATGGCGGCGCACCTGCGCGGCGCTGCTGGCGCTGGCGCTGGCCGCGCCGCTGCCCGGCGTGGCGGCCTGGTTCGGCAGCGACGAGAAGCGCCTCGCGGCCGAGGCGGACCGCTTTGTCGCCGACAAGCCCGCCGAGCTCCAGCGCATCCTGCATACGCTGTACATGGAGGGCGAATGGAATGCGGTGCTCAACCTCGACCTGCTCGGCCTGGCCGCGATCGAGGCCGGCCGGCCGCGCCTGGCCGAGCGCGCCTTCGACATGGCCGCGGCTCGCATCCTGCGCGTCTATGCCGATGACCCCCATGCCCGGCAGGCGCGCTCGCTGTGGTCCGCCGAGAGCGTCAAGGACTGGAAGGGCGAGCCGTACGAACGCGCCATGACGTTCTACTACCGCGGCCTGCTCTACGCGCACGCCGGCGACTACCAGAACGCCCGCGCCGCCTTCCTGCAGGCCGATATCCAGAACGCCTTCGGCCAATACGAGCGCACTGACGATGGCCACGGAAGCTTTGCGCTGATGGCATGGCTGGCGGCATGGGCCTCGCAATGCGCCGGCGACCCCGCGCGCGCGGCCGAGCTGGCAGCCCGTGCCGCTGGCGCGGCCGAGCCGTTCTACGCGCAAACCCGTGGCGCGCTGCCGCGGCACCTGAGCCTGTTCGAAGCCGGCCTCGGGCCGGAGAAGGTCACGCTCGGCGAGACCAGGAGCCTGCTCGGCTTCCTGCCGCAAGGCGCGGCCCCGGGCGCGCCACGGATCGGCTACGGCGCGCTGGTGAAGCCGCTGGCCGCGGGGACCGCCGCCAGCATGGACCGGGTCGCGCTGACTCGTGGCGGACGGCCAATCCAGGGCATCCTGGACGGCAAGGCGGTGTTCAAGGAAAGCACCGCCACGCTGGCGGACGCCGCCGGGGCGTTGTCGTCGGGCCTGGCTCAGGCGGCAGTGTCAGGAGTCAGCAGCGGCAACGCCAGCCTGGCACAGGGCCTGGGCACCGCCGGTGCGGCCGGCTCGCTGCTCAGCCTCGCCGCCGGGGCGCTGTCCGGCGCGGCCAATGCCGAGGCCGATACCCGTTACTGGGCGTCCTTGCCCAAGACCATCTATATCGAGGCGCTGGCCGCCCCGCTGGCCCAGCCGGCGGTGCAGTTCAGCTTAGCCGCCGGCGGCAAGCCGCGCGCGGCGCTGCTGCAGGGCCGCCAGGGCGACTGCTCGCTGGCCTGGGGCCGCGAGCATTCCGCCTTCGATGGCGAGCACGGCGGCGTGGCCAACCCTGCGCCGTGGCCCGCCGAACCGGTCGAGTCCGGGCGCGAACGCGCCAACGCCGTGCTGCGCAACGAGCTGCTGGTGCTGCCGTTCGGGCCGTAGCCTTCCAGACCCGTTCGGGGGATACCGGCCTCATTTCTCGACCGTTGCGGTGCTTTTGGCAGTTCTGTTGGATTTTGCAAGATGTACGCATACAATGCCCCGGCGTCGGCCGATAGAGCTGGCGGACCTGGAGAAGAAGCAAAATGCAGACGGGAAAACTGATGGCAGGGCTGGTCCTGGCCGGGTTGCTGGCCGGTTGTGAATCGATGGATGGCGCAATGTCCTCCATCAACGGCGTGCTCGACGGCACTGGCGACGTGCTCAGCGGAGACTTCCGCATGCTGGCCGACCCCAAGCCGGCTTCGCTGGGCGACATCTGGGCCGACTGGAAGAAGAACGAAATCACGGCGAAGAAGAAGTGGGACGCGCAGGCGATCCTGGTGTCGGGCACGGTCTCGCGCATCACCAAGGTCGACGGCCTGAGCATCACCAACGACACCATCGCGGTCTACTTCAAGGATTCGGTCAATCCGCAGTGCACCGGCAAGGCGCTGATGCGCGATGCGATGCTGGTCAACCAGAAGAAGATCAGCAACCTGCAGACCGGGGACAAGATCAATGTGACCGGCGTGCTGGCCACCAGCGATGCCGAGTCGTACAACAGCAGCAACAAGGAATGCTATTTCGCCTTCGCCAAGTCGAAGATCGAAGCGGCGCCGGCAACCACGGCCGCCACCGGCACGGCGGCCCCGTCGAAGGCCGCCACCAGCACCAGGTCGAGATCGACCAAGACCAGCAAGAAATAAGCAGTCCCGCGCGGAACGCGCGCCGGCGGCGGCCATGAACCGGCCGCCGCGCTCCATGCCTCCCCTGGGCCTGCTGCGTGCGGACCACGCCACTCGCTGCCGCCAAGTCTGCATCCCTTACACGCTCTGAAAGCGTTGCACGGACGTCCGTCCGCCCGGTTCCCGTCTGCCGGGGCTCCGAGGCCATTCGGCCGCACGGTACGAATCTTGCCCCTTGCTGATATCCGCCCGCGGTGCCGGCGTGATTTTGCGCCGGTTTCTGCACATGGCGTTACCTTGTCAGGAAATCAGCATGGGCTACTACTACGATGAGCGTGAAGCGCGCGACCAGCGCGAGCGCCGCCAGGCATGGGACGACGATGACTGGCAGCCGGAATCGGAACGCGACCGCTGGCAAGCGCAGCGCAGACGCCAGCAAATGGCCTCGGGCCAGACCAGCTACGGCGGGCCCGCCCGCCCGGCCCGGGAATTCAATGAGCAGTACGGCGCCAGCCGCTATCCCGACTATCCCCGCGAGGGGCGCTACGGCAGCGACCTGCGCTACGGCCTGAACGGCGGCTACGGCTGGGAACGTGCCGGCGAATGGCGCGACCCGCAGGCCTGGGAGCGCGACGACGAATACGCGGAACAGCAATGGCGCCAGAGCGCCGAACGTGCCCGCGAGCCGCGCGAGCGTTATCAGGCCCGCGAGCGCTACGAGGGCCGCGGCTCGTCTCGCGACGAGGGCCGCGAGCGCTATTTCAGCGACCTGCGCAGCGACCGCCGCTACTGGACCGATCCGGACGACGACGAGGAGGAAGAACACCGCTATACGGTGCAGAGCCACAGTCCGGGCTATCGCCAGTACGCGCAGCGGCGCGGCTGGGAGACCGATGAAGACCGCGACGACGATCGCGACGATGACCGCGAGCACGGCATGCTTTACAACCTGGGCCGCCGCATCGGCGAAGTGGTGGGTGACTGGTTCGGCACGCCCGACGAACGCGAACGGCGCTCCGGCCCGCGCGGCTACCAGCGCAGCGACGAGCGCATCCGCGACCAGATCTGCGAGCGGTTAAGTTACGCACGCGGCGTGGACGTCAGCGACGTCAGCGTGGATGTCAACGACGGCGTGGTGTCGCTGACCGGCAGCGTGCGTGACCGCGGCCAGAAGTACTACATCGAAGACATGGCCGACGGCACCTACGGCGTCAAGGAAGTCAACAACGATATCCGCGTGCGCCGCGACAGCGACCGCGTCGGCGATGCGCCGAGCGGCGCCCTCAGCGCGGGCAGCGCCAGCAGCTCCGCCAGCCCGGGCAGCACCGGCAGCGCGACCGCCACCACCGGCGGCAGCGCCACCAGCGCCACCACGGGCAGCACCTGGCGTGCATAAGGCCGATAGCCGGCGGAAGATTCCGCCGGCTTTTTTTGTCGCTCCCTTCACCGCCCGCACTGCCCGCACCGCATGCCCGCGTCCACGCTGAAGATCGCCACCTTCAACATCAACGGCATCCGCAGCCGCGTGGCTGCGCTGTGCCACTGGCTCACGCGGGAAGGCCCGGACATCGTTTGCCTGCAGGAACTGAAGACCGCCGACGAGAGTTTTCCCGAGCGCGAGATCCGCGATGCCGGCTACGGCGCGATCTGGCATGGCCAGAAGTCCTGGAACGGCGTCGCCATCCTGGCGCGCGGCGCGGAGCCGGTCGAAGTGCGCCGCGGCCTGCCCGGCGACCCCGACGACAGCCACAGCCGCTACCTGGAGGCGGCGGTCGCAGGCATGCTGATCGGCTGCCTTTACCTGCCGAACGGCAACCCGCAGCCGGGGCCGAAGTTCGACTACAAGCTCGCCTGGTTCGAACGCCTGATCGCGCATGCGCAGACGCTGTTCGACAGCGGCCACCCGGTGGTGCTGGCCGGTGACTACAACGTGGTGCCGACCGACCAGGACATCTACAACCCGCGCTCCTGGCGCAAGGATGCCCTGCTGCAGCCGGAAAGCCGCGACGCCTACGCGCGCCTGCTGGCGCAGGGCTGGACCGATGCGCTGCGCCAGCACCATCCCGACGCGCCCATCTACACCTTCTGGGATTACTTCCGCCGGCACTGGCAGACCAACTCCGGCCTGCGCATCGACCACCTGCTGCTGAGCGCCGAGCTGGCGCCGCGGCTGCGCGACGCCGGCGTCGACCGCTGGGTGCGCGGCGAAGACCACCCCAGCGACCATGCGCCGGCGTGGGTGGTGCTGGGCCCGGCGGCGCGGCGCAAGCGCGCGGGCTAGCCCCCCGTGGCCTCGGCCATTAGCTTGTCGCGGATAAAGCCCAGGAAGGCGCGCACGCCCTCCGGCAGCGTGCGCCCCGCCAGCGTCTGCAGTTCGATCGCCCGGCTGCGCATGCCGCGTTCGCGGATGGTCGCGGCATGCAGCTCGCCGCGGCGCAAGCGGTCGCCCACGGTCACGCTGCCCGAGATCGACAGGCCGCCGCCGTGCAGCGCTGTCAGCTAAACCATTTCCCTGGACAAAGATAAACCATTTCGTTGTGGTTCTATTGGGAAGCGGGTGACCAGCGCTTCTCTGACGTAAAGTATAACGCTGGATTTCTCGCAATAATAAGGCAATTCTTTGGATTTTTAACACTTGAGGAACCAAGAGTCTTTTTCCACAAAAATCATGACAGGGAATACGCCTCGCCACCGAAAATCCATCCGAACCCTATGGCCCCATGACGTTATAGACCGTATAACACGAAATAACTATTTCGCCTAAAAATGTCCAGTAGCAAACATACTTCGGAAGATTTCTAGAGAACGCGGGAATAACACCCATTACCCAAGAGACTGACGCTCCGGACTCGCCTTTTTCCCGGCTTCTCCACCGACTAATATTGCAGTGTGCCTCCCGACGCACCACTGGCTGCGACAAAAGCAGAACGACACCTCGCAGCGAACTCCAACCCGGCTTTCAGCAGCCCTTGCATCGGCTCGGCCCTTCACCGGTCCCTCAGAGCGCCGACGGGGGCTTGCTCGCACAGCTTTGGAGCGTGACATGGAAAATCAGAAGCAAGTCCCCAAAGACTTTCCACATCGATATATACCAGCGGTGCTCCCCGGAACACAACCTAAGCTATGCGTGCGCAAACGTCCTGACGGAACATATGGCAGCGGAGAAACGGCAGAGGAGCGCTATGAGCGGTGGCAAACCTGCGAGGCACTGCTCTGTCATCTCCAAGCCATCATCACATCCAGCGAGCCAGGCGCCCCTCCCGAGTCTTCGGCGAGGCTCGAACGAGTGCGAGCTGTCGTACCTTACGAGATGTGGCTGACCCCCGATGAGCTGGATTGGGTAGAGCATCACCTACTCACATCTGACAAGTAAAGGGATAGGCCTATCATGCTCAGAATCACCGTCGAAGCCGTTCGCGGAGCCCGACATTGACGCGGGAATGACGGTCGCCACGGCCTATATAGGTAGGCTCGAGCGAAGCGCTGTGTCCGATTACGCCGTCCAACTCATCGAACCGCCTTTTTCTGATGGAAAGGACTGTACACGCGCTTCGCAGCGTCTGACTTTGACTTGGTGCTCGCGCGCTGACTGTAGGCTTGACTGGAACCGAAGAGTTGCCGCAGCGACCTCAAGCGCCGAGTGTTCCCATCCACCAGTCGACCGCCTGCCGAGCCTTTCTCGTCATAGCTTCCCAGAAAGGGATTCCGACGAGGTTTGTTTCGACCATCGAAACAACGCACACTATCTGTGCCTGATGAAGGTCTTTACAGAAGACGAGTAAGCGGAGTTTTGACAGGCGTTGGCACCCAAGCGCGCGATGCGACGTACCTGTGCCCATACTGCCGGCAATGGTAAGAGAGGCTCTAGATGGCATACCAAAGTTTTTTGTGCCTTGCGGAAAAAGAAACGAGGGGCTTGCTAGAAACAACACTTCCTTGCATGAAAAACAGGATGTCAAAGAGCCGACCAACTTGGTCTTTGAGTGCGGGGAATTTGCTAATTGCAATCGCGTCTTCCAATAACTGCCGTGACCTCGACAAACAATCTGCGATGTAGAACGGCAAGGCACAAACTCGCTTAGCATCGGCACGGTTGTGAGCCGGCATTAGATACTGAGTACGAACTCTCCCCCGCCATGCAAATCCAGAAAAACCTGCGACGTGCAAACCCGCCCGGACCTGGCTGTCGAACGCCGGCATCAGTCCAGTAATTAGTAACAGCGCTTTCATGGGATACGTTACGTTGGTGTTACCCACTAGAAGACCGTCGGCTAGCTCATTAAGCGTATCAATGAGGCATATGTCAAAATCCTCGACATTTTGGAAGACACCACCAGTCTTAATGGACCGCTCCCCATCGTCCAAGGACATCCCATCTAGCGAGGCGGCTAGCCTCTTTAGTTTGCCGCGAAGAGATACATCGCTCAACAATTGGCACACCGCAGGCTCCCGGCGGCATGTCGGTGCCGACCGCTTGCCCGCGCCCCAACCCTCCAACGCTTCGATTAGACTGCAAGCCAGAAGGTTTACTGAGGCGATGGACGGGTTGTTCGAGAGATAGTCGCTCGCTGCAGCGCGGACAGAGAAGTAGTCTCGGTGATAGACTGGGTTAAAAGTGTCGATTGCCGTGGCGATGGCCTCGGCGTCAGATGTAACGTTCAAGTTCATTGAGTCACAGGGACTGCAAGACAACTTCGTTCCCTCCCAGATGCGCCAGTTAGGCGGACTGTTCTCTCCTCAGGCATCCCTGCGGCGGAGCCTAACGACAAAATCTTCCCGTCGTTCGATATCACGCTGGAAGATTCCACCCTTCCCGGGGAACCGGCGCTTCGACTACGCGGCCGCAAGCTTGTTACAACAATGTGTGCCGGCATCGGCTTTTTGTCAGTGTCTATCCGAGCCGCAGACCGTGAACTCATTTTCGTCGCCAACGCATACCTCTGTGACTCCCGGGCCAGGCCGCAGCCATCAGCTCGTCGAGGGCCTCGAGTCGGTCATTCACTCTGAAAAGTCCCGGGATTCAGAAGCGTACGGACCCGTGGGTCATCGCCGTGTGCCCGATATCGCCTCTGCCCTGGCTGACCCTCTAATCGGGAAGAAACTTTGCTAGCCCTTCATCTTCATGAATCTGGCGCTGAGGAATCTTGAACTCCTCAAATTTTCGTGCGTCGAAAGGAGAGAAAACGGCCTTCTCTCTGCCGTACAGCCAAAGCTTCTTTAACGCTGAATCGCCTACTGCCCGCTGGTCAACGCGGACAAACAGAAGTACGCCCCCAGCGAAAATTCGATACATGTTTGCGCCTGTTCCCTGCTCGCGGTCCGCTTTAGGCGCTCGGTATGCGAACACCGATTCATCAGTCCTATTGAGCCGGAGACGAAGTAGAGCAGCATTTAGAAAGTCAGGAACGTCGCTCTCTCCAAATGCGGCGCGGCGCATCGGCTCTTGGTAGCGACCGAGTGAAATTCGTCCGTATTCTTTCTTTGTAATACTGTACTTATAGAGAATGGACGCGCAGAACCTGAGCATAGTTTCTGCACTACGCTCTACATCTACCAAAGCACCGTCAGCGTAGGCCGTGGCCTTCTTCCGGATTTCCCTGAACGTCTCGATTGCCTCACCCTCCACCATTCCTAGCGTTCCGTCACATTTTATGCAAAGGATGTCAGTATCGAAGGTACCTGACTGCGACGGAAAGAACTTCTTGTCATTCTCAGTCACTCCAGTCGCAATCTTCTTGTCTACCATCACTTCTTGACAGATTGCTTTAGGAAGAAGGTGCGCGCGCATGGTTGAAGATGCGCCACAGTTTACGCAAGGCATAGCGTTAGTAGCTTCCAGTGGGATGTCGGTCATGAGCGCAATAAAGCGTCCCTTCATATATTTGTACTTTAATGGCGTCACCTCCTAAATCTTCACCCATCAGTCCAAGAATAACGACTATGTCTCCATTCGGTCGTAAGCGCCAGGGCGACCAATCGCTCCAGTCCTTATTCAGGTTCACCGTGATAAGCGCTTTTTCACATCTATCTGACTCAACATCAAGAGAAATCGCGCCCCACGGTCGACAAAGGTAAATTAACTATCATCTGTATAACTTGGCCACTCGCCTCACATCGAATGCTTCCAAAATGCGATGCCACAACTTCGCGGGCGAGGAACAATCCGAACCCTCCGCCCTCAACCGCATTGGCAAATCTCACCCCACGCTCGAAGCAGCGTACGGGGTCAATGCGATGACGAGATTCATTCTCCACCACCATGATGGCGCGCTGTTCTGTCGCCTGCACAGTGATGTCTATCCGTTGTCCCTTCTCCCCGTATTTGATAGCGTTCTCAAGCAGAACTGCAGGTATCAAGGGGAATGACTTTTGACTACCCTTAACTATTGCTCTCACGCCGCTGACGTGAATGGACATTGACCGAGCTGCAGCACGTTCCTGGTAGATTCGCTTCATCTTGAACGCGAGGTCGTACAGGTTCACGGTGGAGTCAAGTGGAAGGGAGCGCATCCCTTCGATATTGGAGAGAGCCTCCAAGATGTCAAAGTTATTCCTCATCAGTTCTGCGGCGCCCTTGATACTCAGGAGGCCTCTCGTCTCGCCGGTATCAGAGATGGCGCGCTCAGCGTGCTGGATGATGGTGCCGTTCAACTTTCTGAGTTCATGAAACGCCTGCGGTAACACCTTCGACGCTTCAACCAACGCGTCAGCTTTAAGCGTAATCAACTCGTCAACCAGTTTGACTACTGAATCGACTGAGTTCCTTGTTACTCTATTGACCGCGAATTTCTTGGCGACCTCCCGTTCGCGCTCAGACCCAAAGCGTGGATGTGCTATGACCCCTGAAACGGCCCACTTCTTACCATTGATATCGAAGCCCTTGGTTGTGAATCCGAACGGACACTCCATGAAGCGACCGGGAATGAGCGCCTCGTAGTGTCGACGACACTGCTCGTTGGACTTCACTTTTTCATGGCACACCGCAGGGGCAGGAACTTCGGTGCCATCGATGACTGTAAGTTTGGCAATGTCGGTAAGGGGCAAGAAAGACAGCGGCCTGGTCATACGAATATTTTTCCGATGATTGCCTCGACCGTCTTCTCTGCCGTCATACCAACCGCTTTGGAGAGGTACTCTTTGAATTTCGTCTTATCTTTTCCAGCCAGCGCCTTGCTGAGAGCCGTCCGCATTTTTTCTCGTTCTTCGCCCCGGCTGACGGCGAGCTTCGTTATTAGAGCTTCAAATAGATGCTCTTTGCCAAGCGCTTTACGCAGTTCTTCCTCGATGAGTAGCATCGAGTCGCCGAGCCCCATGTCCTTCGGAAGCACGGCATGGCTGAGGCGGAAGAACTCCGACTCAGACGCGTTAAGGCTTCTGGATGTATAGGCAATGATGCGAGTACGTGGCGAAACCCGACGGATGTGCTTAATAAGGTCAAGCCCTTGGCCTGCGCCCAGACGTTGACCGACGCCGTAATAGTCGACGATTGCAACATCGTAAAGCTGAGCGTCGTAGTTTCTCAGGTCGTCCCCCGTTCTATCGTGCTCGACCACGAATTGGCTGCTTTTGATATGTTCAATGAGCAGTGGCTCCTCATCGTCGATGAAGGCGATTCTTCCTTTTTGAATCAGTTCTTCCCGCGTCAACGCTCCGTCGAACGTGGCCAGTGGCTCTGCCCTGCTTCCAAACAGCTTCCCAAACATGTAGACCCCTCCGTGTTGTAGTAACATTTTATTACATCTCGAGGCTGGCTGCGAAGACGGTCCGAAAGCGAAAAGATAACTGCGACGTTTGCAAGAGGCATGAGTGTCGACTTCGCACGCCAGGCGCCGCAATGTATCGCGCAAGTTGGCTGAAAGACGACCATGGGGAGGGGTGATGCAATCGATTGATGAAGCGGTCTCGGCTCTACGAGAAGGGCGTTGGGAAGACTATCTCGCAGCGATTCATCCGCGATTGAGGTCAGAGAAAGACCAGCTTTGGCGGGACCTGGCGGCGAAACACCCTGCTTCCGTGAATCTAATTTCTTTGCTAACGACCTTTTCGAAGCACCAGACTCTGGACGTTTGCCATCGCTTCCTTCCGGCAATCGGTGTTCTGCCCAGTTTTAGCCAGGAAGATGCGCTTACTCTGCTCCAGTACGCCGAATCAATCGATGCTTCGCATAGATTTGGGCCAGGCCAACAATTGGGACTTCAAATCCGAGGCCGCAACGAGCTAGGCGTCTTTCTTGGCGACAACCTTAGAGCCAGGGGAACACTAACCGAGGCCGCTCGCCAAACTTGGGCTCTCGCTTTCGCGAGCGGCGCACCGCAGGCCGCTGCGCGCTATGGGGTGGGCCTTATAGCCGACAACCTCCGCGACATGCAGCTGCTCGGCAGCCTGATTTGCTACCTCCCAATGAACTCGCCCGAGGTTTGCACAGAATTGCTTCCTCATGAGGTACAAATTGCAGACCTGCTGAGAAAGTACACCACTGAATCTCCGGATGCATTCTGGGCGTCCATAGCGTCTTTCGCGAAGGTATCGGCGCGGGCTGCAGACCTCCTAATCGAAGCTATTAACGCTGATGACGAAGTCGCCGCCGCAAAGACAGCGAGGACACTATATGGAGTCGATACCCCGACTTATGGCGCAAATTCTGTACCACTAGAAAATGTTGTCAGGCGTTTGCTAGAAATCGGCATTACCCATGCGAACAGCCGAGCAATGGTTGACCAACCGATATCGAGCTTACTCCACCACGACGCTCTTCGCCCACTGGTTGTTGCCAGTCTGGTTGAACTCTACGCCCAGCGTGCGAACGTGGTTGAGTTGTTCGGTGAAACCTTCACAGGCGTCGCAAGCCATCCGACCGCATTTGCCACTCTCTTGTCTGAGTGGCTGCTTCGCTCCGGAACGTATTTGCCCTCAATCCGAAGTCTCATTTCGCTCTGCACTACGGACCAAGCTTCCGCCACACTAGACGGTGCAGCCTTCCTGGCTCACGGGGAAAGGGACACTCTCACTGCGGTGCGACGAATACTGGCGACAACCCATCATGGGCCCACACTATGCCAATTCATCGCCGCGATTGCCGACATGCATCAACTCGGCGACACCCGCTTTGACCTTGCTGGTCAGATGCTCAACCTCAGCTTCGCAGAGTATCCAGGAGCCACTGAAGATTTTCTGAAACAGAGAACACGGCCTAACCAGCGGTCACATGCTGCCTCACGCGTCTATCGCGAAGTATATGCGCACGTGCTGCGTTGGCGTAGGGTCCTCACCAAACTTCCGTCTTTACAGGAAGTTCGCGCAACCGACGCCGAAGTTCAAACGATTCGCGCCTTGAAGCGCCGCTTTCAGCGCGAAGTGATGCGAGTGGCCGCGGAAAAGTCGGTGTTTGCCGAAATATTCCACACAGCAAACCTTGCCCAAGGCCGCAGGTTCGCGACGCACTCACGATTTGGAGCACCGCAAATGGCAACGATGGCGCAATCGAGTCATTACGTAGAACTTCCATCGAGCGAGCTTTCTGACCCGATGGGTGGCGAGCTTGCCCGCATGAAACTTCTTGAGAACGCGCGATGACAGACAGCCTTCGGTTACTGCTTGAGGACTTTCTCGGCCTGATGCGCGAAGAAGGAGAACTGGACGCCTTCCTTCCTTTGCTTATGTCTTCGATGGGCCATGAGGTGGTGTATCGCCCTCAGAAAGGGCCTCGCCAATATGGCGTGGACATCGTTTCTGTTGGAAAGGATGCCGACGGCGTGAGGAAGCTCTTCATTTGGCTGGTGAAATGTGGAGACATTGGCAGAACAGACTGGAACTCCGGGCCACAGTCAGTCCGCCAATCCATGGACGACATTCGAGACGTGTATTTGGCCAGCCATGTCGCCCCTGAGCACAAGGCGCTCAAAAAGAGAGTTCTGATTGTCACCAACGGAGACTTCAGGGCCAATCTCAACGAGACCATAGCGTTATTCTTAACGAAGTGGTCACGCGAGACCAAGGTTCAAACAGAACAAGTAAATGGCTCAAAGCTGGCAGCCTGGACAGAGAAATGGCTGCTCGATGAATACATCCTCCCGACTTCGAACAGAGCCTTGCTCCGTCGAATGCTTGCGAACGCGAACACACCAGATTTGTGCGTCCAGGTTGGCGAGGCCCTCGTCGACAGCATGCTAGATAGCGCGCTTGCCCCTGCATCTAGTCACGGGGCCAGAACTAAGCGTCTGCTGACCGGCTTGCGGGGTATCCGCACTGCCTTGAATGTTCTTCATGTCTGGGCTACGAACGAGAACAACCTTCTCGGCCCATACATCTTGTCGCGCTACGCCGTTCTTGCAACATGGGCGAGACTACACGAACGCCTGAAGGTTGCCGACTCAGACGCGTCCAGAGAATTCGGCGGCCTGCTCTTTCAGCTCGCGTCAATCGCGAAGGCTTACCATCAACGCCTCGACGCCTACTATCACGTTCAGGACGCCTTTGCCCACGTCCTTCCCGACAGTTTATTGGTCTCCAGGACCGTGTTCGACGAATTAGGTCGGCTTGGCCAACAAGGTTGCTTCTGGGCATTTCACGGAGCAGTCGCTGGCAGGTCTGACTTCAGCGTCTACGCTTTCGAGTACTCCGCAAGAATACGAGCTCTCCTGCAGACGCATAAGTGCAGTGCTCTTCCGGCATTCGATTACCACGCAGCAAACATACATACAGCGCTGTTACTCCTCGTAGCGACGGGGAACGAGAACGAGGCTCGGAGTTGGGTCAGGAGAATCAGCCAACGGATGTACTATGCGACTGCTCTCCGCAAGTACCTTCCGATGTCAGCAACATTTGATGACGCAATTCTCGTCCGGCACGGGTACGAAGAAGTGAGCGCCGAGTTCCAGCCGGCTTCAACGCTCCTTCCGGTCTTGCTTACTTGGACCGCAGTTCTCGGTATGGACGATAGTTACGAATTCCTGAGAGCGGACGTTCTACCCAAAATGAAATCGACAACGCCCAACTTCTGGAGCTCGGAACACGGTTACGACGGTACCGTATCTGATGCCAGGTCTATGCACGAGCATGGTATTGGCGAAACAATACTGGATATTCCCGATGAACCTCATGAGTTCCTGCGGCAGATGTCCGTCGGGTTGGAGGGCGTGGAGCACATTGAACAGTCTTCCTGGTATCAGGCGCCGGCACCCTACATTCCGATTCTCGCGGCCATGCATTGGCAAGCCCAGATTCCTCGAGAGATGATTGTTCAGCAAGCAATGGCGTTTGCAGGCGTGGAACTCGCACCATCTACAGAAGAAGAATCGGAAAGTTAGGCGGATATCAGCGGAAACGCATAGAAGGCATCTCGTACGCTTCCTTCATGCGTATCCGACAAGCTCCCCTCGCCTGGCATCCTTTCACGCAAGTCCAGCAAATCAGAGTTCACGTCACGCGTAATGGCAAAGGGCGACCCGGTGTGCGTCGGCACGGTCAGCCGTAATGTTGCTCGCGATGGCAGTTCGGGCAGACCGCTATCGCGTTCTCGACTGTATCGTCCCCTCCCTTCGCCAAAGGCACAACATGGTGAACCTCCAGGTAAGGTTCACCTGTAGACCTCCGGCTGAAAGGAGCGCTGGAATTGCAGGATTCGCACGTACCGGCAGCTCGGTAGAGTACTTCAGCAATTACGTCAGGGTTGCGGTCAAACACTCGCGTTAGAACGAACTTCTCCGCCGGCTTCGGCTGTGCTCTCGTAAGACGAGCACGCCGACGTGAAACGTCGTCCCGCAGCGCGCGACCGACCTGAGCGTCCAGCTCGGCATAGAATCCAGCTGCTTCATCAAAAAAACGTGCCTCAACGTCCGGCTTGCAGGTTCCGCACGGCGAGATGGCCACTGAAACACCATTGGTCTCCGCAAGAAGCTGTTGGGAAATGAGGTCGTATCGATGCGAGCACAGTTTGGTGTATTGACCGGACGTATATGGCGCGTTTTTCCCACTCTTTATTGTTCCGCACGTAGCACGATGCAACTTCGGGGTGTACTGATGTGCGGGATGGCGGATGTTGAGCACAAGTCCATCTGGGTTGCTGTCCAGCCAATTCATGTACCCGCCTTCATCATTTCTGAAGTGCGCAACCTTTGTCATCGAAGTCAGGCAATATCCTTTCTGAACTCCCGTGGCTCAGACCCAAAAGCCACCACCGCATTTGCTGCCGCAGAACAGTGGCATCCCGTGTCGACTCAGGCGACAGTAGACCGTTGTGCAGAGGTCTATGCGGTTCTCATTCTTCAGCAATGAGGAATCGGTTGGGATTCTTACCGAGCCAAGCGGGAGCCCTGCCGCGACCGGACCAGGTCTTTCCCGACTTTGGGTCGCGATACTTTGCCGGCAGCGGCTCCTTCGCTACCGCGGCCTTGCCAGACGTACTACCTGCGGGCCGCCCGCGGCGCCGTTTCCCTTGGATGTCCTCAAGTGAAAGGTTGTACTCGGCCATCAAATTACGGATTTGTTCGATGACGCCCGCGATTTCGTTCGCGCGTACCTCTGCAAGCTGGGTCTCGAGAGCTTCCTTCTGCGCCATCAGTTGCTTGTAAGTTGCCATGTTTCTCCTTGGGGCGTCTCTCTGGGACAGTTCGTAGGAGGTTATACGCCAACTGCATCGAAATTGGCAAGCAGACTGCTCGCTGCCATCTGTCTCGTTCGCGCGGAGTCAATACCCCTCCTCGTGAAAATAGACGACGTCGAACAGTATATTGCAGAATTTTGAATCTCTCGAAGTTGCCTAAGCATTGTCGAAATGCCCGAGTCGCTCCAACAGACGTCCACCCCTGAATTACTGGAGGGCCGTCGAACTGTTCTTTCCTCAGAGCATCCCTGCCGCGGAACCGAACGACAAGACCTTTCCGTCGTTTAATATTGCTGAGGGAGATGCCGCCCTCCCTGGGAACCAACTCATCGGCTTCGCAGCCGCAAGCTAGGCTACAACAAGGTGTGGCGGCATCGGGCCTGGGGCAAACACCCGGGGCAGTAGATAAGCGCGCAGATGGCGACACGGCAATGTTCTCTATCTCCGTGGCCGATGACGGGCGTCCCATTTGCGTACGCGGGTTTTATCGCACTGTGCCTAGGCGCTTGGACGCACTGTGAGCTACCGGCTTAAGGACAAGCAACGGGCAGGACAGACGAACAGCCGGGCCGCTGCCAAGGCGGCCGGCCGATGGTAGCCGGTGGGTCAGAGTTACTTCGGCGATTCTTGGTAAAGCGGATCACTTTAAAATGGGCTTTGACAACTAGGAAGGATGACCAACCCCAAGTGCTTCAATAGTCTTGCTTCGAAGCCTTCTTTGCGTGCCAAAGCCTCAGAATTCCGTCATCGTCTCTTAGTCCAACAAGAACGGATTTGACGCCGCTCGAAGGGTCGTAGTCACGCGACGATCGGTATTTCCAAAGCTTCATCGTGAAAACAAGTCGTCGGTTAAGCGCGGACAATGTCGCAGAAAGCCAATCGGGCGAAGCCCACAAAATCTCACCATCCTCATGACGACGATTTCGCCTGTTATCGGGATCTGGTTTCCAGCTGCCCCAGACCTGGCTTCTCAGAGCGAGACTTCCATCAGCCGTACGCCAATCACCGCTGTTTGGCTCATTGGTCAACTCCAGACTCTTCGTGAGGTCGATTCCAAGACGCGGTCTCCCGCCCGGTCCCTCCGCCGCGATTTCATCGCCCACGTCTATACCGAGACTATGCGTCTCGGGTGCCCAGATCAACGGGCCGAAAGGGCTCTCCTGACGGTAGGTGTGGTCGTAATATCCCTGATCCCAAAACTCCGGCAACCAAAAATCATGGCTAGGTTGCTTGGCCAATGCAATGCATCGACCTATGGCGCCCTTTCGCTCTGTCAGCGCCGACGTGATGCTGACAGTCACGCCGTCAGGCGAAGACCAGCGCCCATATAGTGGAAGCAGTGCGTCGACGGCTGTGTCCACGAAGCCCAATTTCTGCAACACAGTTTGTTGATCCTGCAGCGTTTCATGCGGGCCATCCCTTTCTCCTAGCAAATTTTCTTTCGCCTGCTGAGGAACAGGATCCTTCCGGTCCGACAGCCATGAGCCGTCATCGAATGTGATGTCGAAGCGATCACGCCACTCCAGCCACGGTGAGCCCCCATTAGCTTCATAGCTACGAACGACCACCGGGAGCGTCTTTGAAAGGCTGGTGGCAGCATTAAGCAATGCGTGTCTTTGAATGTGCTCGCGGTAGAACTCATACCGATCGCCCCGATCCCACTCGTAACGCTTTCGGCCGTCAAAAAAATCTAGCGAGGTGGCCTCCGGCCATCGGCGCGTAATCTCAGCTGCAATCGTATCCTCGACCATTGCCTGTGGGACATTGAAGAGATGAGCCAGGGTGCTGATCTCACTTTTTGTGAACTCATAGTCGAAGCGAAATCCCGATGTCGGTTTTGCAGCAGGCGGGTAGGTGTCGCTGATGACAATGCCGCGTGGTGGCTGGTTGATCTCCTTGAGCAACGCCTCCAACTCCCCATGGCTCTCTCTGCCGCTACTGACGTGCCTCAGACATCTGGCGACGTGGATTTTGTGTATAACGTGCAGGTCACTTCGTTGAGCAAGAGCCAGCAGCTTGGGCCGGATGACCCCCATGATTTTTCCATCGTGCAAAGCGGCCCGAGCCAGCCCCATCAGCAACCACTGCTGAGAGTTTTGGAACGAGAGTTTCCGGTCTTTCGATGCCAGAGCCGCGACTTCTCTTTGGTCAAAGCGCTCGAGTAATAGACCAATGTCGTCGCTGAGCCCCAACTCGACGAGCGTGTTCAGCCCCCTCGCAACGCTCCAGCGGATATAGCCATCGTCCTCACCGAGGAGGTGCCAAATGACGTCGGCGATGAACCCCACCTCAGTCTGATCAATTGCTTGCTCCGGGCGGAATGCTCCTTCTCCCATCTCGTCGGCGATACGGGACGCCGGCCCGGACAGCAATAACTCCAAGCTCTCGAGACCGGACTGGCCCGATGCTACATCACATAGGGCGGTGGCCAACTGCAGCCACTCATCACCGTCGAGCTCGACCTCATCCGCGGCAACCTTGCGCAGGACGAGCTGTAACACAAAGCGCTTGTCACTGCAGAAGTCTGACAGCTGGCGAATGCTGCGCGCGATGTCGGTGAACTGACCTTCGAACAGCTCGGCGCCCTTGCACTCGAACAGTCGTTCAACCAGCGCTTTTGCATTTGAAACGAGGTGCGTGGATGAGCCGGCCCAGGCGGCGAAACGCTCGGCTATTATGTCCAACGACTGAGTAAGATTCAGCTCGACAGCATCGCAGACCGCGAACAAGAATGCCAAACGTTTAGGGTACGGGCACGAGGCATGCAAACCAACGATAAAGCGCTGCAGGGCAGCGTAGTCGAGTTTGTCGTCCGCCTGGATGTTCCTTATAGCCTTATCAATTGAATTCGCAGAAGACGGATCGCAGCCCGATACCAACGTCGCTATGAGGCTATCAACCTCCTCCTTACTTGACTTTGGGGTTTTAACGGTCAGGAAGTCCGGCGACGAATTATTGTAACTATTAGACTCATCCCGCTTGCGCTCCGCCTCCACCTTGAGCCTTTCGATCGCCTCTCGCTCATCAATGGTGATCGCGTTTGGATACTGATTGCCCGTTTCCAGGAAGCTCTCCCAAAGCGAAGGCCAAGCACCAAACGGGTGCTCGGCGCGCAGTTTTGCGACGACCGCAAGAAAGATCCGCCTCTGATCTGCGGGCCCGGACATTCTCAGCAAGTCGGCAACCCCATCTCCGGAGCACCAGTCCCACCAGCCATGCTCCTCACAGATTGTCAAGACAAAGGCAGCGCGGCGTGGATTGAGATTTCCGTTCTTGGCCAGAAAACATGCAAGCTGCGGCAATCCGTAAGACAGGTCCGCCACGTCTTGGTCGTGCCAACGCACGAGCTTGGCTATCGCCGGAAGCCCTATGGACTTGGCTGCGGCACGCCCGAACAACGTCCATCCGAATTTGCTTGGCTCGTCCCGCATAATGGCCTGGCAAAGGTTCATTAGCCGCTGGGCGAGTGCGGGCTTTAGGAAGCCGCCTTGCTGGACGCTCGCGAAACGAAGCAGCGAGTAGATTTGCTCATAACTCTCTCCGCCCATCTGGTCTAACTGAGCCAGACCTTGTTGGTAGTATTCACGGGCCTCGTCGACGCTCATGGGCACAAGTGAAGCCGCAAGATCTACGTAGGCATCGCCGCGTTGTTCAATGTTGTCATCCTGGCGGATCTGTTCTGCAACATGCTGCGCGAATTCACCTGCAAGCTCATGCAGGGGCGGCCGCTGAGCAAGCTGACCCAAAACGTCGATCCTCTGCTGGACCAAGAACCGTCCGGCGGACATCCGACTGATCAATGTCTTGGCTTGGTCGGCCGAAATCCCGGGGGCATGATTTAGCAGGATGCCGACACAACCGAACCCAATGGTACGGACAAGTAGATCGGCCGCACTTTCAGCCTTCCAGTGCACGCCGTTGCGCACGTGCCTGCCCCATCCATCTAGGAAGGCGCTGACGCTGGCACCCGTGAGCCCATTGCCGGAAAGAACGGCTTCCCCGATCGGCCGCGTCAGGTCGAGCGCACGCTCAATTCCTTCGCTGATTTCCTCACGTTCCCGGTCGTTGAACCTCGCCCTGACTTGGTTCTTGACGTTCTTCTTGCCAGGGCTGGCGGGTGCGGGTTCGTACAGCTCCTTCAGAAACGCCACCAGCTCCCTCTTGGTCGAGATAGCCTTTGCCTGTCTGGTAACTTTCACTTCATTTGGGAGCAGGTCATGATAAGCAACGGGTCTTCCAGCGGACCAAGCGCGAACACAGGCGCGGAGAATCGGGGCCCAAGCTCTTGAGTTACCGTAACGCTCGCCGTAGGCGTAGGCCGACGGCCGGGCAGGTGGCGCGTGACGGATGATTGCCGCGGCGGCGGCTCGCGAGCTGTAGAAGAGCGTTGTCAAAGCTGCCTGTTCAATGTCGACGCGGTCCCTTTGCTCGGACTCCATTGAGAAGCCCTCATTTTCCTCATCATCATCGTTGGCAGGCGCGGGTTTTCCAGCCGTCTTCGCGAGCGCCTTCACCTGCCGCCTACTGAGATAGCGGGGGCGCGAGAGGAGCCGCAGCTTGAGCGCATGCGATGTGCATTGGTCGCTAGCGGCAAAGGACACAAAATCCGCGAGTACCATCGAGCCGTTTACCTTGTCAAACAGCTCTAGCAGCTGCAGGAGTTCATCGCTCGCGGACAGCGAGAAGCGATCATTCCAGCGAGCGAGGTTGCGATCAACAGTGCCGAACGCGCCTTCGGCAACATGCTGAAATAGCACCGCCGCGTAGTCCTCGACTTCTGGAGCGGCGCGGTCGCGATGTGCCTCGTCACGCGACTGCGCGATATGCCAGTTGATCCACCGTACTGTGCTCTCGCACTGAATTTGCGCTTCTTCGTTGTCATTTGCAAAGCGGTGCGCGACCGTGAGCCGTGCACTTCTGGCTCCACGCCATCCCGAGCGATCCGAGAAAAGGCGGCGATAGGCGTCAGCATCACCAAGTACAATCGCAAGAGCAGGCGAGCTGCGAATGAACTCGTCGCCTCGCATGTTAGCCGTTGTGGCTTGGGCCAGCCGCATGCTGAGTCCCAGCACCCGGTCGAAGTCATCTTCAGCTACCGCCAATCGAAAGGCTGCACGAAGCCGTGCGAGCGTCAGCCGACGGCGGCCGAAGTCTGACTGCACCGTTGTTGGGAAGTTGGTTGAATCGGCGAGTGCGAATGCTCGGTCGCTATCTTTGATGACGACCAGAAAGTGCGGCAGCGCTTCAGCGGCATATACCGATGTCCCCTGCGAAGACATAAGGCGGTCGGCAATAGCTCTTTGAGCCTCCGGCCGCTCGGAGAAAGTCTCTCGAACATATGTCTCCGTAGGTTCGTCGCGGAAGATCGCACCGTGCGAGGTGGTTTCGAGCATCGGAGTCAAGTCCGATGCAGCGGTATTCACCTGAGCCACAGACCAGCCAAGCGCATCCGCCAGTTCCTTGAGCGGAATTGGCGGGGGAAGGAGTGAAAGCGCGACGAAGAATTCTGTTACCTCTGAATCTGCCCATCCGGCAACATGCAGATCGGAGACGATCTTGGTGCAACGTTGTGCAATGATTTCTGTGACCGTAATAGGAGTGGTCAAATTTTTGCCAAGGACATTCATGTCCCAGGTCTGAACGAGGTAATCGAGGATACGAGCGTTCCGGCCAGATCGCGCCAAAGCGGTGGCTATCTCGATGCCAGATGCACCTGGCTTGCGATCTTTCAGAAATCCGCGGGCCTCGGAGTCGGTGAATGGTCCTAACTCGACCTCTTTTACCGTGGTGCGGGCAATGACCTTGTCCTTTCGGTGCGTGCGCGCCGTAAGCAGCATTTTCACGCCGTCGATCGGGTCTTCGTCGATGGCTGCAAGAAGAAGCTTCGGAAATGCCTCTTCGTGGCGGTAGTCGGCCTCAAGCTGTGCGTTATCCGCAGCATCGACGATGATAAGCAAGCCGAGCTTTTTTGATTGAGTTCGGATCGCCGTCGCTGCCTGTGCAAGTCGTTTGCGCGCCGCCTTAATAATTTTGCGACTGTCATCGCCACCTGGTAGCATCGGATCACATAGTGTCTGTGAGGCCAGTTCGTTGACAATCTGCACCAGCCCGATTCTGGGGAGGTGCCGGGAGTGATTGTCCGAGCGGTACGAGCCACCGCCGAAGCAATCAAAAACGACGACCTCAAATTCGTTCGCCATCCTGGAAGCGAGGCTTTGGACAAATACGGTTTTGCCCACTCCGCCCTCGGCGTGGACGCATACGGGCAGTTCTGACGCTTTGACCAGATCACCTACCGTCGAAAGTTCAGCTCGCTCAACGACGGCGCCCACGTCGATGAAGCGCGTGTCGGCCGGGAAAAGGTCCTCTGGTTCGCAATCGAGTGCATCTAAGACATCTTCGCGATGGATCAGGTTCTTGCCCTGACCGCTCGGGCCGGCCTTCTTCAGGACGAGGTCCTGGAGCTCGTGAAGCCGGAGCCTTGCCTCTGAATCGGCGCCGGCCGACCAGTCGGTGAGTGTTCGCCTGAGCGCGTTGCTTTGACCTGCAAGGCTCTTCTCTCCGGCTCGAAAAACTATCCTCGAGAAGAGACGGCTTGCGTCAGACAGGCCGCGGTTGGCGCACCACCTCTTTAAGTTACGAGTCTGAGTGGCTGCGCCGGGGTCTGAAGGAGTCGTTCCCTCAATGAGGGACTTTATCGCGTCCCAAAGACTTTCCGCGAATTCTGAGTTCGTGACGAAGATGAACGATGCCTTTTTGTCGACGACGGCTGTCGAAGACTCCTTCTCGTAGCCAAGAATCGTGTCGGAGAACTTCTCGATCGTCTTTTTCAGAAAGGCCGCTGTGACCGCCTCTTCGCGAAGCTTGTATTTGAACTGAACAGTCTCGAGCCGCTCGCAGGTCTGAAAGTTGTCTCCGCGTCCATAATAGAGGACAAGGTCAGCCACTTCTTCGGCCCGCGCTCCAGGACTGGCTGTCTCGGTAGATGAAATCCCCTCTACGGCTATTGCAAATAGATCGTCATTCGGAAATACCAGCTGCAATGCCCGCCTGGCAGCCCATCTCTCGTGGAAGGTGTGGCCTGCGCGAGATGCGCGGACGGTATCGATGTCTGTGTCAATATTCTGCATTATTGTTATTTTGCACTTTTCCCGCAACAGAGCTTAATCCCTTCATTGCACCGATTGTATGCGAGCCAAGGAAGGCGATAGTCCCCAGGGCGCCCTCCCCCTTGGTGAGCTGATGCAGCCCTTCCTCAGCTGGGGCGCTTCCCCATGGGAAACCCCCGACATCCTAACCTCTCACTTTAGGCCCGCTTTGGTTGGCTACGGCCATCGGTCGTGTGACGGAGTTTCGGTGATCTCAGTCGGATGCTCCCGAACCGGGAGACCTTCCCCGAAAATCGGCGATGAAAGAAAAGAAGCTCGAGAAGGTGTCTCAGTGGGAGGCTTCCCATTGTGCGCAGTACCCGATTGGCAGCCAGGGGCGTCGGTCCCGGCTGCGCCCCCCCCACAAGTCAGCCCCGCTTCGCCAGCCGCCCGAGCTCCTCCAGCACCAACCCCTTGAACTGCTCGAACACGACCCAGTTGTTGTACTCAGCGCTCCAAAATCCCCGCCCGCGGCAAATCGGCTCAATCAACTCCCGAACCGGCTCACAGATAGGGTGATAGATCGCAATGTTGTTTCTCGGCAATTCCCGAGCCCGCACGGTCACGCCCAGCACTGAAAACGTCCATACTCCGTCTCGTTGAAACATCTGAACCTCCACGTTGAAAGTGAGGTCAGGCTAGTTGGCAGGACGAGAGAGAAACAGCCATCAACAGTGGACGAAACTGTGGCGTACAGAAATTTATCCTTAAAAATCAAAAGCATAGATGCATCATCGAGCAACGACAGCAGCCCCACGCCAGCCGAGGAAGAGGCGGCTCTGGAGACCTTCCTGGCGTTCTTCTGCCGACCGGACGATCGCAAAACGTGGGCATTGAAGGTGGCGCGCGCACTTGCAGAAACGGCCCTTGAGCGATTGCGGGGTGGCAAGCAGCGGGCGGAATTCAATTCAGCGAACGTGGCGGAAATGGTCGGTCACACCGTGGCACCCGAGGCCGCCACGAGCTGGCTGTCTGGCATATGGTCCAAACTAAAGCGCGGTCTGGATGAGCGCGAGCCTGGAATGCAAGACACGATCAGCCAGGCTGGCCTTCCCTACTACGCCTGGCCAAGGAAAACGGCTAGCGGTGGTGGCGCCGGCCACAGCTCTACCTACGCGATGGACTTCATCCGACTCCCTAAGGTTGAGGGAGAAACCGCCCCGCCGCCTCCCGGAAGCATAACGTACGTCCGTGACGTGACCTTGAGACCAGCATTCTGGGTGAGACCGCTGGTGGAGGCCGGTTTTGCGCTGAAAGGATGGCGTCGGTACCTGTTCCTTTGGTACGGCTTGGGCGGCCTTGCGTTCGTCGGCGGCTTGCTCGTTCTCCTGTGGACGATCCTAACCACCCAGGCGACTCGGCGTCCGAGCGGAGAGATTTTCACTCTGCTACTTCTCGCTGGTATGGTGGCCTGGGCGGGATACACCGCCCTCCGCCCGTTCTGGAGGCTCATCGACCTGCGCATCATCATGGCACCCGATGCTCTACTGTCCCTTCGCGAACGAGGCGTCCAGCTTGAGGCCGCAAAGGAACCATTGGAGGACGGGCGGTCGGTTCGGATTATTCGACTTGTCAGATACTCCGGCAGTTGCCCCATCTGCGGTGAAGTCGTCCACCTGCAGGATGGCGGCAAGGAGTTCCCCGGCAGACTGGTTGGCAAGTGCGATGAACACCCCGCCGAGCATGTCTTTTCGTTCGACCGGCACACGAAGGTGGGCAAACCGTTGCGGTAGCAATCTTCCACACGAACAAGACGGGAACAGCGGATGGACGACGCACTGAAGTCTCTCACGGACGAGGTTCTGCTCAAGATGGGCCGGAACCTGCTTCTCAATCAGCAGGTGGAGCACCTGATAAAGGCCATTCTCGGCCTTGCCAAAGTCGAGGGAACGTCATCCGATGCCGCAGCCCGACTTGAGGCGCGCCAAGCGGCCTTAACCACAACATCGATGGGCGGACTGCAAAGAAAATTTCGCAGCGAACTTCTTGCTCTGGAAGAGAATCCGCAGAATCACGAACCGGTTGATCCTTCACAACCCTTTTTCAGCACGGCCTTCCGGTTCGACCTTGAGGCAACCGACAGAGAGGCTCTGGAAGCTGACCTCGACGTGCTAACCGCGGACCAGAACGAACTCGCGCACCACTTCTTGCCGCGCTGGCAACCTCGTTCTGCATCAGCGATGGCCGAGGCTAGCGCTCATCTGGACCAGCAGCGAGAGAGGATTCTTGCAATGCATCATCGCCTCAAATCGATGCATGGCTCGATGGCTGAGACACTACAGTCAGCTACGAACTTCTGGTCGTCCGACGATGGCTCGGCCGCCATTGAGCTCATCCATCTCCAGAGCAGCAGACTGGTTGAATTGCTCAACAAAGTCACAGTAGCTCTGAAGCGTCCAGATGGGTGGACCGACCTGGCTCACGCGGAGAACGTTGTAAATCGCTTGGAACCGGACTCGCTTGCTCGCCGCAAAGCGCGGTACGGCGAGGAGAGCCTTAAGGCGCTAGTCCACAAATCCGGATTATTCGACGTCGCTGAAGAGAAGCTTCCCGGAGGCACGAGGACCTTGATTCGACTGCGCGAGGGCGGCTAGCGAACCGGTAAGACAAGAAAGGGAGCGGCAGCTTCCCCTTCTTCTGCTACCAAATGCCGTACATCTTAGAGTGCGGCGTCCTTCAGCTTCTTCAGCGGGCGAACCTTAACCTTCACGGATGCCGGCTTAGCTGCAAACCACTGCTCTTGGCCCGTGAAAGGGTTCTTGCCAAAGCGCTTCTTCGTGGCCGGAACCTGAATCGCCGAAACCTTGAACAGCCCCGGCAGCGTAAACTCCCCAGCGCCCTTCTTGTGGACAGCGCTGACGATGGTGTTCTCAAGATGGTCCAGGACGGTTTTTACAGCCTTCTTGTCCAGCTCGGTTTGGGCGACCAGGTGCGCTAGCAGGCTCGATTTGTTAAAGGTGTCCTTCAGCGGCTTGGCTACAGGCGCTGCAGCAGCCCTCTTCGCTGCGGGTGCGGCCTTCTTCGCCGGCGCTGCCGGTTTCTTTGCCGCAGGTTTCGTGGCGGCCGTCTTCTTCGTTGCCATTTGGCTCTCTCGGAAAAACACCGGCATTAGTGCCGGAATCTGCCCAGCATAGCGAAAAGTCTAGGACGAGTCCATGCGGAAAAGCCATCAACCCGGCTACGCGGAATCAGGCCGTTATTGGAGCGAGTTTTCCCATCCACGGAATTCAGTGAACCGATCACCGTTGGAGCGTTCGACGGAAATATGCTGGCCCGAATGAGCTATACCGAGGGTGCAAACGCATGCTCAAACCCACGAAAGGCGAGCACGTTCGTGCCCCCATCCACCCCATCCTGAAATGGCCCGGCGGAAAACGCAGCCACAGCCAACACTGCGGAAGCTGCTGCCCGCGGGCAATTGCCTCGTTGAGCCGTTCCCGGCCGGAGCAAGCGTGTTTCTTGGAACCGACTATCCGAGCTACCTGCTCCTTGACGCGCACCAACTCGCAGACGAAACTATCTGCGCGCCAGGTAGCATTAGAGACAGATGCACGAGGTCCCGCCGCCGGCTACTCCCACTGCTGCGCGACTCGAAGATCATGTATATTCGTTGCACGCGCCATTGAACAGCGAAGTCATGATGCATCATCCACAAGGAGTTTCTCCTCCGTTGCTTTTCAGGAATACGGATCGCTCCGATGCGCTCGACTTGCGCGAACGCGCTAACGCTATTCTGTGGGTGAAGTCACAGATGGCCCGTCACGGAATTACTCCTGAGGCTTTGGAGGCTGCGGGATGCTTTTCTGTCGCTCAGGCGATGCAGACTACCCAAGTCTGCTACAGAGATGCTCACGGCCATACCTGGGATGGCAAGGGCAACATTCCAGATTGGTTGCAGCGCGCCGTCAACGCAGGCCAATCTGTCGAGCATTTCAGAGTTGCAGATACGCTTGCAGTGAAAGGGCCAATCCGTCCTGCCATTTGAGCGGCTACAAGCGGCACATCGGCTCGCTTCTGCCAGCTAAAACGGCCGTCGCGCGCGGTAAGACCCATCCTGAGGCGCCGCGGTTGGTCAGGGATGCACTAGGCGGCGCGCCCAGAACGCGATAGACCTCGAAGCCGTTTCACTCGCTGCATTGCAGCAGAATGCCCCGAATTGATACCCGAGCACAATTCTCTGTGCGTCTGGTACCGATGCATCCCTGTCGACAACGTTTAGGATTGAGGTTTCAGGCAGTAGGAGGAAGCCGACCAAGCCGGCTCCGGCGGGGCCCTTGACGCGATCGGATCATTTTGCGGCGGCGGCGCTCCTGTAATCCTATTCCAACATCCCTGAGCGCTGAACTTACTCCTCGGCGATGAGGAATCGCTTTGGATTTTTTCCCAGCCACGACGGGGCGCGACCGCGGCCGGACCAAGTCTTACCGGTCTTGGGATCCCGATATTTCGGCGGAACTTCCGACTTCGGCTTGCTTGCACCGCTGCCAGCGGGACGGCCACGACGACGCTTGGTGATGTCATCGACCGTCAGACCATACTCAGCCATCAAATTCTGAATTTGCTCGATAACACCCGCGACTTCATTGGCACGCGCTTCTTCCAGATGAGCCTCGAGGGCCTGCTTCTGTGCCATAAGTTCTTTGTAAGTTGCCATTCGGTGTATCCCCTTTTCAGACTATAAAGGTACAGCATAATGCAAAGTGCGTCTCAAATGTATATGAAATTTCACTTCTACCAGCCGGTGACTTGTCACCAGAGTTCCAAGCTGCCCTCTAAAAGTCGCTGGATTTCAGAACTATGCGGCCGGAACTCGGTACAGCCCGATTGCGCGCCGCAACAGTCCTGATGCGCTCCCATCCCTGACGGAAAGCCTCAAGGAGCGCAGCATCGCGCTCGCTAACGGAAAGATCCGAAAGCTCCAGACCGAAATGGTCCTCCAACGCTTCGCGGCTTACCACGAAGGTTTGATTGTGTCCGCCGATCAGATAGTCAAACTGGACTCCGATGTCGTCATCGATGTACGTCACCTTGAGCCCATGGGGGTGGACCATAGTGCGCTCCCAAACACCTTTCGCCGAAGTTCGAAATATACCTACTCTTTTCGCTTAGCTTTGCTAGGAAGCAACCTTCCGCGCTTGCACCTAGCTTTGGATATTGACAGCCATCTCCGCCCACTCAAGAATCGATGCGAATATGGTGGGCAAAAGCTTCCTGGCCTCTGCAAAGCTTACCCATCGAAACGCATGGTGCTCAGGCCGACCGAGCTCTGCGCTAACCGGCAAACTCACGTCGCCGCTTGGCGAAAAGGCAAGATAGAAGCGCGCGATCTTACCGCGACCATAGGCTTCAGTTTCCCGATAGTCTTCACCCCAACGAAACTCGAGATCAGATAACCCCGTCTCCTCTATGGTCTCGCGCAGTGCCGCCTGTAGTGCGCCTTCCTCGGGCTCTGGCAAGCCTTTCGGAAGGTCCCAGTTCCGATATGCGCGTAGGACAAGGCAGCGCCACTCGTTGGCAACGCAACGTACGACCACCAAACCAGCCGAACGCTTATGGGGCATCATCGACAGAAATCCTCCTACGTGCGTTCTGACCCAATGAGCCTACACCGCCTCGCATAGCACGAATAGGACACGGGTAACGGCACCCCTCAAGCGAACACTTCCGTCCCAATGGCCCCCTCGACCGCCGAAGGTTGTACACGGGCACTACCAGCACGGGATATCAAACGGCAGGTCTGGTCCTGGAAGCCAGGCGATCACTATGTGCTTTATGGTAAGAACAACACCATTTATGGCGTCGTTCATGGCTAGGGTACATCCAACAACGGCTCGTTCGCTTCGTGGGACGCTTATGACTTTAATCTGCCTAGTAACACCCGCACACCAGCGACCGTTTCGGCAGCTTACGCCGCAAAGCAAAAGCTGGACGGCACTCTGACTGAGACCGGACAAGGCATTACCTTCACCTCGACCTATGACGCGAGCTACGAGACGGCCGCGTCCCTCATTAAGGTTGCTGTGTCATACAACGGGTCAGCAGCGACGGGTAGCGGCAGCTCGCCCGTTAGCCTTACCTTCAACAGCAACGGTACCATCAGCGGAAGCTCGACTGTCAGCGGACAGGCTGCGTGCACTTACTCCGGCACCCTTACCCCTGGGTCTGGCAAGAACGTCTTCAGTATCTCCGTCAAGTTCAATGGAGGATCGTGTGCACTTGGCAGTGCGACGGTGTCCGGGGTCGCCGTTCCCGTGGTGAGTGGCTCGACGACCACGCTCTATGCGGTTGGTCTTCTGCCAGATCGCAGCAATGGCTTCCTCGGTGTCGGCGCAAAGAACTGATGGACCATTCCAGCAAGAGGCTCAGCTGCATGAGTCCGCGCTAATCCGGCACTGACTGAGCGGCGAGGTGATGGTGATTTCCCACAAACAATGGAAGCGCACCATCGCAAACGCAGTGCGCACTGCCGCTCGGCCACTCTTCCCCTATGTATTGCGTCCGTCCTGGTCCAGAATGAGGAAAGCTTAATTCTTTTGACGTCACAACGTTCGATATAGCAGATCGGTCCAATTCATAGCACTCGCACGCACATATACTTTCATGTCACACGTCGGCGACCCCAAGGCGCCCGACGGGAGGGCCGTCCTTTCCATTGAAAGGCTTCGGCGGTGACCGCCTCGTTGGTCGGCTAGATTACGGCAGCAACGGGAGGAGACCGGTCTCTGTGGGGGAAGAGTTGAGACGACTGGCACGCGGGTGAAGATAGCGCGTGACTCGACAAGACTGTCGGACTCAGTCAAATCTGACTGATGGAAGGAACCGATACAAGCGTACTGGGGGGTCTTCGGCTATGCCTAGCAACCCTAAAGGGAGGATATGCTTACTCAAAACGAGTGGAGATCCCCGATTGAGGATAGAAGGTTATTCCAGCTCCTACGAAGGTATGCATCTTCAACCGGAATAAGCAGATTCGTATCTGCATTTTTGCGAGGACGACAGACGAGGATATCGATACGTGAGGATGTAGACCGCGTCGCGGTCGGGCAGCCGGGGTAGACGAGTACGGAGGCGATCCTTTACTCAGCTCCACTTTGGGCTTCCCCAGCTACCCTGCCCTTCTCCGGCAAGTGCCCTACGGATACCCACCGCCCGCCATTTTCGCGCGACGTCCGACCATAGCAAGTCACCGCGCCCCTCATACAGCCAGTATGCTCGTGACTCGGTACCCGCGCGCTACTCGGGAACCCCTCGTCTCACCCGCCGCCGGCGCGCTGCCCCAGCAAGCTTGCATCATCCGTATCTGCACAGCGAGGAAGTCGCGCCATGAGGCCACGCAGGCGCGGCACTAGATCGGCTGTTGAGGGAAAGTAGCGTGACGGCCGGTTGTTTCACTTTCGTGAAACTGCAGAAAGACCCCGCCCATGGACCGAAGCGATGCAGGATTTCCATGCTGGCCAACGGAAGTACGGCATCTGAGGTGCGGACGGCGGCATGGCTTCTATGAGTATATGGAAAACGCAGGCCATCTACTTGCTGACCCCGTAAGTCAGCCATTGCCAGGCAAAGAGGTGTTGCCGAGCGGGCGACACCATTTCGTGCACTTTGCTATGCGTCATTCAACCAGCCTGCCGCTCTCGGCGGATCTAGCTGGTAGAAGTACACGACAATTTCTGCGCCTCTTCGATTACGACGTCTTCCTGGGCAGCAACCACCTTGCGCTCGCCAAGGCGCAACACTAGTGCCCGCGGGTCACAACGGTACGTTTCCGCAGCATGCCTAACGGGATGGATGTATCCGCCATACACATTCGCATATCCCATGAGTAGGGAGTCGTTATCGATGACGGGCATGGGTTGCGGAGCCACTTGCTGGGCGAAAACGTCGGCTGCGTCCATGATGCCGAACAGGTCGGCCTCTACTTCGTGACCGGCGCGCTTGAGCGCCGCGATTGCGACTTCAGTCTGCGCATTGCCCGCGCCACCACCGAAGCCCTTGAGACTCCCGTCTATGAACGTAGCGCCTTCGTCCACTGCGGCAAGGATGTTGCCAATGGCCAAGCCGAGGTTATTGTGGGGATGGAATCCGATCGGAATCTTCACAGCTTGGCGTACCGCGCGAATGCGCGCTGCCACTTCGCCAGGAACCAGATGGCCCTGCGATTCGGCTAGGTTCACATAGTCTGCACCGTACGACTCCAGTTTCTGGGCTTGTTCCGCCAACTGTTCCGGGCTGGCCATGCCGGCCGAAATCAAGTAGCCGACGGTGAACATGCCCAGATCTTTGGCCCGACGCAGATGCTGCTCAGTCACATCGGCCTCGGTGCAGTGCGTTGCAATGCGAGCCACGCTCACTCCGACCTCTGCCGCCATTTCTAAATCAGCAAAGAGCCCAAAACCGGGCAAAAGGAGAATGCCGACCTTTGCCCGCTTCACGGCGCTGCACGCAGCTTCGAGTAGTTGGCGGTCAGTCGACGGCCCCCGCCCTACATGGAGGCAACTTCCGCCGAGGCCGTCACCATGGCCGACTTCAATGATGTCGACCCCCGCGGTGTCCAGCGCGGCTGCTGTCGCATGCACAATTTCGGGAGTGAACTGGTGACGATATGTATGATTTCCGTCGCGCAAGGTTACGTCCACGAAAGTAATTTTTGCCATGAATGCCTCCTAGAATTGAGTCGCGCAATAGCGATCCGCAACGGCCACTGCAGCCGCGTTGATGATGTCCAGGTTTCCTGCATAGGGCGGCAGGAAGTCTCCGGCTCCTTCAACCTCGACTCCAATCATGAAATGATCGTCGCGCAAGAACGGCTCAACGGTGAGACGGTATCCGGGAACATAGCTCTGGACCTGCTTCACCATTTCCAGCACAGAGTCCTTTACTCGCTGCTCATCGACATCGCGATCCACAATCGTATAAATGGTGTTGCGCATGATGAGAGGTGGATCGGCCGGATTGATCACTACCATTGCCTTGCCGCGGCCAGCGCCACCGACCTCCATCAGAGCCTTTTGCGAGGTACGCGTGAACTCCTCGATGTTCTCTCTAGTGCCCGGGCCGACGCTTCTGCTGGAAACGGTTGCAACGATTTCGGCGTACTTCACCTTCGCAACACGGCTCACACCGTGCACAATCGGAATTGTCGCCTGCGCCGCGCAGGAGATTAGGTTCACATTTTTTGCGTCAAACCCGTCGTCCATGTTCACGCACGGAACGACACTGGGGCCAACCTTCGCAGGTGTGAGATCAATTGCGAAGATCCCTGCCTCCTTGAAGCGGGGCGCGTTTTGCCTGTGCGCACGGGCCGAGGTTGCTTCGAAAACGATTCCAATGCCACCTTCTTCGAGAATCGCCTCTACTCCGTCGGTAGAGGTCCCATAGCCAAGTTCTCGCGCTCGCGCCAAACCTTCCGAGGCGGGATCGATGCCGGCCACCAGGCGCAGGTCAAACATAGGGTTTCGTTGGAGCTTGTACATCAGGTCGGTGCCGATATTTCCCGAACCCAAGATGGCAACGGGCATTCTTCGTGATGGTGTTTTCATGGCGTAGTTTTCTGTTGCGCTATCCGCAAGCGTCAAAATGTTGCTTTTCAAAGTGCGCGGCTCAGATCGGTACACACAGCTGGCCCCGGTTCTTGTATTTCGGGATAAATCACTCGTTCGATGATGCGCAGCACGTCGCCATCTAGTTCATCGTCGTAACGGCCGGCAGCAAAGAGCTTCGTGTCCCCCGCGGTATCCGTATGGATGAGCAGGACTCTCGAGTGGACCATGACCGCACCGCCTTCTCCACGATCGACCGAATAGACGGCATCGCTCGTCGATTTAGCAGCCTGATGCTGGGCAACCTACCGGCGGGGGACTTACCTTTAAGGGCCTCATCGGCCCGCGCTCGCCCCCTTGGCTAAAGGAGGACAGGGTGACCTGCAATGCAGGGCTGTTCTCGTTGCTCCGACGTTTATGACGTCGCATGCCCGAGCGAGAAATCAATGCTGGTTGCAGCAATAGTAGGATTCGATTTCGTATACCGCAACCTTCATTTCATTTTTTCTCATAGGGGTTTCTACTCAGTGTACCGGTCTCTCAGCCGTGCGAGTCCTAGTTCGCCCACAGCGGTTACACCATGAAGCACAAGCTCCTGCGTATCCGCGCGCACTCAGCAGGGCTTCACAAGAGAGGCCGGTCGCTTTCTCCCCACGGGGCGGAGACCTAACATTCCAAATACCGGCTCGCTACAGATCTCTGTTGTTCAGAGCCCTATGCACTGACCCGCTATACAATGAAACTTTTATTTCGAAATGTGCCGGGTTCTTTCGGCACCCGCCTCATAACGTGACGAAAAATACACCTAGACCTGGGCGACCGGCCCTTCGCGCCAAGGGTGATGAGGGTGCAGGAGTGACAGGGTCACTCGCACGCGGGCTACAAGTTCTTGATGTCCTTAGGCAGGCGAATGGGTTCGTATCGTTATCGGACATTGCCGCTGAAACGGGCCTGGACGCGAGTACGGCACACCGACTCCTGCAGACGCTGGTGGAACACGGCTACGCCGTGCGCGAAGAAGTTCAGAAGCGCTATCTGCCGGGGCCGTTGGCGCTATCCCCCCTGTCACTGTTTCACCCCATCACTCAGCTACGACGGGAATCGGCACCGACGCTTCATTCCTGTCAGAAATCCGTAGGGGGGGCAACGGTTGCGCTTGTGCTATTCATAGGCAGCGAACGGCTGATAGTGGACTTCGTCCAAGGCACCAATCCGCTTTCGCCCTACTACGACACTTGGCTCAAGAGCCCATTGCACGGATCCGCCTCTGGAAAGCTCCTACTTGCATGGATGACCGGGGATGAACGTGAGCGTTTACTCGGTCCGGGTCCTTACGAGGCCCACACGTCGAAAACGATCACAGAACAAGCAGCGCTCATGCAGGAACTCAATTTAGTCCGCATGCAAGGCTATGCCGTGGCGCGCGATGACTATTACGACGGATTGATGGCCGTTGGCGCGCCCCTGATTCACCAGAACGAGCTACAGCCACTCGGTGCACTTCTCGTGACTGCGCCGAGTGATGCTGTGGCAAGCGAGGCCGAGGAAGCTATTGGCGCGCAACTGAAGGCAGCATCGAAGCTCTTGATGAACGCTGCTCCTTCATTACAGATTCTCAAACAATGGACTGGTCGCGGGGCTGCCCGCCGGCATTTGGCCAATACGAGCTTCGCATAGACGGGCAGCGGAGATCATTCAGCAATGATGCGCCCTCCCTTCCGACATCCTGAAGATGACGGAGGGGAGGAGCGAGGACGGGGGCTGACTCAATCACTGTGACGTGGCGCTGATGCTGCCAAGCCTGTATCACGAACAACTACGCACCCACGCGCCGATGTACTTAGGGTCTGGGTATCACGCTGGTGCCGGTGGGCTTTGAAGCTGAATCTGCAGGTTGCGCACATGAGAGGTAAGCGCTATTCATGAAAGGGCACGTCAAGCTGATCAGTAAGCCACTGAACGAATGCGGCTACCTTGTGCAGATGGGCTTCATTCTGCCGATAGGAAAGGAAATGGGTCTCGCGCGCAATGTGCGTGAACTCATCCTCGCCAAGTGCAATCAGGTCTCCCTTCGACAGTTCGCGCTCAGCTAGCCGGATGCTCTCCAGGGCGATGCCCATGCCATCGACCGCAGCCGAAATTGCCAGTGCGCCCCGGTCAAATGAAGCTCTCGGGCGCGTCGGACAAACCAGGCCGTTCGCTCCGAACCAATCCGGCCATGTGACACGACTCAGTTGAGAGTCAATAAGCGGCAGCGTTTCCATCTGGGCACGCACCGACATCTTCGCGTCAATGATAGACGGCGAACACAGCGGAAGAATGCGCTCCTGCCCTAATGGCTGAACAACCAGCCCAGCCCTGGTATGTGCAGAGCCATAGGTAATCGCCAGATCGAGTTCACGCGCCTGCGTTAGATCAATAGCTTCCGCCCCCGACGACAGTCGAATCGTAATGTCCCCATGTGTCTGCATAAACTTCGGCAGCCGGGGTCCAAGCCATTTGACAGCAAAGCTAGGAGCGCAATAGACGGCGAGCACTTCTGACTGCGGCGCAAGTGCTACCTCGTTGCAGGCGGCTTCAATCACGTCGAATACGCGGGAAAGGCTTTCCAACAGACGCTCCCCTTCCGGCGTCAACTCGACCCTTCGATTTCGCCGGTCAAACAGCTTTCTATTGAAGTACTCCTCCAACTCCCGAACTTGATGACTGATTGCTGACTGCGTCAGGTGCAGCTCCTTCGCCGCAAGCGTAAAGCTCTCCAAACGCGCTGCCGCCTCAAATGCACGCAGCAGCACAAAGTTGGGAATTCTTCGCATGGGAAAGACGTAAATGTATGAATGAAGTTCATGTTTCCATGAACATCCATCGTTTGTCAACGAACCTCGTGGCGACGACTATGAAGACGTGCCGCAACGGAGCCCGAAGCTCCCAGCGCGAACCACCAATCAGGTCCCTACGACATTCTCAACAAGGAGTTGACATGGCAGCCGTACTTAACCGCGAACCGCGGGTCTTCAACGACAAGGAGCGCACCTCCATTTATCAGCCAGAGCAGATGGGCCTCATCTTTCCATCTGTGCCCAAGTTCTCATCCATCGCGGAGGAGCGGCAGCATCTCAAAGAGCGGTTGGTGGCAGCATGCCGTGCATTCGCTCTCGAGGGCTTCGATTACGGCTTCGCCGGCCACCTGACGGTACGGGACCCGGAGCATCCGGAGTTGTACTGGACGAACCCGATGGCAGTGCACTTTGCTCAGGTCAACGTGTCGAGCCTGATTTGCGCAGACCACGAAGGCCGCGTCGTCGAGGGCGACTACGCCATCAACCGCGCGGGCTTCGTATTGCATGCCGCCGTGCATGAGGCTCACCAGGACATCGTTGCGATGTGCCATGCCCATACGGAGTACGGCACTGCATTCGCCTCGCTGGGCAAGCCGCTGGATCCCATTACGCAAGACGCGGCCGCCTTCTACGAAGATCACGTGGTCATCGGCGATGAAGCCGGAAAGGTCGCAGTCGAAGTGAAAGGCGGTCACAAGGTCGCCAATGCGTTCAAGGGCGTCAAGGCCGCCATTCACCAGAATCATGGCCTTCTGACCGCCAGCCGCCACAGCATCGAGGCGGCCGCCTTCTGGTTCATTGCTCTGGAGCGCTGCTGCAAGCAGCAACTGATGATCGAAGCGACGGGGATTACACCGCACTTGGTTTCGCCGGACCGTGCACGTTACAGCCGTGAGCATGTCGGCAGCGACTATATCGGCTGGCTGCACTTCCAACCAATCTGGGATCACCTGCGCGTCACGCAGCCCGACATGTTCGACTAATCCTCCGCTTCGCTCCGCCGAGGTCGCAATCCAGCGACTTCGGCCATTGGCCGCCAGACAGCTTGGGCACACACGCGACGGCCACCCCCATTTCGAGAAATGCAGCCCCCAAAGGAGACACCCCATGCAAACCACGACGACCGTGGTGACGCCTTACGTCGCTACTGAATCAGCAACCTACTCGAAGGTCATGTGGCGGCTATTGCCGTTTCTGTTCCTCTGCTATATGTGCGCGTACCTCGACCGCATCAATGTCGGTTACGCCAAGCTGCAGATGATGCAGGACCTTGGCCTGAGCGACGCGATTTACGGACTTGGGGCGGGCATCTTTTTTGTCGGTTACCTTCTGTTCGAAGTGCCCAGCAACCTGATTCTGCTGCGCGTAGGCGCGCGGCGCTGGATCGCACGCATTATGGTGACTTGGGGTCTCATCTCCGCGGCCATGATGTTCGTGAAGAGCCCGACAAGCTTCTACATCATGCGTTTTCTGCTTGGCGTGGCCGAAGCGGGCTTCATTCCAGCGATTCTGCTTTACCTCACCTACTGGTTTCCGGCATCGCGCCGAAGCAAGGTCACCGCGCTGTTTCTGACCGGCATCCCGATGTCCGGTGTCATCGGCGGCCCGCTTTCTGGCTGGATCATGAGCGCCATGCACGGCTCGCACGGCATGGCCGGATGGCAATGGCTCTTCTTGCTGGAAGGCATTCCCACCGTGCTCGTCGGAGTCATTGCCTACTTCTACCTTGACGACAAGGTCGCGGATGCCAAGTGGCTGAGTGCGGCCCAACGGACAATGATCGAAACCAATCTGGCCGCGGAAAGCAAGGGACACACCCTGCATTCGGTTCGCGATGGACTGACCAATCCCCGCATCCTGCTGCTCAGCGCGATTTACTTCTTCTTCACGATGGGCCTGTATGGCGTGAGCTTCTGGTTGCCAACCATCGTCAAGGCAAGCGGAGTATCAGATCCGCTGGATATTGGCCTGCTGTCTGCAATTCCCTACGCGGCTGCCACGGCTTCGATGATTCTTGTCGGTCAAAGCTCGGATACACGTGGTGAACGCCGCTGGCACCTGGCCATACCGGGCGCTCTTGGTGCGCTTGGCCTGTGCGTCAGCGTTGCCTATGCCAACAATACGGCCGTAGCCATGCTGGCACTGACTATCGGTACGATGGGCATCATGACTACGATTTCCCAGTTCTGGACGCTACCGCCGGCGATTCTTGGTGGCGCAGCCGCTGCGGCCGGCATCGCGCTGGCGAACTCTGTAGGAAGCATTTCCGGTGTCATTAGCCCATATCTTATCGGCTGGGTGCAGACCACCACTGGCACCACGGGCAATGGAGTCCTGGTCTTGGCGGCAAGCTTGGTGGTCGGCGGACTGCTTGTGTTCACTGTTCCCGCGCGTCTGGTGAATATCGGTCGCAAAGACAAGCAGTAACACTCGCGAAACACTACGCCGTCTGGCGAGTATCACTGAAGTACTCGTCCAGACGGCTAATTAGATTTTCCCTCGCGCGCGTAGTATGCAGTTCGGTCAACTCGGCCGCGCGCGCGCTATCGCCTGAGGCGATGGCCTCAGCAATGGCTTCGTGCTCGTCCCATATCGACTTGCGCTGTTGAGCCGAAGATTGAAGCACAGCGCCCATTGCTCGACGCAGATGAACCCAGTAGGTTTGCGCGTTCTGCTCAAGCAGCGGATTGCCCGTCGCCCTGTAGATGGCGTGATGGAACGCCATATCCGCGTCGATCATCGCCTTCACATCCTCGCCTTGCGCCGCACGACGCCCATCCGAAATGAGCTTGGGGTCCACCTTGAAATGGCGCTTTGCGGCCAGTCTGGCGGCCAGCGCATCGAGCGAGCCTCGAATTTCATAGAGGTGGCCAATCGATTCGGCGTCCAGAGGCGCAACCAAGACCCCTCGACCCGGCGCGTCCTGAACAAAGCCGTCCTTCTTCAAGATCCTAATCGCCTGGATCACCGGCGAACGCGATACCTGCATCTGTTCAGCGATCTCCTCCTGTGTGAGTCGCGTCCCAGGCGCCAACGTGCCATCACTGATGGCATCAAGAAGCATCTTGTACACCTCATCTACGTAATCAGGACGGGCTTGGATTTTCGGAAAGGTTGCTGACATGGCTTGCTGCCTCTGCATTCTGTATTCAGATAATTTTGGTCCACTCGTCCACTCATTGCAATGACTGTCTAGGGGCTTAAATTAGGACCTTGACTTTCGCGGGGGACGATCTAACAATATGAACTCTGAATACAGAGTTCAGCGTTCAAAGTGTACCGAACCGGCAGAGGAGCCTCGAATGAAAGTTTTTTATGACAAAGATGCCAATACGTCTCTTTTACGTGACCGGCGAGTCGCGGTGATCGGATATGGGTCCCAAGGTCATGCACATGCTCTCAACCTGAAAGACAGCGGCGTCGACGTGGTGGTCGGAGTGCGCGAGGGTGGCGAGTCCTGGCGTAAGGCGGCAGCAGCAGGCTTGAAAGTCGCGACCGTCGAAAAGGCGGCGTCTAGCGCTGACCTGGTCATCCTGCTCATCCCTGACGAGACGATTGCTCGGGTGTATCGCGAAGCGGTAGAGCCGTCGATGCGACAAGGCGCGACGTTGGCCTTCGCCCACGGCTTTAACATCCACTATGGACAAGTCGTACCGCGCAGTGATCTCGATGTCATTATGATTGCGCCGAAAGCCCCAGGTCATACTGTCCGTTCAACGTACACCGGCGGCGGCGGGGTTCCAGCGCTCATCGCGGTGGCTCAAGATAAGTCAGGGAGCGCCCGGGACGTTGCGTTGGCCTATGCTTCGGCGATTGGATGCGGGCGGTCAGGGGTGATTGAGACAGACTTCCGCGAAGAGACGGAAACTGACCTTTTCGGCGAGCAAGCGGTACTTTGCGGCGGAACTGTGGAGCTCATCAAGGCAGGCTTCGACACGCTAGTGGAAGCTGGCTATGCCCCCGAGATGGCGTACTTCGAATGCCTTCACGAGTTGAAGCTAATCGTCGACCTAATCTACGAAGGCGGCATCGGCACGATGAACTACGGCATTTCCAACAACGCTGAGTTCGGCGAGTACCTGACCGGGCCTCGCATCGTCACGGACGACACACGTGCTGCAATGAAAGCCACTCTGCACGCCATTCAATCGGGCGAGTATGCAAAGGCCTTCATCCTGGAAAGCCAAGCTGGCGGCCCCACGCTGCAATCCCGTCGACGCCTTACGGCCGCCCATCCCATTGAAATCGTCGGCGCAAAGCTGCGAGCGATGATGCCTTGGATTGGTCAGTCCGCGCTGGTGGATCGTGCTAAGAACTAGTCACAAAGCACCGAATCCCTGAGGTAAACCCCCACTTACAAGGCCAAATTGACACCCTAAACTCTGTATACAGAGTTCCGAAGTCAGTAGACAGATTTCAAAGATAGCCATATCCCCATAGGAGACTCACGATGACTACCACTCCTTTCGACAAGAACGACCCGTCCCGCGCTTCTGCCGGCAGTGTCAGCAGCGCAGCCGCTACCCCCAAGAAGCTGATTCCGTACGGCGGCTACTACACGAACCGTGTGCCTGACCACGATCCGGAACTGACCGAGACGGGGCCGGGTACGCCAATGGGCGAATACATGCGCCGCTTCTGGCATCCGGTCTGCATGTCCATGGAACTGACCGATACGCCCCGCTTTTTGAAGATCCTCAACGAGGAACTGGTCGCATTTCGCGACGGCAGCGGCCGCGTCGGCGTGCTGCATGCGCATTGCTGTCACCGCGGCGCGTCGCTCGAATATGGCGCGATCCAGGAACGCGGCATCAAATGCTGCTACCACGGCATGGTGTTCGATGTCGACGGTGCCTGCCTGCATGTGCCCTTCCCCGCAGGTGAGGAGAAGGAAGCCGAGAAGTATGCCTGCTCGATCCGCCAAGGCGCATACAAGGCCATCGAGCGCAACGGCCTGGTGTTCGCCTACATGGGCCCGCCGGACGAAGAGCCGCCGTTCCCGGAATGGGAGCAAGATTTCACCGTGCTGCCTAGCGACGAACTGGTGGCATACAGCAACTTCCAGCACTGCAACTGGCTCCAGGTGCAGGACAACGCAGCCGACAACTTCCACCCGACGGCACTGCATGCAGCGAAGAACGTAGTGGGCGGCAAGTTCCAAAGCACGACCTTCGATGAGGTCGGCGCCGCATCAATGGAAGTCGCACCCGACATGCAATTCATACCGGTCCACGGCGGCCGTGGCTTGGCCTGCGCCGGTGCGCGCCGCGTGGACAAGGACAAGATGTTTTTGCGCATCCAGCACCAGGTGCTACCCAATCTCAGCCTGCACGCGTACACGTCGGAAGACGGCTCGCAGAAGAAACTGTTCAGCCGGTTCCACATCATTCGCTGGACGGTGCCCGTCGACGACGAGAACAGCAAGATGATCGGCTGGCGCGTAATGGGGCCGGGTATCGACACGCGCGGCGTGGGCGACAAGCGCCTGGTCGGCTACGAGAGCATTGACTTCCTCGATGGCCAGGTTGCCATGCGCCGCCCTGAACGCTTCGGCAAGTACACGCTCGAGGACATGCCGCCGATTCCGTCGAACCACCGCGAACGCGAGAACTACAAGAACGCGCAGTACGCCCCCGGCGACTACGAAGCCATCATCAGCCAACGCCCGATCGCCGTGCACTCGCTGGAGAACCCGACCAAGTTTGACGCCGGCTTGTTCGCCTTCCGCAAGATGCTGCGCGACGCCGTACGCGGCACCAATGCTGCCGCCGCAGCACAGGGTTTCGCGGAATGGCTGCGCGAGGTCAACGGCGCGCCGAATAGCTACTGCTCGGGCAATGTCTTCGAGCTGCCGGAGGCCGACACCATGGAGCAGGAAGTGGCTAATCGGCGCCTGCTGGCTCGCAAGGCTGTCGCCATCCTGACCGAGGCCGACAGGCTGTCCGGCGAGGCCCGCGCGGCGTACGTCAAGGAAAAATTCGACGAACTGGAGCAAAGCCTCAAGGGCTGACCCCACGCCGCAATGAATTGCCGGGCGGCACGCAACCGCCCGGCAGATGTACCTGGAGACGCGAGGTTCTACATGAACGCCCCCACCAATGAGCGCGAAGCGCTGACTCATCTTGAACTGGTCCTACGGCAGGTTCGCATGGAAGCTGCCGGGATCAACTCCTACGAATTCGTCGATCCCGAAGGAAACGAGCTGCCAGCATTCACGCCCGGCGCCCACATCGACGTTCACATCGCCCCAGGCGTCATCCGGCAGTACTCGCTGTGCAACAGTCCGGAAGAACGCCATCGCTATGTCGTCGCTGTCCTGCGAGATGAATCGGGGCGCGGCGGATCCCGGGGAATGCACGAAACCCTCCGTGTTCCGAACCGGGTCAGGGTCAGCGTCCCGCGCAACAACTTCCGGCTGTCCGACGACGCATCGAAGATCATCCTGCTCGCCGGTGGAATCGGTGTGACCCCGCTCAAATCCATGGTGCACCAACTCGAGGCCGAATCGAAGAATTACGAGCTTCACTACTGCGCGAAGGGACCAGAATTCGCGGCGTTCCAGAGTGAACTGGAAGGCATGGCGAAGACAGGTAAGGTTCACTGCCATTTCGATGGCGGCGACCCCGCCAAGGGTCTGAATATCGCCCAATTGCTGCAAACCCCTCAGGTCGGCACCCACGTCTACTACTGCGGGCCGGGTGGCTTCATGGAAGCCTGCAAGCAGGCGACTGCCCACTGGCCTGCGGATGCTGTGCACTGCGAGCACTTCAAGGCGCCGATACAGAAAGTGCCTGCTGAAAGTTCCGGCACAGACGAAGGCTACATCGTCGAGTTAGCTGCTTCAGGGCGAAAACTGACCGTCTTGCCGGACCAAAATCTGGCAGAAGTTCTTCAGCAAGCCGGCGCGCCTGTAGAAACGTCCTGCGCTTCTGGATTGTGCGGGACATGCAAGGTTCGCCACTTATCTGGCCAGATCGACCACCAGGATTTCATCCTTGACGAGAACGAACGGCAGAGTTTTATGACGCCTTGCGTGTCGCGAGGCTGCGGCGGAACGCTCGTGTTGGACCTGTAGATGGCAAGACAACCGGAGTCGGACCCATGCATCACGATTGTCGTCCACTCGCATTGATCGTATTGCTCAGCGGTCTGGCTTCGACCGGAGCTTTTCCTAATGACAACGTACTGACGAAGGCAGCGGCGTCCGTGCAAGCGGCTGTCGTCCGATCCATTGACAATCGGTTGAGGACGTGTGGGGCGGAACAGTGCTCGCGCCTGTTGCTCCTGAAGGAGGGCTTGCTTTCCACGCGATGCCAGCCGCGCTTACCGACAATCGTGCTGTCGACCTCGCTCATGACCGCGTGGGCAGACACCCCAGTCGTGTCTTGCGCTGACTAGAAAATAGCGGAGTGACCCGCTTCCCGGTCGGGCAGCCAGGAACCAATTGCCTGGTCCCGCGCAGCGAGTTGCCACGCATTGCCGCTGTCGCCATAGCGTACGTCGCCCTGGACTAGAAATCCTCCCTTACGTCAGGCTTTCCAGCAGCGCCTTTACCTCCTGCCAGTCCGCAGTATCGAATCCCTCGGTGAACACGCCGTGAATCCCAGCCAGCATGCGGCGCGCATCGTCCGTCTTACCCTCTCGCTGCCATAGGCGGGCCAAGCTCAGCGAGGCGCGCAACTCTAGCGAGCTGGCCCCCTGCTCATGAGCAATCGCCACTGCTTTACGCAAACAATCTTCCGCCTCTTGATCCTTGGCGAGCGCTCCATGAGAAGTTGACTGCAAAAGCAGTTCACCCTTGAGATGATGCAACATCGATTGAGCGTACCGCTCTTGCTTGGACTCTGCCAGTGCTTGTGCCTCAGTCAGAGTGGCAAGCCCAGCTTCCGGGTTCCCGGATAGCCCGTAGACCTCCGCCAGCAAACCTAAGAGCCGGGACTGTCCCAGTGCAGCGCCAGTGGCTTTACTGTCCACGATGCCTTCCTGTATCCGGGCAATTCCCTCAACCGGATTGCCTTCTACTGCCAGGGCCCAGCCGCGTAAGATAGCTCCCCACGCTAGATATAGTGGAAATCCTTGCTCGCTAGAGAGGGCGATGGCTGCATCAGCATACTCCCGCACCTGTTGGGTCTCACGCCGGAACTGGTGCAATTCGGCCGCGAAAAGCAGGCTCAGTGCAAGGCTGAAGGGTTCCGAGCATTTCTTGGCCAGTGCCAGAGCCTCCTCGTTGCGCTGGCGGGATTGGTCCGGAAAGCCCAGAAACCAAAGAATCCAACCTAGCGCGCTCAACGCATGGATCGCTGGGAGGCGACCGTAGCCGAGCAGGAAATCACGCACGTACGCATCGGGACGATGAAGGGAGAGCACTTGCTCCATATGCGTGCGCGCTTCGCCGAACCGACCAAGGCGCAACATGCTTGCCGCGGCGGTGCGATGCGCCTCTGCCAAATGCTCCGATCTTTTCGAGCGCTGCGCGAGTTTGAGCAAGCGCTCGGCGAGGTTGAGTGCCGTTCCGTACTGCCCATGAATTTGATAAAAGGACCACAAGCCCAGCTGCGCTGAGAACAGTTCCGGAGTTTCACCGCCCTGCTCGCATAGGACAAGCGCGCGCTTGTAGGTCGACTCCACTTCAGCTGATGCCTGCCCGCGCGCCGCCATCCAGGCTGGGCCCAGTGTTAGCAGCAAGATGAGTTCTTCGCGTGCCCGCTCCTGCGAATCAGGAGTGGATTTGAGAATCTCGAGGGCTGTACTGAGATGGCGGATGGCTTCGAGGTGCGCCGAACGCTCCAAGGCCTGTTGAGCCGCCAGGTGGAGGTACTCAATCGCCTTCGGTACATTGCCGCTCTTGCTGTAATGGTGAGCCAACTCGCTGCAATAGTCTTTCTGGCGGCCCGGATACAGCGCCTCGATGGCCTGGGCCGTCCGCTCATGCAGCATGCTGCGCTGTCCCGTCAGCAAGGAATTGCCTGCAACCTCCTGGGTCAAGGCATGCTTAAACGAATACTCCACCTCGGGTAAAGCTGGACACTCGAAAATGAAATCCCCTTGCTGCAGATTGCCCAGCAGAGCGCGCAATTCCTCCTCCGGCAGAGCCATGACACGCCGGATCAGGCTAAGCGGAAACTCCTTACCAATGACCGCAAGCGTCTGGAGCAATTCCTTCTGCGCAACCGGAAGCCGATCGATACGGGCAGCAAGCACCCCCTGTACGGTCGTCGGAATATGTAGGTCCAACGGAGCCTTCTCAATCCGGTAGCCGCCGGACTGGCCGAGCAGGACATTTTCCTCAACTAGCGTCTGGACCACCTCCTCCATAAAAAATGGGTTGCCTTCCGTCTTAGACAAAATCAGCGATGTCAGAGGAGCGAGGGAGGTATGGTTGCCCAGCAGTCCCGTTAGCAGGCCCTGCGCTTCGGGCTGCCCTAACGGCTCCAGATGAAGTTGGGTGTAATACCGCTTGCCGCTCCAATCATGCACGTACTCCGGGCGATAATTAATCAGCAGCAGGATTCTGGCTTCCGGCACATATTCAATGAGGATGCTGAGGAACGCTTCGGTCTCGCTGTCCAGCCATTGCAAGTCTTCGAACAAGACCATAAGTGGCTGGTTCTGGCTTTCCCGCACCAGCAGGCGTGCGATGGCTTCGAAGGTACGTTGGCGCCGGATCGCCGAGTCCATAGTGGACAGTCCCGATCCAGGTTCGCTGAAGCCAAGCAGGTAAAGCAGGTAGGGCAAATGCTCCGCCAGGGTGCGATCCAGTATCATCAGCCTGCCAGCGACCTTTTCGCGGCTCTGGCGCGCATCATCCTGCATCGTTATCTGAAAGTAGTTCCTCAGGAGATTGACAAGAGGTAGGTAAGGAAACGCCTTGCCATGCGAGACCGAGAAGGTTTCGAGCACCATGCAGCCTTGCTGCGAACACAATTTGAACTCGTGGAACAGGCGCGATTTACCAACGCCCGCCTCGCCAAGCACGCCGACAATCTGCCCTCGCCCTACCTTAGTTAGGATATAGGCGTCCTGCAGTCGCGTCAGTTCGGCCTGGCGGCCGACAAACTTGGCCAGGCCGCGATGCGCTGCCACTTGCAGGCGTGTTCGCAATGGACCGAGCCCGAGCACCTCGTACACCGCAAGCGGCTCCCGGAGTCCTTTAACGTTGGTGGTTCCGAGATCCTTGAACTCGAAATATCCCTTGGTTAGCTTGTACGTCGATTCACTGACTAGGATCGAAGATGGCATGGCGACGCTTTCCATGCGCGACGCGATATGAATGGTGTTCCCCACCGGGTCATAGTCGGTGTGCAGATTGTCCCGGCGTATGGACCGCACCACCACTTCACCAGTATGGACTCCGACCCGAATCTGGAGCGGTACACCCTGTTCCATGCGGACCCGGTCGCCATGGCGACGCATCGCTTCTTGCATGTGCAGCGCACCATAAATGGCTCGCATGGGGTGATCTTCATGCGCAATGGGGGCGCCGAACAGCGCCAGGATGCCATCGCCAAGCAGCTTCGCGACATAACCCTCATAGTGGTGCACGGCGTCCATCATCAGGCACACCACGGGGTCAATCAGTCCGCGCGCCTCCTCTGGGTCGAGATCCTGGATTAATGCTGTCGAGCCAGCCATATCCGCAAACAGCGCGGTAATTGTCTTGCGTTCGCCAGCTGAGGCTCCCCTGGCTTCCATGGCTGCCCATTCGGCAAGAATGCGCTCGGCCAAATGGGGTGGCGTGTACAGGACAGGCGCAGCAATAGCGACGTGCGAGACCGGTGCAACGGGACGTGCAACAGGTTCGGGCAATGGAAGGCCACATGCGCTGCAGAACTTTGCGGCGGAACTCGACTCAGCGCCGCATTGAGGGCAGGCCTGCGAAATTCTGTTCCCGCATTCCTCGCAGAACTTTGCGTGCGCGGAATTTTCATGACCGCAACTTGCGCAGCGCATATCGCCCTCTGACCACATTCACCTGCCACGCCCCCATTAGAGGCGCAATTCAGCTATATCGCAAGGCAAATTGCAGCCGGCCTGGACGGGAGAGACGCCCAAGGTGATCTGCTTTATCAAAAGCGCCTGATGTGCATCAACCGCAACTTGGGCGGTGAGCGCCTCAACTTCGACGTTCCAGTCCACGAGCGCACTGCATCGCCCCGCCGTGGCCACAGTGATCGCAGCTTAGGAATGACGGCCTTCCGAGTCTCCAAGCGCGCCTGGCCGCCTAACGTTGGCTGCGGCCAGGCTTCCAGGACGAGCAATCGGACTTTACTGAAGCTGTTCCGCTACTCCTGCGCTTGGATATGTAAGCCAAGTTCCTTTCAACGGCTTGCTACCAACGCTCGCACGCCCGTAGTCACAGACTCCAGTAGGGAACACCGCTTTGAGTCTCGCAAGCTGGCTTGCAGAAAGGCCCGGGTAGTCCGAAGCGTTGACCGGCACTAGCTGACATTTGAGTACGTCGTCTGTCAACGGCCCACCTGCCACCATGCGTGGATTCAGATAGAAAGGCATGATCTGCCCACACTGCCCTCCATTGTTCGGGTCCGCGGTCTCAGCAATTTGGGTACCTTCCGACGTAAAGCAGGCGTCAGTTAGTCCTCCGGGCTTATTGGCAACAACTCTTTGGGCCGCAGTGGCGTAGACACGCGTGTCATTCTTCATCGCCATGAGCCATTGATCCATCTTCTGCAAGACGTAGCCTTCACCGTCCAGCGGGGTTGCGGACGACCCAGGCGGCGGAGCGGCAGAGCTGAACCGCAGAATCACATGATTTTTCGCGTTGCCGCGCTCCCGCATCAATCGTGCACGTGTACTGAGAGAGCGGATGCTGTCATGGACATTCGCGCTAGTACCAGGGTCGCTACGTTGGTCGATAATTGGAATATCTCCAAGGTTTTCAGCACTATTTATACGGCCAAATTCATAAAGATTGTTAAGCGCAATCGGACTAGCGGAGGAACGTGCCCCTTGCAATTCTCCATCGCTGGTAAATCCGCCAACCATTTCATTCAAAGTCACGAACTGTTCAGCGGAAATATGACCCGCTTTAAAAACCTTCAGACCGTACTGCACACCGACATTATCGTACCCCCTCGCGGCATATCCTGTCCCGGAATCCACGCCGACAAGATTCTTGATACCTGAATACAGATCACAACGAACCCCACTCGGATTTGCTATGGGATCATATCCGTCAGCCGAAGAAATCTCCAAAGGACATTGATTATAATCCAGCACCGCACCTAAATAATTCCCCAATGGCTTTTCATTCTTCCTTGCAACAAGCCAATCCGGAGTATATGTGCCCATCCATTGTTTACATGTGTCCCAAGTATTATACCCAGACACTTCCTGCTTCTGCTGATCAGTCCATACCAAATTGCTCGAAGTAAATGCACGATCTAGCAACGTGCAATCCGCCACATTTGGAACAATCGAATGAAGATCGGAAAATGAAGCGGCGGGCGTAATGCCATCCAGAATTCCTGGATAGTTGTTAGCGATCAGATGCTGTTGCATAGACCCGCCTGACGCTCCCCAGCCCATGGTGTAGATAGGAGCGCCAAACCTCTTTATAAACGCCTCTTTTACCATTGAGGCTGTCTCTGCCGAGAGAACGTCGTTAGCGTTATTACCAAACTTGGTAAGGGTGGAACCAAGCACAGCGAAACCAGCTGCGAGCTTCTTCTCTTCGGAAGTTAGTGGTCCTGCCACTGTGTCCGATGCGTTCCCTATATCGTACCCTTGTCTGTAGCCGGCCGAGGCACTACCGCCAAACACGAACACGAGCTTACGGTTCCAACCTTGGTACTGAGCCTCGGGACTCGGCATGGCGTCCTTTTGGGGATCATGGAGAACTGAGAACTGATAGATCGCGCGGTTTAGCGTACCCGTTTCTACACGTACAATGAAGTTGACCGTTTTACCTTCTGTTGTGGTCGTCGTAGCAAGATCATCAGGATAGCTCGCTGTCGATAGAAGCGCCTTGAAAGTGCGGGTCACCGTCGACTTGTAGATATAACTGATGTTTGTTGGCGCATTGCAAAACACGTCTTGTGCCGGGCCTAGCGTAGTACCGTTCTTGAGATTGAATTTCTGTGTTTCACAAATCCATGGCATCTGATGAGGTCCAGAGATGATTGGACCGTTCCGGTCATGATTTCGGAGAACAAGAGTTGTCTGACCTCGGCCGAAGGAAATGAGCATCCTGTTCTCGCCAACCGCGAACCCACTAACAAGTCCCACTAGCCTTCCGTCTGACGTTGGCTTAAATGCCGAAGTTACATCTGTACTGCCCAGCATCACCTTGAGGTCGCCTGCGGCACCTGTCGGCTTGCTCACGGAAATAACTGCGGACCCACCACTAACCATGTCTGGTCGGCTTGATACAACCATCGCCGTTGGGACCTGGACCGGGGAATCATCGGAACTCCCGCCACATCCAGCGAGCGATACCGACGTCAGCGTGAATACCATCAATCTGACTCTCAAGCTCTTCATGTCTCCCTCCTATGAAACTATTTATTATTTATGTTTCACACCATCAATGAATTTGCCACTGGGATAAATTGCGAAGCGCCGTAGACAACACAAATGCGATTAATGCACAACTATGTAGACTTACTCACCATGCCGCCCCACGCGTTCGTCTAGCTCATAGGCTCTTGCGAAACAGCCCAATCGCCCGATACGCGTTCAACTGTAAGTTGATTCGCGAGCCAAGATTGGTACCAAACTGACAGTCTCGCGTGGGGTTAACCCTTGCTAGCGAGCAGCGCGTATATGTAGACAATGCCTACCGCCACTGGCCAATTGTCTTCACTGGGAAGCCTTAGCACATCCGAGCACGCATAGCGCGTATATCCGGTTCCGATGGAAACTTGTACGCGTTCCTTCACCTATTCAAGCGGCACACTGCCATCACCGCTCACACGCGTCTCGATGCAGCGAAGGACATGCTTGTCAAAGGCCAGTGCAGCGTGACGGCGGTCGCGATGTCTTCCGGCTTCAACAATTGAGCCACTTTTCGAAGGCATTTAAGTGCCACTGGGAATGACGCCTTCTGCCGTGCTTCTACTCTTGTGCTAGTTGTGCAGGAAAGCAGGCAGAAGAGACTGTGGCATGTGACCTCGGGGCTGTTGCGCTGCAAGGTGCTTCTTTTGGCATGTCTGAACGAGCCCGCTCACAAATAGTCCTCGACACCGTTGGGCATGCGCATGGCGCTCCTGCAATTCCATCTTCTTCACGCCATCCCCGACAGCCAAACGGCAGCCTGGTGTAGCCCCAATTATTCGCCTCAGCCAGCCGCTCACAGCGGTGTTGCCGGTAGGGAATATCCCTCGTTTTTTCCATGGCTACGCGCGAAGCTTACATGGAACTTACAGTTGCCGAAAATCAGAAGCCAGCATTCCGAATGCTAACTAGTATTTCCCGACGGGTTGAAGCTCGGACTTGGTTCAACATAACAGCGTCCCTAGGGTAAATCCCCAGCCCGAAATGTCCCTCCATGGACCGTCAGAACCACCACGAGACTCTATGGTTCTGGCGGTACGTGAAGGTGTGGATCAAGCCGTGATGAAGGCACCGATGGTGTGTTGCCCTGCACAACAGTGCACTGTCTGTCCATTGGCGATCTTCGACTCGGCGGTGCCGTCCAACCATCATCTACAGCGAAACGAGATGCCTATTACTAAACCTATCGTCCTGAGCGCGCTAATGACAACCCTGTTGCTCCATGGCTGCGGCGGAGACGACGACAGCGTTGCTAAAGAGCCAACGGACGCTCAGCTCAGCGTACTATCGAGTCGCCCCGACATGGTGAGCGGTGGATCGGCCCTAGTTTCCATTGCGCTTCCTTCCGGGGTAACTCTGGAGCGGGTGAAGGTTCTGCGCGGAAGCACCGACGTCACCAAGAATTTCAAGCCGTCCGGTTCGTCGCTGGTTGGCCTTGTCAGCGACTTGCAGCTGGGTGAAAACAAAGTGAGCGTGTCTATCGACGACCGTCCCAAAGGTCAGCTGAGGATTCTTAACTATTCCCGTAACGGACCGATCATCTCCGGACCGCAGCAGACTCCTTGGCTCTGCGAAACCGAGAAGTTCAAGCTTCCCGATGGCACGACGATGGGCCAGGCACAAGACGAGTTCTGCAACGCGCCCACCAAGGTATCGTACATCTACATGCCAGAAGGTGGGCAAGCCTACAAGCCACTCCCCTCTTTGGGCACATTGCCAGCGGACATGTCAAAGACCACGACATCCGACGGAAGGACTGTGAACTATATCGTTCGGGTGGAAACAGGCACTGTGAACCGCGCCATCTATCAATACGCCATACTTTTTGACCCGACGACTGAGGCAGAGCCCACGCCGACCGCGCAGTACAAGGGGTGGAACGGCAAAATGGTCTATGTGTACGGGGGCAGCGCCGCATCCGGTTACCACCAGGGAGACTTGATATCTTCGTCCCCGACGGACATCCTCACAGAGAAAGACAAGCTCTCCAAGGGATTTGCGGTCGTGACCTCCACCTTGAATATTTTCGGAGTCATGGCGAACGACGTGGTGTCAGCGGAAACCACATCCATGGTGAAGGAATTATTCATCAAGAAGTTCGGCCCGGTGAAATATACGATTGGCACTGGCGGCTCGGGCGGGTCCATGCAGGTCCATCTTATCGCCAACAACTACCCTGGACTTTTAGATGGCATTGCACCAGCTGCGAGTTTTCCGGACAACCACTCCATGGTTCATCCGGCGATAGACTGTGCGGTACTGGCGCGGGCAGTCAACGAATCCGGAGTGGCTTGGAGCGATGCTCAGAAAACCGCCGTTGCCGGCTTCAATACGTGGAATACCTGTAACAGCCCAGCGGGGGCATGGACGAACAATTTCGCACCAATGTGGTTGCAAGCTACGCGCAGCTCCATCCCTCTTTTCCCGTGGCAGGACGGCTTCCTCGACGTAAACAATTGCAGCCTGGCTCTGCCGGTGGAGTGGATCTACGATCCCGTCACCAACCCCGGGGGACTTCGCTGCGACTTGTATCAAGCTATCCGCAACCAGGTTGGGATTGATCCTGCGACCGGACAGCCCGCGCGTGCCTACGACAACATTGGTGTGCAGTACGGGCTGAACGCATATAAGGCGGGGACGATCTCGGCGGACCAGTTCCTCGTGCTGAATGAGAAAGCGGGGGGCTACGACAATGACGGACTGCCGACCCGCGCTCGAACTGCGGCTAGCCAGATGGCACTCAAGAATCTTTTCCAGTACGGAAGGATTACCAGTGGTCAGAACCTCGGCAGTATCCCGATTGTCGACAGCCGAACAGACCCCGGTCTCAGACCAGATGTGCATGACAGCGTGAGATCCATGGCGATGCGTGCGCGCTTGGTTCGCGCGAACGGCAGCGCGGGCAACCACGTCATCTTGAGACGCAATGGCATGCCGTTGCCGCCCGGATCTGGAAGCAGCACTAGCATGGACTCGTTCCTGATGCTCGACCAATGGGTGTCCAATATCAAGAGCGACACGAAGGAATACTCCAGCCCACTGGCCAAAGTGACCGCAAACAAGCCGCCGGAACTCAATGACACGTGTCAGGACCCTTCGGGAGCGTTGATCACGGAAACCGCCGACGTCAACAACTCCGGACGTTGCGGCGCGGTGATGCCGTTCTACGGAGATCCTCGCATCGCCGCAGGCGCTCCTCTGACCGGAGACGTTCTGAAGTGCCATCTCAAGCCGATTCGGGATGAAGACTACGCTGGGATGAGGGGCGATCAACTGGCGCGCCTGCGCAGCATCTTCCCGCAGGGAGTATGTGACTACTCATTGCCCAGCGTTGGTGCCGAGGACTTGCTGGGGACCTGGTTGGCCTACCCGTCGGCGGGAACTGCGAAGCCCCTGAACTGAATCTACGCCTGACAAACAGAGGCCCCGGATTCGCCAGATCCTGGGGCTTCTGATATCGACGGCTGCGCAGCGCACAACCTCCGGTTCGTCCCGAAAGCCTCATCATGCAACAGCGAACAAGCTTGACCAGAACATCACAATGAGGAATCGTCAAAAAACTAGCGCCCGCGACTTCCTAGCATGCACGCCATGGGTGGAGGCTATTCCGTTGAGCGCCCGATCCCGCATTTTCGAAGACGCCTACGAAGCAACCTTCCTTCCGGGAGAGATCGTCGCAAGAAAAGGGGAAGCAGCACTATCCTGGATTGGCGTCATGGAGGGCCTCCTCAAGCTGAGCGACGTTCGACCTTCCGGAAAGCTCATAATGTTTGCTGGCATACCGCCAGGTGACTGGATTGGGGAAGGGACTCTTTTTAAAAAAGAGTTGCGGCGCTATGACGTCGTTTCGGTCTGTCAAACACGAACAGTAAATCTTCCTGCTTCCACATTTCGCTGGCTCCTAGATACCTCCATCGAGTTTACGCTCGTTGTAATGGCGCGGCTGAATGAGCGTCTGGCGCGCTTTATTGAGATGATGGAGATTGACCGCATGGATGATCCTGTCGCCCGGGTGGCCAGGACGATTGGGGCCTTCTATAACCCGATTCTTAGTCCAAGCCTCAATCCCGCTTTGACCCTCTCTCAGTCAGAATTAGGTGAACTGATAGGCGTTTCTCGTCAAACCATCGGCTCCGCTCTCAAACAGTTACAGACCCAGGGGCTTGTCCACGTCTGCTACGGTAAAACAGTCGTATTGCAACCCCACGCCCTGCGCGACTATGAAGAGCGGGAAGCGGAGTAAGTCCCCTCTTCCAGCGCCATTGCGGCAGGGCCTTATGCTGCGGTTGCAGCACCCCAACTCGCCTCTGCGTGAGCGCCAATCCTCCATCTGCATCAGGGTTTTCCCGCGCAGTTTTCCATTTCCACCTGACCTGCTTACACGAAGCTTACAACGCCACCAGACGTAAAATCAGTGGGTCTCCGTATCCAGTACAAAGTGAGTACAACTATAGAGGAGACGACCATGCGTAAGTTCTGTATCGCCTTTTCACTAGCCATTGCGGCTGTCCTCTCGGGCTGTGGTGGAGGCGACAACGACACTCCACCATCCTCTGCGTCGCCGCCGACACAGACTTCAACATTTGAGGTTGCTGCCTTTGTCGCGCCTCAAAGCGATCTTCTTGAGGAAACTGGTTTCGCGGGCTTAACACCAAGCTTTCCCCAGTTCAAGGAACAAACCATTCGACAAGTTGCGCATCTATCCACAGGCGGCAGCGCACTGAAGATCAAGTTTTCGAACTTGTTCGGTGTAGAACCGCTGACTTTAGATAAGGTCCACATTGCGCGCAATCTTGGGAATGGCAACATAGATGCTTCGACAGATAAGGCGCTGACATTCTCCGGCAGTCAATCAGTGACAATTGCTCCCGGGTCTGAGGTTTACAGCGACGTGATCGCGTATCCAACAGCAGCCTTTACGGACATTTCCGTAAGCATCTACATGAAGAGTGCAACCGTACGAACCGCCAGAAGGTTTTCAACGACAACGACCTACCTCGGAACAGGCGACCTTACTTCGTCTGCCGCGATGCCAAGCGCTACGAAGCTCAGCTCAATCTACTACATGTCGCAAGTTTCGGTGGTCCGAGACAGCAAGGTCAACGTCATTGTGGCAATGGGTGATTCCATTACCGAAGGAGGTGGCAGCACTACAGATGCATATAACTCATGGCCTGATCAGCTAGCAAGGATTGCAAACTCTCGTTTCGAAGTTGCAGTTGTCAATGCTGGCTTAGGTGGTAATCGCTGGGTGAAGGATGGCCTAGGCCAGTGCGGACTTTGCAGGCTGGACCGTGATGTGCTGTCTGTCCCAGGCGTTACCCACGTCATCCTATCGCTAGGCGTCAACGACATTGGACTTGGGTACTACTACTCGAATACCTTCAAGGATCCGAGTCAGTTGGTCACTGCCAAACAGATTACTGACAACATCCAAGCCGCAGTGGACAAGGCCAAGGCTAAGGGTATCAAGGTGTTCCTCGGCACGATTACGCCATTCAAAGGCACCTACTATTACACCTCTGGGCAGCCTGGCGAGGTTCCCTTCGGCGCAACAGTTCCCTATAACGGCGAGCAGGTTCGTCAGGACGTTAATGCGTTCATTCGTGCAAACAAGACAATTGACGGGTTCATCGATTTCGACAAGGTCATGCAAGATCCTTCAGATCCACAAAAGGCCCTGACCGCGTGGACGTTTGATGGCACGCTGCATCCGAACGACGTAGGGTACGCACATATGGCGCAAGCAGTTGATGTCGAAACGCTTCGCTAGGCTTGACCGAAGCCGCTGATACTTCCGGCTGCATCTCGAAAATGGGAGACAGCCGGAAGGAGAGTCGCACCGACAACTGGATCCGCGGCACCTGGATGAGAACCCCTCTGCACAATTGTTGTTTTCCCCTTGACGTTTTATCGATGAGGGAGGAGGCTGCACACCCAGAAGATGCTGACCCGGCAGAACGAAGATCCACCGGGCATTGAGGGAGATATGCATGGAGGTGCAAACAGAGTTCCCGGAGGGGTGGTTGCAACTAGCCCAACCCTCTCGGTGGGATGGATTACATATCAATCACTTAGTAGCGCCAAGCTACGAAGGTGAGTTCCAAACGTCCACGGTAATCGTCTCGTTCATCAAGAAGGCAGCGCGCTCCTCCGAAGCCCCCTCTATATCAGGCCGTTGGAAGGAACTCGGGATCACTTCCGGGACGATTTGCTCTTTGCCATTTCACTATGGAGACAAGATAAGGACAGAAGGAAACGTTGAGGCGATCAATTTGTTTGTTGATTTTTATTGGTTGAAGAGCTGCCTTAATGACAGCCTGGATCTTTTCGACAGGCCACTTTATGGCATGCACGATAAGGTTTCTCAATGTTTGATAGAAGACATATACAAGGACAATCAATCCGGGACACCAAATGGCCTTATCTATTCCGAATCTTTGGCATTAGCCTTGCTGCATCGACTAAACGCGAAATCGCTGCAGAGGCCTGTGGATATCAGAGTTCAGCGAGAACAGCGGATCATCGGCATTGCCATCGACTATATCCATACGAACTTGCATGAATCTCTAGCATTGGCCGATATTGCTCGAGCGGCGGGCTACGAAGGCGATCTCTTCGCATTCCTTCGACTTATGAGGCGACACACAGGCAAGCCACCTCATCGCTACATTTTGGATACTCGCCTCGAAGTAGCAAAAAAGATGCTATTAGGAGGCAAGCATAGTGTCACTGACGTAGCGATGTCTTGTGGCTTCGGTAATATGAGCCACTTCTCCACCGCTTTCAAACGCCATTGGGGCGTGACTCCGTCTTCATTACTTCGAACGCCTTCCCATTTGTGGCCGGCCAATCTCGTCATGTTCTCCAAAGAGCCAGACATCTTCGGAGCGAACGACGGGAAACGCCCTATAGAGCAGGGGAAAGCCGGCTAGCTTCTGCCGCAGGAAGCCTCAACCTGAGTACACTACGCGGACAAAGCTCGAGAGAATGCGCACCCCGGCTGCGTCAAATTCGACCAGCGTCAAGAGGACTCCTTTTTGCCGAACCTCGGCCGCATTCACCGGCCATTGCACATGACGGAATCCTGTATGTCTCCAAGCCAACTGCCACTCGACCCGGTCAGCGGCACCATCGCCGGTGAAGACGCAGCAACGCAGATCACAGTGCCTGGCGAACTGCGCTGCAGCATACTCACATGCTTCTACGGGAGCGTCTGGCTCCTTAACCCTTGGTGATCACTGAGGTGATGGCAGGCAGAACCGAGATGATGGTGCTTGGAGAAGCACCGCTATCCGACACATCCGAAGTGTGAGGAACCGAGCGTAGGGTGTGACGCACAACGAGGTCGCCGCTCTTGCCCGATGTACCCTCCATTAGCGAGATAGTGCCGGGATACGACGTATCAAACTACTTTGGACTTTGGGGAACAGCAGGTATCAGCCTGAGCTCACAAGGCGCATTGCTGGCCTATTCGCCGACGCGGCGAAGTCGGAAAAGGCGCGGGACGCCTTCTATTCAGTGAGTGGCACTGCTGTCCGCACGTCGACACCTCTGGAACTGGCGGAATACCAACGGCACGAGGCACAGAACCTACAGGCGCATGATCCGTGCGGCAGGAATTGTTCCGGAATAGCCTACTTCATAGCGTGGCGGGGGCGTCGGCTTGAAATTGAGCCCGCGCCAGCGAGCTAGTAACGTATTGAGAGCGGCCTGCCACAGCAGGCAAATCACCTTATATTTTTTCCACCGTGTGATGGCCGCCGATATAGCTAATGAATCTAAGCCATCCCACCTTTACGGAGATATACGATATTGTCACACGTCGGCCGGGGCGACCGACGGGAGGGCCGCCCTTTCCATTGAAAGGCTTCGGTGGTGACCGCCTCGTTGGTCGGCTAGATTACGGCAGCGACGGGGGGAGACCGGTCTCTGCGGGGGAAGAGTTGAGACGACCGGCACGCGGGCGAAGATAGCGCGTGACTTGAAAAGACTGTCGGAAGCATCCAGGTTCCGGATGCCAGAAGGAGCCTCGCTTGAGCGTGTAGGGGCCTTCGGCTGTCCCTAGCATATATAAAGTGAGAATATGCTTACTAAGAAAACCTAAACATATCCTTACGTAAGCATATGTATTTGGTTATTCCTGAGCCTATGCTTAGGTTTCCATAGGTATTGGGAATAACCCAATACTCCTTAGCACAGATTGCTCCGTCAGTTGAGCATACGTGGACGTGCACATGGACCGCTTCGCGGTCGGGCAGCCAGGAAGGACGGTACGGATGCAAGCCATTCCTGCTCGGTACACCTCCAGCAAGTTGTCCGTTGCGGCGGGGGCTGGAGACTGGAGCCCAAGGCCTCACAATAGGTCGGCAGAGGGGTTGCGTACATCATGGCAACCCCACCGCATGAGCGCCGTTCCCTACGAAAGGCGTCAGTCGAGCTTAATGCCCGCATCGTCGACGACCTTCTTCCACTTTCCGGTCTCGTTTTTGATGAACGTGGAGAGGCTTTCCGGCGAACCGCCGGCAGGCTCCAGTCCCATCTCAGTCAGCTTTGCCCTCGTTTCTTTTTCCTGCAGGATGCCATCAATCTCCCGATTCAGCTTTGCGATGACATCTTTAGGCGTGCCGGCAGGCGCTACAAACGCTGACCAGAAAATCATCTCGAAGCCTGGCACGCCGGATTCGGCTACCGTGGGAAGATCCGGATACTCTGCGGAACGCTTTGCTGTGGTAATTGCCAGCGCCCTCAGCTTGCCTGCCTTCACCAGCGGCATCGCCTCGGGTACTAGGGCCATCATGACTCGGACTTGGCCAGCCATCAGATCCTGTAGTGCAGGCGCGCCCCCTTTGTACGCCACATGAGTGGTGTCGATATGCATCACTCTTTTGTACAACTCCATGCCGAGATGACTTGGTGTTCCGTTTCCTGCAGAGGCATAACCCTCTGTTCCAGGCCGGCTTTTCAAGTACTTCAGTAGCTCCGGCATAGACTGCGCTGGAACGTTTGGATTCACAACAATCACGCTCGGGATCGTTGCGGCAAGCGTAATTGGCGCGAAATCCTTTTGGGGGCGTAAGCCAGCTTGCTGTACAAGCTCGGATTGACCGACAGTCCCGTCATGGTGGAGAGAAAGATGGTGTAGCCATCAGGTGCCGATTTAGCGACGAAGCTCGCAGCGATTGCTTCGCTGGCGCCAGGCCTGTTGTCGACCACCACTGGTTGGCCAAACTTTACGGATAGCTTTTGACCGACCATCCGTGCGACGGCATCTGTCGAGCCGCCAGCAGGATAAGGCACAACGAGGCGAATCGGTTTGGTGGGATAGTCGGCTGCATACGATGCTGCCATCGTTGAGACCAGTGCGGTACAGGCGACGAGGCAGGAAACAGTGAACTTCATCTGAATTGCTCCAAAGAAACCCGCCCTGAGGGCGGGCAGAGACAGGAGTGCCCCCGGCAGTAGGCAATCCCAATTTCTACAACTACGTGACGCAACTGCTCTGCTCGTTGAAGCGGTTCCAAGATCAGAGGCGTTTGCCCATCTTCACGACTCCCTGGTCCATTTCGCCCACTGCCAAGCGTTCCTGGCTCACTTGTCCGAGGCGGCCAAGTTTCTGCAGCACGGTCAGCAAACCCGCTCTCGTCACCTTCTGCGCTGCGCGCCGGCGCGAACCGACTTAACGGGGCTCACGACTCAGCGGCTGGGATGCGCAGTTGGTGCACCACCTCGGTCAGGTCTTCGCCGCCTAAACACACGGATCCGCGACAAGAACGTTGATCTATCTGCACATATCACTCTGCACATTGTGATCAATTTTCCACCTGAGAGCCTTGCGCATAGGTTGATATACGGAATCGCTCTTTCGATCCTGTCGCCTTTCGTCCGGCAAGGCGCCAGCCAAGTGCCAAGCCAATAGCGAGTACCGGAATCATTGCGAACGTAATCGTCCCATTCGGATAGTCCAAAGCCATCAATAGCAGCACGACTGCGAGGAACACCAAGGTAAGCCACGACGTGAATGGCGCGCCAGGCATCCGAAACGAAACATCACGCATCTCGCCGCGATTCACTGCGCGCCGGAAGAGAATCTGGCAAAGGACGATTGACGCCCACGTCGTAATGATGCCGATGGCAGCAATATTGAGGACAATCTCAAATGCTCGCTCTGGAACGATATAGTTCAGAGGGACGCCAATCGCAATGAGGCAGATCGTCACCACAATGCCGCCATAAGGTACGCCGCGGGCGTTCATCCTGGCGACGTATTGAGGAGCTGACCCACCCATGGCAAGGGACCGCAACACACGCCCAGTGGAGTACAAGCCAGCATTGAGATTAGACAACGCAGCTGTGAGCACAACAACGTTCATAATGCTGTCGACATGCGGGATTCCCAGCTTGCTGAAGAACGTCACGAACGGGCTTTCATGCGCACTATATGCAGTCCAAGGGAGCAGAGTGATCAGCAGCAGGATCGATCCAACGTAAAACAGTGCGATCCGCCACATAACGCTATTGATGGCTTTAGGCAACACCTTACGGGCATTTTCGGTTTCACCTGCTGCGACCCCAACAAGCTCAATGCTGGCATACGCGAATACCACACCCTGAACAATCAGGACGGCGGGAAGAACCCCATGCGGAAAGATGCCGCCATTGGTCGCGATGAGTTGCAGTCCCGGAGTATGTCCGTCAATAGACTGTCCACTGGCGAGAAAGAATGTTCCAACAACCAAGAACAACACGATTGCGCCGACCTTGATAACGGAGAACCAAAACTCCATTTCGCCGAACAGTTTCACTCCGATCATGTTAATGACCGACACAACTGCGAGTGCTCCTAGCGCAATTGCCCACTGAGGTGCGTCGGAGAAGATTGTCCAGTACTTCAAATAGATTGCAATAGCCGTGCTGTCAGCGATGCCCGTTGCCGCCCACGCCAAATAGTACATCCAGCCTGTGACAAATGAAGCGCGCTCGCCCATGAACTCACGCGTATAGGAAGCGAAGCTCCCACTTGTCGGCCGGTGCATGACCAACTCACCAAGTGCTCGCATAATAAAGAACGCAAAGACGCCACATACGAGATAGGCGAGTGCCAAAGCGGGCCCCGCACTTTGCAATCTGCCGCCAGCACCCAGGAACAAACCAGTCCCAATTGCGCCCCCCATCGCGATCATTTGCACGTGCCTGGGTTTTAGCTTCTTTTCATAACCTGCTTCGTGAGAAGCCAGCCAGCTTTCCTTCCCGGGATTGCCGTCGCTTTGTGTTTTGGCAGCGGGGGCTGCTCTGTCGTTAAACCTCTCCACTTATATTCCTCCTCTGATTTACGTGCTTATTAAGTACTTCCAATGACGTAGAGCGGAACTGCATCTCTTTTTACGCACGTCTACTTACCCACCAGTAAGGCGGCTAGCGTTGCGAAGCTCGCTGCGAGCGAGGGTTCCCTTCAACCAAAACTAAAGTTTGCAACGGTAGTTGGCGCGGCCACGTCGCGCCCTGCATCCCTTAGTGGCAACCGGAAGTCCAATGTTTTCAGCATAGCCTACTTACTAGTTGGTAAGCAGTCAATCCGGGGTAACACCGATCTGGCGCCCCATGCCAGGAAGATATGCTCCAAGCATCCGTCCACGGTGTGGAAATGGGTGCAATGCTTGCGCTAGTCGCAGTGGCCATGGGGTGCACAGCGCTCCCCGAATCGATGAGAAAAATTGCGCCAGTAGTCTCAAGCTACTTTGCAAAAAAAAAGGGCTAGTAGGTTTCCCCTACTAGCCCGTACACCGCTCTTTCGCAGAGAGCAAAAATGCGCATAGCAGCCGCGAACGCAGCAGACGCTGCACTCGTGGGATAGCCATGAAGCAACCACACCGGTGGTCGTCTGCACGCAAGATCTTATGAGTGGCAGTCACCGCGACTTCGAAGTCGCGGCACATGTCTGCATCAGGCCACGGACCGTCAACGCCTCCCATGCATGCTTACGTCGCAAGTAACGTTTCCGTTATACAGTTTCACGCTCGTAGCGCGGATAGTCGGTATATCCCTTCGCTCCGATGACGCCATAGAACGTGGATCGATCGCTTTCTGCAAGCGACCAGCCGTGTTTCATGCGTTCGACCAGGTCCGGGTTAGCAATGTACGCAGTTCCGAACGCAACAAGGTCCAACTCGCCCTTCTCCAACTCCGCATCGGCGATTTCGCGATTGAATCCGCCAGCGGCAATCAGCGTGCCTTGATAAGCTTCGCGGAACTTAGCCCCAAAGCCGGCCGGCACATCCGCAGCAGTAATGGTGGGCTGATAGTTCAGATGCACGTATGCCAGTTCTCGCACATTGAGTTCGGCCGCGACACTCATCCACGCTTCCTCTTCGTCGGCATAGGCCCCCAAATCGTAGAGTCGTCCAAACGGCGAGAAGCGAACGCCGACCTTTTCACCGCCAATTGCGGCAGCAAGGGCGTCCACTGTTTCCAGCAGGAAGCGTTGGCGATTCGCAAGAGAGCCACCATACTCATCCGTCCGCGTGTTCAGCTCACTGCTGAGGAATTGGTCAAACAGGAAGCCATTCGCTGCCATGAGCTCGACTCCATCGAACCCTGCCTCCATCGCGCGCAACGCAGATGAAACGAAGTCCATCGAGACACGCCGGACCTCTTCAGTAGTCAGTGCTCGCGGAACACTAGGCGCGACGGGGCCGGCCTCGCCGGTTTCTGACCATGCGTAGACGGTTGTATTCGTAGCGGGGACTGTGCCCGAGGACACCGGAGCGGCATTGCCGGGTTGAATGGAAACATGAGACATCCGACCAACGTGCCACAACTGCGCGAAGATTTTGCCGCCATTCTCATGCACAGCAGCGGTGACCTTGCGCCAGGCCTGAGTCTGTTCGTCAGTGTAAAGCCCTGGCGTATACAGGTAACCACGGCCTTCATCAGAAATCGGCATCCCCTCTGTAATGATCAGGCCAGCCGATGCTCGCTGGGCGTAATAGAGGGCCGTGAGTTCATTTGGAACGTTATCGGTCGTTCTGGTCCGCGTCATCGGGGCCATGACCACCCGATTGGCCAATGAGATGCCGGACAGATTGTATGGAGTAAACAGAGTGTTCATTACGTTCTACGATAAGGAGTTGAGCGCCGAGGAGTCGACTTCGACGTGACAGAGGAAAGATGCGATTGCCAGGCTACGCCTCACGAATCTCCAGCGTGGGAACCATGCGGATGGCCTTGGAGAAGTTAGCCAGGTTCACCGACGTTTTGGTTACGATGTCATGCAGCTTCTCCACTTGTTCGCGCGACGCGTCAGTGTGCAACCGCACGGCGTAGCTCACTTCGTCGTAGCCAGGATTAACGGTTTCGTCCAGGCCGAGGAAGCCACGCAAGTCCAGTTCGCCGTCGGTTTCGATTTCCAGGCTATGGACCGTGATCCCCATCGCTGCAGCGTTGACAACGTAGCCCACCGAGAGGCAAGCGTTGAGCGCAGCCATGAGCAGTTCCTGAGGATTCGGAGCGGAGTTTTGCCCGAGCAATTCAGTGGGTTCATCTGCGGCAATTTCGAAATGCCGCTGGTGTTCGACCCCACCCAGGGAATAGTGGCTAACAGTCGCCACGCTACGAGTCTGGTGCTCCCATTTCGTCTTGACGTTGAAGCGGGCGCTTCGCTTTGAAATATCTTCGGCCACACCTTTTGCAAATTGGCTCAAAGCTGCAACGTCGATACCATTCGGTTTATCATTCATTGGATGAGTTCCTTCTTAAAAAGGCGCTTTCGCGCATATGAAATTTCCAGGACACATGACGTGTCCACTAACCTGCGAATGTCGGCCCCCTTGGTTGCCAACACCGCCTAAATGAGAAGACTGGCTTCTCCTGCTAACTAACTTGTACAGCCATTGATACTGCAAGTCGCTCCAGCAGCCACTGCCGAGTCCTCCACATCAGCAGCTGCCTTTAGCAGGGTCGCCTCAAAACTGGCCACTTCGCGCACTCCCGAGACAAAAAACTTGTCAGCAAACACAAACAGGGGGACCCCATTTGCTACATGACTTGCCTCGTTCTCATCACGCGCTATCTCTGATTCCAGTTCACGGGACTCGAAATCGAAGGATGTGGTAACGCCGAGCTCTTTTGCGAGAGCGAGAAGTACGTTGGCATCAAAGATGTTGAGTCCGTCGGTGGTAACACCACGGTAGATTCCTTCAATCATCCGTTGCCTGTCGGCTGAGGACTCGATACTCTTGACCAGAGCGTGCGCAGCGGTCGTATCACCAAAGCGCATGGTGTCAAAGTTGTACTTCAAGCCTTCCGTTACGCCTGCTTTTGCGACTGCCGCCATCATGCCTTCGGCTGCAGACGAATTACCGAACTTTGCATAAAGAGCCTCCTTAAAATCCACCGGAGCCATGCCTCTAGCAAGGCGGTAGGCCTTGTGTGTGACGACTACCTCGACTTGATTTTCCAGAGCCGCCACGGCTTTTTCAAAACGTCGCTTGGCAATCCAGCACCACGGACATACAAAATCCGACCAAATCTTGACATTGACTCGTTTCATGATCATGCTTCGCAACACCATACCTACTAGTAGGTAGGCGCCGACGTTAAATAAAAGGACCAGTCCGTGCGGATGGCCCTAGGTGCAACCAGGGATAAATCAGCCCCTACTTATCGAGGCCCGCCACAAGTCGAATAAAGTTCCAATCCAGCGCCTCACCGTCCTTCAGCGCCCAGTTAATAAAACTTGCGCCTTCCAGTGCACTTAAAAGTTGGAAAGCCTTCTGCCGCGTGCCGGGAGCTGCCGGAATCTCTCCATTGACAACCCCCTTATCGAGTATCTTTGTTAGCCACTTCAATTGAAGATCGAAGAAATGGTGCGTGAGCCTTTGCAAACCCAGCGGTAGCGCGGCCATTTCAGCAGCGAGTGCACCGCAGAGTGGCAACAAGCCACCCTCACTGCTGGCACTGAAAGCGAGGAAAAACGCCTTCAGGCGGCCTTCCAAGTCTTCATGGACCAGTTCGATCCGCTCAAAGTCGATGCGTACCCTATCGATGTAGGCTTCGACAATGGCTACCCCCAAATCTTCCTTGGTTGGAAAATGGTGATGGATGCTTGCCTTCTTGATACCGACGGTTTCAACAAGGTCGGCGTAGCTGAAAGCAGCGTACCCCTTCGAGCGCATCAAATTTTCCGCCGCGCACACCAGCGCTTCCCGCGTTCCCATTGCCGTCATCCGACTAACCCACCCTACGTCATCCAATGCAGGTATTCTACCTACTAGTTGGTTGGTTGTCAAACACCGACTGGCGAGCACGAAAGATGTGACACGTTATTATCATTACGGAAGGAGTAGAGCCGTTTTCGCCACTCGAAATGAGGAAAGCGGGATACAAAAAGAACGCAAGCTTGCTTCGAGCAACTAAGGCTTCTTGCCTCTGGGGTCAGGAATAAAGCCGTCTCGGTTCGGCATCTTCACATTCGCAAGGGTCTTATCGCTCAACGTGGCAGTGGAGTCAATGATCTTCCCTTCCGAAAGGATATAGGCAGACAACGCATATACCTCATTGTTGGTTAGACTACCAGGCGCATTAAAAGGCATGGCACGTTTGATGTAATCAAAAAGGGTTGTTGCATATGGCCAATAGCTTTCAACTGTCTTTACTGGGGCTTTAGTTGGATCATTATTAACCAATGTTCCACGGCCACCTATGAGACGATCAGCAATTCCTCCCTCGAGGCTAACACCATGGCATGCTGCACATTTTTGCTGAAAGATCTGCTTCCCTTCCTTCGCACTGCCAGCTCCCTTTGGCAATCCTGTACCGTCAGGCAGAGGAGATATAAAGCCTGCCAGATCTTTCTCGGTCGCAGGCGACCCAAAGCCATACGCTCGCACACTTTCCGCGGCAATCGATAGTCCCTGGCCGCCACCCACGTAAAGAAAGCCAAGGAGGACTACATCACGCATGCGCCTAGCTGTGGTGAACATTGGAGACTCTCCCGTCGGATGCGACTTTCCAGCTTTGAATTGCATTTAGGTGATAAACCGAGGCGACTGGCCCATTGGTGCCTCGAACTTTGGTAAGCTCAGCCAGCGTTGGTTGCCGATATCCAGTGTCATCGACACAGCGACTTTGCAGGACACACTCTTTTCCATCCCATTGCCATGCGAATCGGAAGCGTGTGTGACAGATCGGGAGAACCGGTCCTTGCAATTTTGCCTCCGTCCAACTCTTTCCACCATTGACGCTAATCTCAACCTTGCGGATGCTGCCGCGGCCAGACCATGCGAGCCCTGTAATCTCATAAAAGCCGGGGCCACGCAGTAACATCTCTCCTGAGGGATATGTAATCACGGACTTTGCATCCATCTCGAATGAAAATTGGACGGCCTTTCCATTCGGAAGCAAATCAGTGTACTTAGATGTCTCCTCTCTCGTCATAAATGGCCGGTCGGAAATCTCCAGTCGTCTTAGCCATTTGATATGTGTATTCCCTTCATAGCCGGGCACGATAAGGCGCAACGGGTATCCTTGCTCAGGACGAATGGCTTCACCGTTCTGACCATATGCCAAAAAGCAATCCTTTAATGCCTTGTCGAGAGGAATACTCCGAGTCATGACTGCTGCGTCGCCACCTTCTGCCAACAGCCATTTGGCGCCAGGCTTTACACCAACTTCGTTCAGAATCGTAGCGAGCGGAACGCCGGTCCACTCGGACGTTGAGGTCAATCCGTGCGTCCCTTGCACTGTCTTCATCGTCGGCTTTACCCATTCGGTCAGACCATTCCCCGAACACTCAATGAATAAGATGCGGGATACCGATGGGAAACGCCTTATATCCTGCATACCAAACTTCTTGGCCTGCTTCACCATGCCATGGACATAGAGCATGTGCTTGGAGGGATCAATTGTCGTGATACCTCCATGATGGCGTTCGAAGTGAAGTCCGGAAGGGGTGATAATCCCGAGACCATTTTGAAGCGGCGTCATCGTCCACGATGACTGGTTCGTCGGTGTTTTAGGTTGAGTGCGGATCTCGGTCTCAAACTGCGAACGCGTTCCATAGCCGCCATCTGCCCATGTGTCTTCACCCTGAACTTTTGTCGGATCTGAGGGGGCATCACGGTTTTTCGCCCCTGCCGGTGCAGCTGACATGGCATTGGTAGCTATCCCCGCACCCATTGCGACCATACCGCTAGCCAGGAACGCTCTGCGATTATACGAATGGCTTTCACCCAGGAAATAGGGAGAGTCGGGCCTCCTTCGTTCGATATTTAAAAAGCCTTCTTCCCTCTCTTGGCGATCTTCCACCGTTGGTCCCGCCCAAGGAATTGTTCGGCCGCCGGATTTCTCGTGCATCGGGTTGTCTCCATAGGGGTTAGGGACTGTACCGATTGGTCGGTACAGTTTGGCCCGTGATAATGTCTTACCGGGCCTCGATGAGAAGCTTTAAATTAAGTTTTACCTCTGCACCATTCGAAGCGCCATCTCATTTAGACGCTCCGCTATTGCTTCCGGGCTAACCGTACCTTCTGGGCGAATCCAAAGGTAACTGTAGAAGTACATACCCAGCACGCCCTTCAAAACGACGGGATCGTAGGGATGAAAAATTCCCAGGTCAGCTCCATCGACCAAGACCGCGCGCCATGCCTTTTCGTATTTCGAGTGTAGCGCCATGACTTCTGCACGTCGGCCAGCAGTTAGCGATTGCACGTCACGGAAGCAAACCGTCAGTTCAGCCTGGTGCGACGCGATCTTCAACACGAGATGCCGGCCAAGTAATTCGATTCTCTCGCGTGGATCGATATCCGCATTAAGCTGTTCGGCGAAAGCTGCAAGATCCGTGATGTACTCTCGCGTAATCTCGTAAAGCAAGTCCTCCTTGCTGTGGATATGGTGGTATAGCGCTCCGCGTCCCAGGTTGACCGCCTCTTGAATCGCGTTTATGCCTACAGCGTGGTATCCCCGTTGCGCAAAAAGCTGCGCCGCAGCCCTAAGGATGCGGTCTCGTTGCTGGCTGTGACTGGTTCCCTTCACCATATGCTTGCGGCTCCCCTCAATGTCTGCACTCCAGAATAGGGCGCTGGACCGACCAGTCAATACAATCCTGCACTTTTAACGTTTTGTGCTAAAAAAGTGCAGCCTTTGGCCCATGCGACCGGGACTACAGCGCTTCAACGCGCAATTTCTGTACCGAACGGTCCACCAAGCGGACGCTGTGGATGTGCCGGGCGCAGACGGAAATGGCAGACCTTAGGAAAGCGGCACCTACCTCCATGAGCGGAAGCGCTTCGGGCAAACGATAGGCGGCTGCCTGCCCACAAAGGGGCGCGCCTTATGCCGTGAACTGCTTTACCATAACGATGAGCGTTGACCAGCGAAGTCGCGCCCCTCACCCCAAAACAGTGGAGACACGTGTGCCCCTGGAGTTCCATCAAGCCAAAGGCGCCCTAGCAAAACATGCCTTGGAGGCATCTTGGCAGCGTTCTATTGCGTCAGGATTGGCCGAAACACATCAGGTTCTTCCACCTGTGACGTCCTGGGCAGATGGCCGGGCGGTTAGGTCTCGCAACAGCAAACTTCTTAAATATGCCGAGCCTTCTGTCGAAAACACATTCGAACAGATGGCCGGTACCGGCACGGTGGTTGTGTTAGCCGATGCCGAGGGCATCATTGTTTGTAGCAAGGGCGATGCGGACCTAATGTCCGGGCCTTTCGGTCCCCTCTTTCAGCCGGGAGTTAGTTGGTCAGAAGCGATTGCTGGCACAAATGCGATCGGCACATGCGTAGCCAGCCGTGCGCCGGTAACAGTCGACTTGGCTGAGCATTATCTGATCCCATTTCGTTCCCTGAGTGGGGCAGCAGCACCATGTTTCGACTCTGCCGGCACAATCGCAGGCGTTTTCGCCGCATACAGCACCAGCCCTGCCATCCACGCTCTTCCGTTGATTCGTACTGTAGCGGTGCTGATAGAGAACCGCATGCTTGTGCGCGAGATGGCCGACGAGATCGTCGTCGTTTTCCATCCTGTGGCTGAGTACCTTACGACCATCAAGCAAGCGATCGCGGTGTTTGGATCTGACGGAAAGCTACTCGGCTCCAACAGCGCAGCACGCTGTCTCCTAAACCTGGACCCCCGCGATACCCTTGGCAAGCGATTCACGGATTTGTTCGGCTTCAACTTTTCATTGGAGCGCTTTGTCGACAAGGCTCGCGCGATGCGAGGCAGCCAGTTTGCAGCCTCTCTCCGGGATGGCCGCGAGGTAACGATGATCGTAAACGTGGGAGTTACCGGCGAGGCAGCTTGCTCAGCCCGGGCGCCCACTGATGCCAGTCAAAGTACGGATCAACAACAAACGAGGCCAAGAAGCGCACGCGTCCTCCTAAAGGACCTCGACCTCGGTGACCCGCAGATGCAACGAGCGATTCAGAAGGCATCGATGATACTTGGCTCTGATATCCCACTGCTTATTGAAGGCGAATCAGGCGTTGGCAAAGAGGTCTTTACCGCTGCGTTTCACAACTCCGGGCCTCGGCACAACGGACCTTTCGTGGCTGTCAACTGTGCAGCGATTCCAGAGGGGCTGATTGAGTCTGAACTGTTCGGTTATGAGGAAGGCGCATTTACCGGTGCGAAGCGCAAAGGCTTCCCCGGAAAAATTTTGCAGGCAAATGGAGGAACGCTATTTCTTGATGAAATCGGAGACATGCCTCTCTCCCTTCAAGGCAGGCTGCTGAGGGTGCTACAGGAGCGTCAAGTCACCCCGCTCGGCAGCACGCGGAGCATGCCTGTGGATGTCTCCATCGTTTGCGCAACACATCGTTCGATGATTGACGAGGTCACGGCCGGTCGCTTTCGCGAGGACCTCTACTATCGCCTGAATGGTCTTCGCATACGTCTCCCATCTCTTCGGGAAAGAAAGGACATCTCCTGTCTAATTGACTTTGTCATCAACGCAGAGAGTGGCGGCAGGAAAATTGAAGTCACACCGGACGTGCGCCACGCGCTTTGCACTCACCCATGGCCAGGCAACATCCGTCAGCTTCAAATGACTCTGCGCACCGCGCTTGCAATCCTCAGGGATGGCACTGAGCTAAGGCTTGAGCATTTGCCAGATGAACTAGTTCCAACCGAAGGCTCGGAAACGCCGTCCCAGGTGGAAGCGCAACCCTGCGACTTGGCACAAATAGAGATGGATGCCGTCCGACGAGCCATAGCCGCATCCGATGGAAACATGTCCGAGGCTGCCCGCATATTGGGCATCAGTCGCAAGACTCTATACCGCAAACTGGAGAAGCTATCGGCCCAGTCTACGGCAGGCCAGGTTGCAAAAGAGCAGGCCGCCCCGGGAACAAAGGGCACATGATGGGACCGATCTGGTGCCTCAATGCCATCAGGCTGGCGGTACCGCTCAGCCTGATCCGGTTGTGGACGAACGCGGCTCATCGCCACCCCATCGCAAAGATACAAATGCCCATCGCTGAGAGCAGCAAGAAAGCCGCGCGCCGTATTGCCAAGTCAGAAAGCTGGGGTGGAAATCGAATGAACAACGCTGTTGTAATTGCCACCACCGGAACCGATAGTAGCCCCAGATAGACAGCGTTAGAATCGACGCCTCCATTTGCTGCGAGGATAGTAATCCGCATGAGCGAAATGGTGCCAAAAATTCCGAGGAGCGTGAGCCGTACCTGCTCCAATGCCAGGGGCTGTATGTAGAACTGGTAGATGATAGGCGGACCAGGTACGCTGAACATTCCACCCAGGACGCCACCTACACCTCCAGCCAATACAAAGCTTGTCGATCGAGAGGTCTCCGCTCTTGCACGGGGACGCACACATAGCGTAGCCCCGGCAATCAAAACAACCAAACCAAGAGTCAGTTGTAGCAGCGTGGCGCTGCGTGAGCTAACAGTATCAAGCAGCCAGACACCTAACGGCACCCCAGGAATTATCCCTAACAGAGTACGGACAAAGAGCTTTCGGTTCAAGAGATGGAGATTTCCGCGAAGCGCGAGCGCAGTATTCACCAGCGTCATGATATTGATTGCAGTCGCGGTGGTTTCAATTCGCACGAGTTGAAGCACGACTGCAGCGCCAAGTACGAAGATGCCAAGGGCAAACCCTGTGAAGGCTTGCAGGTAGCTCCCTATGGCAACTATGCAAAGAAAACCAATCAGGGCTGTGGTGCTCACGGTCGCCTCCAAGGCGCGCTAGACCAAAAATGAAGTCGCGCCACTTTTTTGTTCTCGCATCAAGCACTGGTGGAAAACGAGAAAAGGCGCGACTCAGTCGCGCCTTGCATTGGCTTTTATGCCACTACACTGCATTCGCTCTCTAGTGCGGACTTGCGGCGGCTGAGCGCAAAAATCCCGATAAAAGCCATCACCTCAGAGGCAATGAGCAGCGCTGAGATCGGCCAGGTACCGTACTTCGGGAGCACCGCGGTTGAAAACAGAGGCACAAGGCCGCCGATGATCGTCGCAGCCTGGCTGCCCAGCGAGATACCGGTATACCTGAGCTGTTCGGGGAACAGCTCAGTAAAGTACGCCGGCAAAGCTCCCCACATCGCCCAGAGGGGGCCAGCCATCAGCATCATGGCTAGCCAGACCCATTTAATCTCACCGAGATCAACGATGGTGAAAAACGGAAATGCTATGGCAGCGAGAAACAAGAATCCAGTCAGGAAGATCGGCTTTTTTCCGATACGGTCCGACAATGCGCCCGCGGCGAGGATGACAAGGGTGAGGACAAGGTTGACCACGACAACACCGAGGAGCACCATCGATCTGTCCAACTTCAGGACAGAAGTGGCGTAATAGGTCAAAAATACCCACACGGTGTAGAACGGGACAGTAATCGCGCCGAGGTAGATGAACGCGGTATGCACAACAACCCCCGGATGATTTCGCAGCACCTCAACAACGGGGAACTTGGCGATCTTGCCGGCTGCTTGCGCTTTCCGGAACGCGGGCGTTTCAGTGACCTTCATCCGGATATACAGACCTGACAGCAGCATAACGATGCTGAGCAAGAACGGGACGCGCCAACCCCAGGACATGAACTGTTCTTTGGTCAGAAAGTACGATGCGCTGAACAGGACGGCGGTAGCAATAGCCAGACCAATTGTGGCACCGATTTGAACAACACTGCCGAAAAAGCCACGGCGAGCTGGCGGTGCATACTCAACCGCCATCAACACTGCCCCACCCCACTCGCCTCCAAGCGCGATGCCTTGCAGGAAGCGGCAGATGGTCAGCAAGATCGGTGCCCATATTCCAATCACCTCATACGTCGGCAATAGCCCGATTGCGAACGTTGAAGCGCCCATGAGTGTGAGCGTGGTAATCAGCATTGTCTTACGGCCGATTCGGTCACCGTAGTGCCCGAAGACAATGCCGCCTAGTGGTCGCGCCACAAAGCCGACTGCCAAGGTGCCGAAAGAGGCAAGCGTGCCGGCAACTGAAGAATAGGCGGGAAAGAAAAGTTGGCCGAAAACTAGCGCCGCCGTGAAACCATACAAAAAGAAGTCGTACCACTCCATGATGGTTCCAACCATACTTGCGGTTGAAACACGTGCTGGGGATACCGGCATCTCATTGTCTAGAGTATTGCTGGTCATCGTTGTCTCCTCGTTTCGTGTCGACGATGGATCTAGTAGTAAGTGCGCTAATGATTTAGTGGGTTGCGCAAATGACGGGCGGGGAATTGCACCAAGCCGTCATGACCATGGCTACAGCTTCATTTCGGGATCTACGTAGATGGCCTCTCCTTCCATATCGACCCTATAAACATTCAGTGGGCACTCTGCGAGCCCCACGGGCTCCCCTGTTGCTACTTTCCACTGCCACATATGCTGATGGCACGTCAGTACCTCACCGTCGAACAGCCCATCCTCTAAGCGCACCTCCTGATGTGGGCAAACGCCATCGCAGGCGTAAATCTGGTCATCCACCCGCAACAGAAGAATGGATGCTCCACCGGCGAGATCGAAGGTGGCCATGCCGTTCTCGGCAATGTCTCGGCGGTCACAGACATAATGACGTGCCATTTCCTTACTCCTTGCGAGTCAGTTAAATTTGTCGTACGAAATGTTCGTCGGGCTGAGCTTGCCTTGCAGTACAAGGCCGCGCATAGCCGCGTCAACTGCCGGAGGCGGACCTGCTAGAAAAGCATGGACATCTGAAAGTCGTCCCTCCATCTGCTTCAACGCCACCTCGTGAACGAGGCCCCGTTTGAACGCCAACCCCGGATACTGATGAGCGACATCTAGCGAAACCGACTCATCGGAAATGCAAATCGTAACGTCGAGCCCGCCTCGTGCTGCACGCGAGAAGCCAGCTAGACGCTCCAAAAAGAACGTGTCTCGCATAGAGCGCACGCCGAAGAAAACAGCACCCGTCTTGTCCCAAAAATAGTCTAGCTCTTGCGCATGCGAAAGAATGGACATCATCCCAGCCACGCCGCTGCCTCCAGCAATACAGAGCAAGTTCTTCTGCAGCGACGGTTTGAAGACGGCTTGTCCAAGTGGGCCCATCACACGCACAGACGTTCCCACCTGGTTCGTCCCAAAGTAAGCTTCTGAAAGACCTCCCCCGGGCTTCCTCTTGATCAGCAGTTCAAGCCTGCAAGAGTCACGCTCGTAATTGACGATTGAATATGCTCGGTATCCACTGATACCTGGAGTTCCAAGCAGCACGAACTGACCCGCCCGGTAGTTCATCGGCTCCTGAAGTTCGATCTCCCATGAGGCCACATCGTGCGTCAGCAACTCCCAACGGGTCACCGTCCCTTCAGCGGTAAACGGTCGAATTTCATCGGGTGCAACCTGAGATACGGACTGCTTCAACTCGATTTCGCAGTCACCCCGCGGCGCACACTGGCACAGCAGAATTTCGTCAGATTTCGCTGTGGGCTTCTTGCCGGGGGCGGCACTCCACAGGTCTTCGACCTTGCCTGCCGCGAGTCGCGCGCTGCAGCTTCCGCAAGTTCCGCTTGCGCACGCATACGGCAGTGCAACCCCACTGGAAAGGCCAGCCATCAACAAGCTCTGGCCTTCGTCAGCCGTGAACTCATGGCGCTCGTTGCGAGAGTGAATGGTGATCTTCATGATGTTCAAACTCTAGAAAGGAACGTGATAGCCTTTTCCGAGCATTCTGGTATCCAGTCGTACCTCTCGGTCCACCAGTACTGCCCCATCGCTGCTGACCTGGATCTCGTCGAGGTACTTACCGACTGCGACGAGAGAGGTAGTCCCACCTTGATGCTCAGTGCGAAATACCTGAAGTGCTGACATGACCTTCACATGACCTTCCTGGCCTGCCGGTTCTACTGTGAAGATCGAAAAATGGCGCGTGAGCGGTGTCCGGTCCATGTTCTGCTTCGGCAGCAGATTGAATAAATCCTTCAGATCGCGCTTGTTCTTTTCCAGCCAAAGCATGTCTTTTCGGATCTCCGGACTATATGCGGTGATCCGATAGTTGAAGTTCTCGTGGCAAAGGTTCAGGTATCCTGCGTAGTCGTTTCCATCTAGCGCCAGGCATGTTTTTGCGATCAGCGCACGAACGGTGCTTTCGATTTCCATGTCTATGTCCTGTATTGAGTGTGGCAGTTCTTCTGGTTCAGGGTTCACAGCTCGCAAAAAGGGTCAGACGCCTTCCGTCCCATGCGACGACTCCATTCCTGATAGAAGTGGCGCATGCCAACTTCGTCGTGAATCTTGTTGTTCTCTACCCGCGCATGCAGGATGACAGGAGCTTCGCTTCGGTCGGCAAGGGCAAGACCCTGTCCATATGCCCCCATGAGATCCTCGGGGAGATTGCGTCCGAATGGGCCCCAGATGGAGTTGTGCATACGAACACGCGCCGCCCTTTCTTCGGCGGTATCGGCCTTCAGACCAAAGCCGCGATACTCAATAAGCAGCTTGTTGGGGCCGAGCGGCAGAACCGTGTCGAGTCGGAATGCCGGAGCTCGAATATTGAACGTCGCACCGGGGAAGAGGTCGACCAGCGCCCACCGGTTGGGACCCAATCCTGGCCAGCCGAGCGTCTGCTTCTCATGACCTTTCATTGCGTCGTACTTCAGCATCATGTCCGTAACCTGGGCATGACCGCCTTCGAAGGTGACGAACTCCCGGTCGAAGTAGCCGGGCTGCAGCATACCCGTGACCCGGTTGTGGTAATGCATGTAGTCGTGGTACAGCTCGCAGTTGGTGTCATGCCAAAGCTTGTAGTTACCCTCGACAACCGCGCGGTGGTAATGGAAGATCTCCAGAGGCTCCGCCAGCATCTCTGCCAAGGGGTCAAGAGCGCCGTTGAGGTACTCTTTGAGCGAAGGCCCGTTATCGTCGACGTTGACCCATACGAAACCACCGTGCGCAACTTCCGACCGGAATTCGCGCAGGCTGTAATCGCACTTCGACACACGGTCCTGGTAGCCCTCCTTTTCCCGAGGGATGTCGACGCAGTTCCCGCGCGCATCAAATGCCCACGCATGGAAAATGCAAGTGATGCGCTTTGGCCCGCCGGACGCGCTCGCTGCCGCAATCGATCCAGAAGCTTCGTGCAACAGCAAGTTGCCTCGGTGAGGGCAGATATTGTTGAAGACGTGAATCTTGTTGTCCTCGTCCCGGATGATGATCATGTTGTGGCCGCCAGGGTGCTCGTACAGGCGGTAGTCAAGCGGTGCCGGCAATTCGCTTTCATGACAGGCGACCAGCCAACATTTGTCGAAGATCTGCTGTTGTTCTTCCTTGAAGATCTCTTCGTCCGTGTAGATCCTCGGATCTACGAACTGCGATGCGGTAAGGGAAGGTCTCCGGGTCCATTCCGAGCCGTTGCGCGACATTTCTGCTCCTTCTGTGGGTCAAGTAGGTGGACTGCACCCTTCCCTCTACAGGTTCTGTGCCAGCCCGGCTTTACCTAGGGGAAATCCCGACGATCGATGCGCGCCAAGGGAGCAATTCATGCTGTTTTCCGCAGTGCAGCACGCGTTCGGCCCTATTCGGAGAGCGGCCCCTGTGTCGAACCGACCCAACTCCCCCGCGCGCGCTGTAGCGTTTGGAAACACCTGTCACCCACCCATCCATAGCGCCAGGCAGCTCCAGCTGTGCGTAGCAGGCAGTTCTTGAGGGTCTGTGGCAACCACAAGAGCCGAATCAGACTTGGCACGACCATTGCAGTTTCAGCCTTTAGCCGACAGGTGCATTCACCGCGTCTTCCCGGCAAGACCCGCCCACGCGTACCGAGGAGACAGGACGCGGGTGCGTGGAGAGTTCCATGTCTGACTTGCAATTCCAAAGGAGCAGGAATGTTCAACGACCATCGCAACTTCATTGATGGGGTGTTTTCCAAACAAGCTTCAACTGCGCAGTTGGCGGTACTGAATCCAGCGACCAACGAGACGCTCGGCTATATCCCTGATTCGGATCAAGCCGACATCAACGCTGCGGTTGCCGCGGCACGGCGCGCGCAAGGCCCATGGGAACGGCTTCCGGCCATTGAGCGCGCAAGTTTTCTCCGCCGCATTTCCGCCAAGATTCGTGAAAACAAAGCGCGACTTGCGGAGCTAATTACTCGCGAACAAGGTAAGGTGCTGAGCCTGGCGGAGGTGGAGGTAAACTTCACCGCCGACTACATCGACTACATGGCCGAATGGGCGCGCCGTATTGAGGGCGAGGTTCTAACAAGCGACCGCCCGAACGAAACGATTCTGCTGCTGCGCAAACCAATCGGCGTAGTCGCGGGCATCCTTCCGTGGAACTTCCCATTCTTCCTGATTGCTCGCAAGATGGCTCCGGCTCTTGTGGCCGGCAACACGATTGTCATCAAGCCGAGCGAAGAGACGCCGCTGAACGCGTTTGAGTTTGCGAAGCTGGTCGCCGAGTGCGACTTGCCGCCTGGTGTCTTCAATCTGGTTGGGGGCGGCCGAGACGCAGGCGCGACGCTGGCCGGCCACTCCGGCGTGGACCTTGTATCGTTCACAGGAAGTGTGGGCACTGGCGTTCATATCATGCTGGCGGCCGCCCCCAATCTCACGCGGGTCAATCTGGAGCTAGGCGGGAAGGCGCCGGCGATCGTCCTGGCCAGCGCTGATCTTGACCTCGCGGCCAACGCCATTTACAACTCGCGTATATTGAACTCCGGTCAAGTCTGCAATTGCGCGGAGCGAGTCTACGTTGAGCGCTCAGTCGTTCCAGCTTTCACTGAGAAGATCGTCGCGCTGATGAAGGCGGCTACCTTCGGCGACCCCCTAGTAGACCGAACCGTCACCATGGGTCCGCTGGTCAGTGCCGCGCAGCTCTCGAAGGTCGCTGCGGCAGTTGAGACAGCCAAAAGTCAAGGCGCGCACGTGGCGCTTGGTGGCAGGGTTGCAGACCGCGCGGTCGGCCACCATTACGAGCCGACCGTGCTGGTTGATTGCAACCATGACATGGACATCATGCGCACGGAGACGTTCGGCCCCGTGCTTCCGATTCAGGCGGTTGATTCGCTGGACGAAGCAATTCGCTACGCTAACGACTCGGAGTATGGCCTGACATCATCCATCTTCACCAACGATCTGAATGCGGCCATGCACGCATGCCGCGAACTGAAATTCGGTGAGACCTACGTCAATCGCGAGCACTTCGAAGCGATGCAGGGTTTCCATGCGGGCCGACGGAAGTCGGGCATCGGAGGTGCGGACGGCAAGCATGGCCTCTATGAGTATATGGAAACGCAGGCCATCTACATGCAAACGAAATAAGTCAGCCACTGCCAGGTAAAGGGCGTTGCTCTGGTAGAGCAACCCCTTTTTTTTTGCTGGCGCAATTGACGCTGGGAAGTCGTTGCCCCTCACTTAGCTGGTCATCAATTGAATGACTGCTCAGCGTCGAGCAACTCCTTCTGAAAAGCGTGAAGAGCCACAGAATGATGGTCGCTGCCCCAGAACAAATGTGTTCACGCCCGTGCGACCGTCGACGGTAGTGGCAGAACCTTTACCTAGCGTGTGACATGCACTGCGTGGAGTCGACCACGGCCTGGAAAACCTTCAGGAAATAGAGATCGATATTTCGCATTGAGTCTTATATCTCGACCGGTCTTTGTGAATCAGCGAGCATTCTTAGCCATGTTCCACAAGACAGCCGCTCGATACTCCCTTCTGCAACCGCGCTCTGGGCCGGATAATTTCGCACCCAGGGAGAATGCCACTTCAAGGTCTAAGAGCATTCCACGCCGACGCCTCAGCTTCATCTGCTGCGCAAAGCAATGCGGCCATCGCCTCACTAGCGGCTTGCGAGCTATCGCTCGACTGCAGGATTTGCTTCCGCATCATGGATATTGCCTGGATGCACTGCCTGAGTGCATGTTCCTTCTTCAGTGCCGCCTCCTGAGCAAGAGACGGAAGGCTGCGAGGCCCCTCCTGCCAACCGCTTCGTGGCTCGCTATAGCTCAGCAGCAGATTCCCAATTAGCGCCAGATCCTGATCTAGGCGAGCAATCATCTGGTCAATCACCCAGCGGCTAAAGTGCCGGCTGTCGTCGAGCAGCCACTGAAATGTGGCTAGTGGAACTAGCGTCACAACGCTGGGCCGGACAGCACTCACGGCATAAGGCCGGGGCTGCCGATTCAGTATGGCGCCTACGCCGAGCCAGGCCCCAGCGAACACGCTCGAAAAAGCAACGCACCGACCACCGCCGTCAACTGCATCGATTCTCAAGGCGCCTTCGATCACACCGAGCCAGTGCTGAGGAGCGGACCCACGCTGACAGACTACTTCACCAGTCCGATAGTGCTGGACAGACGCGTCCTGCTTGACGCGATCAAGCTGTTCGTCGCTCAATCCCGCACTCCAAGCAGCGGTGTCGATGAATCGAGAAATATCAATGGACATGGTCGTCAGCACTGAGTGCGCACTTGCATCGTGCAATCGGACTCCCGAGACCCGCGACAGGTCCAAGGAGCCGAGGTCACTGACTCTGGCTCAGTTGCTCCAGGATTCCCGGATTCTCCAGCGTCGAAATGTCCTGCGTAATATGCTCACCCTTAGCCAGGGATCGCAGCAGGCGACGCATAATCTTACCCGAGCGCGTCTTAGGGAGATTATCGCCGAACCGAATTTCCTTCGGTTTGGCGATGGGACCAATTTCCCTGCCTACCCAGCTACGCAACTCTGCCGCAATCCGGTGGGACTCGTCACCTTCTGGGCGCGAGCGCTTGAGTACCACGAAGGCACAGATTGCCTCGCCAGTCGTATCATCGGGACGTCCTACCACTGCTGCTTCGGCCACCAAGGGGTTAGACACCAGCGCCGACTCAATTTCCATTGTGCCCATGCGGTGCCCCGACACATTCAGCACGTCGTCGATGCGGCCCATGATGGTGAAGTACGCGGTTTCCTTATCGCGGATCGAGCCATCACCAGCTAGGTAAAGCTTGCCGCCTAGTTCCTCTGGAAAATAGCTCTTCTTGAACCGCGTGGGGTCGCCCCAGATGGTGCGGATCATCGACGGCCACGGCCGCTTGATCACCAGAAGGCCGCCGTTTCCATTGGGCACCTCTTGGCCAGTCTCGTCGACAATTGCCGCCATGATGCCAGGCAATGGCAGCGTACATGAACCCGGAACCAATGACGTTGCGCCTGGCAGCGGCGCAATCATATGCCCACCCGTTTCAGTCTGCCAGAATGTGTCGGCGACGGGGCACCGCCCTCCGCCAACGGTGGTGTGGTACCACATCCAGGCTTCTGGGTTAATTGGCTCGCCTGCGGTTCCCAGCAAACGAAGACTGGACAAATCGTACTGCTTCGGATGGATACTCTCGTCGGCTTCCGCTGCTTTGATCAGCGCGCGAATGGCCGTCGGTGCGGTGTAGAAAATGTTGACTTTGTGGCGCGCGATCATGTCCCAGAAGCGGCCCGCATCAGGATAGGTCGGAATACCTTCAAACAGGACCTGCGTAGCGCCCGCTGCCAGTGGTCCGTACGCGATATAGGTATGCCCAGTAACCCAGCCAATATCAGCAGTACACCAGAAGATGTCATCGGGCTTGATGTCGAAGGTCCACTTCATCGTCATCCGCGCCCACAGCAGATAGCCCCCTGTGCTGTGCTGCACGCCCTTGGGCTTCCCCGTTGAGCCTGACGTGTAGAGCACGAACAGAGGATGCTCTGCACTAACGGGCTCAGGCTCGCAGGTATCCGGCTGGTCGGCGACGAGGTCCTGCATCCAGTGGTCGCGCCCTGCTGTCCATCCCACGTTTCCGCCGGTGCGGCGGTAGACGATGACGTTCTCAACCGCCTCGCAGCCACCCAGCGCCAGAGCGTCATCTGCGATTGCCTTCAGCGAGAGCGCTTTGCCGCCACGCATCTGCTCGTCGGCTGTAATCAGCGCCACCGCTCCCACATCGGTGATCCGCTCATGGAGCGACTTTGCGGAGAAGCCGCCAAACACGACCGAGTGGGTTGCGCCCAGGCGCGCACAGGCCTGCATTGCGACGACGCATTCCACGGACATCGGCATGTAGATAACAACCCGATCGCCCTTTTTGATGCCGCGCGTCTTCAGCCCATTAGCAAACCTGCATACCTTAGCGTGCAACTCGCGATAGGTGAACCGTGTCACCGTACCGTCGTCAGCCTCGAACACGATTGCGACCTTATCCGCGTTGCCGTTCTGAAGGTTGCGGTCTAAGCAGTTATACGACGCGTTGAGCTCACCATCTTCAAACCAGGTGTAGAACGGCGCATTGCTTTCGTCCAGCACCTTAGTAAAGGGCTTGTGCCAGTGCAGCAGTTCGTGCGCGTGACGAGCCCAAAAACCTTCGTAGTCGCGCTCGGCTTCCTCGCACAACGCATGATATGCATCCATACCACGAACCGCGGCCTCGGAGCTGAAGTCCGAGGGAGGCGGAAAAATACGGTGTTCCTGCAGGTGTGATTCAATCATCGTCATTGCTCTCAAGAAAACAATCCGTGCTGCACCGGGCGTCGCTCGCCCTCCTCGGCCCGACTCCAACGACCAGGTCAAGTTTTCGGTCTTACTCAGAATGGTTGCTGTCGGATCAAGCTATCGCCGTCGCTCGTGCTGAACCATTGGCTTTTCTTGCTTGCGCCAGGCAGCCGGGGGGATTCCAAACTCTCGCTTGAAAGCTCTGTTGAACGAGGTCTCAGACTCATATCCAACCTTGGCGGCAATCTGGGCAAGACAGTCCTCTGTCGCAAGCAACGCACTTGCCGCCAACGAGATTCTCCACCGCACCAAATACTGCATCGGCGGTTCACCGATACTCGCAACGAAACGGCCAGCGAGCGCCGAACGAGAAAGACCGACTGCTTTCGCGATCTGCTCTACTGTCCATGGGGCCGCGGGGTCTTGATGCATGAGCGATAGCGCTCGTTGGACGAACCTGTCATTTGAGACGAGCAGAATCGATCCTTTGATTCGCTCTGCCTCCTTTACGTAATAGCGCATTGCTTCAACAAGCATGAGCTCAGAAATTCTCTGCACAACGACAGAACTTCCCACCGTCACACAGGCTGACTCGGCAAGGCAAGTCGTCATCGAGACACGAAGCCATTCCGCAAGAGCGTCGCCCCGAGGGATTCTCAAGAATCTCGGCATGCCCGTCAGCAGCGATGAAAGACCCTGCCCGCCTTCAAACGCGACGAACCCGCATACCACCTTCGCAGCTCGGTCGAACTGCGTCTCCTTCTTTACGCCATACCTTTGTACGTCAATACCACTTCGAAGGTTTTCGCATTTCACCTCAATCGCTCGCAACCGTTCATTGTCCTGACCACTACCTGCAAGGAAGTGGCTGTCGCCTTGCGGAAAAAAAATCATGTCGCCAGCGCTAAGCTCGACTTCTCCTCCGTCTCGCATCCATGCCAGGCATTGGCCTTCCGTAACCAGATGGAAAGCCATCAGGATCTCAGAGCGAGGCGACAAGAAGTCCATAATGGCTTGCGGGGCCGGGCTGACATAACACCACTGGGAGCGCAGTTCAGACTCAAGAAAAACTGAACCGGTCAGCCGCATAGACCGGAGGATGTCCGCGAGTACATCCATCACGCCTCCGCCCTTTGATTGGCCTCCACCTTACCGCTACACCGTCGCATCTCGCCGCGCGAACCAGCCATCTCCTCGAATACCCAGTCTCGAAAGGATCGGACGACTGGCCGATCCAAGGAGCGCTGCGGGCAAGTGAAGAAGTATGAATACGGGCAGTCGAGCGCATGCTTCGTGGGGGCAACCAGGAGGCCCGACGCGATCTCTGGTTGAACAAACCGGCCTTCCATCAGCAAGATTCCTTGACCCGCGATTGCGGCCTCCAAGGCGAGCAGCGCGTTGCCAAAGCGCCGCTCCTTCAGTGATGCCGGTTCCTGCATGGATGCCGAAGCAAACCATTCCAACCAACCGAATTTTTCCGTGGCACGGGACGTCGACGTGTCGCAGAGCAACGGGCCATCCATCAACCTGTCCGGCGACGTAGTTATCTCCTGGGCTAGTTCGGGCGAGCAATATGGCTTGAGTTGAACGTCCAACAACTTCTGCACATAAAGTTCCGGATAAATTCCGTGCCCCAATCGGATAGAGAGGTCAATGCCGCTTCTCAAAAAACCAGCAGCATCCGGCGGACTCACCGCTTCAGAATCTATCGAACCGATGCTGGCCTGGATGCGGACCTCCACCTCCGGACAACGCTCGTAGAAATGATGCAAGCGCGGTACGAGCCATTTGGTGGCAAACAGGGGCTCGGCACATACCGTAATGCCCCACTGTGAATTTCCATCCCGGCGCATCTGCTCAACCGCATCACTCAACGCCTCAAAGCCCTGTTGCAGCAGAGGGAGAGCCGCAACAGCAACAGGCGTCAGACTGACCGTCCTGTTGTGTCGCAGGAACAATTCCACGTCGAGGTACTCTTCGAGGGCCTTGACCTGATGGCTGACCGCCGCCGGCGTGACGTGCAGCTCTTTGGCAGCACGAGCAAAGCTCCTTGTCCGTGCAGCCGCCTCAAAATATAGTAAGGCAATTAGTGGAGGCAAACGTCTCATGGTCTCCGTCTCGTTCGTCCATCAGCGAAATCCCGTCCGATCTGGAAGCCACATCCGGGAGTAGCTGAATCCCCCGATGCTGCAATCATTCAAAATAGCTTTCGCTCACAAGGGTGAAGCGAAACGATACTGATGCTCAGTAGCTCCAGACGGGATTTCGTTTGGAAAGGAAAGCATCGATACCCTCCTGTGCATCCTTGCCCATCAAGCTGACTGCGATTCCGTCAGTTGCAAAGTCATAGGCATCTGCAAGCTCCATCTCGCGCTGCCGATAGAACTGGGATTTCCCAAACCGCAGGGCGACGCCACTCTTGCTCGCAATCTCGTTTGCGAGATTCGCCACCGTCTGGTCGAGTTCATCGTGCGGGACAACCTCATTGACAAGGCCCCACTGCGCCATAGTTTTCGCGTCAAAGAAACGACCCGTGAAGAGCATGTTGAAGGCGTGACGTGCTGGAATGGCCCGCGTGATGGCGACAGCGGGCGTTGCACAGAATGAGCCCAAGTTAATTCCAGCAGCCGCAAACCTTGCATTCGTACTGGCGATAGCCAGATCGCACGCTGCGACAAGCTGACAGCCCGCCGCGGTCGCATCGCCATGGACTTTGGCAATAACTGGAACTGGCGTGGCTCGGATGTTCATCATTACCCTAGAGCACAACGCGAACAAGGAGCGGTAGTACTCAAGCGTCGCATTCTGACGCATGTCTTTCAGGTCATGGCCCGCACAGAAGGCGCGGCCCGAGCCCGATATGACAACGCATTTGACCTGAGTGTCTTCCGAGATTCGCAGGAGTTCCACTTCAAGTGCAGCAAGAAGCTCCTCCGACAGGCAGTTCATCGAAGTGGGGCGATTCAACTGCAAAGTTACGACGCCAGCCTCGTCGCTGCGTACTAATACAGGTTGTGTCGCACGTCCAGTTTCGTTCATCCCTATCTCCGGTAGGCTTCGCTTTCTTCAACTGTGGATCGCTGTGCTGTCCTGCGCATTTGCACACGTTGGCGCGGCAAAGTCCGCACCGCACTTGCTTTTCACAGCCAATGATAAGTGGGGAAGCTCTCAGCGAATAGCGAATTCTTCTAGCCGATTGATTAGAAAAACTAAAGTGAATGCAAGCGCAAAGCGAACGCCCGGGGGACGCGGCGGGGCTGAACATTAGTTAGTTCGGTGCTCTCTCTATTTGGAGCTCGCTAGGCCGAGCGCACTTAGGCGGCGGTACAGCGTGCGCTCGCTGCAGCCGATATGTGCAGCCAACGCCTTACGAGTCCCCGCAAACTCCCGCGCCAGGCGCCGAAGTTCAGCGTCATCCGGCATGACCGCCGGTTGGCCCCGTTGGAGCGGCGAGGTGTGGACCACCGGCGGCTGCACCGACCTGCCCTGGAGTTCCGTAAGCTCCGGCGGCAAATCCTTGGCGCGTATGACTTCGTCGTCGGCAAATAACATTGCCCGTTCCAGCGCATTGCGCAGTTCGCGAATGTTGCCCGGCCATCCATACGCGCATAGGCGCGACAAGGCCTCACTATCGATACGCAGACTGTGCGCTTGGGGTACAGCCCTTCGCAGCAACGACTGAGCCAGCAAGGGAATATCGTCGGGACGTTCACGCAATGATGGCAGGTGGATCGGAAAGGCGTTGATCCGGTACAGCAAGTCCTGCCGGAACGTGCCTTGCGCAACCATTTGCTGTAGCGGCTTGTGGGTGGCTGCAACCAAACGAAAATCCGCGGAGTGCGTTTCGAGTCCACCCACACGTCGAAAAGTACGAGATTCGATAAGCCGTAGCAGCTTGACCTGCATGGTCAAGGGGACGTCACCAATCTCGTCCAGGAAAAGCGTACCTTGCTGGGCTGTTTCGACCAGACCGGGCTTACGAGCTATAGCACCGGTGAACGCCCCCTTCTCGTAGCCAAATAGTTCGCTTTCGAATAGTGCTTCTGACAGTCCAGAGCAATCTACTACGACAAACGGGCCAGCAGCACGGTCGCTGGCGTCGTGGAGTGCCCGAGCGAATACCTCTTTGCCAGTGCCCGATTCCCCTTGCAGCAAGACCGGCAGGGCCGACGGCGCAACTCGGTGCAGTTGTTCCACTGCGACATTGAATGCCGGCGAGCGTCCAACTAACCCTCCCGCGCTGGCGCGAGCAGAAGCGCTCTTGACCGTTGCTAGGCGCTCGACGAATGCCATGATGGCGCCATCAGGGCCCTTGATAGGCCTGAGCTCAACATCCACGTGCTCGGGACCTCTGGGGGTATGGTGCACATGCAGAACCCGGTCGCTTCCGAGGGTCTCTCGGGCCTTCTGCATCGGACAGTGTTCCCCGGCCTTGTCACAGGGCACCTCATACCCATGTGATACTTGATAGCACTTGCGGCCAACATACTGTGTGCCATCGCCGGCAAACTGCCGTTGATATGCCGCATTGGCGGCCACAATGTTGTAGTCGGGATCCAGCACGATCATCGGCTGCACTTCGTGCTCGAGGAAGCCGATCAGCGGCCGCATTGCCTGTGCACTGGCGGAGATTTCTCCGACCACGGAACCCTTCTTGCGTGTCGTCATGATGGAAAGTAGTAGCGCCACCGGGCACTGCCACACCCCGACACTGCCACCTCTGCCAATGGCAGCGAGTATGCCATACCTCCACCGCTTCAGGGCGTGCACATCTTCACTATATGCTCGTTATTTAATGGACTTCTGAGGCTCCACTGAATGTCCGCCGGACTGGCACGAAACTTGTGTCGGCTAGCATAAGTTATTAAAGAACGGACAACCGTGGCAGCCCAGTTGACTTCACCCGCCCCGCGTCTCGCGGTCGAATCCTTTTTCGACTCCAGAACAAGCACCATCAGCTATCTCGTCTTCGACGAGACCTCACGCCAGTGCGCAATCATCGACAGTGTGCTGGACTATGAGCCAAGTGCCGGTCAGACATCAACCGCCAGTGCCGACAGGTTGCTTGCGCGCGTCGAGTCCCTGAACCTATCCGTGACGTGGATACTGGAAACTCATGTCCATGCTGATCACCTTTCCGCTGCATCCTATTTGCAGTCCCGTGTCGGAGGAAAATCTGCCATTGGGGAGCAGATTTCTGTAGTGCAGGAAGTCTTCGGCGGCCTATTCAACGCCGATCCCGGCTTCGCGCGCGACGGCAGCCAGTTCGATCGACTGTTGGCGGACGGCGACCGCTTGCAAATCGGTGGACTTGAAGTTTCCGTCCTGTCCACCCCAGGCCATACCCCGGCGTGCGTGACATATGTGGTCAGCGATGGACGTCAACGAGCCGCGTTTGTCGGCGACACGCTGTTCATGCCGGACTACGGTACTGCTCGCTGCGATTTCCCCGGCGGCGATGCACATACGCTGTACCAGTCTATCCAGCGCATCTTCGACCTGCCGCTGGATACCGTGCTCTATATGTGCCACGACTACCAGCCGGGTGGTCGGGCGCCGCGCTTCAGCTCAACCGTCGACGAGCAGCGCCGCGAAAATTTGCACGTTCGGGACGGCATAGCCGAGAGCGACTTCATCTCTATGCGCACGCAACGCGACGCAACGCTTGGCATGCCGGCTTTGCTTCTGCCGTCAGTACAAATCAATATGCGCGCCGGGCGACTTCCAGAGCCCGAATGCAATGGTGTGCGCTATCTAAAGATTCCACTCAACGCGGTGTAGCACAGGCCTACCGCTGCATTTTTTCCTTGCCGCCTCGGGATGAACGAGACGGCTTCCACCCTCCACCTGACGAAATCATGGATCCGCGCCCCCACGATCCCAGCACTCACACACCCCTGCTCGACGAACGTCGGCCCACCTCCCCTGCCGCCAGACTGGTGGACAGCCATACCATCGTTATTGTCGGCGCCGGCGCGGCGGGAATTGCAGTCGCAGCTAGCTTGCGTGCGCGAAACCCATCGCTCGATGTCGCCCTGATTGACCCTGCTTCCACTCACTACTACCAGCCAGGCTGGACGATGGTGGGTGGCGGGATTTTCAAAGCAGCTGACACCGCGCGAGACATGTCAGCCTGCATCCCCCCTACTGTCTCCTGGGTACGAGCGGCGGTTTCAGCCTTCGAGCCGGAGCGCAACGAAATCCTCCTGGACAGCGGCCGTCGGATCCGATATGAGCGCCTGGTTGTCTGTCCAGGTCTCAAACTGAACTGGCAAGGCATCGAGGGTCTACAAGAGACACTGGGTCGCAATGGCGTTACCTCGAACTATCGGTTCGACCTCGCCCCGTACACCTGGAAGCTGGTCAATGCTCTACGTGGAGGCAATGCAGTCTTCACTCAGCCTCCCATGCCGATAAAGTGCGCAGGCGCACCGCAAAAGGCCATGTATCTTGCCTGCGATGCCTGGCGAAGGGCAGGAATTCTCCAAGACATGAACGTCAGCTTCTTCAATGCCGGGGCCGTGCTGTTTGGTGTGCCCGACTACGTCCCAGCACTGATGTCTTACGTAGAGGCATATGGCATCGCCTTGGGCTTCCAGCACAGGTTGGTTGCGATCGACGGATCCAGAAAACTCGCTCGCTTCCAGCGGATTTTGCCGGACGGAACGACCACCACCGTCGAACACGGCTTTGACATGATTCATGTGGTACCACCACAGACGGCACCAGATTTCATCAAGTGCAGCCCATTGGCCGACTCTGCCGGCTGGGTGGATGTGCATGCTGGCACGCTGCGCCATACAGCGTTCGACAACATCTGGGCACTTGGCGACGCCGCCAACACCAGCAATGCGAAGACCGCCGCGGCAGCGCGCAAGCAGGCACCCATCGTCGCACACAACGTGCTGGCCAGTCTCGGCTTGGAACACGGAACAGCGTGTTATGACGGGTATGGCTCCTGTCCCCTCACGGTCGAGCGAGGCAAGATCGTCCTTGCCGAGTTCCTCTATGGAGGAAAAGTGAGCCCGACCCTTCCCACATGGCTCATTAACGGCACGCGCCCCTCACGCGCTGCCTGGATGCTCAAGGCCAACGTATTACCGGCGTTGTATTGGGAGGCAATGCTCAAGGGCCGGGAGTGGTTGGCGCGGCCAGCTATTAGCCGGTAACCGCTGCCGGCAGGGGCTGTAGTTCGTCTCCCCTGTCGCCAGCCTATTGAATTGCAAGTCAGTCAACGCCTTATATATGCAGAGCAAAACCTGTCCCACCGGAATCGATACCATCCTGAGCCATGCCGGTAGCTCCCCAAATGACCACCATGGTTTTGTGAACCCGCCGGTCTATCGCGGCTCGACTGTTGTCTTTCCAGACGTTGAAACGATGACCCGCGGCCCGCAGCGCTATCAATATGGGCGCCTAGGAAATCCGAACACCGCGGCACTGTGCGATGCGATCTCCACGCTTGAAGGGGCCGAAGGAACCGTCCTGTGTCCGTCTGGCCTTTCCGCCTGCATCACTGCCATTCTCACCGCCGTTGGAGCGAACGGCCATGTCCTGATGCCGGATAGCGTATACGGACCGGTTCGCCACTTCTGCAGTACAGCCGCCCAGCGGCTCGGGATCGAAACGACCTACTATGACCCCCGTATCGGCGGTGGAATCGAGTCGCTGTTCCGACCCAATACCATGGCGGTCTACACCGAATCGCCGGGTTCGCATACCTTTGAACTCCAAGATATTCCGGCCATCGCCGAAGTCGCCCATCGGTGCAACGCTCTGGTAATCATGGATAACACGTGGGCAACACCTATGTATTTCAAGGCCATTGCTCACGGCGTCGATCTTTCGGTAATGGCCGCGACAAAATACATCACCGGCCATTCAGATACCTTGCTCGGGACCGTCGCCGCGTCAAGCCGAGCCTGGGACAGACTCAAGGACTTCCACTTCCAGATGGGCCAGTATGCCAGTCCGGACGATGTAGCGCTCGTGCTACGAGGCCTTCGCACACTTGGTGTACGGCTGCCCCGACACCAGGAAAGCGCGCTGAGAATCGCGAAATGGCTTGAGAGCCGCGAGGAGGTCGCAAGGGTCATCCATCCCGGGCTGCCGTCACATCGCGACCACGCAGTCTGGCTCAGAGATTTTTCTGGTGCCAGCGGCTTGTTCTCCTTCGTCACAAGGCCGGCGCCGGTGGAGGCTGTTCACAGTATGCTTAACGACCTGTCCTACTTCTCGCTGGGCTACTCCTGGGGAGGCTTCGAAAGCCTTGCGATGACCATGGATCCTAAGACTGTGCGTACTGCGACTAACTGGGATGATCAAGGGCACCTAGTACGGCTGCATATCGGATTGGAGGATCCGCGTGACTTGATCGCGGATCTGGAGGAAGGCTTCAAACGCTTCCGCGCAAAGCACTAAAGCATACAGCGGCCGCACCATACATCAGGGTGCGGCCCTATTACCCTCCATCACTCAACGCATGCCGCCTTGACACCGGTTCCTACAAGCATCTCACGCAACCGCATCTTCTGAATCTTCCCGGTGGCATTGATGGGCATCGCGTCGATGAAAATCACGTCATCCGGAATTGACCACTTCGCGATCCTTCCGGAGTAGAAGGAAAGCATCTCATCTCGCGATACCTTGCTTTCTGGCCGTCTGACAACGAAGACAACTGGTCGCTCACCCCATTTTGGATGCGGCAGAGAGACACATGCTGCCATAGAGACGCCGGGATGGGAGGCAGCAATATTCTCGATGTCGATTGACGATATCCACTCGCCGCCGGACTTGATGACGTCTTTCAGTCGGTCCGTGATCTGCAGATAGCCGTCTGCGTCAATCGTTGCAACGTCACCGGTTGGAAACCATCCGTTTTCAAGTGCTGTGTCAGCTTGACCAAAGTACGCGCCTACGACCCAGTGACCGCGCACCATCAGTTCACCGCACGACTCACCGTCCCATGGCTGTTCGGTGCCTTTGCCGGCGGAGATCTTCATATCGATCCCGAACAAGGCTCTGCCTTGCTTATCCAACACGCGCTCCCGGGATTCTTCAAGCATATCCTGGTGATGCGCGAGCAGCGTTCCACAGGTGCCTACGGGCGAAGTCTCGGTCATTCCCCAGGCCGGGAACGCGTGGATCCCTGCGATTCGGCAAGACTCTCGTAGAACCGGCGGCGTTGTGGCTCCTCCAATTACGATGCGGCTCAGCGTGGAGAACTTCGCGCCGGTGTCCTCTACATACCGGAGCATGTCAATCCACACCGTCGGCACGCCGGCGGCAAAAGTCACACGCTCCTCCTCCAGCAAGGCATAAAGCGATTCGCTGTCATTGTTGGCCCCTGGAAGTACGAGCTTCGCCCCAACCATGGCGGCAATATATGGGAAGCCCCAGGCGTTGACGTGGAACATGGGAACCACCGGCATGATCACGTCTTTGGCGGAACAGTTGAGCGAATCCGGCATGGCCGCAGCGTAACAATGCAGCAGTGTTGAGCGGTGCGTATACATCACGCCCTTGGGATTACCAGTCGAGCCAGAGGTATAGCAAAGCGCCGAAGGACTACGCTCGTCAAAAGTCGGCCAGGCTGAGCTTGGCGCGGCGGCCGCCATCAAGTCTTCATAGCATAGCAAGTCGATCGTCGATGAAGCCGGCATTGCAGCTCGCTCGGCCAGGGCAACCCACTTCTCTACCCGGGGGCAGTGCTGCGCAAGCTGCTCTACCAGCGCAAGGAAGGTCAGATCGAAGAAGACGACACGGTCGTTTGCGTGGTTGACAATGTAAGCGATCTGATCCAAATGTAGCCGTGGATTGACCGTGTGGCACACCGCTCCGCTGCCAGACGTGCCGAAGTAGATCTCGAGGTGCCGGTATGTATTCCATGCAAGCGTTCCGACCCTGTCGCCGAAATTGACACCGAGCCTTCCCAGCACACTTGCAAGCTGACGGGACCGCCGTTCGCAATCACGGTACGTGTATCGATGCAGTCCTCCCTCGACACAGTGCGTTACGATCTCTGTTCTACCGTGATGGCGACTCGCATGCACGATTGCGTCCGAGATCATTAGCGGCATGTACATCATGTGGTTCATTCAATGTCTCCTCTTTCTCACCTTCCCTGCCAGCCCGGAGCACCAGGGCACCCCGATGCGTCGACAAATCTGACATGTGAATTCTTCTTGATCTCGCACCCGCTCACCATAGAGCCAGTTCAACGACGGCGTATTGGTCAAGAATTCAGGCGTCTCTGTCATTCAAGTCATGCACCAGAAGCACGCATACTCAATAGACGCAAGGCGAGACTGCCTAGCGTCAACTCAAACGGATCGCAAGGAACACTTATGCCGCTCATCAACGTAAAAGTCATCGAAGGCGTCTTCTCCGCAGCCGACAAGGAAAAGATCATTTCCACCCTTACCGACGCCATGGTGTCGATCGAGGGCGAAAACATGCGCCCCGTTACGTGGGTTGTCGTTGAAGAAGTAAAGAGCGGTGACTGGGGCATTGCCGGCAACGCACTAACGACCGAGAAGGTTAAGGCACTGGCCGCAGGCAAGTAGCCGGCCCCGAAGGGACTCCAGCGGCGACCCTTGAAGGGACCAAGCTTTCGCCGTTGGGGTCCTTTCATCGTTTCCTCAGCTTGCGCTATCTTTAACTCGCAACCAGGGTGCTTGACCAGATGGTTCTGGTCACCCATAGCAGCCAGATCCGTAAGTCCCTCCGCCCTCCCTCCAGTCCCTCGGCAATTGCCTCAAGCCTAAGGGCTGGGTCACGCAAGGCTCCGCGGACATCCCCTCTCTCTCAATACCGGCTGTGGCCAGGCTAGGCCCCGCGCTCTGGCTCGAACCCAACCAACTGGTCGGACTCCTCGTCGCTGAACAGACGCGATCGTGTCAGGAATCGTAAGCCGGTAGCCCGTTCGATGGAAAACATGCCACCGTTGCCCGGCACCACGTCGATGATTAGTTGCGTATGGCGCCAGTACTCGAACTGAGATTCGCTCATGTAGAACGGGGAGCCACCGATTTCTCCCAGCTTGATGTCGGAGCTCCCTAACAGAAACTCATGGCGCGAGAAACACATTGGTGCACTACCGTCACAGCAGCCACCGGACTGGTGAAACAAGACCGGCCCATGTGTTTCTATCAGGCGAGAAATCAGTGCCAACGCAGCTTCAGTGGCGACAACTCGCGGCGGAATACCCGAATTCATAGAGATCTTCCCAAAAAAAACGGCCGCCAGGAAAGCGCGGCCGGCAAACACCACCATGGAGATTTCCCGGCACTCTCCACTGAAGTACTACACCGATCTTTCGCTCAGAGCTTCCTTATAGGTTTCCCGTGCAAGTGCGGTCGCGACAAGGCTTATGAGTCCCAGCCCGATCATGTAGAGACAGATACCCCAAGTCTTCCCTCCGTTAACCTTGAGCAGCAAAGTGGCAATCAGCGGCGCCAGGCCGCCTGACAACACGGCACCGATGGCATAGCCAATATTTGCACCGCTAAGACGAACCTTGGTGCCAAAAAGCTCCGAGAAGTACACGGCTTGCGGTCCGTACATGGCGTCATGCAACACATTCAGACCGATAATCATCCCGATTGTGATAAGGACCACGGAGCCACTCTGAGCCATCCAGAAGAACGGCACGACGAAGAGCATCGACGCGACCGTCCCAAACATGTACACCTTTTTCCGCCCGATGAGATCCGACAGGTACGACCATGCAGGGAGCGTAACGAAGCCGATTGCACTCGAAATCAGAATAGCCTGCAAGCCAATTGATTTGTCAAGCTTCAACGTCCCGACGATGTAACTTAGCATGAATACGCTGTACAGATAGAACAAGGCATTTTGCAAGAGCTTCATTCCGATCGTCAGATACAGCGTCCGCCTCTGAGTGCGCAACATTTCCATTGCGGGTGCTTCAGATACCTCCTTCCGTTCCTTTATCCGTTCGAAAACCGGCGATTCATGCAGCTTCAGGCGGATAAACATGCCAATCAGCACCATCACGACGCTTCCAATAAAAGGAATTCGCCATCCCCATGCTAATAGCTCTTCGTTGCTCATACTTGAAGAAACGAGCATGAACACCAACGTTGAGAGCAATAGCCCTGCGGGACCGCCGATTTGCGGAAAGCTCCCGAACAAGCCGCGCCTGTTAGCTGGCGCATGCTCAACTGCCATTACAACAGCAGAACCCCATTCTCCGCCCACAGCGAATCCTTGAACAAGCCGCAGAAAGCACAGCATGACAGCAGCCCAGGCCCCGACCGTTTCGTATGTCGGCAACAGCCCGATTGCAACAGTGCTACCTCCCATGAGCCATAAGGAGAGTACCAGTATGGTTTTTCTCCCTACGCGATCTCCATAGTGCCCGAATACCGCTGCCCCGACGGGTCTGGCAATGAAACCTACGGCATAAGTTGCGAATGCTGCGATTGTTCCGACCCATGGATCCATCGAGGGAAAGAATAGATGGGGAAAAATCAGTGCCGCACAGGTGCCGTACAAATAGTAGTCATACCACTCCACTGCCGTGCCAATAAGGCTTGCGACGGCTACCTTCCGGTGCTCGCCTCTTGATATCGGCGGGGCTGCCATTGCGTCCATCGGACGCGTTTCCGCGACGCGCGTTGTCATCCTTGTCTCCTCTAATAGTTAGTGACTGCGGTGATACCTAATCAGCTACAGGCATTGGAAAGGCTATTCCGCGAAACTCTGATCAAGACAGCGTCAGCTTCGAGAGCCGATGCACAGTTATTGCAGGCGCCACCGGGGTCGAATCCGCCCTTAGTTTGGCTTCGCCCTATTTGCTTGCAAAGTGCATCTAATTAGCCGGGGTTAGTAATGACCGGCGCGTCAAATACTTCGATCCCCGGCACAGATTCTGTGAATTTCGCTATCTCGACACGTGCTGAATGAGATGCAGGACCTTGAGCAAGTCGCGAGGTCCGTAGATCGTGGGTAAGAACGTTTGGATTCCCGTGACGGTCTCGACTGTCTGGGGCTGAAAAGTCGGGGTCATACCAGGCACCCGTGCAAAGGAATACCACCCCTGGCTTCATTTGGTGGGTGACGACGGCCCCTGCAAGGCAACGGCCGTGCTCATTCATCACCTCAACGACATCGCCGTGGGCGATGTCTCGTGCCTCTGCGTCCCGTGGGTGGATCAAGATTGGCTCACGACCCTGGACCTTTCGGCTCAAACTGAAAGCGCCATTGTCGAGTTGACTATGAAGCCGGGTCTCTGGCTGACCAGATAACAGCGAGAGAGGAAACTGCTGGGCCGTCGATGACTGCCATGCACGTGGTGGAAACCACGTGGGGTGGCCCGGACAATCGCTATAACCGAAACCTGCAATCACGTCCGACGCCAACTCAATCTTTCCGCTCGGCGTCGGGAGTGGAAAGCTGTTCGGATCGGACCGGAACTCGGAGAGGAAGACCGCATCCATATTTCTATCCTCGAGCTCAATTACATCTCCCGAAAGGAAATCCTCCCAATCTGGCAACTCGATCCCGCTACGCTCTGCGTTATCTTGGAGTTCGCTCCACATCCTTTGGAGCCACTCCGATGAGGATAGGCCCTCACTAAACTGCATCCCTAACCCGAGGCGTTTCTCCAAGTCGCAATAGATGTCGTACTCGCAGCGAGCCTCGCCGGGTGAAGGGACCGCCTGTGGCATGGGAATGAGCGAATTGTCCTGAGTACCGCCACAGAAGTCGGTTCGTTCGAGCGGTGCCGCGACCGGCAATACGATATCGGCGTGTCGCGCGGTGGCCGTCCAGTTGATCTCATTGACGATGATGGTCTCTGGGCGCTGAAACGCCTGGCGCAACCGATTCAGGTCCTGATGATGATGGAAGGGATTACCACCGGCCCACCACACCAGCCTGGCGTCCGGGAACTGCATCTTCTGCCCGTTGTACTCATAGGCTTCGCCTGGGTGGAGCAGCATATCGGCAATCATTGCGACAGGGATGTATGTGTCCACAGGATTTTCACCTTGGGGAAACGCCGGCCATCCTATTGGCCTGTCCACACATCCCATAGTCGCTTCCGAAGCATAGGCAATGCCGTACCCGCCGCCCGGCAGGCCAATCTGTCCGAGCATTGAGGCCAATGCAACCGTCATCCAGAGCGGCTGCTCGCCATAATCCGCACGCTGAAGTGCCGCAGCCGTACAGATGAGTGTCCGTTGGGCAGCCATCTCGCGCGCAAGGGTTCGGATGCGTGTGGCAGGCAGGCCGGATTGCTTCGCAGCCCAGTCCGCGTCCTTTGGCTGCCCATCGGGCTCTCCCCGAAGATATGACTCAACCTTTTCGAATCCCACCGTGTAGCGAGCGAGGAAGCTTCGATCTACCAGGCCTTCGGACAGAAGCGTGTGTGCGATTCCCATCATGATGGCCGTATCGGAACCTGGGGTCGGCGGCAGCCACTCCGCCTCGAGAAAGTCCTCAGCATCGCCGCGAAACGGACTGACGTTGATGAAGCGGACCCCGGCTTGCACGCAGTTCTCGAGTTCGAGGCGCAGCCGATGCTTACCGACACCGCCACTGCCCACTTGCGCGTTCCTCAACGGCAGTCCACCGAACATGACTACCAGTCGTCCCTCTTTGGCGACTGTGCGCCAACGCGTCGCTTGCTTTACATGATCACGAAAATTTCCGACGATATGTGGCATCAGTACCAGCGCGGCGTTGAAACTATAGTTGCCCTCCGAGCGGACAGAGCCTCCAAATGCGTTGAGAAAGCGCTTCAACTGACCTTGCGCATGGTGGAATCGTCCCGCACTTGCCCATCCGTAGGAACCTGCAAAGATAGCTTCGTTTCCATGCGTGGAACGGACCCTCAACAATTCTTCGGACACCAGATTGAGAGCGGCGTCCCAACTTACTTCGACATACCGGTCCTTTCCACGCTCACCCGAACGTGACAAAGGCCCGTTACGCAAGTAACTTTCCCGAATCGACGGTCGGAGGACACGCGCGGTGCCTTGAAGGCTATCGGCTATGTTCTCGTTGATTCGCGATGGATATGGATCGTGCCGGTATGGCGCTACGGACTGTATCCGACCCCCAACCGTTTCCACTACCCCGGCTCCCCAGTGGCTGGCCGTAATCGTTTTGCGAATGTTGCGGGAAGAATCGTTCATGGATCAATTTTTCCAACACGGAAGCAACTAGCAACGCCACTACCGGAATAGATGGAACAACCACCCCGGGGCTCCCACGAGGGAGACCGGGGACAGAAAGATCAGAAGAAGCCGAGGGCGTTCGGGCTGTAACTGACCAGCATGTTCTTCGTCTGTTGGTAGTGATTAAGCATCATCTTGTGATTCTCGCGCCCCATACCAGACTGCTTGTAGCCACCGAACGCAGCATGTGCCGGATAGGCGTGGTAGCAGTTGGTCCAGACACGGCCCGCCTGAATTTCGCGACCAAAACGATAGGCACGAGTGCCGTCGCGGGTCCACACTCCTGCTCCGAGACCGTACAACGTATCGTTGGCAATCTCGAGTGCTTCCTCTTCAGTCTTGAAGGTCGTCACCGACAACACCGGCCCAAAGATCTCCTCCTGGAAGATTCGCATTCTGTTGTGACCGCGGAATACGGTCGGCTTGATGTAGTAGCCGTTCGCGAGGCTGCCGTCCAGAACTTTGCGTTCTCCACCAGCAAGCAATTGCGCTCCCTCCTGCTTGCCCAAGTCGATATACGAGAGGATCTTGTCGAGCTGTTCGTTGGATGCTTGAGCCCCAATCATGGTCGACAAGTCCAACGGGTTCCCCTGTTTGATTGCCTCGACGCGCTTGATTGCGCGCTCCATGAATCGGTCGTAGACCGACTCCTGAATCAGCGCGCGAGAGGGGCACGTGCAGACCTCACCTTGATTCAGGGCGAACATGGCGAAGCCCTCGAGCGCCTTGTCGAAGAACGCATCATCCTTGTCGAGAACGTCCTCGAAGAAGATGTTGGGACTCTTGCCACCCAACTCCAGCGTGACCGGAATCAGGTTCTGGCTGGCGTACTGCATAATCAGCCGACCGGTCGTCGTTTCACCCGTGAACGCAATCTTGGCGATGCGCTTGTTGGATGCCAGCGGCTTGCCAGCCTCCAAACCGAAGCCGTTGACGACGTTGAGAACGCCCGGGGGTAGCAAGTCTCCAATGACCTCGAGAAGCACCATGATTGACGCGGGCGTCTGCTCAGCGGGCTTGAGCACCACACAATTGCCTGCGGCCAGAGCCGGGGCAAGCTTCCACGTTGCCATCAGCAACGGGAAGTTCCAGGGAATGATTTGCCCGACGACACCAAGCGGCTCGTGGAAGTGGTACGCAACGGTGTCGCGGTCGATTTCCGAGATGCCACCTTCCTGAGCTCGAATCACGCCGGCGAAGTAGCGGAAGTGGTCGATAGCCAGTGGCAAATCCGCAGCCATCGTTTCACGCAGCGGCTTACCGTTGTCAATCGACTCGGCTACAGCCAGTCGCTTCAGGTTTGCTTCCATCCGGTCGGCGATGCGTGCCAGGACGTTTGCTCGCTCGGTGACCGAAGTTCGTCCCCAGGCGTCCTTGGCAGCGTGCGCAGCATCCAGGGCGAGTTCGACGTCATCCGCGTTCGAGCGTGCGATCTTGCAGAAGACCTCGCCAGTAATCGGCGACTGGTTATCGAAATACAGGCCGGAAACCGGGGGAACCCACTTTCCACCGATAAAGTTGTCGTAGGACGATTGATACGGAAATTCGATGCCCAAGAATTGCATCTCGGCGTGGTTCATTTTGTTGCTCCTTAGTTATATTGGGATCCGGCGTCTTACATATAGACAGTCGTCATGGCCGGTGGCGACTGCGCTTACCTTGGAAATGCACTCAATGTTTGCTTGCGCTCGCTGCACCCAAGCCGGTTTGGGCCCGGATCCAGCTTGCGTCAAATGCACCCCGTTCCACTTTCGAGCGTTCCGTCTTGTCGAACTTCGAAAAGACAAATGCTGCAAGAAAGGCAATTGGCATCGAGAAAAGAGCGGGGTTCTCGTAGGGAAACACAGCCGCAACGTTGTGCAGTACATCTACCCAAACCGCCTTGGATAGAATCACCATGGTCACCGCAGAAGTCAGCCCTGCGATGCCCCCCGCCAGTGCGCCACGCGTTGTGAGGCCTCGCCAGTAGATGGCCAACACAAGCACCGGGAAGTTGGACGAAGCGGCGACTCCGAAGGTCAGGCTCACGAGAAACGCAACGTTCTGGTTTTCGAACGCCGTTCCGAGCACAACCGCGACCACGCCCAAGCCCAGCGTCGCCCAGCGCGAGACACGCATTTCGGAGCTTTCCTTTACCTTCCCTTTGCAGATGATGTTGCTATAGATATCGTGCGCGATGGCAGATGCACCAGCCAATGCTAGGCCGGATACGACGGCGAGAATCGTTGCGAACGCGACCGCGGACAAGAATCCCAAGAAGATATTCCCGCCGACTGCGCTTGCCAGATGCATTACCGGCATGTTTCCGCCGCCCAGGATCTTCCCTCTTACATTGCCGCCTTCGAAGAACGCTGGATCACTACCGACGATGACAATCGCGCAAAGCCCCAGAGCACAAACCATCAGGAAGAAAGCTCCAATCAGGCCGCTCGCAACAAATACACTTTTGCGAGCCTCCTTGGCGTTCGGCACAGTAAAGAACCGCATCAGAATGTGGGGCAGACCTGCTGGGCCCAGCACTACGCCGATTGACATGGAGATGGCTGAGATTGGGTCAGAAAGCAACCCATTGGGCCCCATGATCTTCCCACCATCCTTGTGAACGTCGACGGCTTGCCGAGCCAGTTCATCAAAGCTGAATCCGAAGCGAGACATGGCCAGGAACAGCAGCAGCGCTCCCCCAAAGAGAAGCAGTGCTGCCTTGATGATCTGTACCCACGTAGTGGCGATCATGCCGCCGAAAGTCACGTAGACCACCATCAAAACGCCCACGACAATGACCGCATGCTGATAGTCAAGTCCGAAGAGCAGCTTGATGAGTTGGCCTGCGCCTACCATTTGCACTACCAAGTAGAAGCACACCACCGTGAGGGAGCTCACCGATGCGAAGAGGCGGACCTTAGTTTTGTCCAGACGGGCCGAGACGATATCCGCCAGCGTGTACTTCCCCAGGTTCCGCACCGGTTCGGCAAGCAGAAACATGATGATTGGCCATCCGACGAAGAAGCCAATCGCGTACACGAAACCGTCGTAACCTCTCGCGAAGACCAGGCTGGACAACCCCAAGAGCGTGGCGGCGGACATGTAGTCGCCGGCGATAGCCCACCCGTTCTGCATCCCTGTGATACCCCCGCCTGCGCTATAGAAGTCAGACGTCGAGCGCGTTCGCCTGGCCGCCCACCACGTAATTCCAAGGGTTGCAAGGACGAAAACCAAGAACATCAGAATTGCCGGGACATTGAGGGGCTGCTTTTCCGCTGCGGAAACAACAGGCCCACAGAAGGCACTGCCAACCCAAGCCGCCAGCAGACTTCCGACAATGATGTGGTGCAAAGACGTTGAACGCATCAGTGCACCTCTCGCAGAAACTGGGCGTTGAGATCGTCGAAGCGACGATTGGCACAGAAAACGTACCAACCAGTAAGCAACCAGGAGAGGATGATGAGCGCGGCACCAATAGGCCAGCCTACCGTCACGAGTGACTTCTCCGAAATTGGCAGGCTGAGCAGGGTCGGATAGAAAGCGGCAGTAAGTATGAATCCGTAGTATCCGACCAGCACGACGAGACTCAGGACCATCGATAGCCTGGTTCTCTCATATACCAACTCACGGAAGCACCGGTTTCTCAAGAGCTTCGTGATTTCTATATTTTTCATTTGTCTCCTCCATTTCTTGGGTCTTGATGCCCTAGGCTAGGAAATGGATACCTTCGCTTTCAATGAGTTTCGGATGAAGCAGTTCTTGTGTGCCGCTGCGTGCAACCGAGCAAGGACATTGCTGTCCGGCAGCTTGGTACCGCCAAAGACGACCTTGGGACTAAGCTCGACCCGGCCGATACCCAGCAGACCATCCTCCAGTTTCTCCAGGTGACCGACCGGCGAGTCATCGTATTGCTCGACTCGGTACCCTTGAAGATCCGCAATTGCGAGAAATGTGAGCATGTGGCAACTCGCCAACGCTGTGACGAGCAGTTGCTCAGGATCTGCACACCGGCTGTCGCCCTTGTACTCTTTCGACGCCGAGACGTTCACGTTCTGCTCGCCATTGAGCGATACCTGGTGGTTGCGCGAATAGGTATCGCTCTCCAACGGATGAGCGGTCCTGCTCCAGTGAACAGATGCGGCATGCTTTGACATCGTTTACCTCCTATTTGAGTGGGGAGTCCCTGCCGAGGCGCATGTGTGTATGCGTGCTAGGATCGTAGGGCTCATCCACATAGGCGTAAAACGACATTTCTTGCTTCGATTGCTTAGGCCAGCTAAGCCTCTAGGCAACCAACCATTGCATGGAGTAAGGTCGAGGCCTCACGCTGGCGTGGAGGCCCGGCCTCAGTCCTCGCGTCCAGTGGACTAACATCAGGATCCAGAGTTAGTTGTGACAGCAAAGTCTGCCCTGCGCTCCGAATGAACAAAAACCGCGGCCGCAGTTTGCTAGCCCAGCGCGTTCCCGCAATCCGAACGACTCGTACGGCATGTGCAGATAGCAGGAGGAGCAATGGTGTTCCGCTGCTGCGCGTGTAATAGCGCACACCATGCAGAAGTTGTCGCTGGCATGCAATCACCGCTTGGATGCGATGTAAAGAAAGATAGTTAAACAGTCGCTCCCCTTGCGACCGAGCATTGCATCGCAAGAGGATTTGTACCGTCAAGGCACACTACGCCCCGAGCTTAGAGCTCTTCAAAAGCTTCGAGCGCGCGGGCAGAGTAGACATAGGCAGCCCCAGCGTTAAGTGCAATGGCCGTGCCAAGCGCTGCAGAAATCTCAGCCTTGCTTGCACCAGCCTTCTTAGCCGCGGCTGCGTGCGCGGTAATACAGCCGTCGCATCGTGTAGTCACTGCAACAGCCAGGGCGATGAGTTCATGAGTTTTGGCATCCAGGATGCCGTCTGCGCGAGTTGCGGTTTCCAGGGTGTGGAACGCTTCTGCCACAGGCTTGTTTGCTTTCGCGAATCCGCCAACGCTCTTGATCAGATCCGTCATTCGTTCAGTCCATTTGCTCATAGCTTCTTTGCATCCTTTCAGTTTTAGCTGCTAGCTGGGTATTACGTATTCGTTGTCGTGTATCGTTGCCCAGAAGGAGACCTTACAGTTCCTCGTAAGCTTCCAGAGCTCGGGCGGAATATACGTACGCAGCGCCTGCATTCAGGGCAATTGCGGTACCAAGTGCCGCCGAAATTTCGGCCTGGCTGGCCCCGGCTTTCTTTGCGGCAGCGGCGTGCGCGGTAATACAACCGTCGCATCGGGTGGTCACGGCTACGGCCAGCGCGATAAGCTCGTGGGTTTTGGCGTCCAGAGTCCCCTCGGCTCGGGTCGCAATCTCGAGGGTATGGAAGGCCTCTGCCACCGGCTTGTTGGCTTTCCCGAAGGCTCCGACGCTCTTTACGAGCGCCGTCATTTTTTCAGCCCATTTTGCTGCCATGTAACGTCTCCTTTCAGGTAAAAATTTCGCGTATCACTTTCCGAGTTTCCGGCCTGCCGACACACCACCGTCGACGTCCCAAACTGCCCCTGTCACCCAGGAAGCCTTATCGGAAAGCAAGAAAACGATTGCCTCGGCGACATCGAGGGGCGTGCCATTGCGGCCGAGGGGATGAAAGCTATGGAAATCTTTAAGGGCGTCGTCCAGCTGCTCGCCGGGAATGAAGCGCTCGAAGATTCGGGTTGCGACGATGCCCGGGCAAACTGCGTTGACACGAATGCCATGCTCTGCCAACTCGGTTGCCACATGCTTGGTCATGGCTTCCAGCCCAATTTTCGCCATGGAATAGGCTGAAGCAGGCACCGTTTCAATGGCTTGTTTCGCTGCACTCGCCGTGATGCTGACGATAGAACCCGGCTGTTTTCTGGACACCAACGATGCAGCGACCTGCTTGGTGATGAAAAACAGTGCGCGGTTCAGGTTGAGATAGTTGTTGTAGTCTTCCAGCGAGTGTTCAAGGAATGCTTTCGGGTAGTAGATCCCTGCGGCATTCACGAGCATGTCAATATCCTTGTGCTCGCTCTCCAACTTACTGATGAGGTCTTGAACGCTCTCAAAGTCAGAGAGATTGGCCGTCAGGGCGAATGCCTTAGCTTCTCCCGTGACTGCAGCTAGTTTTTGGCGAGCTGCTTCCGCCTTTTCCGTGCGGTTGCCGATGACGACGACAGCAGCGCCTTGCTCGGCGACCATCAGAGCTGTCTCGAGGCCGATTCCGCTTGTTCCACCTACGACCAGGAGTTTGCGGCCGTCAAATTGTTTAGCTTGCATAGTTTTTCCTCACTTGGGAGCGGTCAACCTACCAACTAGTTGGTAATCTCCCTGGTCAAAAAAAGGCGCTGCGCCATTTGGGTTGTATGGCCATCCCGAGACGCAGCACCCTACCTACTAGTTGGTTAGTATCGTATGCGAGCCGTTTAGTACTGTCAAGGTGAGATTTCGAGTTACTTTAGACGCACTTTGTGGTCTAGCTGCCAAAGGCTGCCATCTGCCGCTATGGCAGTGAATATGTCGCACTAGGCGCTGCTCTTCGCCCGCAAGACGGCCTCTCGCGCTCGCTGTGTCCTTGTTTCTTCTGAGAAATCAATGGAAATCCTGGTCATGCCTTCAGGCAGGCACAAAAATTGATCCCTTACCAAAATGGATCGTTCATGACGGACTACGTGGCAGCGCAACCCCACATCGCTGCCGGGATGTGCGTGCCGGGGGCGTCTGCCCGCCCGTGAGTCCCTCATATTTACAGTCGAACTACATCAATGAACAGTTTTATTGGCAGCAGCGCGGCACTAGGTGCCGTAGTCGGTGTAATCCTGGCTCTAACCGGCGCAGGTGGCGCCATTCTCGCAGTACCACTGCTGCTGTTCGGTTTGCATTTGAACATCGCAGAGGCTGCGCCAGTGGCCTTGCTTGCGGTTAGCCTGTCAGCTGCAGTTGGTGCTGCCATAGGATTGCGTGCAGGCATCGTGCGCTTCCGAGCCGCCGTACTGATGGCTGTAGCCGGTACAGTCGTATCGCCGATCGGACTTTGGCTTGCACACCGTCTGCCTAGTGGTCCTTTGACTTTGCTCTTCGCTCTGGTTTTGGCCTTCGTGGCCCTGCGGATGTTCGTGCAGGCGCCCTCAAAGCCGAATCCCAGCCATTACTCCTCGCAGCCTTTGCCGCCTTGCCAGTTGAGTAATGCTACTGGCCGCTTTGTCTGGACGGCCTCCTGCAGCCGTGCACTCGCTCTCTCTGGGGTTGGCGCCGGCTTCCTATCCGGCCTACTCGGCGTTGGAGGGGGTTTCGTCATCGTCCCTGCTCTTAGAAAAGCTACCAACGCCCCGATGCACGCAATTGTGGCGACATCCCTGACCGTTATCGCACTGGTCTCCGCTTCCGGGGTTGTATCTACTGCGATTGCGGGGCGTATGAACTGGAGCGTCGGTTTGCCGTTCGCAACAGGGGCCTTGCTCGGAATGTTGGGCGGTCGACGCGCCGCAAGCAAACTAAGCAGAAGGCACCTTGAACAAGGTTTCGCTCTGGTCGCTGCCTTGATTGCTCTCGGAATGGTTGTACGCGTCGTCATGCGTACCTAAGGCACGGACACAAGGCTACGCCATCCGCCAGTATGGTCCGCGGGAGAGGGGTTATATCTACTGCCAGATATCTACCGTGATGCTGGTCTTAGAACGCAGGCCGCAAGCCAAGTCAAGCAGTGCGGAGCGCTGGACGCGGCCCCCTTACCGTCGCGCTAGCCAATCCTTCAGCCAGGCGCTTCGGCTTCCTGCCGGAAAGATGTGATAGAGGGCGGCGGTTTCCTTCATAAGGTCGCTCAAACCGCAAGCTCGCGGAGCGACTCCTCAAATCCTGTAAGGATCGACGCATTGTCCCTTAAGGCCCAGCCCACGAGGGAGCCGCCCTCCAGGGAGCTGAGAAGCATTAGGGCCGACCGCTTCGCTGAGCGATCAGCACGCAGTTCCCCGGCAGCAATGCCGCCCTCGATAATGCGTTCTAGCCACTGCAAATGCAGCTGAAAGAAGGTCGAGGTCAATGACCGCATGCTCTCCGGTAAGACCGACCACTCCGCAGACAACGCGCCACAGAGAGGCAGCATGCCGTCATTCAATGAGTCAGCGAAAAGTTGAGCATGGGCAACCAGCTTGTCCTTTGCCTTACGGTGCTTAGCGTCGATGCGACTCAGACATTCCCGAAACCGCTCCAGATATTCGTTTACAAGAGCAACACCGAGGTCCTCTTTCGTTGGGAAATAGTGATGGACAGCAGGTTTCGAAATCGAAGCGCTCTTGGCTAGGTCAGCATAGCTGAAATCAGAGTATCCGCGCGTGCGGATGAGATACTCCGCGTGTTGGAGAAGTGCAGTTCGTCGGTCTACGGTCATGACCGGCTTATACCTTCTAGTTGGTAAGATGTCAATGTCTCCCACCCAACCTGGCAGAAGGATACTCGCAGGACTTGCTGATGGAATTGGACAGGGAGCTCGCTGACGTCCTTCCCCAAGCGCAAGACCTCGTCTACCGCTTCATCGATGCTCCGGCAACCATGTCCAAGCGAGAGCTGGTCGCACTCTTGCAAGACGCTGGCACTGACCATGAAGTTGGGACGAAGAGACTGGAATTCCTTCTCTATTACGGCATCATTGGACTCCAGACGCCGGAGCGGACCTACTACATCTTCGACGTCAACTACGACCAAAAAGTCCTCCGAATCCGTGTCGAGCGGGCCGGTGAAGAGGCGGTCTTCGCAATTAATCCGGCGTTCTGGCCAGCACTGGACATTCGGTCTCCTTCAAAAAACGGAAACTAGTAGCACAGACTGGCCGGCGCTCACTTGCATAAAATGGCCGCGTTTCGAGCTCCTACAGCGCGGCCGTCCCACGAGAGGCTACTGCGCGGGATATGCCCAAATTGAGGATGTTCGCAGTGCGCGTCCTGCGTGAAGGCCGGTAGAGGTGCACTGGGCGACAATGAAGGGCCGAGGCCAAAGGCCACATTGTGAATGCTAAGGTCATTCGGGCCCAACCGGATGCTCGACGGTCGAGACGGCCAGATCTGAGAACGCAACTCCTTCGACAACGCCAGCATTGTTCCTAGAAGCTCGGCCCAGGCAATCTCAAATCAAATGCCTTTAAGCGATAGTACAAGCTTGATACTCTTAAACTGGTCGGGTTGTGGCACCAGCGGCACGCGGGCGGACATAAGCGGGTACCCTCGGGTCAAGCCCCACCACGCCGGCGGCGGCAGCTATCACAGACCGGCCGGGAGCCAAGTGCTTCCACGCCGTGTGTCGCCATGTCTAGCGGAAGCGCGATGAAAAGCGAGCACGGCATTTTGCCGTGCTCGCACGAGTTTCCCATCTACCTCGTGACCAGCTCAGGCCGGGTCGATTCCAAGCAGGGGTTGGTCGTCTGACTCGCTGTCTTGGAACCAATGTGGTTCGAAGCAATAGACGAGCCCCCTTTCGTTCGGATATGCAAAGCACTCGCGAAGACGGCAATACAGCCAATAGAATTCTTCATGTCCGTGGGCTTTGGCAACGTGCTCCCATTCGTCGAAGTCACGGACGAGTTTCGCGCAAACGGCCGGCCCGAATGTCACGCCTCTGAGTCCATAGCGAACCAACTCCCAGAACGGACCGCGGCCGCCTGTGTCGGGATACTTCTCTTTGTCCTCCAGGGCACCGGCAACCTGCACAACCCACTCATCCAGGGAACAATCCTTGATGAACCGCGCGTTCTTCGCAACGATAATTGTGAGAATTCGGCACCAGTCCAAGAAGATGAGATTGTGGTACTTCCCTTCGACGCGGCATGTAAGTTCCTTTTTCTCATCGTGTTCGTACACGGCGCCAATTTCCAACCCTTCGGCCAACCCAGGGTATGACCGAGGTGCCACGACAAAAACCACGTTCTTCAGTGGTTCGTTGGTGACTGCGCACAGGTCAAACTGCTTAGGATGTCGAGGTACTTCGCGCTTCTTTACGTCGGTCAACGCGACAAGAAAGCTTGATTGCATGGTTACTCCAAATGGGTCAAGTGCAAAACAAAGAGCGGGGCTCTATTGCGAGCTCATGAGAGCCGATAGTAGGACCTCACTATCCCATTCTTAGTCGCGTTCGCGAAACACGAACGCAGCCACCAATATGTCAAGTAGAACGCGTCGTCGTTGAAGGTGTTGTCGCCGATAAGCGTCGGAGGCAAGTCCACCTTTTCCAAAACCTTTGATGCCCGGTCATTCCACGCATCAAAGTCAGCGACAATCTTCCTGGCTGCACTCGGGCCGAACGCCTCCATCGAATAGTCGTTGTGAAGCAATTCAATAAAAGAACCGTCAGCGGGGTAGGCGTCCGGATTCTCTCGGTCGAAGCCAACCAGTTTCGCCAAGACGTCGTGCCAGTCCCACTTGAGTTCCAACGAGTATTCGTGCCGAAAATCGTAGGTGTAGATGGATGAGCTTTTCAGTCCATCGGACCCGTACAGATTTGGTGCCGCGTCGATATACGTCGCGTTTTCCAACCTGTGGCCGGTTCTCGGGTCTATCCACCACCCAAACAAGCTCACCCCCTCCTCCAGGAGCTTCAGGCCCTTGCACAACTCGTACATGTACATTTCTGTTGTTTCCTACATTCGTTGCGAGCGGGCCGATTGACCCACCTGCGCAGCATCGATGTAACTGCAAGAACGTATATCTCCGAAGCGAGTGGATGATTCGGGTGGACGGATGAGTCCAAGGTTTTCCAGCGATGCGAAGCAGGAGCGGGAGCTGAAAAGAGGAAGAAAAAGAGGCTGTTTTTGAAACGCTCGCGGGACAAAAATCAGTGCGTTAATCGCACCGTCGCCGGAAGTGCAGCTGCGGTCTAGCTAGGAGTTGCGCTCGGCCATGCAGGAGGCGACGTCGGTACGACGCCATCGAAGTGGAAGGTTGGGTCCCAGATGTGCGCGCAGAGGCAGAGTATGCGGCTGTCTTTTGGCGCGGCGGAGAATGGTTGCGGGACTGACCTTGAGAATGGCCGCAAGGTCGTGGGCGTCGAGGTAGGCGTTCGAGGGTAGATGCATGTCGAGCATAGGTCCGTCGGCCATTCAAATGCGACGGCTACCCCAAATGCGGTCGGCGAAGAGGAGGAATCTACCGGACGCCGGCAGCACCGCATCCCACACAGACGCATCTACACGGTGGCGCTGTGCCATGCTTGCGATCGCGTTCGCCTCGCTCTGGGCACCAACGAGACTGGCTATACCGTCTCACCGTCATGCGCCTTCCCTAGAGCCGAAGCCGTACTCGCCTAGTACCCTTTTCCGCAAGTCTAGAAATTCAGAGGTCACGTCGAGCGTCGTGACGAGCCGGGCATCGAAAGTGGCGCAACACTCCACGAAAGACGCCGCGACTGCCGCCACTCCTGGCTCGCCAACCAATCGATATCGTAGACCGTTCGCAGATTCAGCCACGAGTCTGCGGACGTCTTGAAAAACCAAGGGCTGAGTTATCCACAATCGTCTTGCAGCCCCAAATCGCCCGAAGATGTGCCATCGCGGATGGTACGTCTGCAAGAGCCGCCAATCCGTGACGTGGATTTCCTCCTTCCCAGCCAAGAGCGCTATGACTATCCCCATGTCAAATCTCCTGCTCCGCTAAAGACGAGCCACAAAGTCCACTACGCCGTAGGGGTAGCATCGTTTTTGTCTCCCGGCGGAAGATACTGCGAACTCACGTTTATCTGTCGCGTTACGTTGTTCACAATCACCCACATTGCCCAGGTATGCATGCCATCTGGGTCATCTCCTGGGTCGCCTATCAAGGTATAACGGCGTCCACTTCGGGTTCTTCCAGTCCGACTTTGCGCGTCAAACGACATGATTGCTGAGCTCACACGACCGGTACCGCTCGCAATGGACTGGCCAACGAAATGGTGCTCACCAGGCACGGTCTCAATGACCTGCCAACGACGCAGGCCAATTTCGGGCTCACTATCTAGAGATGTAACCGACCAAATTGGCATAGCTTGCCACCAAGGAGGAACCGCAGCTCTACTCGGCTTCAGTGATGCCTGAAACGCTGCGCGGACCTCAGCGACAGCTCGAAGGTTCGAGCTCAACTGGGCGTGGCGGCCAGCAACTGCGGATGGGGAAAGACCGCTGTCAGGAAGTAGTTCTGCTTATGAGCGACAGCGCTTGTGACGAGTGTAGGCCGTGCAGCAACAGAATCAAGGTCGGGAGTCCCGGTCTAGGTCTCTGAGAGTGACGTATTGGGAGAATGCTCAGCCTTTCCTTGCATTCTCTGTTTTATGGCCTAGGCTGTCGGTATGGTTTTTTACATACCGTGATTTTAACCACCATGCACGTACAACTTCGCAGTCTCTTCGATGTCGCTCTGGTCAACGAACCGCTGAAGCAACGTGACAGGAGCAACGGCTGAGAGTTGGAGCAGTAGCGTGAACGGAAAGCTTCCCGATGAGACTTGCTGCTCTAGCTGTGTGGCAGTCACCACAATGCCTAGCTTCAACAACCGTTTTTCCAGGACATCGTATGTCAGACCGTGATGTTCCAGCTCACGAAGAAAGGTTCTGGCGCAGGCCTCTTCCCATGACTCACGGCGCTTCGGCAACACCAATTCATCGGGAAGGTCAGCTTGCACTGCAGACAGAAGTTGGAAGAAGAAGCTGCAACGAAAGGAGCCGCGCTGAACCTTACCCTCAACGGCGCGAACGGACTCCTTCAAGGAGGCGGCCGCAAGGCAGTCGACAAGTTGCTCGTACGACACGCCTTTTCGCACCAGCAAGCCGCGGGCAGTGCGCGACGCTAGCCGCGTCCACGCTGTATCAACATGACTCAAGCGGTCCTCGCTGATGTTGTTGCCCTGTTAACCGTATACCGTTGAAACAGGGAATAGCCGACTCGTCCAAGCAGAAGTAAAGCCATCTCCGGCAGAGCCAGGCAACTCAAGAACGGTGCAGCGCATGCATTGTATCTGGTCCGTTCACCTGCGGACCACGATGCACGACAGTGTGCGCGCCCTCTTTTGCCAAGCTCTTCGTGGCCACTCTCTATCTCAATCCTGAGGGCATTCTTCACCCTCCGCATGCCGTTGCGAAACGGAACGCTGCTTCAGCAACCTTCGCAGTCAACATAGCACTGTTCGAAGAGCTTTTGCTCACATCTCCGCCAACTGCAATCATCCTGCACAGTTGGTACATCCTAGAGGCGGGTTACCGGGACGCTCTATCCTGCTTGCCAAGCGCGACGCGCGCAAGCGTCATCGGCGCAACCCTTCCAGGCAACAGACTTCACCGATACCACCACCCTGCCGTGACCGCTCGACGAGAATGGTTGCGTGCGGACCTCCAGCGCCGCCGCCCTCCTCATCCAATTCTTCTCGACACAGATTGGGGCCAAGTCCTGCCGATTCTCTCTGAGTCCAGCGTCATCATCGAAGCCCGAACTGACCTGACCACCGCAATCCACGCGTTACGTACCCTTCTTTTGGAGGTGAGCACGGTCTACCGCCCACCCAAGCGAAACGGTGGCGACCACAGGAATCGAGAGGAGCAGGCGTGATGAGAATTCTATTCTTTGTGTGCGACGGAGTTCTCCACCCTTCGTGCAAGGGAGTTCCGGCTCAGCACCGCCAGGCGACGGCAAGCAGCATCCTGGACGCCGGCTTCTTCCAATGGTCGGCTCATTTGGCCGAAGCACTCCAGGGATACAACGACGTCGTTCTTATCAACGAGTGCGATTGGGGCGTCAAGCTCAAGCAACGTACCTTCTTGCAATGCCTCGGGCCATCTGGCCGGTGGTTCGCCGGTGCTCTCGACAGCAGGCCTACGTCGATTGAAGGCGCCAGAGCCCTCTTTCTTCATGTCGCACATCCGATTGACTGGATGCGAATCCTCCCACGGCCTCAGCCAGCAGACGCCGAGCGCGTCCTTCTGGTCGACCCCAAACACGGTATTTCGGCGGCAGCGGCGAAGCAATCGCTCCACAGACACTGGCATAAAGAACCGATATGAACAGTATCACACCGATTATTTTTGGCATAAGAGTTAATGCCCCTTGACCGAACACGTATTTGTCGTTAATCGCGGGAAAAACCCTATGCAACCGCTCGCATAGTTTCGCAAAAAACGCTTGCACACCTCGCGAAGAAGAATAAACTCGACTCACCATGGAGACTGTACACATGGAACACAGGAAACCCCACGTCACACCGCCCAGTTAGACCGCTTCCGCATAAGACGGCTCGTTAAGAACGTCGCTTGTAGCTGCTCACGCAAGGTCTTTTCGAGAAATTCAAAATTTCCCGAGGGAAGGCTGTGTTTTCACAACTCCGAACGCTAGTCGTTTTGAGATGCCCCACTATTGCCCGCGACCTTAAGAACGCGTCGACCTTGGGAAGGGCGAAATTCGCCGGGAAATCGCCTGTGCGACATTCAAATTAAAGGACTACAAATGGACTATGTAAGGCTCCATGAACACGTAGAGAACATCCTGTGTCAGATGGACATGCCCGAGGAGGGTCGACATTATATTCGGCGCGCCATTAATGAAGGACCCTCTCGAACACCGAGGAATCATTATGGCAATGTGATGTCACGAATTCCCAGCAGAAAAATGAGCCGTTCCGTTTTAGTGGAAAGCATGGCAGGAGAATTGGCGAAAGCAATGGAATACGAAAATGACGAAAATATAATCGCGTATTTTTCGCAACCGCCAGAAATTCAAGTGGATTATATCGATAAGAACGGCAAACGCCATGGAACGGGGCCCTATCACCCAGATTTTCTTGTCGTGACCAAGATGTCAGTTTATGTGGATGAAGTAAGAGACGACGCTCGGCTGTATGCCCAAACACTGAGCCATCCCGACTCTTACTTTCGAGATGAAGAAGGGGCGTTCCACTTCCTCCCCGCTGAGCAGATTTTCAAAAAAATGGGCGTACCTTACAAAATAGTAAAAAACTCGTCTATTAATACTCGACTTCTTAACAATGCTCGATTTCTCAAAGATTACCTCCGAGAGGACGCGCCCCCAATCCCTAGCGACACATTGCAGCAAATCACTGAAATCTTGGAGGAGCGAAAATATGTCTCCTACACGGAGCTCCTCGAACAGTATCGAATCTCAGCAGACCATATTTTTTCTGCTATTGCTGGGGGATATGTTGACGTCAACCTCAACGTAGAGAAGCTCGATGTGCCGTCGGATTTAATCATTTGCCGGGATGCGGCCATATCGACCGCCGTCCGAGCAGCTCGCCAAAAAGAGCTTCAGCCGGTCCTCCCGTTGCCTGGCGTCATGCGGTTGCGCTCCGGAACTGTCATCCGATATGACAATGTTGAGTACACAGTTGTCATGTGTGGAGAGCGCCAGCTGCACGTGCAAGACAAAGATGGATACATCTCGGTACTGGAGTTGGAGGCAGTTTTGGCCCTAAACGAACTGAATGCAGTTTCTTCCAACGCTCCTGGGATACCGGCAGACCCAAAGAAGACGCTACACGATTTCAGCTCTGCCCAATGGGCGAGAGCCGAGACTCGGCTAAATGCCCTCGATAACTGGGACCTCAAAGCATTCTCCAGAAGTTCGCTGGAAAGCTTCAAGCGCAAAGTACGAGGTATGAAAAGTCAGCTAGACAAGCTGATTGCATTGATGGACAACATCCCAAACCGAGGAAATTTCTACCCTCACTTCACAAACGCGTCGGAAAACAAATGCTTCATCGATGCTATAAAAAGCTACAACTCTCCCGAGCGCATGACGAAAAGGGGTGCGTATGGAACTTATACGAAGTTAATTGACCATCATATAAAAGAACATGGAGAACCGCTCACGCGCAGGTCTTACGCGACATTCTGTAAAAACTGCAGAGATGCTGAAGACATCTTGCGCCGAGAGGGCCTGAAAGCAGCATATCAAAAATATCCGATTGACTCTCTGTTCGCCCAGTCTTTTCCAGTTCACGGAACGAGGCCGCATGAAGTTTGCTACATAGACCATACCACTATACCCCTCGACACCAGAGACGTGGAGGGCGTAGACCTCAGCAAACCTTACATAACGCTAGCGGTGGATGGCACCACCCGACACAGGCGTGCGTTTTGGCTTTCTTACAACCCGCCCAGCGCGGCTTCCGTCCTTATGGTCCTCCGCGACTACGTCCGTCGGCATAAGCGCCTCCCAACAATTATCGTCGTAGACAACGGAAAAGAGTTCCATTCGCATGAGCTAATTTTCTTTTGCTACCTCTACGGCATCGAACTTCGCTATCGTCCCCCCGGCCAGCCTCGTGCCGGCGCAATCGTCGAGCGGGCGTTCGGGGCAATGCAGGAGGAGGTAATTCAGCAGCTTCGGGGCAATACGACCAATATGGTAGACCCGAGAATGGTGTCGCGGTCAGTAAACCCGTTCGACCGTGGAGTATGGACGCTGCCAGCGCTTTACTTCATGTTGGACGAATACTTCTCGCAATACGCCGACCGAGCACACCCGGCCCTCGGCATGAGTCCAAATGAAAAGGAGAGGCGGCAGTTTAGGGAAAGCGGCTTACGTGAACACACTCTAGTGCGATTCGACGAGAACTTGATGCTGCTTACATGCCCCCACGCAAAAAAGTGGTTTCAGCTCGTAGACAATCGACGCGGAATATATATTTACGGTCAATTCTACTGGCACGAGTCATTCAAAAAGCTGGAGAAGGGTACTCGCCTTGAAGTTCGAGTAGAACCGTGGGATGGAAACGTACTATATGTGTGTGTGGAAAAGCTGGGATGGCAGTGCGCCATTATTCGCAACCTCGAGCCGTATCGCGGCAAGACCAATTATCAAATTCAGCAAATGTGCAGAGAATCAGCTCGTGCCAAAAGCCAGCTTGCCAAGCAAGCCATTGGCTCCGGAAAAGTTCTCACGGAGAAGGCGGAGTTGTTCATACCGGGCCCGTTCGATGACCGCATGACAAGGCAGCAAGCGGAGATGGGTCATCTGGCTAAGCGGCTCGGGATGTCCATTGCCAGTTCCCAAGCCGCAAAATTTCTCGAAAAAACCACTGCGGACCACATCAATTCACCTTTCGGGAACCTGGATTGGGGGAAAGAAAAAGATGCCGCTGGAGAAACGGACAGTGAAACGCGGAGCGACGGTACTGAAATGCCAGAGGACGAACGCGAACGCAGCGTCCCTCATCCCCAGGTCAATGAGGCCACGCTTAATGCCTTCCGAAGCTATGTATAAGCCTTTCTTGTCCAAAGACCGAAGGAGAACTCCATGTATAAGCGTAACCCAAAGTTCGTTCACCCTGAGCTAGTCCACGTACTCTCCACAAGCAAGACGAGGCGCTTAAGTTGGTTCGAGAACTTAAATGTCTCACATTCAAACCTTGCCACCGCCCTCAATGACCTTCTTGAGTACGCACAACGCGGACGAAATACCAGGTTTATATTCCTAATCGGAATGACCGGCGTAGGGAAGACAAGCCTTGCCGAAAATGCCTTGTCCACGGCACTCACTGTGTTATGGGAGGAAGAAGAAATCGAAATTCCTTTTATGTATGTGCCAGTTGAGACCAATGATGAACCGCGTTTTGCGTGGAAGAACCTGTACAGCGCAATTCTGGAACAAGGCAGCTCCATCCCCGTTGAAAGCGTGCGAGAGGGGGTGTGCAGTGGCGATATCATGAGATTCTCTAACAATAAGCGCTACACCTTGGCCGCGCTTCGAAAGGCCATAAAGAGGATGGCCAAGGAACGAGGCCTAAAAGTCATTATTTTCGATGAGGCATACTACTTTCTTCGCTTTAGCAGCCTAGATGTCATGGACACCGTGAAGTCGTTTGCGGAGCAAATAGATGTAAAACTAATTTTTATCGGAAGTTATGAATTGCTAAAATTGGCGGCACAGTACTCAATACAAATTCGGCGCACCGAAGTTGTTCCGTTTTTTCGCTACGACCCCAAGAAGAAGAATGAGATGAGAGAGTTTATGACCGTCATCGAGAAATTCACTTCAAATTGGCCTTGCGACCATATTCCAAATTTTCTGGCTGCAGCTGACGAACTGGCGGTTGCGTCGATGGGAGGAGTCGGCCAGTTGTCGGCCATTCTAGCGAATTTCTTAGGTATTCAGCTTCGTAACAAGGGTGAGATTTGGACGCCCGAAATGTTTGGAAAAGCTTTGAAAGCAACAGGTCTGGACGAAGAAATGCGTGAGCAGATAAGAGAGGGGGAAGCGGAGCTTAGGCGCAAGTACGCCATCAAGAATGGTTTCTGCACGAATCAGGGTATAGCGACAATCAAAGAGAAGTTGACCAGCTGAGATTCGAAAATGTCTCCCCTTTACAACCTTGCGCCCATAGGCTTCGGGACAAGTCTTGCAGAGTCGCTAGTTAGCTACGATTTTCGGTTAGCCAATGCGCACTGCGTTTCCGTGCGGACCCTGAATAGATGCGTGCTGGCTCCCGTCATGGGTTGGCAAGAGGATAGGGTGTTGAACAACTCATGGTCAGGATGTGGAGCGTCCGCGATGGTCAGCATCGGAGGTGCATCCCAGGCGTGGGCAGCTGCGTTAAACAAGGCAACAGACAGGAACGATTTACAACTGGCAACCCTGAATTTTGCATCGGGTTTTTTATCAGCACACCGCCTACATACGAGGTGTGCTCGATATTGCAGGGAATGTTTGCAAGATTTTGTGCTCAATAGCGAAGAACCCTGGATACCACTTTTATGGCACGTTGATGTAGTGACCGCGTGTCCGATTCACCGCACCAGGCATCGTATCCGCAGATGTGGAACATCGGAAGGATTCTTCTATCAACCGCTGCGCAGAGTACTCCCTGAAAACTGTTGGATATGTGGTCGGATTTTCTGTCTTTGCGACAAATCTCCGTCGGTGGAGGCTACTGACGAAGAGGTAGCCGTAGCGGAACTCGTTGGGGAGCTAATTGCAATCGGGACCTCGGGAATAGAGATGCCGACGGATGCCTTGCAGCTTTGCAACGAATCAATGCCTTCTGTTCTGGGGGAAAATTGGCTTCGCCGCAGCGCAGCGGCCTGCAATATCCACGCTGGTGGAGTGCATCACATGTTTAGACAACCGGGCGCCCGGACGTCGCTGCCCGGGCTTGTTCGATACTGCCTGTGCAATCAACTGTCACTTGCTCAAATGGCTCTTGGCAAAGCTGAGTACCGGTCTTGTGACACCCCCAGCTTACATCGCCCAGCGAAACATGACGCCGTCAATCCGGAGCGTATTCGAGAGGAGGTGTTGAAATCGATTGCGTCGGGGGGCGTCCGAAGTTTGCGAGACCTGGCACGAAGGCTCCATCATGACCCCAAATCACTTGAACGGGCGGTTCCAGACCTGATGCCGGCGCTTAAGCTCGCCAACGCGGCATTTTCTGTCGCAGAAAGCAATATTGCTGCTGCGAAACAACAAGATGAATGCCGCAGGATTATTGAAGCACTCCTCCGAGCGGGCTTACCCCTAACACTCCGCAATGCACGAGAGCAAACTGGAAAGGCTTGGCACACGAACAGCAGGAAGGCCAAAATGTTCGTGGCGATGCGTGAGCGATACATCCATGAATAAGCGGCCCCCGCACACGCGACTACATTATTGATGAGGCACGAAATGAAGTAATTCGCTGGATTTTTCGCAGTAAAGTGAAAAGTCCGAATCGTCCAACGAATTGCTTTAGCTGACAAGCACGAAGCTGGTCAGGGTCTCGAAGTGGTTGGTCACCAGCACCGGCTCGAACACCATGCCGCGCTCGCCGCAGGCCAGGTCGAACAGCTGGCGCACGGTGTTGTCGCCCTCGGGCAGCGCCAGCGGGTACGGCTGCATCTGCGCCAGCGTGACGCTGCGAAAGCGCGCCAGCGGATGGTCCGGGCGCATGATGGCGATCACCGGCGCCGCCTGCCGGTGCGCGATGCGGATGCCCTGCTCGGCGGCGCGGCTGTAAGTGATGCCGATATCCGCGTCGCCGTGCAGCACGATGCCGGTCACATCTGCCGGCGGCGCCACGCGCACGTGGAACTGCAGGCCCGGATAGCGCTGGCGGAACTCGGCGATGATGCGCGGCAGGAAGTCGATCGCAAACCCGGCGGAACTGGCCACGCGCACCCGGCCGCGGCGCAGGCCCTGCAGCGCGGCGACCTCGGACACCACGCGGTCGGCTTCCAGCGCGCCGCGCAGCGCGTAGGCCGCCAGCAGTTCGCCGGCGGCGCTGGCCACCATGCCGCGCGGGCGGCGATCGAACAACGGCACGCCGAGCAGGGCCTCGAGCGCGGCGACCTGCCGGCTCACCGCCGATACGGTCACATTGAGCCGTTGCGCCGCCTCGGTCAGCGAGCCGCTGCGGACCACTTCCAGGAAATAGCGCAGCGAGGTGTCCTGCAGGCGATGCGACAACATGGGGGCGGGCTCCGGCCGGTTTGCGTTTTACGCAAGGATATTTGAAAAAATCGTCGATTGCGGGAAAGCACCGGTCGCCCGTATGCTTTTCCCAGACATCACCGGAGACCTCGCGCCATGGCGACAGCCCAGACCCCCGCTACCTCGACCAACCCGATCACCGAGCTCGATGCCGTCGCGCTGTCGCGGGCCATCCATGCGCGCGACCTCTCCTGTGTGGAAGTGCTCGATGCCTTCCTCGGCCAGATCGACCGCCACAACCCCCGCGTCAATGCCATCGTCGCCGCGGTGGATCGCGACACGCTGCGCCGGCAGGCGCGCGCGCTGGACGACGAGCTGGCGCGCGGCACCAGCCGCGGCCCGCTGCATGGCTTCCCGCAGGCCCCAAAGGACATCAGCCCCGCCGCGGGCATGGTCACCACCAAGGGCTCGCCGATCTTCGCCGGCCAGGTCAGCGACACCGATGCCGTGATCTTCGAGCGCATGCGCGCCGGCGGCGCGATTTTTGTCGGACGCACCAACTCGCCGGAATTCGGTCTCGGCGGCCATACCTACAACCCGGTCTACGGCACCACCCGCAATGCCTTCGACCCCGCCCGCTCCGCCGGCGGCAGCAGCGGCGGCGCCGCGGTGGCGGTGGCGCTGCACATGCTGCCGGTGGCCGACGGCTCGGACATGATGGGCTCGCTGCGCACGCCCGCGGCGTTCAACCATGTGTATGGGCTGCGCACCTCGGTCGGCTGCGTGCCGCACGGCCCGGGCGACGAAGTGTTCTTCCAGCAGTTCAGCGTGGCCGGGCCGATGGCGCGCAACGTGCCGGACCTGGCCCTGCTGCTGTCGGTGCAGGCCGGCTTCGATGCGCGGCTGCCGCTGACGCGCCGCAACGAGGCGCCCGGCACCTTTGCGCTGCCGCCCGAACGCGACTGGACCGGCGTGCGCATCGGCTGGCTCGGCGACCTGGGCGGGCACCTGCCCACCGAAGCGGGCCTGCTCGACACCTGCGTGCAGGCCCTGGCGCACCTGCGTACGCTCGGCTGCACCATCGACGCGGCGCTGCCGGACTTTGACCTGGAACGCCTGTGGCGCGCGTGGATCGACCTGCGCAGCTTCTCGGTGGCGGGCGCCAACGCCGCGCTGTACCACGACCCCGCCAGGCGCGCGCTGCTCAAGCCCGAGGCGGTCTGGGAGATCGAACGCGGCCTGGCGCTGCCCGGCACGCGCTTGTATGAGGCCATGGCCGAACGCAGCGCGTGGTACCAGGCGCTGCGCGCGCTGTTCGAGCGCTTCGACTACCTGGTGCTGCCGGCCGCGCAGGTATTCCCGTTCGATGCCGACTGGGACTGGCCGCACGCCATCGACGGCCGCGACATGGACACCTACCACCGCTGGATGCAGGCGGTGGTGCCGGCCACCATGGCCGGGCTGCCGGCGCTGGCCGCACCCGCCGGCTTCGGCCCGCGGGGCCTGCCCGCCGGTATCCAGATCATCGGCCCGGCGCAGGCCGACGCCGCGGTGCTGCAGCTGGGCCATGCCTACGACCAGGCCGGCGGATTCTCGCGCGTGCGCAGCCCCTGGCTGGGCTGAGCCCCGCTGCCCGTCGATTCCCGATTGCCTCCCATTCCCATAACTGCCGCAGGAGTGCCACGATGACTGCAATGCCCCCGAAGCTGTTTCTCGCCTGCGCCACCGCCCTGGCGGCGCTGTCCGCCGCGCCCGCCGCCCACGCGCAAACGTGGCCGGAGCGACCGCTGCGGCTGGTGGTGCCGTTCGCCGCCGGCGGCGCCACCGACGTGCTCGGCCGCCTGCTGGCGGTCGGCCTCGGCGAAAAACTCGGCCAGTCGGTGGTGGTCGAGAACAAGCCGGGCGCCAGCACCGTGATCGGCGCCACCCAGGTGGCCAAGGCCGCGCCCGACGGCTACACGCTGCTGCTGGCGGCCAGCACCACGCTGACACTGAATCCGGCGATCCGCCAGAACCTGGGCTACGACCCGATCAAGAGCTTCACCCCGCTCGGCCTGGTCGCCGACATGAGCCTGGTGCTGGTAGCCAACCCCGACACGCAGATCGCCTCGCTCAAGGACCTGGTGACACAGGCCAAGGCCAACCCGGACAAGTTCTCCTATGGCTCGTTCGGCGCCGGCTCGTCGGTGCATTTCGGCGCGGAGATGCTCAAGGCCGCCACCGGCATCCGCATGGTCCACGTGCCGTTCAACGGCAGCGCGCCAAGCCTGACCGCGCTCGCCGGCGGCCAGGTGCCGGTGGCCGTCGATACCGTGGTGGCGACCCTGCCGCTGATCAAGGGCGGCAAGATCCGGCCGGTGGCGGTGCTGTCGCCGCAACGCCTGCCGGCCTTGCCGCAAGTGCCGACCGTCGCTGAAAGCGGCTACCCCGGCTTCCAGATGGGCACCTGGTTTGCGCTAATGGCACCGGCCGGCCTGCCCGCGCCGGTGCAGCAGAAGCTGGAAAAGGCACTGGCCGACGTCGCCAATTCCCCGGCCACGAAGGCGCGCATGGTCGAGCTGGCGTTGACGCCGGCTTATGGCAATGGTGCGGCGGTGAAGGCTCGGGTGGAGAAGGAATTGCCGGAGATGCGGGCGGTGGCGGCGCGGGCAAATATCCGGGCGGAATAACGAGGGCGTTTTCGTTGGCTCCGTTTGCATACAAAACTGGAATACAATCGACGCTTTCAACGTTGCGGCATGGCCAGGCCCTGCCGCCCCAGTTTTGGAGGAGATCATGACGTTTTCGGAAACCGGCCTGACGTCCCGCCACGTGGCCGCGCTCGCGCCGATCGAGGACTACCTGCAGGGCCATATCACCGGCAAGGCCGAATTCATGTACAAGGCTTTCGCCGCCGACGCACGGATCGTCTCGTTTCGTGACGGCAAGCTGCATTCGCTGACGGTCGAGGAATTCGCCACGGCGCGCTGCCCCGGGCATCCGGCCGCGGACGAAGCCCAGCGCAAGCGCTTCATCACGCAGTTCGACGTGGTCGGCAACGCCGGCGTGGCCAAGGTGGTGCTGGAATACCCGGGCGTGACCTTCACCGACTACATGACGCTGCTCGAGATCGACGGCGTCTGGAAGATCGTCAACAAGACCTTCAGCGCCGCGGCGCGCTGAGTCCGGACTTCAATTCCCGAACTGCCGCGGCTCAGGCCGGCAACACCGCTGTCGCTTCGATCTCGAACAGCATGTTGTCCAGCGCCAGCCGCGGCACCGGGATCAGCGTGCAGGCCGGCGTCGGCCGCTCGCCCCACATCTCGCGCAGCGCCGCGCCGAAGGTGCGCAGGCGGTCGTGCGAATGGTCCACCACCAGCACCGTGAGCTTGGCCACGTCGCCGACGTCGGCACCGGCCGCCTGCAGCGCAATGCGCAGGTTCTGCATGGCACGCGCCACCTGGCGCGGAAAATCGAGCGGCAGGCAGCCCGCCGCATCCTCGCCGCCCTGCCCCGAGACATAGACGATGCGGGCCGGGCCTTCGACCAGGGCCACGTGCGAATAGCCGTTGGGCCGCGGGTCATACAGGCCGTCGGGATTGAGCAGGCTCAGCGAGTCGTTGGGACGGGCGAAGGGCACGGCCGGCGTGACTGGCAATGCTGGCATGGCGGGTGAGCCCAGCGACGAGGGCGAGAACGGAAACATGGTCATCGGCTTGTGGAAGGCATCTCGGACAGAGGAGCCGCCAGTATCAAACCTCAAGTTAGGTTAAGGTCAAGCGCGGCCATGGTGGTAGCATGGGCATTCCTGCGTTCCTCCGTTGACTTCCCTTTGCCATGGCTTCGAGGCAACCGCCCCCCTCCCCGCGCCGGCGCCGCCCCGCGCCCGCTGAAGAACTGCTCTCCGTTGGTGAAGTCTCGGCGCGCACCGGCATTGCGGTGTCCGCCCTGCATTTCTATGAAGCGCGCGGCCTGATCGCCAGCACCCGCAGCGGCGGCAACCAGCGCCGCTATGCGCGCGCCGTGCTGCGGCGCCTGGCGGTGATCCGCGTGGCCCAGCGCATGGGGCTGCCGCTGGCGGTAATTTCCGACGCCATGCAAAAGCTGCCCGACGGCCGCGCACCCACGGTGGCGGACTGGCGCAAGCTCTCCGCCAGCTGGCGCGACGACCTCGACGAACGGATCCGCACGCTGACGCAACTGCGCGACCAGCTGGACGGGTGCATCGGCTGCGGCTGCCTGTCGCTGAAGGCGTGTCCGCTACGCAATCCGCATGACGCGCTGGCGGGAGAAGGACCGGGGCCGCATTTTGCGGCGTGAGGCTGCGCGGCCAAGGCCGTGCCGGCTTACTTGAAGGTCTCGAGGTACGCCAGCAGATCCGTGATCTGCTGGTCGTCGCCCAACCCCCAGAACCGCATCTTCGTGCCGGGCACCACCTTGCCGGGCGAGCGGACGAAGGTGCGCAGGGTGTCGTGCGACCACACCACCTTCGACGCGCGCATCGCGTCCGAATACTGGAAATCCGACGTGCTGCCGGCCGCGCGGCCGAAGATCCCGTTCAGCTGAGGACCAAAGCCCGCGCGCGCATTGCGCCCGACGTGGTGGCACGAGGCGCAGCGTGTGGCAAACAAGGCCTTGCCGGCCTGGAGATCGGCGGCGGCCATGGCGGCGGTGGGAATGGCGGTGAAGGCGGTCAGTGCCAGCAAGGTGGCGAGGGTACGGCGCATGAGCAGCTTGGAAGGAAAATGCCTGGACAACGGGTTGGGATGATACAGGCAAGGCCCGCGCGCCCCGTCCAGGCGCGGGGTTACACCGCGTCACACTTGCAACACTTCGCGCGCCCCATATTACAGCCCGCCCCCCTACAGTGAGCCCATGTCCAACGCCCCTTGGGAGGCAGCCATGAAACGAATCTTCGCAATGGCGGTAGCAGGTGGTGCAATGCTGGTGGCCAGCGCTGGTGCTTACGCCGGTGTGAATATCGATATCGGCATCGGCGTGCCCGGCGTGGTGGTGGCGCAGCCGGCGCCGGTCTACCATCCGGCCCCGGTCTATGCGCCGGCGCCGGTGTACGCGCCCGCACCGGTGGCCTACGCGCCGCGCCCGGTCGTGGTGGCACCGCGGCCCGTGGTGGTGGCGCCGGTGCCGGTGCGCTACGACAATGACCGCGGCTATCGTCGCGCCTACTATCGCGGCGATTACCGCGAGGGCTACCACGACCACCGCCGCGAATGGCGCGGGCGCGAGTGGGAGCACCGCCATGGCGACCACGATGACCACGGCCGCGGCCACGGGCGCCGCTGGGACTGAACCCCGCCACGGCGCGGCGGGCGGACGCGCGGCCACCGGCTGAAGCGTCCGCCTGCAAGGATCCGCCAGTCACGCTACCCTGTCGGCAATTTCCAATCCGGGCCGGGGTCATGGCCTCGCCCCGTCCATGCCCAGGAGCAGCCATGCCACAACCCCTCAAGATCGACTTCGTCTCCGACATCGCCTGCCCCTGGTGTGCCATCGGCCTGGCTTCGCTGCAACTGGCGCTGCAGCGCGTGGGCGATGCGGTCGACGCCGAGATCGTCGTGCATCCGTTCGAGCTGAACCCCGGCATGCGCCCGGAAGGCGAAGCCATCGTCGACTATCTTGGCCGCAAGTACGGCCGCACCCCGGCGCAGATCGCCGAAACCCAGGCGATGATCCGCGAACGCGGCGCCGCCGTGGGCTTTGCCTTTGGCCCGCGCACCCATGTCTACAACACCTTCGACGCCCACCGCCTGCTGCATTGGGCCGGGCTGGAAGGCAAGCAGCTGCCGCTGAAGCAGGCGCTGCTGCGCGCCTACCACGCGGACGGCAAGGACCCCAGCAACCATGACGTGCTGGTCGACGCGGCCGAGTCCGTCGGCCTGGATGCCGCCGCGGCACGCAAGGTGCTGGCGGGCGACGACTATGCCGACGCGGTACGCGCGGAAATCGAGGAATACCAGCGCATGGGCATCCAGTCGGTGCCGTCGATCATCTTCAATGACCGCTACCTCGTGACCGGCGGCCAGCCGGTGGAGGCCTTCGAGCAGGCCATCCGCGACATCGCTGCCGAAGCGCGGCAGGCGCAAGGCTAGCCTTTTTCCTTGGCCGCCAATGCAAGTGGCCCGCCCGGTAACCCGGGCGGGCCACTCTGCTTTCGGCGCACTAATCGTTCAGCGCGCCGCGGGCTTCATCCCCACGGTGACGGCATCGGCCGAGCGCGGCGTGCGCGTGGCCAGGCCCAGCACCACCTGCCACGCGAACGACACTGCGCCGGCGATAAACACCACGTCGCCGAAGGTGCGCACCCAGCGCAGCGTTTGCAGGATGGGCTGCTGCATGAAGGCCTCGCTGCGCGCGTACCAGGTGCCATGCTCGACGCTGGCCAGGAACTGGATGATGCCGATCGGCAGCAGGCTGGTGCCGATCATCAGCACCAGGCCGAAGTTCAGGCCCCAGAACGCGGTCTTCATCAGCGCCGGGCTGAGCCGGTAGGCCGGACGCACGTAGCGCAGCACCAGCAGCGTGAAGCCCAGCGCCAGGAAGCCGTAGACGCCGAACAGCGCGGCATGGGCATGGACCGGCGTGGTGTTCTGGCCCTGGATGTAGTACAGCGCGATCGGCGGGTTGATCATGAAGCCGAACACGCCCGCGCCCAGCATGTTCCAGAACGCCACCGCGACAAAGCACATCAGCGGCCACTTCAGGTCGGCCATCCATGGCGCGCGCCGCTTCAGGCTCCAGTTTTCCCACGCTTCATGGCCCAGCACGATCAGCGGCACCACTTCCAGCGCGCTGAACGCGGCGCCCACCGCCATCACCGGCGTGGTGGTGCCGGCAAAGTACAGGTGGTGGAAGGTGCCGGGAATCCCGCCCAGCATGAACAGCGACGCCGACGCCAGGCTGGCCGCGGTGGCCATCGGGCGCGACACCAGCCCCAGCGTGGAGAAGATGAAGGCCAGCGCCGTGGTAGCGAAGACCTCGAAGAAGCCCTCCACCCACAGGTGCACCACCCACCAGCGCCAGTACTCCATCACCGTCAGGCTGGTGCGTTCGCCATAGGCCAGGCCCGCGCCATAGAACAGGCCGATCGCCACCACCGACGAAGTCAGCAGCGCCAGCAGGTTGCGATCGGTGCCGCGCGCGCGCAGCGCCGGCAGGATGCCGCGCATCATCAGCACCAGCCAGATCAGGATGCCGGCGAACTTGCCAATCTGCCACAGCCGGCCCAGGTCGACATACTCGTAGCCCTGGTGGCCGAGCCAGAAGTTCAGGTGCGGCGGCAGCTTCTGCGCGATCGCCAGGTAGTTGCCGGCGAACGACCCCACCACCACGACCACCAGCGCCCAGAACAGGACATCGACGCCCAGGCGCTGGAACTTCGGGTCCTTGCCGCCGTTGATCAGCGGCGCCAGGAACAGCCCCGCGGCCAGGAAGCCAGTGGCGATCCAGAACAGCGCGCTCTGGATATGCCAGGTGCGCACCAGCGCGTACGGGAACCACTGCGACACGTCGATGCCGTAGAACTTCTGGCCTTCGACGGTGTAGTGCGCGGTGAAGCCGCCCAGGAACACCTGGAACACGAACAGCGCCACCACCAGGAACAGGTATTTGCCCAGCGCGCGCTGCGACGGCGTCAGCGCCACCGACAGCAGCGGGTCGCGCGCCGGCGCCTGCGGCGGGGTTTCCTCCTTGCCGCGCAGGAAGGCCCACGCCCACACCAGGAAGCCGACGCCGGCCAGCAGCACCACCACGCTGATCACCGACCACACCACGTTTTCGCTGGTGGGCTGGTTGCCGATCAGCGGCTCGTGCGGCCAGTTGTTGGTGTAGGTGGCCTCATGGCCCGGGCGCGCGGTCGATGCGGCCCACGCGGTCCAGAAGAAGAAGTGCGTCAGCTGCTGGCGGCGCTCGGCGCTCGGCAGCGTGTTCTCCTTCATCGCGAAGTGCTCGCGCGTGGTGTGCAGCGCCGGCGCGTCGGAGAAGAGCTGGTCGTAGTAGGCGGCGGTGTCGGCGATGGCTTGTGCGCGGCGCTTTGACACGGTCAGCACGTTGCTGTCCGGATCGGTGGCATTGCCGCGGTACTCGGCGCGCAATTGCTCGCGCAAGGCGGCCTGCGCCGGCGCGTCTAGCTGCGCGAACGAGCGGCCGTGGCCGTCGCGCGCGGCCAGCTCCAGCCACGCGGTCAGTTCGCGGTGCAGCCAGTCGGCGGTCCAGTCCGGCGCCTGGTAGGCGCCGTGGCCCCAGATCGAGCCGAGCTGCATGCCGCCGACGGACTGCCATGCGGTCTGGCCGTCGAGGATGTCGTCGCCGCTGAACAGCGTGCGGCCCTCGGCCGTGACCACCTTGGCCGGGATGGGCGGGGCCTGGCGGTACACCTCGACGCCGTAGTAGCCGAGCAGGGAGAAAGTGATCGCCAGCACGGCGATCAGCAGGAACCAGAGTTTGCGGTAGGGACCCATGATGCGAAGTCGTTGAGGGTGGTGTCGGGCGGGCTCAGGCGTGCGCCGAGCAGCCGCAGCCGTTGGCCTGCGGGATGGCGGAAGCGGTGGCCGCCGCGGTTTCGAACAGCACGTTGTTTTCCAGGTGGATGTGTTCCATCAGGTCTTCGCGCAGCGCGCGCAGGCCCAGGTAGAGCGCGCGCCAGGTATTGCAGGCCGCGCGCGGCAGCGTGATGTCATCGGTCAGCTCGGCCAGCCGCTGCAGGGCCACGCCATGGTCATCATGCTCGGCGCGCATCACGGCGATCGGGCGGCTCGCGGCGGCATGCAGGCCGCGCAGCAGCATCGGGAACAGCACCTGCTCTTCCTTCTGCATGTGCGATTCCAGCTCGCCCAGCATCTCGCTCAGGTGGTCGGCCAGGCCCAGCGGGCACTCCGGCCGGTCGCCGTGGACCTGCTCGACGCGCCGCGCCAGGCGGATCAGCTCGGGCAACTGCTCGCGATGGCGGGCGTGGAAGCGCACCAGGATATGCTCGATCAATGCCGGCGGCGCGGCCCTGTTCCAGTCCTGCGCAGAAGGATCCGCGTCGTTCTGCAGGGCTTGCAGCTGTGCTGCGATGGCGGCCACGGCGGCGGCATCGAGCCCCTTCTGCTGCGCGGCGTCGCGCAGGGTCTGCTTGCCGCCGCAGCAGAAGTCCAGACCGTGGTCGTGGAAAATGCGGGTGGCGCCGGGGATCTGGCGGGCCAGCTGGCCCAGCGAATGGTCTTGCAACGTCATGGCGGTTTCTCCGTGTGGATGTGGTGACCGCAAGACATACGCGAGCAGCGTGCCAGTTAAAAACCCCGTGTAATCAAGGTCTTGGAAAACACAGGGTATTAACTACCTTATACTTCCCACGGTATTAACTACCCTTTATGGTGTTTTCCACCATGATTCCTGCCACCGCCATGTATCCCGACCTGCTGGCCGACCTTGTGATCGATCTGCCGCACGCGGTGCGCCTGCAGCGGCTGGTCAGTGCGTTGCGCACGCATTTCCGCTGCGGTGCGGTGGCGCTGCTGCGGCTGGAGGAAGACCACCTGCGCCCGGTGGCGGTGGACGGCCTGGTGCGCGACGCGCTGGGCCGGCGCTTCGCGGTGGGCCTGCATCCGCGCCTGGCCGCGATCCTGGCGCGCCGCGGCGTGACCTGCTTCCATCACGACAGCATGCTGCCGGACCCGTACGATGGCCTGATCGACGAGCATGTGGGCGAGCCGCTGCCGGTGCATGACTGCATGGGCACCCGGCTGGAAGTGGACGGTCAGCCGTGGGGCGTGCTGACGCTGGATGCGCTGGCAGTCGGCACCTTCGACGGCGCGGCCCAGGCCGAACTGCAGCGGCTGACGGTGGTCGTGGAGGCCGCCATCCGCACCACCCGGCTCGAGGGCGAGATCCGTGCGCTGCAGCTCGCGCGCGGCACGCCGGAGTCCGAGGAAGGCGCGGCCCCCCACGACATCGGCGCCGAGATCATCGGCCAGAGCGAGGCCATCGCCAACCTGCTGCATGAACTGGAGGTGGTGGCCGACACCGATCTGCCGGTGCTGCTGCTGGGCGAGACCGGCGTGGGCAAGGAGCTGTTCGCGCACCGCCTGCATCGCCAGTCGCGCCGGCGCGCGCAGCCGCTGGTGCATGTCAACTGCGCCGCGCTGCCCGAGTCGCTGGCCGAGAGCGAGCTGTTCGGCCACGCGCGCGGCGCCTTCTCCGGCGCCACCGGCGAGCGCCCCGGTCGCTTCGAGGCCGCCGACGGCGGCACCCTGTTTCTGGACGAGGTGGGCGAACTGCCGCTGGCGATCCAGGCCAAGCTGCTGCGCACGCTGCAGAACGGCGAGATCCAGCGGCTGGGCTCGGACCGGCCGCGCCGCGTCAACGTGCGCGTGATCGCCGCGACCAACCGCAACCTGCGCGAGCATGTGCGCGACGGCTCGTTCCGCGCCGACCTGTACCACCGCCTGTCGGTCTATCCGATCCCGATCCCGCCGCTACGCGAGCGCGGCAACGACGTGCTGCTGCTGGCCGGGCGCTTCCTCGAACTGAATCGCGCCCGCCTGGGACTGCGCAGCCTGCGGCTGTCGGGCGGCGCACAGGACGCGCTGCGCCACTACCGCTGGCCCGGCAACGTGCGCGAGCTGGAACACGTGATCAGCCGCGCCGCGCTGCGCGCGGTCAGCCGCGGCGCGGGCCGCAACGACATCGTGACGCTGGAGCCGGAACTGCTCGACCTCGACGGACTTGAGTTGCCGCAGGCCACGCAGGCCGGCACCGGCGCGGCCAGCGCGCCCGACACGCCTGCGCCGGCCGCGGGCATCGCGCTGCGCGATGCTGTCGAGCACACCCAGCGGGCCTGCATCGCGCAGGCCCTGCGCGACCACGGCGGCAACTGGGCGCAGGCGGCGCGCCAGCTCGGCATCGACGCCAGCAACCTGCACAAGCTGGCCAGGCGCCTGGGCTGCAAGTGAAGCGAGCGGCAACGGGGTCCGGGTGTCGCGGCATGGCAAGTCGGGCCATTAGCGCATAAGCTGATCCGGATGCCCACGCAGGGCGCCATCGTCGTGTGCAGCAATTGCCGCCCACTGCGCGCACGGCCCGCCACTGGAGAATCCCGTGATGTTGACCACAACGCAAATCTTCTGGCCGCCGGTGTTCTGGCCCTTCCCCACTGTCTACGCCAGCTTGCCGCAGCTCGAGGCCATGCAGGCCGACCTGGCCGGCACCTGGCACCGCATGGCCGAACTCAACCTGGACTTCACCCGCACCCTGTTCGAGAACATCCAGTTCGACGCCATGGGCACGATGATGGAGCCGGACCCCGAAGCCCGCTATGCGCGCGAGATCGCCAGCGAGCTGCCGCTGCTGGGCGCTCCGCTGCATTACGCTTCGACCATGCTGGAGCTGTATGCGCGCGCGCAGCAGAAGTGGATCGACGGCTGGGGCCACCTGCTGACGGGCGGCATGGGGTTCGAGTGGCCGGGCCTGCGGCGGAACGTTGTCGACATCCCGTTCTGGCTGGTGCGGGAAACCCCGGCACAGACCTGACCAGGTCCTGTCCCGCCACGGCGCAATGGACCGGGCGGCGGCCGGCCGCCGCTGTTGCATCGGCGCACCCGCTGCCAAGCCAGCGATGACGCCCGGTATCATGCTGCCTGACGAGATCGCGGAGCGCACGCAACCGGCGTGCGCCTGGCCGGGCGGCGGCACCCATGCCCGGGTCTCGAAGACGCGCGCCGCCTTCAATGCCCTCATATTCGCTGGTTCTCCTGCTTACCGTCGCCGTGGTTGCCTGCATCGGCATGGCCATCGCCACCTGGCCGCGGCGCGACGATCCGACCGTGCAGGCCTTCCTGGTGCTGGCCGCGGGCGCGGCCACCTGGAGCGGCGGGCGCCTGCTCGAGATCAGCTCGACCGACCTGGAGGGGCGCATCCTGTGGGCCAAGATCCAGTACCTCGGCATCGTCGCCGTGCCGATCGGCTGGCTGGTGGCGATGGTGCACCTGAGCCGCCCGCGCTACGTGGTGCCCTGGTCCCGGCTATGGCTGCCGGTGCTGGCGGCGGTGGTCACCGTGGTGATGGTCTTTACCAACGAGCGCCACGGCCTGGTGTGGCCGCGCATCACGCTGATGCCTCCGGGCGTGCTGCCCGGCGCGGTGTTCGACCATGGCATCGGCTATGCCGTGGTGGCGGCGTGGTCGTACCTGCTGCTGGCGCTGAGCCTGTATTTCCTGGTCACGGCCGAGGTGCCCAACGGCGCCTTGTCGCGCCGCGGTCGCGCCATCCTGGGCGGGGGCCTGGCCTTGCCGCTGGTGGCCAATGTCGCCTATCTCAACCGCTGGACCGGTCCGCTGGGCGGCGACCTGACCCCGGCGACGTTTTCACTGATGGCGGCGCTGGTGTGGTTCTGCGGGCTGCGCACGCACCTGGACGATATCGGCCACTACGCGCGGCTGCGCGTGTTCGATGCGCTCAGCGAAGGCTGCGTCATCGTTGACGGCCACGGCACCGTCGTCGAATTCAATCCAGCCGCGGCGCAGCTGTGGCCGGCGCTGCGCCGCGGCGATCCGCTGCCCGCCGGCTGGGACACGGCGCTGCGGCGTCCTGCTGGCGAACACCCGGCCAACAGCCCGGCCGACAGCGCGGCCGTGCCCTTCGTACCGCCCGGCGCACCGTTCGAACTGACCGGCGAACACGTCGCGCGCCTGGACGGCAGGCAGATGGGCAGCCTGCTGTTCCTGCGCGACATCAGCCGCTTCCAGTCGCGCGAACTGGCGCTGAGCGCGCGGCTGGGCCAGACCGAAGAGCAGCTGTGGCAGGTCCAGGCGGACCTGGACATCGACGCCCTGACCGGCATCCGCAACCGCCGCTACTTCCAGCGCGAATCGATCGCCGCCGTGACGCGAGCGTGCGAGCACGGCCAGCCGCTGGGGCTGCTGATCCTGGACGTGGACCAGTTCAAGCAATACAACGACCTGCATGGCCACATGGCCGGCGACGATTGCCTGCGGCAGATCGCCGGCGCCCTCAGCGGCGTGCTGCACGGCGAGCAGTTCTGCGTGAGGCTTGGCGGCGAGGAATTCGCCGCGGTGCTGCCCGGCGCGAGCCGGGACGAGACCCGCGAGCTCGGGCGCCGCATGGTGGCCGCGGTGCGCGAGCTCGGCATTGCGCACCAGGGCACACCGGTGCAGCCGGTGGTGACCATCAGCGTGGGCGCGGTCTGGGCCGTGCCCGAAGCGCCGCGGCTGGAACCGCTGCTGCACCGCGCCGACAGCGCGATGTACCGCGCCAAGCGCGCCGGCCGCAACCGCTTCATGCTGGACGGCGACGCCTGAGCCGCGCTCAGGAAGCGGCGCCGGCCCGGCCCGCGGCGGCGCCATGCAGCGCCACCAGCCGCGATGCGGCCTGGCTGACCCACGCCGGCCGCGGTGCGGCATCGAGCCAGTACTTGACCTCCAGCCCCAGCGCGGTATCGCCGCTGATGACCAGCCGGCGCTGGAAGAACAGCGTGTCGGTGTCGGCCTCGCCACCCAGCAGGCGCAGGTAGTCCACCGCGCAGGCACGCAGCGTCAGCGCGGGCTCGGCGTCGGTGCTGCCGGCGCGAAAGCGCCCGCCCTCGCAGCGGAACGGCACGGCCAGCTCCAGGTCCTGCACCGTCAGCAGGAAGGCATGACCGTCCAGCGCCGCGGGCGGCTCCAGCCAGCCGGCGCGGCGCGCCAGCTCGAGCGCGGCCACCAGTGGCAGTGCCCGCGCGCGTGCCGGCAGACGCCGGTGCACGCCGGCCATCAGCTTGTGCAGCGCGCTCATGCCGGGGCCTCCCAGGCAATGCCGGCGCGGCCGTGCCAGTAGCCATTACATGGCTCGGCGCCAGCCGGCGTGATGGCGCTGGCAGCGGGCGCGCGTTGCCCGGCGCGGATCGCCGCCAGCTGCTGCACCACTGCGAGGGTGCCCGACGAATGCGGGCTGACGCGCAGCATCCCCACCCCCATCCGCGCCATTTCCAGCGCCTCAGCGCACAGGTCCAGGCAGGTGGCGCTCTGCGTCTGCACCCCGTTCAGCGTGAAGAACGCCTGCCCTTCGCCGGTCGCGGCGACCAGGCCATCGGGATAGTCCATGCAGCGGAATTCGCAGCTGTCCTTGCGCAGGCGATGGTGGCGCGCGGTAAAGCAGCGCGCCGAGAACGCCAGCGGCAGGCGGCCCCAGACAAAGGCTTCGAGCTGCGTACCGGCGGGCCGCGCCGCGGCCAGCGCGGCCAGCGTGGCGCCGTCCATCTCCACCGGCGCGACGCAGCCCACCGCGCCCAGGCCGGCGAGCCACGCCAGCGTATCGGCATGGTAGGCGTTCAGATGCGGGCCGCCGACGAAAGGCCGCCCGCCCATGCAACGCACCGCGCCGGGATCGTTGGCCTCGACCAGGTAGTCGTCCTGCGCGCAGACGCGCCGCATCCAGGCGATATCGGTATCGGACTCGACCAGCACCGGCGTGGACAGCACCACTTCCTTGCCGGCATCGCGCAGCATCTGCGCAATCTCCAGCCATTGCGCATGGCGGATTTCATGGCGGCGCGTGCAGACGGTTTCGCCCAGATAGACGCGCTCGACCGGCGCCTCGGCGACCGACGCATAGAACTGCAGCACGGCCTCGCGCGGCCAGTAGTACAGCAGCGGGCCGAGGGCGATGCCGAAGCCGGGCATCGCGGCGGCGTGCGGCCTCGCGGCCGCGGTGGTGTGTGGCATGTAAAGCTCCGTCGTGGCCGGCATGTCCCGCATATCCGGATACAGGCAGGTGGGTGTCATGGTGTCAGCGCCAGGGGCGGTCGTAGGCGCCCTGCGTAACCTGGTCGCCTTCGGCATGGCGCCCCAGCGTGCCCTGCCATTCCTGGCGCGGCGCGAAGCGGGCGGGATCGGCGCAAGCGGCGTCGATCGCCGCGCGCAGCACGCCGACCACGTCGCCGACATAACGCGGGCTGCGCTGGCGCCCTTCGATCTTGATCGCGGCAATGCCCATGTCGATCAGCGCCGGCAGCAGCGACAGCGCATTCAGGCTGGTCGGCTCCTCGAGCACGTAGCCGCGCTCGCCCTCGACCTCGAAGCGGCCCTTGCACAGCGTCGGATAGCCGGCCGGCTCGCCGGGCGCATAGCTGTCGATCAGGATGCCCGACAGCCGCGCCTGCATGGTGCCGTCCTGCTCGGTCCAGCGCACCGCATGCGCGGGCGAGCACACCCCCTTGTTGTTGGGCGAATCGCCGGTGGCATACGACGACAGCAGGCAGCGCCCCTCGGCCATCACGCACAGGCTGCCGAAGCCGAACACCTCCAGCTCGACGCTGGTCTGGCGCGCCAGCTTTCCGATCTGCGCCAGCGACAGCACGCGCGGCAGCACCACGCGGCGGATATTGAAGCGCTCGCGCATCAGTTCGATGGCATCGGCATGGGTGGCCGAGCCCTGCACGGACAAGTGCAGCCGCAAGTCCGGATGGCGCGCGCAGGCATAGCCCATCAGGCCCGCGTCGGCCATGATCACGGCATCGGCGCCAAGGTCCGCGGCCGCATCGACGGCGCGGTGCCACTGCGCCACCGCGCCCATCTGCGCAAAGGTGTTGATGGCGAACAGCACCTCGGCGCCGCGCGCATGGGCCTCGGCCACGCCGGTGCGGATGTCGGCCTCGGTGAAGTTCAGGCCGCCGAAGTTGCGCGCGTTGGTGGCATCGCGCAGGCCCAGGTAGACCGCGTCGGCGCCGTGCTGCAAGGCCACGCGCAGCGCCGCCAGCGAGCCGGCGGGCGCAACCAGCTGCGGGCGGCGCGGCGCGCACGCGGCGGCCGACGGGGAGTCGGATCGGGCGGGAATGGAACAGGTCATCGGAGATGGCGCCGGCGGCGGCGCGGGGGAAGGAAGACAGCGGCCGATGCTAGCCAAGCGCCCGCGCCAGGGGCTTGACCGCGCGCAAACCCACGCCAACAGCACCCTGGCCGCGACGAGCTATGCCGGTCGGCGTAGGCCGATGGCAGGCCACCCGGCCAGGGTTGACCTGCGGCAAACGCGGGCCCGTGCCGCTGTGCCACGCTTGCGCGTCATCCCTGCGCCGGGGCCGCCTTGCGGCCCGGCGTCCATCCCCTTCCGGAGACCCGTTTATGAATCACCCCTGGCTCAAGCTGGGCGGCCGCCGCCTGCTGCCGATCGTGCAGGGCGGCATGGGCATCGGCATCTCGGCCCACCGGCTGGCCGGCGCCGTCGCACGCGAAAACGGCGTCGGCACCATCGCCAGCATCGACCTGCGCCACCACCACCCCGACCTGATGGCGCGCACCCGCGGCAGCCGCGGCAGTCTTGGCAAGCCCGCCATCGAAGCCGCCAACCTCGAGGCGCTGGACCGCGAGATCCGCGCCGCGCGCGCCGCCTCCGAGGGCCGCGGCCTGATCGCCGTCAACGTGATGAAGGCGGTCGGCTCGCACGCGGCCCTGGTGCGGCAAGCCTGCGAAAGCGGCGCCGATGCCATCGTCATGGGCGCCGGGCTGCCGCTGGACCTGCCCGAACTGACCGCCGGCCACCCCAAGGTGGCATTGATCCCGATCCTGTCCGAGGCGCGCGGCATCGGCCTGGTGCTGCGCCGCTGGATGAAGAAGGGCCGGCTGCCCGACGCCATCGTGGTCGAACACCCGGCGCACGCCGGCGGCCACCTGGGTGCGGCGACCATCCAGGACCTGTCCGAGCCGCGCTTCTCGTTCTCGCGCGTGCTGGGCGAATGCCGCGAACTGTTCGCGCAGCTGGGACTGGCCTGGGACAGCATCCCGCTGATCCTGGCCGGCGGCATCGACAGCCACGCCAAGGTGCGCCACTGGCTGGGCGAAGGCGCCGCCGCGGTGCAGCTGGGCACGGCCTTCGCCGTGACCGAGGAATGCGATGCGCATCCGGCCTTCAAGCAAGTGCTGGCCACCGCGCGGCCGGAAACCCTGCGCGAATTCACCAGCGTCGCCGGCCTGCCCGCGCGCGCGGTGCTGACGCCGTGGCTGCAGCGCTACCTGTCGAGCGAAGCGCGCCTGCAGCGCCGCGCGCGCGTGCGCGAATGCCTGGAAGGATTCGATTGCCTGCAGGCCTGCGGGCTGCGCGACGGCATCGCGCGCATCGGCCAGTTCTGCATCGACCTGAAGCTGGCGCAGGCGGTGCGCGGCGACGTGGAGCGCGGCCTGTTCTTCCGCGGCCGCGGCGCGCTGCCATTCGGCGAGGCCATCCGCCCCGTGGCGGAGCTGATGCACTACCTGCTGACGGGGGAAAAGCCGGCCGGGCTGACACCGGCGGCCGGCTGACCGCTTGTGTGCTCCCTCTCCCGCAGGCGGGAGAGGGGAGCAAACCGGCGGCACGCCCATCCCCTCCACAACACGCGGCGGCAACCCTCCGCACCTGCGCATCTGCCGCATGCAGCGCAGCGCCGCCAGCAATTGCCATCCCAGCCACGCATTGGCACCCGCCAGCAGCAGCCCGCCGACGCGGGCCAGCAGCGCTGGCGCCAGCGGCAACGCCAGCAGCACCGCATAAGCCCCCAGCAACAGCCACGCCTGCCCGCGCTGCAGTCCTGGCGCGATGATCGCCTGCATCGCCGGCACGCGCGCCCTGGGCGGCAACAGCCGGCGCAGGTGCAGCCAGACCAGGAACGGCACGATCTTGCCCAGCATCGCCGTCACCGGCAGCACGCCCACGCCGACCAGCGCCATGGTGCCGGCCCACCACGCCAGCGGCAGCGCCGCCGCGGGCAGGACCACGGCAGCCGCCCCCAGCGCCGCCGCGCCGAGCATGCTGGCGCATGCCACCGGCCACAACAGCCACAGCGGATCGTGACGCCGCCGCGCGCGCAGCGTGCCGGCCAGCCCGCATGCCCCCAGCGCTGCCACGAATGACAGCCACACCACCAGCGCGGCCCGTGCCAGCACTGGTTCCCCTGGCCACAGCACCAGCGCGGCGCTGAACATTGCCAGCGGCCCCCAATGACCCACCGGCAGCCAGTGCGCCAGCGCTGCCGGCGCGCGCGGCGTCTGCCAGAACATCGGCAGCACCGTGGCCGCGACCCCGCTGACCAGCGCCGCCAGCCAGCCGCCCAGCGCCCACGCCATATGCAGGCCAAGCGCCTGCGCCACCGGCACGCGCCACAGCCCGCCGAAGGTGCCTGCCAGCGCGATGCCGGCCAGCACCGCCGCCATCAGCGGCGCGCCGATGCCCGCCAGCGTGCGCGTGGTGGCGTCCACCGCGGGCACGCGCCGGCCCGCGGCGAGCAGCACTGCGCCTACCAGCAGCAGGACCGCGCCAAGGGCGGCGGCAACCCGCATGGCTGCCGGCTCACCGCCCAGCAAGCCGAAACCGAGCGCGGCCGCCACCGCCGCGCCGGTCGCGGCCATGAACGGCGCCAGCCGCCCGGCACCGGGAACGTCCACACGCGCCATCACCGGCATCATCTGGAACAGCGCCCCGACCATCACCGGCAGCAGCATGCCCAGCGCCAGCGCATGCACTGCCGCCAGCGTCAGCGGCGCAAAGCGGTCGGGCAGGCCCGCCGCCGGCCCCGCAGCCAGCAGCAGCCCCGCGGCCGCGCCCAGCCATGGCGCTGGCATCAGGCAACCAAACACCAGCGCAGGCCGCGGCGCGCGCGCGTAGTCGAGATCCGCGCCTTTCATGCGCGTGCCCCGGCGTGGCGGCGAGGACGCACTCGAGCGCCGCTTGAGAGGGACATCACCATCGCTCCATTCTTAACAGTTCTCACAAAAGGACCGATGCCATGCCGGCCCGGCGTGCAGGGTTTCACGCCTTGGCGCCAGGCGCAATGCCAACCAAGCGCCGCGACCCGCACATACGCCGTCCAAAGCCGGGTTTCTTTGATCTGGCGCAGGAAGCCCAGCCTGTCGCGCGGGGAAAATCGCTTCCGTTCCCTGCGTACCCTGCTTGCGATGTCCATCGGGCCCCTGCCCGAATTCCTCCACAGGCCGCGACGGGTCACTCTGGTAGCCCCCCATACCGCCATGCCTGATACCGATCCACCTGCCGTCCCCGCCACGGCGGCATCCGCGTTGCCCGCGCTGCGCCATCGCCTTTCCACGCGCATCATCTCGCTCTCTCTCGCCGTGCTGCTGGTGGTGCTGGGCATGATCTCCGGCACGCTGTGGCTGTCCTGGAAGCTGGAAGGCGCCGGCGCCGCCATCAACGATGCCGGCAGCCTGCGCATGCGCGCCAACCGCGTGGCGATCGAGCTGGCGCTGGCGCACGCGGGCCGCGCCAATGACCTGGCCGCGCAGGTGCAGGCGCTGGACACCACGCTGGCACTGCTGAAGAAGGGCGACGCGGCGCGGCCGCTGTTCCTGCCGGACGAGCCCGCCATCCATACGCAACTGGCGCGCGTCACCCATGACTGGCAGCAGGAGCTGCGCCCGCTGGCCGGCACCGGCGCGGCGCCGGCCGCATACATTGCCGCGCTGCCGGCGTTCGTCGCCCAGGCCGACCGCCTGGTCGGCATGATCGAACACGACAGCGCGCGCAAGACCGACCTGCTGCGCCTGTCGCAAACCGCGCTGGCCCTGATGGCCTGCATCGGCACGGTCGCCGTGATCTACCTGCTCTACCTGTGGATCATCCTGCCGGTGCTGCGCCTGCAGGACGGCTTGCGGCGCATGGCCGCGCGCGAATTCTCGCTGCGCCTGCCGGTGGAAAGCCGCGACGAGTTCGGCACCCTCAGCGAGGGCTTCAACCGCATGGCGGGCGAACTGCAGGGCCTGTACCACGACCTCGAAGCGCGCGTGGCGCAGAAGACCGCCGAGCTGGAACGCCACAACCGCGACCTGGAAACGCTGTACGAGATGGCCGCCTTCCTGAACCAGGCCGCCGACGCCGAAGCCATGGCGCAGGGCTTCCTGGCGCGGGTGATGCGCCAGTTCGATGCCGATGGCGGCAGCGTGCGCGTGCTCGACAGCCGCCACGGCCGCATGCACCTGCTGGCCGCCGCGGGCCTGCCGGCGGCGCTGGCCGAGGCCGATTCCTGCGCCTCGGCCAACGGCTGCCATTGCGGCGATGCCACGCGCGAGGCCGTGATTGCCATCGTCGACCTGCGCGGCGCGGCGCGCACGGGCACTGCCGACGAAACACCGTGCGGCCGCGACGGCTTCCAGTCGCTGGCGGCGTTCCGCATCGAAAGCCAGCGCGGCGCCACCGGCATGTTCGCGCTGCACTTCCGCACGCCGCGCAAGCTGCCGCCGTCGGACCGGCAACTGCTGCAGACGCTGGCGCAGCACCTGGGCACCGCGCTGGAACACCTGCGCCTGTCCGCCACCGCGCGCCAGCTGGCGGTGGTGGAAGAGCGCAACCTGGTGGCGCAGGGCCTGCACGACAGCATCGCCCAGGGACTGAACTACCTGAACCTGCAGGTGCAGCTGCTCGACGACGCGGTCGCGCGCGACGACCTGGCCGAGACCCGCGAACTGGTGCCGATGCTGCGCCATGGCGTGGAAGAGAGCTACCAGGACGTGCGCGAGCTGCTCAACAACTTCCGCTCGCGCCTGGGCACCGGCGAGCTGCGCCCCGCGGTGGAAGAGACCGTCGGGCGCTTTCGCCGGCAATGCCGCACCGAGGCCACGCTGGCCATCGACGAACGCGGCGGCGCCTGGCCGCTGTCGCCCGAGCAGCAGCTGCAGGTGCTGTTCATCCTGCAGGAGGCGCTCTCCAACGTGCGCAAGCACGCCATGGCGGCGCACGTGGCGGTGGCACTCAGCCATGGCCGCGACTTCCGCCTGGTGGTGCAGGACGACGGCGAGGGCTTCGATGCCGACGAACTGGCCACCCGCGCCGACGCGCATATCGGCCTTAGCATCATGCGCGAGCGCGCCGCGCGGCTGGGGGCCCAACTGCACGTGCAGGCCAGCCCCGGCAGCGGCGTGCGCATCGAACTGGTACTGCCCGCCGGCAGCCAGGGCGCCGCCCGGCGCGACCGCGGTGCCAGCCCGATCACCAGCCCCATCACCAGCCTTAGCCGCCTTGGCAGCCTGACCCTCCCGAGCGAGACCCAGCCATGACCATCCGCATCCTGCTGATCGACGACCACACTCTGTTCCGCTCGGGCATCCGCGCGCTGCTGCAGCGCCAGGCCGACTTCGAGATCGTCGACGAAGCCGCCGACGGCGTGGAAGGCATCAAGCGCGCCAAGCAGCACCGCCCGGACGTGATCCTGCTCGACCTGAACATGCCGGGCCTGTCCGGGCTCGAAGCGCTGCAGCTGCTGGTCGAGGACCTGCCACAGACCGCGGTGATCATGCTGACGGTGTCCGAGGAGGCCGAGGAGCTGGCCGCCGCGCTGCGCGGCGGCGCGCGCGGCTACCTGATCAAGAACATCGAGACCGAGGCACTGATCGCCGGCATCCGCCGCGCCGCCGCCGGCGAGCCGGTGATCTCCGACAGCATGACCGCCAAGCTGGTGGCCCAGTTTCGCGCGCCCGCGCCTGTGGCCGCGCCGCGCCAGGAAGAAGCGCCGCGGCTGACCGCGCGCGAGCGCGAGATCGTGCAGGGCCTGGCCCGCGGCGAAAGCAACAAGGAGATCGCGCGCGACCTGGGCGTGGCCGAAAGCACGGTGAAGATCCACGTGCAGAACATCCTGAAGAAGCTGAACCTGGCCAGCCGCGTGCAGGTGGCGGTCTATGCGGTGGAACACGGCCTGAACACGGCCTGAACACGGCCCGAACACCGCCCGCGCTGGCCGCGCGGGTCGCCTTGCCCGCACTTGGGCGTCGTCCGATTCCTACATCGATATCAGTCCCTGCCCGGAGGGATGCCCGCACCCCTTGTTCTACGCTGAACGGTAAGCGGATGGCTCTTCGGAGCCGCCTCGGAGTCGGAAGCCGCGCGGCTTCCCCGATCCACGAACAAGGAGCACGCCATGGGCATCGGCACCATCCTTCTGATCATCCTCGTCCTGCTGCTGATCGGCGCCCTGCCGGCCTGGCCGTACAGTTCCGGCTGGGGCTACTGGCCGAGCGGCGGTCTGGGACTGATCGTCCTGATCGTGGTGCTGCTGGTGGTGCTGGGCCGGATCTAGCGTCCGGCAGGCAGCGAACCGCGGCACGAAGCACGCACGCAGTCTTGCGTGCCGGCCGCGCTTGTCGCGACCGCGCCTGGCACCTATAACGAAGCGCGGGCACGCGCGTCTGCGTGCGCCCGGTCCTTTCAACCTTTTCACCTTTCGCAAGGAGACTCAGATGCCAGCAAAATCCAAGGCGCAACAACAGGCCGCCGGAGCGGCGCTCTCCGCAAAGCGCGGCGAAAAGAAGGCCGGTTCGCTGAAGGGACCGTCCCGCTCGATGTACAAGTCGATGAGCGAGAAGGAACTCGACAAGATGGCTTCGACCAAGACCAAGGGCATGCCGAAGCACAAGTCGGAACGTTGACCGTACGCGCCGGCCTGCGGGCCGGGCCGCGCTGTCAGCGCGGCGGCATACCAGGACAGGGCAGGCGCAACGCCTGCCCTGTTGCTATCCGGCCCTGCCGCCTCTGCCCTTGCCCGTCTTCAGCGGCTTCGCCGGTTTGCCGGTCTTCCCCTCCAGCGGTCCGCCACAATAGCCCGGCAGGCGCCTGGCCCGGGGGCTGCGCGCAAGCTTGATCGATTCCGCCAGCGCCAGCCCGAACCCCGCAATACTGTGCAGGTCCTGCTCTACCCGCTTGCGCAGGAACCCGGCCCAGCAGAAGTCGCCATAGGCCCTGTCCGGCTTGCGGTACGCGCCGGCTTCTCGGGCAAAGGCGGCCAGGCTGCGATACGGGTCGTCGCGCATGCTGCGCACGGTCGAGGGCAGGGCCCTGGGCCCCTGCCGCTTGCCATATTCATCGTAGGGATGGACATGGCCCAGCTGGCGCATGCGCTTCCAGAACGCGGCGGCGTCCAGGTCGCTGAAGTCTGCCAGCACCCGCACCGGCGCGTGCTGGTAGCCGAGGTCCAGCCACGCGCGCGCCCAGTGGTGGTGGTCGACGATATAAAGCTCTCCGCCCGGCCCCGCCACGGTCTTGATGCGATGCCGGCGCATGAAGCGCTGCAGCGCCTCGCGGTCTTCCGGATCGGCGTGGCGCTGCGTGACTTCCATCTTGTGGTAGACGTGGATGTAGCCGAGCGTCAGCTGGGTCGGACGCAGCCGCGCCAGTTCGGCAATGGCCTTGCCGCGCGAGCAGCGTGGCGCCACCACCGGCGCGGCGACCGGTTCGGCGCCGGGGCCCGGGTCGGCCGGATCGGCGGGGCGTTCAGTCGTGCTCGACACGTTTCTGGTTGACGAAGTGCTCGAGCTCGCTGCCGGGGTCCTCGTTGCCGGTGCTCTCTTCGGCGGTCGCGTCGCTGGCCAGCGGCCGCGGCCAGTATTCGCCCTCGCCCTCGCGCACCGGCTCGCCGGGCCGGGCCGGATCGAAATCGGTCCACTGCCCGCACTCCCAGGTGCCCTGCGCGCGCTCGAGCTGGCTGGCGCCGGTTTCGCGCAGCACGTCGATGACCACCGAACCCAGCCCGTTGTTGACGCACGCGGCCAGCATGACGTTGTCGGCCGGCTGCCGCGCGGCAGCGTCCTGCTGGTCCGCGGCGCGGTCCCGCACTGACACGATGGATACCTCCCAGACCGAGAACCCGCGCGCGAACAGCGTGCGCGCGGCATCCTCGGCGCTGGCGAGCGAATCGAAACGTCCGGCGATAATCGATGACATGATGCCTCCCAGAGATTGGCGATGGCGGTCGGCTGATCTCACCCGTATTGCAAGAGCCACGCCCGCGCAGGATCTGCACGGCACGGCAGGCAGCGCGACCGGCGCATGCAATATTTGCAAACGCGGCCCCGAACTACATGCGCGCGCATGGCGCCAACCCGGTCGATCAGCCGTTCACGACCTCGCCGCCATTGATGTGCAGGATCTGCCCGGTGATATAGCTGGCCGCGTCGGAAGCGAGAAACACATAGCCCCCGGCGACCTCGAACGGTTGCCCCGGGCGGCCCATGGGCGTCTTCTTGCCGAACTGCGCCACTTCTTCGGGGCTGAAGGTGGACGGAATCAGCGGCGTCCAGATCGGGCCCGGGGCCACACCGTTGACGCGGATGCCGCGCTCCACCACCTGCAGCGCCAGCGAGCGCGTGAACGACACGATCGCGCCCTTGGTCGCGGAATAGTCCAGCAAGTGCTTGCTGCCGCGATAGGCGGTGACCGAGGTGGTGTTCAGGATCGACGCACCGGCCTTCAGGTGCGGCAGCACCGCGCGCGTCAGGTGAAACATCGCAAACACGTTGGTGCGGAAGGTGGCCTCGACCTGGCTGGCCTCGACTTCCTCGAGAGATTCCTTGGGGTGCTGCTCGGCGGCATTGTTGACCAGGATGTCGAGCTTGCCGTACTGCTGCAGCGTCTGCCGCGCGACCGCCTCGGCGTGGTCGCAGTCGGCGAGGTCGCCGGCGATGGCCAGGCATTTGCGCCCGGCCTGCTCGACCAGGTTGACGGTCTCGCGCGCATCGGCGTGTTCGTCCAGATAGGCGATGGCGACATCGGCGCCTTCGCGCGCAAACGCCACCGCAATGGCACGGCCGATGCCGCTGTCGCCGCCGGTGACCAGCGCCACGCGTCCGTTGAGCCGGCCGCTGCCGACGTAATCGTCCGCGCCGCTGTCCGGCTGCGGGCGCATCGGGGCTTCGAGGCCGGGCTGGCGCGACTGGTGCTGGGGCGGGACACTCTTGGGGGTGGACATGGCAGTCTCCTGTCGGGGGTGGCCGCGCCAGGCGACGTCGGCGTGACGGGGCGCCGCGGCCATGCAAGATGCCAGGGTGGCGCGCAAGTTCCATGCCGCAAAGCGCAAGGCGCCGGCCCGCATGCCGCCACGCGCGGCGGCACCGGCCCGGCGGGGCTGCCCGTAACCCTTACATCGCACGGCAATCCTTACAGCGCGCCGCGTTATCACGCTGCGCCGCTTCGTCTACGCGCCGGGGCACGGATTTTGCGGCCTTCTCCATATCCGAAACGTCAACGGCTTCCGGCGCCTGCCGCACATGCCTGCGGGCAGTGCCGGCGCGCGGGGCCTCACCGCCAGGAGGCAGATATGTTCAACTTCCGCAATGACCGCGGCAACCGCGGCCGGCCCGAAGCGCAACGCCGCGACCGCGGCCCCGAGCAAAGGATGCGCGATGAGAGCGAGGGCCGCGGCTCGGAGGACTGGGGGCAGGAATGGGGCGAGGATTGGCGCGGCGAGAACAGCCTGCGCCGGGGCGAGTATGGCGGTCATGGCTATGAAAGCCGCCAGCGCTGGGAAGAAAACCGCCGCGACGAAGAGCGTGAGCATCGCAACGAGCAGCGCAACGAAAGCCGCGGCCAGGGCCGCAGCATGGGCAGCGAGCGCGAATCTTCGCGCCACGGCGGCCCGTGGTATCAGCAGGACACGCCCGCCGGCCAGCGCCGCGGCAGCTGGGGCGAGAGCGGCTATGGCGCCGCCGATGTCGGCGGCAGCGGCCATCCGTACAGCAGCGCCTATGGCGGCTACCGGCCATCGCAGCAGGACAGCGGCTACCGCAGCGAGGAACGCGAATCGGGCTACGGCTATCGCGACGAAGACCGCTTCGGTCCGCGCGGGCGCCGCAGCGAATCCGGCGGCCGCGGGGAACGCTATGAGCGCGACGAACGCAGCGAGCGCAATCAGCGCGGCCAGGGCGGCTGGGCCTCAGAACGCGGGCGCAGCGAAGGCGGCCGTGCCATGCACTGGCAGGAAGGCAGCGAACGCGACCGCGCCCAGCGGGGCGGGCAGCCCAGCTATGGCGGCGGCTACTTCGGCGATCCGGGTCGTGGCGGCCAGTCGTTCAGCGGCGGGCAGCGCGTCTACGACCCGGGCTACCGGCGCCGCACGCCGTTCGCCGGGCAGGCCAGCGCCTCCGGCACGCAGGGCGGGCAGCATGCCGGCCGCCGCGCCACCGGCCCCAAGGGCTACCGGCGCTCTGACGAGCGCGTGCGCGAGGATGTGTGCGAACGCCTGGCGATGAACCCGTATATCGACGTCGGCGAAGTCAGCGTCGAGGTAGCGAATGGCGTCGTGACGCTGGACGGCACCGTCAGCGAGCGCCGCGAGAAATACGTGGTCGAGGAGATCGCCGACGCGGTGTTCGGCGTCACCGAGGTCGACAACCGCCTGCGCGTGCAGCGCCAGCAAGGCAGCTCGTGGGCGGCAGGCTCCGAGGTGGGCGGCGACACCTCGAGCAACAGCAGCGCCACCGCGTCGACGGGCGGCACTTCGCCGGACCGCACGCTCAACAAGAGCTGAGCCTTGCCCTCCGGCCGAGCCCCCGCGCACACGGCGCCCGCTCCACGGCGGGCGCCGCGCAAGCTGGCGCCTGACAGCAAGCTGATGGTGCCGCTCGACGCGCTGCGTCCCACCCAGATCACGGTGGGCGGCTACCACGTGGCGCAGAAGATCCACGTCACGCGGCGCGTTGCGCCCGAGGCGCGCGCGGCGTTCCTGGACCGGCACCGCGTGCACCTGGTGATCGGGCCAGAGCAACTGCTCTATGTGGTCGATCACCACCACTGGGTGCGCGCCTGGCATGACCTGGGACTGACCCATGTGCCCGGCCTCGTGCGCGCCGACCTGAGCGACATGGACACGCCGGTTTTCTGGCGCCACATGGTCGCCAATCACCTGGTCCACCCCTACGACGAGCATGGCCGCCGGCGGCCGCTGACGGAACTGCCCGAGGCCATCCACGATATGCGCGACGACCCGTACCGCAGCCTGGAGGCCTTCGTGCAGCTGGCGGGCGGCTATCGCAAGGTCAAGACCGCCTACCCCGATTTCCGCTGGGCAGACTTCTTCCGGCGCCACGTGCCGGGGCCGTTCGACACGCCGCATCACTTCGCCTTTGCGGTGGCGAGCGCGTTCAGGCTGGCGCACTCGCGCGAGGCCAGGGACCTGCCTGGCTATATCGGCGCGCTGGGGTGCTGAGCGCCGGGCCAGGGACGATCATCCGTTATTGCGCTTCTTGCCATTTGCTGGATGTGTCTGGCTTGCCGCCAGCAACTGCAGCAGCCGCGCCTCGTCCGCGCGCAGCCGCGTCATGGCGGGCGCGCGGCCGCGCGCCTGCAGCACGCCGGCCAGGTAGGCATCGATAACGTCGGGGTGGACGTAGCACTTGCGGCACACCGCGACGGTGTTGCGCAGCTGGTTCGCGACCTCGCGGACGGCATCGGTCACTGCCTTGCGGCGCGCGCTCTCGCTGGCCGCTTCCGGCAGCTTGCGCAGGATCGCCAGCGCATGCACGCTGCCGGCCCAGGTGCGGAAGTCCTTGGCGGTAAAGTCCCCGCCGGTCACTTCCTGCAGGTAGGCGTTGACATCGGCCGAGCCGATCTCGCGGATCTCGCCGTCGCTGTCGCGGTACTTGAACAGGCACTGGCCCGGCAGGTCGGCGCAGTTGCGCACGATGCGCGCGAGGCGCGGGTCGTTGACCGAGACGTCGTGCGTGATGCCGCTCTTGCCGGTGAACTGGAAGCGCAGCCGGCTGCCGCGCACGGTCACGTGGCGCCGCCGCAGCGTGGTCAGGCCGTAGGTGCGGTTCTGGCGCGCGTAGCGCGGCGAGCCGACCCGCACCAGCGTGGCGTCGAGCAGCAGCACCACCGCGCCCACCACCTTCTCGCGCGGCATGCCGTTGCGACGCAGGTCGCGCGCCACGCGCGCGCGCAGCCGCGGCAGCGCGGCGCCGAACGCCGCCAGCCGCGCGTACTTGTCGGTATCGCGCAGCGTCGCCCATTGCGGGTGGTAGACGTACTGCTTGCGCCCGCGCGCATCGCGCCCGGTGGCCTGCAGGTGGCCGCGCGGATCGGGGCAGATCCACACCGACTCGTAGGCCGGCGGGATCGCCAGCGTCGCGATGCGCGCCAGCGTGGCGGCATCGGTCACGCGCTTGCCGTCCGGGCCGGTATAGCTGAAGCCGCTGCCATGGCGCCGGCGCGTGATGCCCGCGCTGCCGTCGTCGACATAGCGCAGCCCTGCGTCGCGCAGCACCGTGTCGAGCGCGGCGGGGGCTTCGGTGGCGGGCAGCGTGCTGTCCATGGGCGCGCGAGCTCAAGCGGCACCCGGCGCGCTGGCCGACTCGGGCTGCGGGGTTTCGAGCCCGGCGTCGGGCGCGGGCGGCGCGGGCTTTGGCGGCGCCGGTGGCACCGCGCGCTCGGCTGTGACCGGGCCGGCGCGGGCCACGGTGACCATTTCACGCAGCCAGTTGACCAGCATGCTGCTGTAGGTGCGCTGGAATTCCTCGTCGCTCAGCCCATGGTCGGCGCCCTTGATCACGCGGTAGGTGAGCGAGTTGGCATGGATGCAGGAATCGACATAGCTCATCACCACGGCATGGGGCACGATCTGGTCGTGCTCGGATTCGATCACCAGTACGTCGCCGGTAAACGCGGTGCAGGCGCGCAGCGCGCGATTGCTCGCGGGCGGCACCATGCTGCGCCGGTAGGTCACCAGGTCCTGCTCGCGGTGCAGCTGGCGCTTGGGCAGGTCCCAGCCCGTGTCCATGTACAGCGCCGGGGCCCGGAACGCCAGCCAGCGCACCTGTCGCAGGCTGCTGAGCAGCGCGGCCAGGTAGCCGCCATAGCTGCTGCCCACCACCGCGATCGCGTTGCGGTCCACCTCCGGCTGGCGCACCAGCACATCGTAGGCCGCCACCACGTCGGCAAGGTTGCGCGTGCGGCTGACGGTCTCGTATTGCGCGCGCGTGCCGGCATGGCCGGTCAGGTCGAAGGTCAGGCAGACGCAGCCCAGCCCCGTCACCTTGCGCGCCCGCGCCAGGTATTGCTGCTGGCTGCCGCCCCAGCCGTGCACGAACAACACACCCGGCAATTTGGTTTCCGGGCTGATCAGGGTACCGGCGATGGTGCCGCCTTCGCTTTCGATCTGCAGCAGTTCTTCATGCGTTGCCATCGGATTCAGGCTCCAGTCGTGCGTACTTGGTCAGGGGACCGACATGGCGGTCTTCGCCCTGGTAGTAGATCTCGGCGTCATCCGGCACGCGCACATCGTTGCCGTAGACCTCGCGCGTCGACGCCACCACGCGCGTGCGCGCGGGGTCGTCAAGCAGCGCCGCCAGCGCCACCAGTTCGGCACCGGTGGCACCGCCCACGCGCCAGGACTGCTCCAGCACGCCGCCGAGCATCTGCCCGCAATCGGCGTTGCCGGCCGGCGCGCCAAAGGCGACGTCGTAATTGCAGCGCGACAGCACCATGCCGCCGCCCTCGCCATAGCAGGCCAGCGCGGCCTCGTGGTACACCATCGCCGCGCGCACCGCGGCGAGGATGCGGGCGTCGAACGGGTGCTGCAGCAGCGCGTCAAAGCCGCCCCGCACCACGGTCAGGGTCGAGCCGCCGTAGACCTTCTGGCCGCGGTTGTTCTCGGTCAGCCCCTGCGTACCGCAATAGCTCGCTTCCAGTCCCGCCAGCACGACCTTGCCGACGCTGAAGGTCTGCGGCGCGCGCAGGTCGCGCTCCACCACCAGGCCGTTTTGCTCGACCTCGTCCGGGGCGAGCGCGGCCAGCGCTTCCTCCAGCGCGGCTTCGCCGTCGACCACGCGCTGGCCCAGCCCGCCGACACCGCCGGTATCCTTCAGCCGCACCGGCCCCAGCGTCAGCAGCCGCAGCGCCGCGATGCGCGCATCGCCGAGGCTGAACGCGGTAAAGCCTGGCAGCGTGGCGCCCACCACGCGCCGCACGAAGGTCTCGGACCAGCCTCGTGGCGCCGCGGCACCGGGCTCGACCAGGCCGTGCGTGATCGCCTTGGTGGCGACGAACGCATACGGCACCACGCCGCCGAAGAGATCGCCCTCGCCCTGCACGCCCAGGCTTGCCGCCAGCTCTTGGCCGACCAGCGTCTGCGCCGGCACCAGGTACGGCGCGGGCCGTCCCGCTGCTGGCCCGGCGTAGCCGCCGGCGAACGGCTGGCCGGCAATCCGGGCCACCTTGCGGGCAATATTGGCAAGGGTCATGCCATGGTGGCTGTCGGCCCGGTCCAGGGTCTCGCAGCCGTAGGCCATCACCGGGCGGCTGCCCTGCTGCGCGGCTGCCGGTCCCGCAGCCGGCAGCACCGGTTTTCGCTTGCTTGCGTTGCTGGATGCGGTCACGGCCTGCTCCTGTTTCGGTTGGTCGCATGGATCCTGCGCAAGGGGCCGCTGGCCGGCAAGCTAGGAGGCTGCCGAGGCGGGGGTTGCGGGTGCGCCGCCGGCGGTCGCGGCGGGCGGATGCCCGCGCGCGGCCCGCGCGTGACGCTTGGCGGCATGGTTTTCGCGCGCCTCGTCGAGCGAATGGCTGGTCTTGATGCCGTCTTCCTGGTCCGCCAGCTCGGCCAGCTGGCGGTAGAAGCTGACCAGCTGGCGCAGTTCTTCCTCGTCCAGGTCTTCGATCGACACCAGCATGTTGCTGGCCTCGCGGTGCGAGGCCAGCAGTTCGTTGAGCTTCAGGTGGACCGCCACGGCGTCCTTGTTCTGGCTCTGCTGGATCAGGAACACCATCAGGAAGGTGACGATGGTGGTGCCGGTATTGATCACCAGCTGCCAGGTTTCGGAGTACCCGAACATCGGGCCTGTGAGCGCCCACGCCACCACCACGCCGACAGCCAGCACGAAGGCGGTCGGCGACCCGGCATGGCGCGTGGCGCCGCCGGCAAAGCGGTCGAACAGGTGCAGCACGGTGGCACGTTTGCCGGCGCCGGGCCGATGGCCAACGCCGGGCAGGATGGGGCTGGATTTGCGCATCGTTGCACTCCCACGGATAAGTCGCCGGATTGGCCGCCGGGACTGATGATGGCTTGGGCGGCATGCTGATTTCATTGTATGGAGCGCATGGCCAATGTGCAGCGGGCGCAGTCCTACAACGGGCGCAGCACTTGCCGCGCCCTACTCCTTTCGTTTCTACATCGGGTGATAAATCTTGCCGGCAGCGTGACCGCGTTCATGCGCGCGGGGCGTGCGCGGGCGACGGGAACGCTTCTTGCGCCGCATGCCATGACGAAGCGGCGACTCCCGGTGCGCCGGTGGCTGCCGGCGCCGGAACGCCGCCCTGTTGACCAGGGCCCGATCCGCACCCGGTGTCGGTCCCACCAGCAAACGGAGCCAGCCATGTTCCAGTCTCCCGCCACCCAACCCCGCGCGCCGCGCCGCGTCGTCGACATCATGACGCGCCAGCCGGCCTATATCACCCCCGATGAAACCATCCAGCATGCCGCGCAGCTGATGGCGGACCTGCACGTCGGCTCGCTGCCGGTCTGCGACGGCCGGCGCCTGGTCGGCATGCTGACCGACCGGGATATCACCGTGCGCGCCACCGCCGGCGGCCAGCCGCCGCAGGCCACGCGCGTGGCCGATGCGATGTCGCCGCAAGTGCAATGGTGCCTCGAAGACGAATCGCTCGAAGACGCGCAGCACAAGATGGAAGCCGCGCAGGTGCGGCGCCTGCCGGTGCTCGATCACGACCATACCCTGGTGGGCATCGTGTCGCTCGGCGACCTCGCCAGCAAGGGTGCCGATACGCGCGATTCCGGCGAGACGCTGGCGTCGATCTCCACGCCTTCGGCGCCCGCGCGCTGAAGCCGCATCGACCAGGAGCCGCGATGAGCGCAAACCCTTCCGCCGATGACGAAGCCCTGCGCGTGGCCGTACGCGCCCAAATTGCCGCGGCCTTCGATGGCCGCTTTCCGGACGACGTGACGCTCGAGGTGGTGGACCGGCGCGTCACCGTGCGCGGCTGCGTGGAAGACGTAGACACCGCGCAGCGCGTGGAAAAGGCCGCGGCGGTCAGTCCCGGCGTGCTGGGCGTGCATAACGCGCTGTCGACGCGGCAGCCGCCCGCGCCCGAGCCGCAGGGACAGCCCGCCGGCAGCGGCAGGCACGCCGACCCGGCCGACAAGCCGGCCGGGCAGGTGAACCACAAGGTCTGAACGACAACGCTCAACGACAAGGCGCCGGAGGTTTGCTCCGGCGCCCTGGCGTTTACGAGGTGCTAATGGCCCGATGAGTTGTGATCAACCCCAAGGGTCATAGCGGTCGGCTTCCCAGTACGGCGAGATGCCGTAGTACTGGTGGATGCTGGTAGCCCATTGCGAGTCGGCCATGGTCGGCCAGTGGTCCTTGTCGAAGCCCGGCGCGGCCTTGAGCCGGTCTTTCTCGACGCCGAGCACGAAGCACTTGCGCCGCGTGTCCAGCGTCAGCGCGGACCACGGCAGCGCGAACAGCTTTTCGCCAATGCCGAGGAAGCCGCCCATGGCCAGCACGGCATAGGCGACGCGGCCGCCGAGCACGTCGATCATGATGTGGTCGATGGTGCCGATGTCGTCGCCGGCCGGGTCAACCACCTTGTTGCCCTCGAGCGTGTCGGCCGCCATCACGAACGGGCCGGGTCCCGGGGAATTGCGGTCGATGCCGCCGACGATCGAGGCGCCGTGCGGATGTTCGGCGCCGGGCGTTTCAGGTTGGACTGGATTCATGGATACCTCCGTTTGGCTGCTCGGGAAGCGGGTTGGGGCGAAATGCGTAGCGCGATGCGCTAGCGGCGTGCGCGCGTGTCGGCCGGCACCGGCGGTACCAGCGGATCGAAGTCGGCCCAGCGGCCATCGACCCACTGGCCGTCGGCGCGCTCGACATCCTTGGCGCCGCCCTGGCGCAACACGGTCGCGACCGTGTCAGCCGTGGCGGTGTCGGTGCTGGTCAGGTGCGCAGCCAGCACGACCCCGGCATTGCGCACCGGCGGCTGGCCGGTGCGCGGGTCGCGCCCGGCATGGCGCGCCAGCGCCAGCGCGCCCGCGAGCGAGCCCAGGTAGGCACCCAGCCCGACCGCGAATATCAGCACCAGGATCGACAGCGGTGGCGTCGCGCCCAGCGCGGCCACCAGCGCCGCACCGACCGCGGCGCCCACGGCCGCGCCGATCAGCACCCCGCTGATGGCGCCCACGCCCGCTTTGCGCGCGCCGGCGTCGGCGGCGTGGTCGCCGCCGATGGCATAGGCGGCGTGCTGCCCGGGCGGGTTCACGTAGAACAGGTTCAGGTCGTGGTCGGCAAACCCCTGCGCGCGCAGCCGGCTTGCGGTGGTCTCGGCGGTGGCGAAGCTGTCGAAGCGGCCGGCGATGATGGCGGACATGGTGGCTCCTTTTCGTTCATCGATGTGTTCGGAACCGCGGCGGGGCCGGTGGCAGCCACGCCGCGGCGCTTGGACTCAAGGTGGACTAAAGGGGGCAGGCACGCTCCTCAGCGCTTGGCCGACTTGCCCGGCTTGGCGGACTTGGCCGCAGTCCTCGCCCCGGCCTTGCCCCCGGCCGCTGCTCCGGTCTTTGCGGCAGGCTTGGCTGCGCGCTTGGTAGCGGGCTTGGTAGCGGACTTGGCGGCAGGCTTGGCCGTCGCCGACCTGGTCGCAGCGGAGCCGGTGGTTGCGGACCTGGTCGTGGACTTGGCAGCAGTCCTGGCCGGCGACTTCGCGGCCGGCATGTCGCCCGCCTTCGAACCCGCTTTCGCGCTCGCCTTCGCGCCCATCTTTGCAGCGGGCTTGGCCGAGCGCCCAGACTCCGCGGCTGCGCCCTTGCGCTGGCCGGCCGGCTTCGCGCCTAGCGGCTGTTCCTGGCTGCCCTCCCTGAGCTTCCAGTCGACGTCGTCGCGCGCGGTCTGCGTCTTCTTCTCGGCATGCATGGCAGCGCTGGGCGAGATCGGATCACTGGCCGGGAAGGTCATCTCAAGCGAATCGTCGACGGCGGCCTGGTAGGTCTTGGCTTCCTTGCCGCGCGGCCGGGTGCCCGCGGCCGGCTTGCCGGCTGCGCCCTTGCCCGCGGACGGGCCACTGCTGCGGGTGGCCGGCGCGGTGCCGGCGCGCGCCGATGGCGCGGCCCTGGTGGACTGCGCGGACCGCGTAGCGGTCGCGGACTTCGCCCGGGACGGCTTCTGTGCAACCTGCTCGGCCTGGGCGGACTTGCGGCTGGCGTTGGGCATGGTTGTTCCCTCCTTGGTTTAGGGTGCTTGATCCATGCAAGGGGCGGGCCAGAAGCTGATCAGCGGCCCTGCACGCAGGCAGGCGCTTCAGCGCGCGTGTGAACGCTGCCGTACCATGGCGCGCGGCCAGCGCGCGATGGCGTCGCGGGCAAGTGGTACGCGTAGCGTTGGCGCCGGCCGGGTAAAAACTACATCGATAGCGGCAGCGGAGCCGCCTTCAGGCCTGGCGCATATGGCGCGGGAACCGGACCGCGATGCAGACGCTGACCTTGTCGCTGTCGCAGCCGTCGCTCTCCGCGCTCAGCACGGCGCCGTGCATTTCCACCATGCGCCGCGTCAGCAGCAGTGCGCTGCTTTGCCGGGACGGCGGCTCGCCGCCCTGCGGCGGACGGCGGCCGAAGAAGTCGGTCAGAGCCGCCAGCCGGCTGGCGCCGCGCTGCGAATCCAGCGGCGGGCTTTCGGTAATGCGCAGCTTGACGTAGTCGGGCTCGCTGAACAGGTGCACGCTGACCGCGCCGCCCGTGGGGGCGCGCCAGATGCAGTGCACCAGCAGGTGCCGCAGCAACGGCGCCAGCCGCATGGCATCCCCATCGATCCGGTAGGCGGCGGCATCCGGCGCGTCCGGGGCCGCGCCCGGCTCGGCGGTCGCAGCCTCCGACCAGATCGCAGAGCCGTCCGCGCTCAGCGGTGACAGCAGCACGCCGCGCGCCTCGGCCGCATGGCGCCGGTCGGCGATGGCCTGCAGCGCCAGCGCGCGCAGGTCCAGTTGCTGCCAGCGGGGCGGGGCCTCGTCGGCCAGCAGCCGCACCCCCTCTTCCATTTCCTCGATCAGTGCCAGCTGCTGCTGCATGCCCGAGCGGATGCCGTCGAGCGCGCGCTGCGCCGGCGCCGGCGTGGTATCGAAGGCGCGGTCCAGCACGTAGGCCCAGCTCTGGATGGCGTTCAGCGACGAGCGCAGGTCATGCGCGGATTGCTCGATCAGCGTGCCGACCTCCTGCACGCTGCGCACCGGCTGGACGCTGCCGTTGCCGGCCGCGGCCTGCGCGTTCGGCGCCAGCGCGTCGGACGGCCGCGCGGAATCTGGCTCAGAGTTGCCCGGCAAGCCGGACGGCGGAGATAGCTGCGTCATGTGCGGATCGGCCGCAACGGCCCGTAGACATGGCAGGCCGGATCGGCCGGAGACATTGCCATGCTCGGAAGCAAGAAACGTGCTCCACGCGCCCATGCCGCCACCGCAGCCGCCGCGCGCACCGGCCATCCCCGTGGTCCCAAGGGATCGCGCACGCCGTCATCCGGTTGCGGACGGGCCCGAGTCGTTGCGCGAGGCCCGCAGCCACTCTGGCAATTCGCCACGGGCGGCATAATCTTCCAGCCGGTTGTACAAAGTCTTCAGGCTGATGCCGAGGATTTCCGCCGCGTGCTTCTTGACCCCCGCGCACTGCTCGAGCGTGGCGAAGATCAGCTGACGGTCGGCGTCGGCCAGCGACATGCCCACCGGCACGGACACCACGGCCGCGCCCGGCGCCTGCGTGGCCGCGACCTGCAGCGGCACCTGCGCCTCCGTGATGAGATCGTCGTCGGCCATGATGAAGGCGCGCTGCACGAAGTTGCGCAGCTCGCGCACGTTGCCGGGCCACGCGTGCAGGCGCAGGCTGTCGAGCACATTGGGCGCGAAGCGGCGTTGCACGCCCTGCTCGGCATTGAGCTGGTCCAGCATCATGTTGGCGATCTGGATGACATCGTCGCCGCGCGCGCGCAGCGGCGGCAGCTCCACCGGGAAGACATTGAGCCGGTGGAACAGGTCGGCGCGCAGCTTGCCGTCGGCGACCGCTTCCTCGGGGTTGCGGTTGGTGGCGGCCAGCACGCGCACGTCGGCATGGCATTCGCGGTTGGTGCCGACCCGCATGAAGGTGCCGGTCTCGAGCACCCGCAGCAGCTTGACCTGCAACTCGGCCGGCATCTCGGTGATTTCGTCGAGGAACAGCGTGCCGCCGTCGGCGCGCTCGAAATAGCCCTTGTGCTGGCGATCCGCCCCGGTAAAGCTGCCGCGCTCGTGGCCGAACATCTCGCTTTCGATCAGCGTGGGCGAGATCGCGCCGCAGTTGACTGCCAGGAACGGCTGGCGCCGCCGCGCCGACAACTCGTGCACGGTCTGCGCGGCGAGCTCCTTGCCGGTGCCGCTTTCGCCGATCAGCAGCACGGTGGCCTCGGTGGGCGCCACACGGGCGAGCTGGTCGTAGACCGCCTGCATCACCTCGGAGCTGCCCATCAGGCGCCCGAAGCGGCCGTAGCGGCGCAATTCGCCACGCAGCGAATGGATCTCGGCGCGCAACTCGCCGGTGGTGGCCAGGCGCTTGAGCACGGTCTGCAGCCGCGCGACGTTGATGGGCTTGACCAGGTAATCGGTGGCGCCGGCGCGCAGCGCTTCCACCGCGCTCTCCACGCTGGCGTAACCGGTGGTCAGGATCACCTCGACGCCGGAAGCGCCGACCTCTTCGAACAGCTCCATGCCGTTGCCGTCGGGCAGGCGCAGGTCGGCCACGATGGCTTCCGGCATGCGCCAGCCGATCTGCAGGCGCGCTTCACGCAGCGTGCCGGCGGTGGCCGAGGTGAAGCCTTCCATGGCTACGATCTCGGCCAGGGCGGCGCATGCGTTTTCGTCGTCATCGACAATCAGGATGTGGGGCATACGATCCGTCAGTGAGACCTAATGGAAACTCAAGGCAAAGCCCCGGGCGCTGCCTTCCGCAACCGCAACGCCGGCCGGCACCGGGGTCCGCGGAAATCCGCCGGCGCGCCTCATGCGTGGCGCGTACGGCAGCCTTGGCAGGCACAGAAGGGCACGGCCCTGACTGCGGATTCTGGTCCGCGGGGGCGGGTCCACACTGCGTAATGCCAGTCTAAGCCCGGGCAGGCACGGTCGTTGCCGGTGTCCGTCTGACACAGCTGTCGGAACTTGCCGCGCAGGTGCGCGCCGCTATGGCAAGCCCCCACGCCAAAGGCTAGCATAGGAACTTCTCCCGGCAACCCGCCACCTGCAACCCTCGATCGGCCGATTTCGGGCCAGCAACCCGTGCCAGTGACCGCCAGCACTTCGCGGCGCAGCAACGCCGCCTCTTCCAGCCACGGCGCCAGCCACGGCGCCGGCACCGCGCCGGCCAGCGAACCCGCGCCGCGCCGCGCCGTGCCGTCGCAGGTGTCGCTGCTGTGGGAAAGCACCGCGCCCGCAATGCAGCGCCTGCTGGCGCAGATCGAGCGCGTGGCGCCCACCGATGTCACCATGCTGGCGGTGGGGGAAAGCGGTTCGGGCAAGGAAGTGGTGGCGCGCGCGGTGCATGAACGCAGCGCCCGCCGCAACGGCCCCTTCATCGCCGTCAACTGCGGAGCGATCCAGCCCACGCTGATCGAATCCGAACTGTTCGGCCACGAAAAGGGAGGCTTTACCGGCGCCATCGAGCAGAAGGCGGGCTACTTCGAGCAGGCCCAGGGCGGCACGCTGTTTCTCGACGAAGTCACCGAGATGCCGCTTGAGATGCAGATCAAGCTGCTGCGGGTGCTGGAGGGCCGCACCTTCCACCGCGTCGGCGGCGATACGCTGATCGCCACCGACGTGCGCATCCTCGCGGCCACCAACCGCGACCCGGTGGAAGCCGTGCGCGGCGGCCAGCTGCGCGAGGACCTGCTGTACCGGCTGGCGGTGTTCCCCTTGCATATCCCGCCGCTGCGCGAGCGGCCCGACGATATCGTGCCGCTGGCACGCCACTTCCTGGCCGAGTACAACGCCATGGAGCGCACCGACAAGAGCTTCTCGGCGGGTTCGCTGGACCGCCTGGTGCGCTACGACTGGCCCGGCAATGTGCGCGAGCTGAAGAACGCGGTTTACCGCGCCTTTATCCTCGCCGACAAGGTGGTGGAGATCGGCAACCCCAACCTCGCCACGCAGGCGCCGCGGCCGACCACCGTCGACGGCGTGGTCAACGTGCGCGTCGGCACCACCCTGGCCGACACCCAGCGCGAGATCATCATGGCGACGCTGGCGCGCTTCGACGGCGACAAGCGCCAGGCCGCGCGCGCCCTCGGCATCAGCCTGAAGACGCTCTACAACCGGCTCGACGCCTACCGCTCCTTGTGAGGCCCCGGGGCTCTTGCCGGCAGCGGCTCGGCCAGGGCCCGCGACAGGGCCTCGATCGACAGCGGCTTGGTCAGGTGCGCGTCGAAGCCGGCCTGCCGGCTGCGGCGCTGGTCCTCGGCGGTGCCGCGCCCCGACAGCGCCAGAAACTGCACCGTGCGGCCGCGCAGGTCCTTGCGCAGCGCTTCCAGGACTTCATAGCCCGACATGTCGGGCATCTGCAAATCGAGCAGCACGCAGTCGGGCCGGAACGCCGCGGCCACGCCGACTGCCTGCTGGCCGCTGTGCACCGCCTGGGCCTCGTGGCCAAGCAGGGTCAGCAGTTCGGCCATGCTGTCGGCGGAGTCGACATTGTCATCGACCACCAGCACGCGCCGGCACGGCGCCCTGCCCGGCGCCAGCGTGGTGGGGTCGGCCGGACGTGCGCTGGCGCGCGGCAGGATCACGGTGAAGGTGCTGCCCTTGCCCGCGCCCGGGCTGTCGGCCTGGATCGCGCCGCCATGCGCTTCGAGGATGGCCTTGGCCAGCGCCAGGCCGATGCCCAGCCCGCTGCGGCTGCCGGCATCGCTTTCCTGCGTGAACAGGTTGAAGATCCGGTCCAGCGCCGCGCGTTCCAGCCCGCGGCCGGTATCCGACACCGCGGTGATCACGCGCTCGGCCTCCACGCTGACATGCACGCAGACGGTTCCCCCGCGCGGCGTGTACTTGGCGGCGTTGCTGAGCAGGTTCAGCAGCACCTGCCCGAGCCGCGCGGCATCGGCCCGCACAAAGGGCGAGACCTCCGGCAGCGCCACCACCAGTTGCTGGCCTGACGCTTCCAGCGTGGGACGGATTGCTTCCAGGCTGGTAGCGATCACTTCGTTATAGGACGTCGGCGTCAGCTCCATCTTGAGCTTGCCGGCAGTCACGCGGCCCACGTCGAGCAGGTCGTTGACCAGCCGCTCCACCTGGCGCAGCTGTCGGTCGATGATCTCGGCGCAGCGGCGCACGCGCGGCCCGGTGTCGGGGGTCAGCACGATCACTTCGACGGCATTGCGCACCGGCGCCAGCGGGTTGCGCAGCTCGTGGGCGAGGATGGCGAGGAAGGACTGCAGGCGGCGGTTGCCGGCATCGAGCATTTCCAGCCGCAGCGCATCGCTGAGGTCGCGCGCGGTCCACAGCAGGCCTTCGGGACAACCGGCCGCGTCGCGCACCAGCACCATGCGCGTGGCGCAGCGCATTACCGAGCCGTCCTTGCGCGCCAGCCGTTCTTCGCCAGCCCATTGGCCGCAGGCCCGTGCCGCCTCCAGCGCGGCCTGCGGGCGGCCCGCGGCGGCGTCCTGGCGGGTATAGAGCCAGGCCAGCGGCCGGCCCGCCGCCTCTTCGGCGGTATGGCCGGCAAGCGCGCGCGCGCCCGCGTTCCAGCTGCGGATGGTGCCGTCGAGCGAGAGTTCGCAAACCGCGGTGCAGGGCAGGTTATCGGCCAGCAGGCGCAGCTTGTCGTCGGCCAGGCGCGCGTGGTCGGCGGCGGCCTGCTGCACGGTGGTGTCGCGGCAGGACACGATAAAGCCCGTGCCCGGCGCGCCATCGGGCAGGTCCGCCGCGTCCATGCACCGCATGTCGCAGCTGGCCCGCAGCAGGCTGCCGTCGCGGCGCACGCGCCAGCCTTCGTCGCGCGCCTGGCCGCTTAGCTCGGCCGCATCCAGCCATTGCTGCGCCAGGCCCGCGGCAGCGTCCTGGGGACGGTGCAGCCGCGACACATGACTGCCGACGATCTCCGCGGCACTGTAGCCAAACAGCCGGCGTGCCGGTTCGGGCCACGCCACGATCACGCCATGCGCGTCGAGTTCGAACACCGCGCAATCCTGCACCGCGTCAAGCAGGCGGCGATACCGTTGCGCCAAATGGAGGGAGTCTCCGTCCGACGCCAGGCCGCCGGACGATTCCACGAGGGTCGAGCGAACTTCCGTTGCCGCTTGCATCCCGGTCATGATCACATTCGGTAGATCGGATTGTCGACGGTCTGGCCTGCGTAGCGCGCAGCCACGGCCGGCGCAGAGGCACAGCGCCAAATGCCCGCGAGGCGCGGGCATTCAAGTCAATAATAGGCGCTCGCTGCCCTTGCGCCACCCGATATCGCGGCGCAAGCGACGCACGGCGCGTTCCGGGGAGTCAGAGAACGGCGGCCCGCCGCACGCATGCCGTCGGCGGCGGTGGGCGGCGCAGCGCTAGCGGCGGCGCAGCTGGACCATGGCCGCGACCGCGGCGGAGGCCCCGACCACCAGCGCGGTGGTCAGCATGGGGTAGCGCGCGGTGGTGGTGTACGGGCATGAATGTAGCGCGGCGTGGGTGCCGGTGCGCTCCTGCAGGCCGCTGCCGCTGCCGTAGAGCGCGTTGTCCTCGAGCGGGCCGGCCGGATGGCGGGTCTGCTGGGCGCGGCCCATGAAGCGGCGCATGAAGCGGTCGAAGGTGTGCGGCGCATGGTACGCGGCGGCCGAGAAGGCCTTGGCCGCCGCGCCCACGAACAGTTCGCGGCGCGGGTTTTCCGCGGCGAACAGGATCGCGGCGGCGGCCAGGGCCGGGTCGTACAGCGGCGGCGGCAGGCGCGGCTCGACGTCGAGGAAGTTCTTGGCGTGCATCGCCAGCGGAGTTTCCAGGCCGGCGGGCTTGATCAGCGTCACGCTGACCGGGGCCTGCTCCTGCTCCAGCTCCAGCCGCAGCGAATCGGTGAAGCCCTTGATCGCATGCTGCGAGGCCGAGTAGGCGCTCTGCAGCGGCATCGGGCCGTCGGCGGCCTCGCTGCCCATGTTGATGATGGCGCCGCCACGCTCGCGCAGATGTGCCGCGGCCGCCAGCGAGCCATGCACGGTGCCCCAGTAGTTGGTGTCGAACAGCCGCCGCTGGTCTTCCAGCGGCACGTCGCAATGGCGCCCGAAGATGGTCACGCCGGCGTTGTTGATCCAGGTGTCGAAGCCGCCGAAGCGCTCGATCGCGGCATGCGCCACTTTGCCGACTTCATCGTGCCGGCCGACATCCGCCACCACCGTGATCACTTCGGTGCCCTGCTCACGCAACTCTTCCGCCAGCTGGTGCAGCGACCCCTCGCTGCGCGCCACCAGCACCAGGCGTGCGCCCTGCTGCGCCGCCTTGCGCGCGGTGACCAGCCCAACGCCGCTGCTGGCGCCGGTCAGCACAATGACCTGCGAGCTGATTCTCTTCAAGGTGGGTTTCATCTGCCGCTTCCTCCAGTGGGGAGGCCCGGCCCGGCGCCGGGCGTATCGGTGAGAAGTCGCAAGGAGCGTTCCCGTCGCGGCCCCGCCGTGACCGCGGCGGCGGGGCATGACGTCCACGGCAGATTTACAACGACGGGTAAGAACCACATGGCGCCGCGGGCGCATCGCGGCGATGACCGCTGCCGCGCCGTTCCCGGTTGCCCGCTCCGTGCGGTATGTAGGACGGGCGCCGATTTCAGCGCGGCCATGTGCTGCCTAAGCTGGATGCATCCACGCAACCGGCGACCGCCATGGCCAAGACCACTTCGCAGGACTCGCGCGCACCGCGCGCCGCTGGCAAGCGTGCGGCGAAGCCTGCCGCCAGGACGACCTCGGCGAAGTCCGCCACCAAGCCCGCCACTAAGCCGGGCACCAAGCGCGCCGCCAGCGCGCGCCCCGCGGCACGCGGCGCGGCACCGGCTCCGGGCACGCCCGCTGCGCTCGAAAAATACCTTCGCATGCGCGACTTCGGCGCCACGCCCGAGCCCAGCGGCGCCGCTGCCCGCGCCGCACCGCGCCAGCGCGCTGCGGCGCTGTCTTTCGTGATCCAGAAGCATGCGGCACGGCGGCTGCACTACGATTTCCGGCTTGAGCTGGGCGGCACGCTGAAGAGCTGGGCCGTGCCCAAGGGGCCCAGCCTGGATCCCGCCGACAAACGCATGGCGGTCCATGTGGAAGACCATCCGATGGACTACGCCGGCTTCGAGGGCGTGATCCCCGCCGGGCACTATGGCGCCGGCACGGTGATCGTGTGGGACCGCGGCACCTGGGTCCCGGTGGGCGACCCCGAGGCAGGCTACCGCAGCGGCAAGCTCAAGTTCGAGCTGCGTGGCGAAAAGCTGCACGGGCACTGGACCCTGGTGCGCATGCACGGCAGCCGGCAGAAGGAGCAGGACGCCTGGCTGCTGATCAAGGAACGCGACGACGCCGCGGTGCCGGCGTCGGAGTTCGACGTGGTCGAGGCCCTGCCCGACAGCGTGCTGGGCGGCACGCAGCCCAGGCCCACGGCCAAGCGCGCCGGCGCCGGCAAGGCAGCCGCGGCGGCCGAAGCCCCTACACCGCCAGCGCATGACGCCATCCGCGCGTTGAAACCGCCGCCCGGCGCATCGCGCGCGGCGCTGCCGCTGGCGCTGGCGCCGCAACTGGCGACGCTGGTCGAGAAACCGCCTGCCGATGCCGCGGCCTGGCGCTACGAGATCAAGTTCGACGGCTACCGGCTGCTGGCACGCGTCGACGGCAACGATGTGCGGCTGTTCACGCGCCAGGGCCACGACTGGACCAGCAAGCTGCGCGCGCTGGCGCGTGATGTCGGCGCGCTGGGCCTGCCCGACGGCTGGCTCGACGGCGAAATCGTAGTGCTCGGCAAGCACGGTGAGACCGACTTCCAGGCCTTGCAGAATGCCTTCGATACCTCGCGCGTCGAAGCCATCCAGTACTTTGTCTTCGACCTGCCCTACTTCGCCGGCCATGACCTGCGCAAGGTGCCGCTGGTGCAGCGCCGCGCGCTGCTGCGCCGGATCTTCGGGCACAACGCCTCGCCGCGCCTGCAGTTCAGCGAAGACTTCGAAGCCAGCGCCGGCGACATGCTGGACGCGGCGTGCCGCATGAAGCTCGAAGGCGTGATCGGAAAGCGCGCGGACGCTGGCTACGTCAGTGCGCGCAGTAATACGTGGATCAAGCTCAAATGCACCCTGCGCCAGGAATTCGTGGTGGCGGGCTTCACCGATCCCAAGGGCAGCCGCAATGGCATCGGCTCGCTGCTGCTGGGCGTGCACGACAGCGGCGGGCGCCTGCGCTACGCGGGCAATGTCGGCACCGGCTTCGACACCCGCACGCTCGACGAGCTGCGCGCGCAACTGGACGCGCTGCGTGCCGATGCGTCGCCCTTCCACACGGTACCGGTCGGCGTGCGCGGGCATTGGGTCAAGCCCAGGCTGGTGGCTGAAGTGTCGTTCGGCAGCTGGACCCGCGAAGGCCGGGTGCGCCATGCGGTGTTCCATGGCCTGCGCACCGACAAGCCCGCCGGCGCGGTCTCGGTGGAGCAGCCGGCGGCGCCCGCTGGTAAAGGCAAGGCGGCAGCCACGACGCGGGACAAGCCATCAAGCAGGCCCGAGTCCAGGCCAAAGGCGGGCGCGGCCAAGCGCCAGACCGCGGTGGGCGGCAAGGTCTCGATCAGCCACGCCGAGCGCGTGATCGACGCCGAGTCGGGCCTGACCAAGGGCGAGCTGGTGCGCTACTACGAACGCGCCGCGCCGCTGATGCTGCCGCACCTGCGCGGGCGCCCGATCGCGATGGTGCGGGCGCCCTCGGGCGTGGGCGGCGAGCAGTTCTTCCAGCGGCACAGCGACACGCTGCGCGTGGATGGCCTCAACGTGCTGGACCCGGGCCTGTGGCCGGGACACCCCGCACTGCTCGAGATCGCCTCGGCCGAGGCGCTGGTCGCGGCCGCTCAGCTCAACGTGGTGGAGTTCCACACCTGGAATGCGAGCAAGCGCAGCATCGACCGGCCCAACCGCATCATCTTCGACCTCGACCCCGGCGAGGGCGTGCCGTGGACACAGGTGCAGGAAGCGGCCGCGCTGATGAAATCGCTGCTGGACGAGCTGGGTCTGGCCAGCTTCCTCAAGACCAGCGGCGGCAAGGGCCTGCACGTGGTGGTGCCGGTGACGCCGCGCGCGGGCTGGGACGAGCTGAAGGATTTCGCGCGCGACGTGGTACTGCACGTGGCCGCGACACTGCCGCAGCGCTTCGTCGCCAAGAGCGGCGCGCGCAACCGGGTCGGCAAGATTTTCATCGATTACCTGCGCAACGGCATGGGCGCGACCACGGTGGCGGCATTCTCGGCGCGCGCGCGGCCCGGGCTGGGGGTATCGATTCCGGTGGCGTGGGAGGAACTGGACACACTGACCAGCGCCGCGCAGTGGACCGTCGCCAACGTCGAAGCGCGGCTGGACGCGCTCGAAGCGGCCGACCCGTGGGCGGACTACGCCGGCACCCGGCAGGCCATTACGCGCGCCGCGGCACGCCTGGCGCGCGCCGGATAGCCCCTGCGCCGGAGCTGTCGTGGCCCCTGGCCGGCGGCACATTTCTTGCCCCTTGGTGACGAGAATGTCCTGGCGATATCCATGTTGCGAATCACGCCAGGACGGCAACACCCAACGGAGACAGACCATGGCCCCACTCAAGATTCTCGCGAACCTGCACGCCGCTGGCAGCACCGGCGCGGCCCCGCGCGACCGCCGCGGCCTGCGCCGCCTGCTGCTGTCCTGTGCCATGCTGTCCTGCGCGGCAGCACCGGTGCAGGCCAAGCTGCCCCCGCCCACGCCCGAGCAGCAGCAGGCAGCCGAAGCCAAGAAGGCCAAGGAAGCCGAAACCGCCAAGCAGCAAGCCGACGCGCTGGCTGCGGTGCAGGACCGGATTGCCGCGCGCTTTGGCAAAGGCACCGACTACAAGGGCTGGACCGAGCCGGGCAAGATCCCGCAGAAGGCTGCCGAAGCGCCGCGCTCCACCGGCCCGCACGGCGGCACCTCGCCCAGCGCCGAGGCTCACAGCGGCGAGGCGGCGCGCCGCTAGCCTCGCGCACGCCGGCCCGGACGGCGGCATGCCGCCCCGTGCCCTCCCCGTCCGCGACGTTGCCCAGCCGGCACGCGTCTTGCCACTGCGAAGCGGAACGGCTCGCGCAAAATACCGCGGCCACGTTGATCACAAGGGGGACGGCGATGAACTGGGGGATGGGGGATTGCAGGATTTTCAAAGGCAGTACCGGCCACCGTGGTAATCCTTACACGCGGTGGGCGCGGAGCAGCGCGCTTTTACACGGCGCGGCGCCGCGGTGCTGCCCGTCATCGCGCGTTCGCGCCGGCGCGCCGCGCAGGGTGCAGCCATGAAGCCGCAAGCCAACCGCGCCCCGCTGATCCTGAACGTCGAGGATCGCGAAGGACCCCGCTACGTCAAGAGCCGCATTCTGCATCGCGGCGGCTTTTCCGTGATCGAGGCGGTCACCGGCCATTCGGCGCTGTCGCTGGTGCGCCAGCACGCGCCGTCGTTGGTACTGCTGTCGGCCAGGTTGCCGGACATCAGCGGCCTGGAAGTGTGCCGCCTGCTGAAAGAAGATCCACAGACCGCGCGCACGCTGGTGCTGCTGACCTCGCCCGGGCTGGCCCAGTCGCGGCAGCGCGTGGAGGCGCTGAACTGTGGCGCCGACGGCTACCTGGTCGAGCCCGCCGAACCCGAGGAAATGCTGTCCAGCATCCAGGCGCTGCTGCGCCTGCGCGGCGCCGAAGACGCCTTCCACCGCACCTCGCGCGCCCTGCACGAGCATGAAGACATGTTCCGCCAGCTCGCCGAATCGCTGGCCGACGTGGTGTGGATCCTCGATCCGTCGACGCGGCGGCTGCTGTTTGCCAGTTCCTCGCTGGCGACCATCTGCGGCCACTCGGCCGAGCAGCTGATGGACGACCCGCGCCTGTGCCTGCAGCGCGTCGCGCCGGCCGACCGCGCGCGCGTGGAAGCCGCCGTGGAGAGCATGCTGCGCGACGGCAGCATGGATATCGAATTCGCGGTGGCCTTGCCAGGCGGCGAGATGCGCGAAGTCCGCGCGCGCGCCTTCCCCATGCGCAGCCGTGGCGGCGCCGACGACACCGACAGCGCGCAGGCCGGTGCCGTCGGCCAGCCGCTGCGCATTGCCGGGATCTGCCAGGACGTGACGCTGCAGAACCGCGCCGGACGCACCTTGCGCGACGAGGAACGCCGCAAGGACCAGTTCCTGGCGATGCTGGCGCATGAGCTGCGCAACCCGCTGGCACCGCTGCGCAGCGCCGCCGATCTGCTGCAGCAGCTCGCGCCCACGCGCGAAGACATGTTCCGCGCGCGCGACATCATTGGCCGGCAGGTGCATCACCTGACCCGGCTGGTCGACGAGCTGCTCGACATCTCGCGCTTCAACCAGGGCCGCATCACGCTGCGGCAAGACCTGGTGGAGCTGCGCACCGCGCTCAATACCGCGGTGGAAGCCGTGCGTCCGGTGCTCGACGCCTACCGGCACACGCTGCGGCTGTCGCTGCCCGAGCAGCCGCTGCCGGTGCGCGGCGACCTGGTGCGCCTGACGCAGATCTTCAGCAACCTGCTGCAGAACGCTGCGGCATACACCCCCGCGGGCGGCATGATCTCGGTCGAAGCCGGCTTCGACGAGAGCACACCGGAGACCGTGCCGGATGCGGTCTCCGGCGGGCAAGTCACGGTGCGCGTGCGTGACAACGGCACCGGCCTGTCCGCAGCACTGCAGCGGCAACTGTTCGATCCGCTGGCCCCGCCCGACCCGGCCAGGGAGAACGACGCTCCCCCGGAGGCACCGCACAGCGCATTCCCGCATGACGGGCCGGGCATCGGCCTGACACTGGTGCAAAAGCTGGTGCAGCTGCACGGCGGCACCATTCGCGCCTTCAGCGCCGGCCCCGGCCAGGGCAGCACCTTCACCGTGACGTTGCCGGTCGAGCCGTGGCAGAACTGGCATCCCGGTTCCGGCAAGGCCGGCCCGCGGCGCAGCGTGCCGCGCCGCATCCTGGTGGTGGACGACAACGTCGACGCGCTCGAGGCCATGACGATGGCACTGCAGGCCATGGGGCACACCGTGGTGACCGCGCCCGACGGCCCCAGCGCGCTCGCGCGCGCCAGCGACGCGCGCCCGGACCTGGTGCTGCTGGACCTGGGCATGCCGGCCATGGACGGCTTTGAAACCGTGCGCCGCTTGCGCGCGCTGCCCGAACTGCGCGGCGCCAGACTGGTCGCGCTGACCGGCTTCGGCCAGCCCGAGGACCGCCGCCGCGCACTGGCGGCGGGATTCGACCAGCACCTGGTCAAGCCCGCCGACCTGGACGCGCTGACGCGGCTGTTGGATGAGCTGGACCAGCAGCAGGCCTAGCGCCATGCCTGCGCCGGCTGAAGCCTTTACCCGAGCCTTCAACAAGGAGCTATCCGTGCATACCACGCCCGATCCCGACATCCCGCCCCGCGAGCCCGAAGTCCCGCCGCCGGAGCCGCCGCCGGGCCCGCCCCAACCCGTGGAAGACCCGCCTCCGGGCGACATGCCGCCACCACCGCCGCAACGCGCGGGCGTCCGTGGCAAAGGAGCGATCAAGTGTCCCGCATCATCTGGAAAGGCGCCATTGCCTTCGGCCTCGTCAACATCCCCGTCGTGCTGCGCCCGGCATCGCGCAGCCAGTCGCTCGACCTGGACCTGCTAGACGTGCGCGACATGGCCCCGGTGGGCTACCAGCGCATCAACAAGAGCACCGGCAAGCCGGTCGACAAGGAGCATATCGTCAAGGGCTACCAGTACGCCAAGGACGAATACGTGCTGCTCAACGACGAAGATTTCCGCCGGGCCAATGTCGAGGCCACGCAGACCGTGGACATCGTCAGCTTTGTCGATGCCGAGAGCATTCCGCCGTACTACTTCGACACCCCGTACTACCTCGAGCCCGACAAGCGCGGCGAGCGCGGCTATGCGTTGCTGCACCAGACCATGCGCCGCACCGGCAAGGCCGCGCTGGCCCTGGTGGTGCTGCGTGCGCGCCAGCACCTGGCGGCGATGCTGGTGCACGACGACGCGCTGGTGCTGAACACCATGCGCTTCGCCGACGAAGTGCTGCCGATCTCGGAACTGCGCCTGCCCAAGGCGGTCAGCGGCAAGGCCACCGGCGCGCGCGGGCGCGAGATCGAGATGGCCGCCAAGCTGGTCGAAGACATGACCGAGGACTGGGCCCCCGAGCAATACCGCGACACCTACCGCGACGACCTGATGGCGCGCATCGAGGAAAAGATCGAATCCGGCAAGACCCACCAGCTGACACCGCCCGCGGAAGAGGAAGAAGCGCCGCGCCAGGGCGCCAAGGTCATCGACATGGTGGCGCTGCTGCGCCAGAGCCTGGGCAAGCGCGGCAAGGGCAGGCAGGAAGACGAGAGCGAGGCCGAGACCGAAGCCGAGCCCGCACGCCGCAAGACCCCCGCGCGGCACGCCGCCGCGCGCAAGCAGCCCGCCGCGAAGCGCGCCAGCGCCACGCCGGCCAAGCGCACGCGCAGTACCGGCTCAAAGACCACCAGCACCAAGCGCGCCGCCAAGAGCGAATCGCACGCGCCAGCCGCGCGCAAGGGCGCCGGCACGACGGGCAGGAAGCGCGCGGCCTGATCCGTTTCTACGGACTCAAACGTGCCGCTTGGGTACTCCCTCTCCCGCGTGCGGGAGGGGGCCGGGGTGAGGGCCAGCGTCTCGACAAAGTTCAACCCGTCGAGTTTCCACCGCTCCCCTCACCGGGTCGACACCTTCAAGTTGTCATTCACCGACGTCACCCCCTCGACGCTGCGAATCGTCTTCAATGCCAGGTCGTGCTGCTGCTGGGTCGGCACCGTGCCGCTGACTTCCACCGCCCCCTGTTGCGTCTTCACCTGAATGCCGGTGGACTTGAGGTCCTTGGTGCCGAGCAGCCGGGTCTTGATCTTAGTGGTGATGGCGCTGTCCTCGATGCTTTGCCTGGCGTTGTCGACCCCGGTCACCGCGCCGGTGTCCGGGTCGGGCCGCCCGGGCATGCCCGGTGCCGAGTTGACCGGCGCCACCGGTGCCTCGTCGGCCGCAACGAAGACCAGCCCGCTCTTGTCGAGCGCCAGCGCACTACCGGCAGCCGCCGCCAGCGCCGCGACGCAGGCCATGCGCACGGTGCGCGCGGTGGTTCGGGAAAATCGCATGGCTTCCTCCTTGAGGGTCCAGCGCAGGCCGCTGCCGGGCTGGCACGCGGCGCCACTGGCAAGGCATTTTTCAGCAAGCTCCATACCCACCATGGGGGCCGGGCGGCCCTGCCGCAACCGCGCCGGATGCTGTGTAAAACGGGCCACGCGTTGTAAAAGCGCCGCGGCGCGCGCGTGGCGCATCGCGCGCATCGCGCCGGCCCAGGCGGCGTGGCGGCGCTGTCGTGCTTGGCATGGCGATTGCGAAGCAAGGTCTGCGGCAGTTCGCCGCGTCAAGGAGCTAGCAATGGGACAGCAGCAACAGCCGGGTCAATCGCAGTCGGGCCAATCGCAATCGGGCCAGAAGCAGCAGGAACAATCGCAAACTGGCCAACGCGGCAGCCAGCAGCAACCTGGACAACAAGGCGGCGGGCAGATGGGTGACAAGGACCGCATGCAGGACCAACAGCAGCAGCAGGACCGCGGCAGCTCGCAGCCTGGCCAGCAAAGCGGCCAGCGCGGCGGCCAGCAAGGCGGCCAGGGCGGGCAGATGGGTGGCCAGCAGGGTGGACAAGGCGGACAAGGCGGACAACGCCAGCAGTAACACCCAGCCGCTACAACAAGGCAGCTATCCGGGTATGTGCGTGAGCAACATGCGGTGCTGACGCAGGGGCATACGCCGGAGATTGGCAGGCCGGAACTCTGAACGGGGCTCCGGCCCTTTTTACGGGTGGCGGTCGCGGCGGCGCGCTGCGCGCGCAGGCTGCCACCATCGCGTCACCATCCCGTGTATGCTGGCCCTGACCCGATCCCTTTTCCTTCCAGGCAGTACCAGCCTTGTCCAGCGTCACTGACCCCGCCCCGGGCAGCGCCACGCCGCAGCGCCGCGGCCCGCTGCATCAGCTCTCCGCGAGACTGCGGGAGCAGGCAGGTGCGCACGTGCGCGCGCTGACCCGCAGCAACTCCGGCCTGCGCCTGGACTATGACAACCCGCCCGGCGACCCCGGCCTGTTCGGCCCGGAAGCGGTCTGCTGGCGCGTGCATGCGGATTTCCCGGCGATGCTGGCCGGCGGCGTCAGCGCGCTGCTGCTGCAGACGCTGCATCCGCTGGCGCTGGCCGGGGTATGGGACCATTCCAGCTTTCGCACCGACATGCAGGGGCGCCTGGGCCGCACCGCGCAGTTCATCGCCGGCACCACCTATGGCAGCCGCGCCGACGCGATGGCGCTGATCGAACGCGTGCGGCGCATCCATACCGGCGTGTCCGGCATCGCGCCGGACGGACGGCCCTACGCGGCGTCGGACCCCGCGTTGCTGACCTGGGTGCACGTGGCCGAGGTCTCGAGCTTCCTGGCGGGCTACCTGCGCTATGTCGGCCCGCTCGGCGCTGCCGAGCAGGACCGCTATTACGCCGAGGTGGCCAGCATCGCGCAGTTGCTCGGCGCGACCGAGGTGCCGCGCTCGCGCGCCGAAGTGGACACCTATCTCGAATCCATGCGGCCCGCGCTGATGGCCAGCGAGCGTACCCGCGAAGTAGTGCGTCTGGTCAGGAAGATGCCGGTGGCCAATCCCTTGCTGCAACCGGCGGTGAGCATCATGACCGACGCCGGCATCGCGCTGCTGCCGCCATGGGCACGCCGCCAGCTCGACCTGGACGGGCCCTCGGTCCGCCGCTCCGCGGCGTTGGCCGGCATGCACGTGCTGGCGCCGGCACTGCGCTGGGCGCTGGGCGCCGGCCTGGCGGCCCGGGCCCGGCGGCGTGTGGCGCGAGGCACGGACGCTCGGACGGGTTGAGAGATTGGGGCCGGACAGGTCCGCGAACGAGGTGGGTTGCAGCCGAACAGGGCCGATCAGCGAACGCTTTCGGAGAGCAAAACGGAAATAGCGCCAGATTCCCCCGCATTTCAGGGAATCGGGCGCCGACGAAGTGGCGTTAAATGTGGCTCGGCATTCCGAACGGCCGGTCGGGTTATTCGACGTCCGGCCATAGCGCCGCAGAGCGCGATTCAAACGACGCGGGCAAAAAAGAAGCCCACGCGCGGGGTGCTCGTAGGCTTTCCAGGACTGCTCGAGCCAAACAGCTCTTGTTACGAATATAAACGCGCTTACATGAGGTGTAAATCCCGCTTCTATCAGGGGATTCCCTAGCGCGAGACGCGCGCCTGCGCGTATTTCTGGCATTTTTGCCCCTGAAATCACTTTCAGGTTACTTCTTGCAGAGGCTGGCAATTTCCTGCCAGCCTAATGCCCGCCTGGCCTTGTCGGCCAGGGGCACGCCGTCTCACGCCCGCATAAGCGCCGCTCGCTACCTCAAATCGCAGGAAAAAAGCAAACAAATTAATAGAGCGTAGCCTCTAGACCACGAGCGGCGTGCCGTCCGTCAACGCTTGTAAAACTTTGTTACTCTCACCCCTGAAGTATTCCCCTTCTCTTCTGGCAGCGCCAACCGCCGGCCATTGCACGACAATCCGGGGCCTGCATGCCGGGCCGGGTCTCGAGGCAATCCAGGCGGCCAGTCCGGTCGCCGTTACCGAGAGCGGATGTTTCCCTCGCCGCCCAGGCCGAGCCGCACCCCAAGCCGCCGGCCAACGGACCGTTATCAGCCGCCAGAACCCTTGCGGGCTCTTCCGGAGTCGTTGTGAAGAAGAAGGAAATCCGGGCCAAGCAACCCAGCCGACGGCAACTGCAGTCCCAGCAATTCGCCGCGTACCGCATTACTCAGTCCCCGGTGATCGTGCACTTGTCCAACGGCGCCCGGCTGCACGGGCTGGTGCTGGCCGCCGACGATTTCGTGCTGCTGCTCGGCCGGCGGCCCGACGACAGCCAGCCCACCGTGGTCTACAAGCGCGCCATCTGCCTGGTCACGCAGGCCGATGCGCCGGAGGTGGTAAATGTCGCCCCGGAAACGGTGGCCGCGCCGGATTTCGTGCCGCTCTATATTCCGCGCACGCGCAAGCGCCGCTAGGCCGGCGCCTCTTCCAAACGCCTTCCCGCCTTTGCCGACTGTCGTGGTACGGCGCCTCCTCCGCCCTGCCGGCACCCCGCGAAACTATCGCGGAGATCACTCTAAACCTTTGCCTTGCCCGGTCGATAACCCAAGCAACGGAGGCACTCTACGCCCTGCAAAGCAGGCCGCCAACGTTACGGCACTAGCCGGAATGCCCAAAACTTTGCATATAGGAGTCGTACCATGGCGCAAGTCATTAACACCAATTCGTTGTCTCTGATGACTCAGAACAACATGAACGCCTCGCAATCGTCGCTGAACACGGCGATCCAGCGCCTGTCGTCGGGCCTGCGCATCAACAGCGCCAAGGACGACGCCGCCGGCCAGGCCATTGCGAACCGCTTCACCGCCAACATCCGCGGCCTGACGCAAGCCCAGCGCAACGCCAACGACGGCATCTCGCTGGCGCAGACCACCGAAGGCGCGCTGACCGAAGTCAACAACAACCTGCAGCGTATCCGTGAACTGAGCGTGCAGGCCGCCAACGGCTCGAACTCGGCTTCGGACCTGAAGTCGATCCAGGACGAAATCTCGCAGCGCCTGTCGGAAATCGACCGCACTTCGCAGCAGACCGACTTCAACGGCGTGAAGGTGCTGTCCGCCAACGCCAAGCCGCTGACCATCCAGGTTGGCGCCAACGACGGCGAGACCATCACCATCGACCTGAAGCAGATCGATTCGTCGACGCTGGGCCTGAAGGGCTTCAGCCTGAGCAGCAACGCCCTGAACGTCAGCGAAGCCATCACCCAGACCAACACCGATGGCACCCCGGAAGCGGTCGACCTGTCCTCGGCCGCCACCTCGCTGGGCGTTGCCGCCAGCAGCCTGAGCCTGCACAACGTCAAGGACGCCGCCGGCGCCGCCACCGCCAACTTCGTGGTCAAGTCGGGCGACGACTACTACGCCGCTTCGGTGGACGATGCCACCGGCAACGTCGTGCTGAACCGTGCCGACCTCGAGTTCACCGATCCGGACAACGGCGTGACCACCGCGACCGCGCTGGCTAACCAGCTGGTCAAGGTCGGCGCCGACAGCACCGGCGCAGTGACCGCCTTCGCCACGATCCAGGGCCGCAACTTCGCCGTCGGCGCTGGCGCGCTGGCCAACGGCGGCGCCACCCCGACTGACTTCGACTACACCGGCACCGACATCGTCCTGAGCGGCGCTGGCGCCACGGCCGAATTCGCCGGCGCGTCGAGCGTCGACCCGCTGAAGAAGCTGGACGCCGCCCTGAAGATCGTTGACGACCTGCGCAGCTCGCTGGGTGCCGTGCAGAACCGCTTCGACTCGACCATCGCCAACCTGGGCACGACCGTGACCAACCTGTCCTCGTCGCGTTCGCGCATCCAGGACGCAGACTACGCCACGGAAGTGTCGAACATGACCCGTGCGCAGATCCTGCAACAGGCTGGCACCTCGGTCCTGTCGCAAGCCAACCAGACCACGCAAAGCGTGCTGTCGCTGCTGCGTTAATCGCTTCCGCAGACTGGCATACGAGGCTGGGCCGCAAGGCCCGGCCTTTTTGCCAGGGCAGCCGGAACGCGCTGGAGCGTTTCGCAGGCAGACCGCTGCCTGCCAAGCGTTTCAACCTGAACCCGCCACACGCCAACGGAGCCGAGCATGGCGCTTCCCCCTACCGTGAAACCGACCGCAGTGCGCCTGCCGTCCGATGTGCCGGCCCCCGGCACGATGGCGACCCCTGCACGCGCCGGCTTGCGCGCGCGGGAGAATGACACCGCGCGCGCCCCGACGCAAGCCGTCGCCGCGTCCGCCGCGATCGGCGAGCTGGTGGAAGCGTTCAAGACCACCTCGATCGGCCTGCGCTTCGAGATCGACGAGGCCACGCACCGTGTCGTCACCAAGGTGATCGACAAGGAAACCGGCGACCTGATCCGGCAGATGCCCACCGAAGAGGTGCTGCGCATCGCCCGCGCCATCGACAAGCTGCAGGGGCTGTTCGTCAGCCAGGCGGCCTGAGACCTGATCAACAGTTGAAGACGAGACAATAAAATGGCAACGATCTCCTCCATCGGCATCGGCTCCAACCTGGAGCTGAGCACCCTGCTGGACCAGCTGCAGAAGGCCGAGCAGGCGCCGCTCGAAGCCATCAACACGCAGGCCAAGAGCTACCAGACCAAACTGTCCGCCTACAGCCAGGTGCAGAGCGTGCTGGACGCCTACAAGGCCGCCGCCACGAAACTGTCGAACGCCGCCACCTTCGGCGCGGTCAAGGCCTCGGTCGGCACGCCGGACGTGATGTCGGTGACCACCGCGGCCAATGCCGTGCCGGGCAACTACACCATCACCGTCAACATCCTGGCCACTGCGCAATCCCTGGTCAGCGGCAACGTGGCCGACCAGAAGGCCGCGATCGGCGGCGGCGAGCTGGTGTTCGATTTCGGCGAGGCGCTGGCCACCGGCGGCGCGCCCGCCAGCACCAAGAAGGTCACCATCCCGGCGGGCTCGTCGCTCGAAGGCATGCGCGATGCCATCAACAAGGCCGGCATCGGCGTGACTGCCAGCATCGTCAATGACGGCAGCGCCAGCCCGTATCGCCTGGTGCTGACCTCGGACAAGACCGGCACGCAGGCCACCATGCGCGTGTCGTCGACGGACCCGGCGCTGAGCAACGTGGTTGCCTTCGACCCGGCCGCGGCGCCCGCCGCCAACAAGATGGAACAGAAGGTGCCCCCGGCCAACGCGACGCTGAAGATCAACGGCATCGACGTGGTCAGCCAGAGCAATGCGGTGGTGGACGCCGCCCAGGGCGTGACCATGAACCTGTCCAAGACCGGCACCACCTCGCTGGTGGTGACGCGCGACAACGACGCGATCAAGGCCTCGATCCAGGCCTTCGTCACCGCGTACAACAACATCCAGAGCACCGCCAAGTCGCTGACGGCGTTCGATGCCAAGGCTGGCACGTCGGCCGCGCTGACCGGCGACGGCACGCTGCGCTCGATCCAATCGAGCCTGCGCTCGATGCTGGGCGGCGCCATGGACAACGGCAACGGCGGCACGATCACACTGATCGACGTCGGCATCACGTTCCAGAAAGACGGCACCATGAAGCTGGACGATGCCAAGCTGACCAAGGCGCTGAACGACAACCTGGGCGGGGTCACGTCGCTGTTCTCCAGCACCACCGGCGACGGCGGCATCGGCAAGCGCGCCACTACCTATATCGAAGGCCTGAGCAAGACTGATGGTGCGCTCAAGGTGGCGCAGGACGGCATCACCAAGACGCTGGAGGACCTGGAGGACGACTATGACCGCGTCCAGGACCGCGTCACCGCCACCATCGACCGCTACAAGGCCCAGTTCACACAGCTGGATCTGGTGGTGTCGCAGATGAACCGCACCAGCAGCTACCTGACGCAGCAGTTCAACGCGCTCAACAACAGCATCAAGAAGTAACACGCCACTTCCCACCGCCACGAGGAACCCAGCCATGTTCGCCCGCGCATCCGCCAACGCCTACGCCCAGGTGGGCGTCCAGACCGGTGCCATGAGCGCCAGCCCGCACAAGCTGATCGCCATGCTGTACGACGGCGCGCGCGCCGCGATCGCGCGGGCCAGGTTCCACTTGGAAGGCGGCAACATCGCCGAGCGCGGCAATGCCATCTCCAAGGCCATCGACATCATCGACAACGGCCTGCGCGCGGTGCTCGACCACGACGCCGGCGGCGAGATCTCGGCCAATCTCGAAGCCCTGTACGAATACATGGTGCGCCGGCTGATGCTGGCCAACCTGCGCAGCGACGCGGCGCTGCTGAGCGAGGTCGACGCGCTGCTGGAAAGCCTGGCCTCGGCCTGGGCGCAGATCGATGACGCGGCCGCCGGGGCCGAGCGCCAACCCGCCTTACAGGACAACTGACATGGCCTTCCCCCCAGTGTTTTCGCCGATCGTGGCCTGCTACGAGGACATCCTCGCCCTGTCCGCGCGCATGCATGAGGCGGCGCAGGGTGCCGACTGGGACACGGTCACCACCTTGCAGCAAGCCTACCTGGCCCAGGTGGAGCGCCTGCGCCTGCTCGACCACGACGCCCCGGTCTCCGATGCCGAGCGCATGCGGCGCTACCAGCTGCTGGACCGTATCCTGACCTACGACGCCCGCATCCGCGACCTGGCGCTGCCGCAGCTCAAGCGGCTCGGCGACATGCTGACCAGCTCGCGCCGGCAGTTCGAGCTGAGCGCCGCCTATGGTGCGACGGCAGGGGCCACGTCGGGCGCCACCACCTGAGGCGGCCTGGGCGCCGCTCCCCTCTTCCACCGGCAGGCCGCACCGCCCGCCGTCCCTGATCCATGCGACCCGTATGACCGGCATCCACCTGCCGCCAGGCCTGGCACCCGGTCAGGCCCCCGACCCCCAGACCCTGCGCACCGCCATCGCCCTCGACCAGGTCGCGGCCTTGCAGCCGGTGGCCGAGGCGACCGAGTCCAACGTCCAGAACGCCACCGGCCAGGCCATCCGCCACAGCGCGCTGGCAAGCGGCCCCAATGCCATAGCCGGCCAGGGCGCCCTGCTGCCGGGCGCGTCGACGCAGGAATCGCTGAGTGCGGCGGCGCGGGCCATCCTGGCCGTGTTGGACGGTGCCGAGGCCCAGCCGGTGCGCAGCATCGCCTCGCTGCTGCCGGCGGCGCCCACGGCAGCGTCGGCGCAGGCCATCGCCGCGGCGCTGGCCAATGCGGTCGGCCAGAGCGGCCTGTTCTATGAATCGCACCTGGCGCAGTGGGTGGCCGGCGCGCGCGGGCTCGCCAGCCTGCGCCAGGAGCCGCAGGCACAGGTTCCGCTGCCGGGCCGGCCCGCGATCCCGCCCGGCGCAAGCCAGGGCGCCGCTGCCACGCCGCCGCCGCTGCAGCTGGCCTATGCCGGCAGCGGCGCAGCAGCGGAACCGGCGCGGCCGCTCATGCCGTCCATGCCGCCACTGCTGCCGGCCTCCCAGGTGCTGGCAGAAGCGCTGGCGTCGGCCGGCAATCCGCGCGTGGCCCACAGCCATGCGGCGGCCGAGCAGGCGTTGCGCCAAGGCACCGCGACCACGGCGGCCTACAGCCGCGGCGCCGCCGCCGAACCGGCCGCGCAGCGCCCCTCGGCGGCAACGCTGGCCACGCAGGCCTACCAATCGACGGCCGAGGCTGGCGCGCGCCTGGCCGCGCTGGACAGCCTGGCCGCCGCGCGCGCATTGGAGGGCGGCGTGCAGTCCGCTCCGGCCGATGCCGGCCGGCAGCCGGCGGTCGCCGGCCCGGCCATCCATCCCGCCACCGAAGGCGTGGTCCGGCAGCAACTGGAGTTGCTCGCCACGCAGCAGTTCCGCTTTGCCGGCGAAGCCTGGCCCGGCGTGCCGATGGAATGGGAACTGCTGCGCGCGGAGGCGGAAGATGCGGCCTCTCATGGCGAAGGCGCGCGGCCGTGGTCGAGCAGCCTGCGGCTGCAATTGCCTAACCTGGGCGTGGTCGAAGCAGTGCTGACCTTAGGCCCTGGCGGTCTCGACGCCCGGGTGGCCACCCCCGAAACCGACGTGGCGGCGCGCTTCATCGCGGCGCGGCCGCAGCTGCGCAGCCAGCTCGAGGCGCATGGCATCGCGGTGCAGCGCCTGAGCGTGCAGACGCAGGACAGCCTGGCGCAAGGCGGAACGCTATGAGCGACGCAGCACAAGAACGCGGGGCGGCGATCGCGCTGTCGTACCAGCACAGCGACCGCGCGCCGCGCGTGGTCGCCAAGGGCTATGGCGTGGTCGCCGAAGCCATCATCGCCCGCGCGCGCGAGGCCGGCGTCTACGTCCACGACTCGCCGACGCTGGTGAACCTGCTGATGCAGGTCGACCTGGACAGCCACGTGCCGCCCCAACTCTACGTGGCGGTGGCCGAACTGCTGGCGTGGATCTATCAACTGGAATCCGGCCTGGATCCCGACGCGCCGGGCCCGGCCTGAGCGCCGGCCCGACGGCAAAAGCCCCCGGCCGCTTGCGCGCCCCGGGGGCTTTCCGTTCCAGGCAAGGCATCCGCCTTACACCGGCATATTCATCATCTCCTGATAAGCCGCCACCAGCCGGTTGCGCACCTGCACCCCGGTCTGGAACGACACATTGGCCTTCTGCAGGTCGATCATCACGTCGTTTAGCGCCACGCCGGGCTTGCCCAGTTCGAACGCCTCGGCCTGGCCGTAGGCGCGCTCCTGCGCGGCGTTGATGCGGCCGAGCGAGCGCTGCAGCTCGCCGGCGAAACCGCCGCCGACCGGCGCCGCGGCCTGCCCGGCGGAGTTGCCGGAGGCAACCTGGGACATCCCGCGCAGTTGCTGCAGCATGCCCTCGATGGAAGAGATAGTGGTCATGGGTCGTGATCGGCCGGAAGTCCGGCCCGGTTGGTCGTAGGGCGCGCCGTTGGCGCCGGTTGGCCGGTTCCCGGCCTGCCACAGGCCCGCCAGGCGGAGCCGCAGCCAGTTTCAGCCCTCGCAGCGTACCCGCCGCCACCCCCGCCCGATGGACCGAAATCGGCCGGAAAACCCGGTCTATTCACCGCATTGTCTCGCTCAAGTCTGGCCGATCATTGCCACCGTGCCGGAAGAGCGCGGGCGGCGGTGCTGTGCGCGTGTCGGCAATCACCAGACAACCATCCATTCGGGAGTACGCGTGTTTTCTCTGCAGCGCAATGTGAGCCGCACGGCTAGCCGTGCCGCGAGCCGGGCCGACGACCAGGGCGAGCCGCAGCGCCGGCGCCGGCGCGCGCCTGGCCGCGCCGCATCCGGAGCACGCGCATGACCGCGGCAGTGGCACTGCCCGGGCGTCCGGCCGAAATGCTGGAGCGCCTGAAGGCCAACCCGAAGCTGCCGCTGATGCTGGGCGGCGCGGCCCTGGCCGCCGCGATTGCGGTGGGCGTGCTGTGGTCGCGCGGCCCCGACTACAAGGTGCTGTACAGCAACCTGTCCGAGCGCGACGGCGGCGCGGTGCTGCAGTCGCTGCAGCAGATGAACGTGCCGTACAAGTTCGCAGAAGGCGGCGGCGCGGTGATGGTGCCGGCCGAGAAGGTGCACGAGACGCGCCTGCGGCTGGCTTCGCAAGGCCTCCCCAAGAGCGGCACCGCGGGCATGGAGCTGATGGACAACCAGAAGTTCGGCATCAGCCAGTTTGCCGAACAGGTCAATTACCAGCGCGGGCTGGAGGGCGAGCTGGCGCGCTCGATCGAAGCGATCGCCGCGGTGCAGTCCGCGCGCGTGCACCTGGCCATCCCCAAGCCGACGCTGTTCGTGCGCGAGCGCCAGAAGCCGACCGCGTCGATCGTGCTGCAGCTGTACCCGGGCCGCGCCATCGACGAAGGCCAGGTCGCGGCGATCAGCCACCTGGTGTCGTCGAGCGTGCCGGAGCTGACGCCCAAGTCGATCTCGATCGTCGACCAGCACGGCAACCTGCTGTCGAACACCGGCAACGAGCGCATGCTCGACGCCACCCAGCTCAAGTACGTGCAGGCGCTGGAGCAGAACTACCTGAAGCGCATCGAGGCGATCCTGGCGCCGATCGTCGGCAAGGACAACGTGCGCGCGCAAGTCACCGCCGACGTGGACTTCTCCATCGTCGAGCACACCGACGAGAGCTACAAGCCCAACCAGGACCCGACCCGCACCGCGATCCGCAGCCAGCAGACCAGCGAATCGACCCAGCAGGGCGCAACGCCGCCGGGCGGCGTGCCGGGCGCGCTGTCGAACCAGCCGCCCGCTGCCGCCGCGGCACCGGTGACCACGCCGCAGACGCCGCGCGCGGGGCAGGCGCCGGGCCAGGCCGGTGCACCGGCCGCGGGCCAGCCCGGACAGCCGGGTCAGGCTGGCCAGGCCGCGCAGGGCGCCACCGCCGCCGCGTCCAGCGGCCCGAGCAGCAACCGCCGCGATTCCACCGTCAACTATGAGCTGGACCGCTCGGTGCGCCATGTGCAACAGGCCCCGGGCGGCGTGCGCCGGTTGTCGGTGGCGGTGGTGGTCAACTACCGCCAGCAGGCCGATGCCAAGGGCAAGCTCGTGGCCGAGCCGCTGCCGCCGGCGCTGCTGGCGCAGATCCAGAACCTGACCAAGGAAGCGATGGGGTTCTCGGCCGATCGCGGCGACTCCATCAACGTGGTCAACAGCCCCTTCACCGCCGAGCGCGAGAAGGCCGAGCCCGAACTGCCGCTGTGGAAGCAGCCCGACATGATCGCACTGGGCAAGAGCCTGGCCGGCTACCTGCTGCTGGCGCTGCTGGCGCTGTTCGTGTGGTTCAAGGTAGCGCGCCCGATCCTGCGCCGCTACACCGCGCCGCCGTTGCCGGCGCCTGAGCCCAAGGACGAGACCGAGGCGGTGCTGCTGCCGCCGGAAGAGCCGGCCAATCCGGAAATCCTGCGGCTTGCCGCGAAGTATGAAAGCGACCTGGCGCTGGTGCGCGACGCCGCCCAGCGCGACCCCCGCCTGGTCGCCAGCGTGATCAAGAACTGGATTAGCAATGACAACCGCTAAGGGCATCTCTGAATCCGGCCTGCAGAAAAGCGCGGTGCTGATGATGGCGATCGGCGAGGATGCCGCGGCCGAGGTGTTCAAGCACCTGTCGCAGCGCGAAGTGCAGGAGCTGGGCTCGGCCATGGCCACGCTCAGCTCGGTCACCCGCGAGGAAATGGCCGAGGTGCTGGGCGAGTTCCGCGCCGAGACCGAGCAGTACCTGGCGCTGAACGTCGACTCCAGCGCGTTTATCCGCAGCGTGCTGAACAAGGCGCTGGGCGAGGAACGTGCGCAGTCGGTGATCGAGGACATCCTGGAGTCGCGCGATCCGGGCGGCGGCATCGACTCGCTCAACTGGATGGATGCCACCGCCATCGCCGAGCTGATCCGCGACGAGCACCCGCAGATCATCGCCACCATCCTGATCCACCTGGACCGCCAGAAGTCGTCGGAGGTGCTGGGGCTGTTCACCGACCGCCTGCGCAACGACGTGATCCTGCGCATCGCCACCTTCGGCGGCGTGCAGCCGGGCGCGCTGCAGGAACTGACCGACGTGCTGACCAAGCTGCTGGCGGGCCAGAGCCTGAAGCGCAGCCGCATGGGCGGCGTGCGCACCGCGGCCGAGATCATCAACCTGATGAGCACCGCGCACGAAGAAGCCGTGATCGACGGCGTGCGCCTGCACGACGGCGACCTGGCGCAGAAGATCATCGACGAGATGTTCCTGTTCGAGAACCTGCTCGAGGTCGACGACCGCGGCATCCAGCGCGTGCTCAAGGAAATCGCCACCGAATCGCTGATCGTCGCGCTCAAGGGCGCGCCGCAGGAGCTGCGCGACAAGTTTATCCGCAACATGTCCACCCGCGCCGGCGAGATGCTGCGCGAGGACCTGGACGCGCTGGGCCCGGTGCGCGTGTCGCAGGTAGAAGCCGAGCAGAAGGCCATCCTGCAGGTGGTAAGGCGCCTGGCGGATGCGGGCGAAGTGCAGATCGGCGGAGGCGACGATGCCTATGTCTAAGGCAGACCCCGAGCGCGGGGCCGGGCGCCGCGGGTTGGGCGCCGATCCGTTCTTGTCCCAGGGCGGCCACGGCGCCGCGGGTTCCGGCGGCTTCGCGCCATTCGAGCCGCCGCGCCGGACGCGTGGCGGCGCCGGCTGGCAGCGCTGGCAGATGGGCTCGCTCGATCCCCGGCATGCCGAGCCGCTCGAGACGCTGGCCGCCGTGCCGGCCGAACCCGCGCCGCCGCCGATCGACTTCGCCGCCCTCGACGCGATGCGCGAAGGCGCGCGCAAGGAAGGCTATGCCCAGGGCTACACCCAGGGCCAGACCCAGGGCTACGGCGACGGCCATCGCGAAGGCTATGCGCGCGGCCTGGAAGCGGCCCGCAACGAGGCCGCGCAGCTGCAGGTGCTGGCCGGCAATTTCCGCAGCGCGCTGAGCAATGTCGACGACGCGGTCGCGCACGCGCTGGTGTCGCTGGCGCTGGACGTGGCGCGCCAGCTGGTGCGCACGACGCTGGCGCAGGACGCCGCGGCGCTGCTGCCGGCGGTGCGCGAGCTGCTGACCAGCGAACCGGCGCTGTCCGGATCGCCCAGCCTGCTGCTGCACCCCGACGACGTCGCGCTGGTGGAGACCCATCTGCAAGGCGAACTTGCCGCCGCTGGCTGGACCGTGCGCGCCGATGCGTCGGTGGCGCGCGGCGGCTGCATCGCCAGCGCCGCCAGCGGCGAGCGCGACGCCACGCTGCCCACGCGCTGGACCCGCGTGGTGCGGGCGCTGGGCCGCGACGATCCGTGGGAGCCGCCGCATGCCTGACACCGCGCAGGACAGCCAGCACGCCGCGCACGACCATGCGCAACACTGGATCGGTGCGCTCAACGGCGCCGCCGCCGGCATCGCCGGGCTCGACAGCAAGCGCAGCTGCGGCCGTCTGACGCGCGCCGCGGGCCTGGTGCTGGAAGCGGTCGGCCTGCGCCTGCCGGTGGGCAGCGATTGCCTGATCGAGCTGCCCGCCGGACAGTTCACCACCGACAGCAACGCCCCGCGCACCGCGGAGGCCGAAGTGGTCGGCTTCGGCGCCGACCGCCTCTACCTGATGCCGCAGTCCGACGTGGTCGGGCTGCTGCCGGGCGCGCGTGTCTACCCGCTGGAGCCGTCGCCGCAACCCGCCGGCACCAGCGCGCCGCGCGAGCCGGGCTCCAAGCGCCTGCCGGTCGGCGCGGGCCTGCTGGGCCGCGTGCTGGATGCGGCGGGCCGCCCGCTGGACGGGCTCGGCCCGCTCGCCGCGGCGATGGAAGTGCCGCTCGCCGGCGAGCAGATCAACCCGCTGATGCGGGCTCCGATCGAAACCGTGCTCGACACCGGCGTGCGTGCCATCAACGGCATGCTGACCGTCGGCCGCGGCCAGCGCATGGGCCTGTTCGCCGGCTCCGGCGTGGGCAAGAGCGTGCTGCTGGGCATGATGGCGCGCTACACCAGCGCCGACGTGATCGTGGTCGGCCTGATCGGCGAACGCGGCCGCGAGGTGAAGGAGTTCATCGAGAACATCCTGGGGCCGGAGGGCCGGCGCCGCTCGGTGGTGGTGGCCGCGCCGGCCGACTGCTCGCCGCTGCTGCGCATGCAGGGCGCCGCCTACGCGACGCGGCTGGCGGAGTATTTCCGCGACCAGGGCCAGCACGTGCTGCTGATCATGGATTCGCTGACGCGCTACGCCATGGCCCAGCGCGAGATTGCGCTGGCCATCGGCGAGCCGCCCGCCACCAAGGGCTATCCGCCGTCCGTCTTCGCCAAGCTGCCGACGCTGGTCGAGCGCACCGGCAACGGCCCCGAGGGCGGTGGCTCGATCACCGCGTTCTACACCGTGCTGACCGAAGGCGACGACCAGCAGGACCCCATCGCCGATTCCGCGCGCGCCATCCTCGACGGCCATATCGTGCTGTCGCGCAGCCTGGCCGAAGCCGGCCACTATCCGGCCATCGACGTCGAGGCCTCGATCAGCCGCGCCATGACCGCGCTGATCCCGCACGAGCAATTCGGCTCGGTGCGCCGCTTCAAGCAGCTGATGTCGCGCTACCAGCGCAACCGCGACCTGATCAGCGTGGGCGCCTACGTGCCCGGCAACGATCCGGAGCTGGACCTGGCGATCCAGCTGCATCCGCGCATGGAAGCCTTCCTGCAGCAGGACATCCACGAGCGCGCCGGCTACGCCGACGCCATTGCCGCGCTGCACAGCCTCTTCGACAGGAGTGAACATGCTCAAGCATTCACCGCTCAACACGCTGGCTGACCTGGCCCAGACCGACACCGATGCCGCCGCGCGCGAGCTCGGCCGGCTGCAGGGCCTGCGCACGCAGGCGGAGCTGCAGCTCAACCAGCTCACGCAGTACCGCCAGGAATACCGCGAGCGCATGCAGGTGGTGGCGGCGCAGGGCATTACCTCCAGCCGCTGGCAAGACTTTTCGCGCTTCCTCGATTCGCTGGACCAGGCCATCCGCCAGCAGGGCGCGGCCCTGGCCAAGGCCGAGGCCGACCTGCTGGCAGGCCGCAACCGCTGGCAGCACCAGAAGCGCCGCCTGAACTCTTTCGACACGTTGATCGCACGCGCGGAAGCGAAGCAGGAGCAGGTGGCCGCGCGCCGCGAGCAGCGCGCCAACGACGAATACGCCGCCCGCCTGGCACGCACCGCCGCCAGCCGCCTGAGCGAAGCCTGAACGATGCCTGGGCGGCAACCGCCCGCCAGGCCACACCGTAGCGAATCCCCATGATCGATATCAGCCAGATTGTCAGCAGCGCCGCCAACGCGGTGGAAGGCGCCCGGCGCGCCAGCGCCGACACCGCCGCCAACGGCTTCCGCGACGCGCTCTCGCAGGCCCGCGACAGCCACAAGGCCGCCGCACCGGCGCCCGCCGCCAGGGAGACGGTCGCGCGCGACAAGTCCCCGGCGCGGCCGGCTGCCGCACAGGCGGACGCCGGCAAGCCGCAGCATGCCGCCGCCAACGGCAAGAAGGCCGCTGCCGGCGAAAAGGATCAGGACAAGGAAGATGCCGCCGAAGCAACGCCGACGGATGCAGCCGCCGCCGCAGCCGCCGCATTGGCGCTGATGCTTCCTGCCGCCGCGCCAGCGAATCCCGCCGCCACGCCAGCCGGCGCGGCGGGCGCTGCCGTCGCCGGCATGAGCGACACCGGCGGTGCCGCGGCCTTGCAGGCGGCGCTCAGCAACACCGTGTCGAACGCCACCGCGCAAACCCAGGTCGAAACCGGCACCACGGCAGGCCCTGCTGACGGCACCGCATTACCCGACCCGTTGCAGACGGTCACCGCCGAATCCCGGCCGGCGCAGCCGTCGGTCGCCGACACGCTGGCCACCATCGCCTCGCAACGCGCGGCGATGCAATCCGGTGGCAGCGCCGGCACTGATGCAAAGGCCGGCGCAACACCGGCCGTCGCGGGTGACGCATTGGCGGTCCGTCAAGCGGACTTGCCGGGGCAGGACACTGGCGCTTCCGCAGGCGGAGCGGGGCATCGCCCTGACAGCAGTCTCGGCCAGCATCGCGCCGATCCGCTCGCGGCTGGCACAAATGCGCCGGATTCCCGGCCCGCAGCCAACCCATTTGCCACCGCGCAGGCTACGGCACGCGCCGGAGAGACCGCGGCGGCCAGCCCCGATGGCACCCCGGCTATTGCCGCCACGCTGGCCGGCCAAGCCACGCCGGCCGCTGCCGCGGCTGCCGCCAGCCGGCCCGTGGTCACTCCCCCGCTGTACGACAGCCAGTGGCCGCAGGCCCTGGGCCAGCAGATGATCCGCCTGGGCACGCAAGGCCAGCACAGCGCCGAACTGCAACTGAACCCGCCTGACCTGGGACCGCTCAAGGTGGTGCTCAACGTGGTCAACGACCAGGCCCAGGCGCAATTCGTCTCGCCCCACCAGGCCGTGCGCGCCGCGGTCGAAGCCGCACTGCCGCACCTGCGCACCGCGCTGTCGGAAAACGGCATCCAGCTGGGCCACACCTCGGTGGGCGCCGATGGCTTTGCCAGCCAGGCCGGCAACGGCAATGGCCAGCAACAGCAGGCGCCGGGGCAGGGGCGTGGACAGGCTGGCTTTGGTGGCGCTGCGATGGCGTCGGCTGAGCCGGGCCAGGGGTCCAGTGCTACGGCACGGCCTGCGCGAGTGCTTGGGCGGGGGGAGATTGATACGTTTGCGTGAGAACGCGCTGGCTGTTTGCTCCCCCTCTCCCGCAAGCGGGATAGGGAGTACACAGACGCGGCGCACGGCCGACGGAACGCCTTGAAACGTTGATTAGGGGCGGCTGGCATTGGTAAACATTATTGATTACCATACAAGCCTCTGTTGACGTGGGAGGAATTCCAATATGCTGCGTTTTCCCGCCAACATCGTCCCCGACGGCGATGGCTTTGCGGTCTCGTTTCCCGATATTCCGGAAGCCCTGACCAGCGGCGCCACGATCGAGCAGGCCCAGGAGATGGCCGCCGATGCGCTTGCCACGGCCATGGAGTTCTATTTCGAAGATGGCCGCCCAGTGCCGCTGCCGTCGAAGGCCGCACGCGGCCAGCATCTGGTCGAGCTGCCGGCAAGCATGTCGGCAAAGGTGCTGCTGCTCAACGAGATGAGCGCGCAGGGGGTTACGCAGGCGGAGCTGGCACGCCGCCTGCATACCCGCAAGCAGGAAGTCCAGCGCATCGTCAACCTCGATCATGCGACCAAGATCGACACGATCGAGGCCGCCTTCCGGGCGCTGGGCAAGCGGCTGGAACTGAAGGTCGCCTGAACCCGCAGGGCTATCGCAGCACCCTCCCACCATGACGTTCGACCTGTTCGACGACCTGCCCGAAGACAGCCCCACCACCCCCGTCATCGAACCCCTCGCCGACGGCGCCGTCGTGCTGCGCGGCGCGGCGCGGGCCAATGCCGAAGTGCTGCTAGCCGATGTGCAAACCATCCTGGCCCTGGCCCCCTGGCGGCACATGGTCACCCCCGGCGGGCTGAAGATGTCGGTGGCGATGACCAACTGCGGTGCGTGCGGCTGGGTCTCCGACGCGCGCGGCTATCGCTATGATCCGGTCGATCCGCTGAGCGGACAGGCATGGCCCGACATGCCCGCGAACTTCCGCGAACTGGCCGCCGGCGCGGCGGCGCAGGCGGGCTTTGCCGGTTTTGCGCCGGATGCCTGCCTGATCAACCGCTATATGCCGGGCACCCGGCTGTCGCTGCACCAGGACCGCGACGAGCGCGATTTCTCCGCGCCCATCGTCTCGGTGTCGCTGGGGCTGCCGGCGGTGTTCCTGTTCGGCGGCATGCGCCGTGCCGACAAGCCGCAGCGGATTCGGCTGGCGCATGGCGACGTGGTGGTGTGGGGCGGGCCGTCGCGGCTGGCGTTCCACGGCGTGGCGCCGCTGGCCGATGGCGATCATCCGCTGCTGGGGCCGCTGCGCATCAACCTGACGTTCCGCAAGGCGCGATAGGCGCCGGACCGGCCTTGGCACTTTGGCGGGGGTTTTCTACAGTCAATGGACTGTCCCGAACGCCACCGTGCAAAGGTCCTTCCCATGCATCTCGACGGCTCCTGCCATTGCGGCGCGGTCCACTTCTCGCTCGAGTCCGATTCGCCCTGCCCTTACATGCATTGCCATTGCTCGATCTGCCGCAAGACGGCGGGCGGGGGCGGCTATGCCATCAACATCGGCGGCGATGCCGCCACGCTGCGCGTGCGCGGGCGCAAGCACCTGGGCGTCTACCATGCCGTGCTGCGCGAACCCGGCAAGCGCGCGCGGCGCTCGCCGGCGCAGCGGCATTTCTGCGTCAAGTGCGGCAGCGCGCTGTGGCTGTGGGACCCGCGCTGGCCCGAGCTGCTCTATCCCCATGCCTCGGCCATCGATACGCCGCTGCCGCGCCCGCCAGAGGTGGTGGAGGCCTCGCTGGATTCCGTGGCGCCGTGGGTCGACGTGCCGCGCGGCAAGGGCCATGTCCGCTGCGACACCTGGCCAGAGGAATCGCTGGCCGACTGGCACAAGCGGCACGGCCTGCTGTCGCGCTGAATGACAGGCACGCGCGGCGTCTGCCTCCAGATCAACGAAGCGCCCTGAGCGCCCGGGCCGGGGCGCTCAGGAACGCTGTCACCCCTCAGGCCGGCAGGAAACCTTCGACCGTCAGGTAGCGCTCGCCGGTGTCGTAGTTGAAGCCCAGCACGCGCGCGTTGGCCGGCAGTTCAGGCAGCTTCTGCGCGATCGCTGCCAGGGTGGCGCCCGACGAGATCCCGACCAGGATGCCTTCCTCGCGCGCGCAGCGGCGCGCCATCTCGCGCGCGGGCTCGGCGTCGACCTGGATCACGCCGTCGAGCAACGCGGTGTCCAGGTTCTTCGGGATAAAGCCCGCGCCGATGCCCTGGATCGGGTGCGGCGCCGGGGCGCCGCCGGAGATCACCGGCGAGGCCACCGGCTCGACTCCGAACACCTTCAGCCGCGGCCATTTGTCCTTCAGCACCCGCGCGCAGCCGGTCAGGTGGCCGCCGGTGCCGACGCCGGTGATCAGCACGTCTAGCCCCTCGGGGAAATCGTTCAGGATTTCCTGCGCGGTGGTGCGCGCATGCACATCGGCGTTGGCCGGGTTCTCGAACTGCTGCGGCATCCACGCGCCCGGGGTGGCGGCGACCAGCTCCTCGGCGCGCGCGATCGCGCCCTTCATGCCCTTCTCGCGCGGGGTCAGGTCAAAGGTGGCGCCATAAGCCAGCATCAGGCGGCGGCGCTCCACCGACATGCTGTCCGGCATCACCAGCACCAGCTTGTAGCCCTTGACCGCGGCCACCATCGCCAGGCCGATGCCGGTGTTGCCCGAGGTCGGCTCGATGATGGTGCCACCGGGCTTGAGCACGCCGCGGCGTTCGGCGTCTTCCACCATCGCCAGCGCGATGCGGTCCTTGATCGAAGCCCCGGGGTTGCTGCGTTCGGACTTGATCCAGACCTCATGGCCGTTGCCGAACAGCCGGTTGATGCGGATATGCGGGGTATTGCCGATCGTCTGCAGGATGTTCTGGACCTTCATCGTGTTCTCCGTGGCGGTTGCGATGCAGCGAGCCTGGCAAGCGCGTGCAGCGCAGGATCGAATGACCTGCCGATTCTAGTGCAAAGCGCCGGCGGGGGCGCTCACGTATGATTGAGGCCGCCGCGCCTTGCCCCCCGCTTTCTCTGGAATCCGGCCCGAAATCCCCCGCATTGCCTGCCTTGCATCGATGCCCGACCACCTGCTGCTGTCCTCCCTGCTGATCTTCGGACTTGGTGGTTTGCTCGGCGCGGTGGGCGGGCTGTTCGGCATCGGCGGCGGGCTGATCGCGATTCCGGCACTGGGGCTGCTGTTCGGCATGGATCAGCAGCTGGCGCAGGGCACCGCGCTGGTGATGATCGCGCCCAATGTGCTGATCGGCTTCTGGCAATACCGCAAGCGTGCCGACATTGCGCTGCGCACGGCGGTAGTGCTGGGCTTGTCCGCGGTGCTGGCAACCTGGCTGTCGGCGCGCGCGGCCACCGCGATGGATGCGCAGCTGCTGCGGCGGATCTTCGCGCTGTTCATGATCGGCATGGCGCTGTACTTCCTGTGGCGGCTGCTGCCGGGGCGCGCGGTGACGGCGCCGCAGGCGCGTGTGTCGGCGCGCTGGATCCCACTCGTAGGCGTGGTCGGTGGCCTGTTCTCCGGCTTCTTCAGCGTGGGCGGCGGCGTGGTCGCCGCGCCGGCGCTGGTCGGCCTGTTCGGGCTGCGCCAGGCCGCCGCGCAAGGCCTGGCGCTGGCGCTGGTGACGCCCGGCGCAGTGGTGGCGCTGGCCACCTATGCCCATGCCGGCCAGGTCGACTGGGCCAGCGGCATGCCGCTGTCGCTGGGCGGCATGCTGACCATCTCGTGGGGCGTGGCGCTGGCGCACCGGATGCCCGAGCGCCGACTGCGCGCATTGTTTGCCGTGTGCCTGATCGCCACCGCGGTGGTAATGCTGGTGCGCGGCTGAATCCGGTGAATTCTGCGAATGCCGCGCACCCCGCGCGCGGCGCGCTACTTGCGCAGCACCAGGCAGAAGTTGTTGGCCGGCATCGGCACCGGCTCCTCGCAGCGCAAGCCCTGCGCCGCGCCCAGCGCGATCACGGCCTCCATGTCGCGCACGCCCCAGTCGGGGTCGGTGGCGCGCAGCTGCGCGTCGAAGGCGGCGTTGCTGGGCGCGGTGTGCGCGCCGCCGCGACGGTAAGGGCCATACAGGAACAGCACGCCCCCCGGCCCCAGCAGCTTGCCGGCGCCCGCGAACAGCGCCTCGGCCGCGGCCCAAGGGGCGATATGGATCATGTTGATGCAGACCACCGCCTCGGCGGCGTCGATGCCCCACGGCTGGTGGCACACATCCAGCTCCAGCGGCGGGCGCACATTGGCCAGGCCCGCGTGCGCGGTCCAGGCCGCGATCGACGCGCGCGCGGCGGCGTCCGGATCGCTGGGCTGCCAGGTGATCCCCGGCAGCGCCGCGGCAAAATGCACGGCGTGCTGCCCGGTGCCGCTGGCAATTTCCAGCACAGTGCCGCTGGCAGGCAGTACCTGGCGCAGCACGGCGAGGATGGGCTCGCGATTGCGCTCGGTGGCGGGCGCCATGCGGCGCGCGTCGGGGTCGTGGGTCGGGCCGGTCATGATGGCATGCGCAGGCGGTAGCTGGGGAATGCGCCTAGCGTAGCAGAATTGGCGCGCAGGCCCGCCGCGCGCCACTGCGCTACGCTGCCACCCGCCGCTCAGCCCGGCGCGCACGGGAACGCCTGCGCCACCGACGGCCGCAGCGCCGCCGGGGCGATCTGCGCCCAGTTCGCCGCCGGCCACGCCGTCACCGGATAGCCGGCCAGCTGCTACGCGGCGGTCTGGTAGGCGCCGAAGTAGTTGATCAGCTCGGTATCGCCGAGCACGCCGCACACCGGCACCGCGCCGTGGTAGCGCACCTTGTGGTTGGCCGGCTCGCCTGAACCGATGCCGCGTGTTAGCGGAACACGGGCGGATGAGCCACGACCGCGCCCCAATGCAAACGGCGGACCGAAGCCCGCCGTTGTCATGGCCGCACGTCCCCGCGCGTCAGGCCTTGGCCAGCCGGACGCCGGCCGGGTCGCCGGTCAGGTAGCCGACCGCCGCGCCGAAACGGTCCTTGTAGTTGGCGCGCACCAGCGGATCGAGTTGCGCCTTGACCTTGTCGTGCAGCGGGGACTCCCAGTCGCCGACATGCTGGAAGTTGCTCATCACGTAGGTCCAGCCGTTGATCTCGTCCACCGCATGCAGGCCGGTGGACTCGGCGCCGGCCGGGCACGACAGCACGCGACTGAGCATCCTGGTGTCGACGTTGTACGCCCACAGGAAGTTGTTGACGTGGGTATTGCTGTCCTCGCCGACGAACAGCGTGCGCAGCTTTTCCGAGAACTTCAGGTTGTCCGGCGTGGCGACCTTGTCGGGGTTGGCGAAGTTGCCCAGCGCATCCTGCTGCTTCATCTTGCCGCCGCCCAGGTCTTCGCTGATCAGCGCAGGCACCGCGGCCATGTCGACCGGCACCCATTCGCTCGCCATCGCCGTGCCGCTCTTGTCGGCCTGGCCGCCCTTCAGGTTGAGCTCATAGACCGCGCCGGAGTACGGGCCTTCCACCTGGATGTCGCCGGCATTGGCGGCGTTGCCCGCGAGCATGCTCGACTCGATGCGCGACATCGCCGAATAGGCCTTCTTGTCCTTGACGTTGACGGTGGTGCCTTCCATCTTGGTAAAGCCCAGGCTGCCGCCGACCAGCGCGGCATAGCGGTGCGTTTCCAGGAACGCCGCGGCCTTTTCCATGCCGGGCACCAGCTTCACCCAGTTGGGCTTGCCGTTGTAAATGATGCGGGTGTAGCTGGCATCGGCCGGGTCGGCGGTCTTGACGTCCATGATGTCGGCCAGCCGGATGCCGCCGTCGACCAGCGCGCGGATCTCGGCGCTGGTGGCATGGCCCAGCCGGATCCACGACAGCGTGGCGCTGCCCGGGCCGGTGCCCGAGGTCTGGTGCCACTTGGCCACGTACAGCGTGCCGGCGGACAGGTCGCGCGCCTGGTCGGCGATAAACAGGAACAGGCCGCCGTTGGTGGCATCGTCGCCCATCAGCACGGTGCGCTCGTCCGGCATGACCTGCACCAGCTCGTGCGAGATGCGGCCCAGGCAGTAGTGCTTCTTGATGGTGCCGGTGCCGTCCGGGTGCACCGTGACTTCGGGCAGGTGCCCGTAATTGTAGGCGTTGGCGCGGGCCGGATCGCCGTACAGGTTGCGGCTGTAGCCCTGCAGCTGCGTGACCGCGTTGGCATCCATCAGGTCGGTCTCGTACTCCTCGCTCGACAGGTGCGTGTTCCACGGCGACAGGCTGGCGCCGCAGGTAATCCACAGCCCATTGACGCCCGAGGTGTCGACATTGTGGTACCTGACCGGGGTCAGCTTGCCGGTGGCCGGGTCCTGGTCCAGCGTCAGCACCGCGATCGGCGACGGCAGCAGACCGTACATGCTGGCATTGCCCTGGTTGCGCGTGGTGTATTCGAACTGCACCACCGCGAATACGGTGTTGCCCTTGACGCCCGGCACGGTCGGGTTGGCCAGCGTCAGCAGCGAGCTGCCGTCCGGTGCATCGGAGAAGAACTGGCGTTCCTTGCCGGCGACCGAGGTATCGATGATCGGCTGGTTGTTGATGTCGTAGTAGCCGCCCGCCACGACGGTGCCGCCCTTGCCGTCGGGCAACGTGTCGCCGGTGACGAAGAAGGGCTGGTAGGCCAGCTTGTAGGTCTGGCTGCTGCCGTCGCTGAAGGACACCTTGAGGCTGGAACCGACCGTGGTGGTCGCCATGGCCTCGGGCGTGGCCAACGTTGGCGCGCTCATCGGCACGAACTCGGCAGTGGTGAAGGTGGCGGCCGGGCCCGGTGCGGGGGCCGGCGCCGGCACGACAGCGGCGTCATCGCCGCCGCCGCAGCCTGTCAGCAGGCTGGTGGAGGCGAAGCCGAGCGGCAGCATGGGCGCGCCGGCCAACAGCTTCAGGGCCTTGCGACGGCCAGCATGGGGTTGTTCAAGCATGTTTTCGATCCGGGGAAAGGAAAGGGATGGTTCACTGCATGTTTGCGCCAGTCCCGGGGGCGGGACCAGGCACCTGTTGCACAGGCGGCGGCGGGCGTCATCGCGCACGTCCGGGGCGGATCGTAGGCGCCGTTTGTGACACCAAGTTGACGATGCAACACAAAGCGCCGCGGGCTTCGGGCCGGCCGGGTCCGCTGCGGTACACTGCCGCCTTGCTTCCGCGGCCCGGCCGGCGCGGATTTCCATACCAGTTCCGTTGCCCGTGCCCACCTACACGCTAGCCAACCCCGTCCACGCCGAGATCGAGATCCGCAAGAGCCGCTTCCTGGCGCTGGCGCTGCCGGTTGCCGACCGCGACGCCGCCATGGCCGTGCTGCAGGCGCTGCGCGCGGAGCATCCCACCGCCACCCACGTGTGCTGGGCGCTGCTGGCCGGCGGGGCCTCGGGCATGTCCGACGATGGCGAGCCCTCCGGCACCGCCGGCCGGCCGATCCTGGAAGTGCTGCGCCACCACGACCTTGACGGCGTGCTGGCGGCGGTCGTGCGCTACTACGGGGGCGTCAAGCTGGGGGCTGGGGGGTTGGTGCGCGCTTACACCGATGCCATCGCTGCGGCCCTGAAATCCGCCGAACGGGTCGAGCGCATCGCCTATGGCACGCTGGCGGTCGCGGTCGACTATGCCGACGAGCCGCGCGTGCGCCGCTGGCTGGACTACGAGGCGCCCGCGGGCTGCACGCTGGCCGAGACCGGCTACGGCGCAGTCGCCACGCTGGTGTTGCGCATGCCCGCAACGCAGCTCGACGCCGCGCGCAACGCGTTGCGAGACGCCACCCACGGCCGTGCGCAATTTCCGAAGGCGGAGGACGACAGCCATGGCTGACATGGAGCCTTCGGACGAAAGCGCCGAATTCACCGCACAGGTGCTGCCGGGCCCTGCCCGCTTCCCCGCGCCAGCGGCGCTGAGCCTGCTGGAGGCGGCCTTGCTGGAAGGCGTGGCGCTACCCAATTCGTGCCGCAATGGCACCTGCCGCGCCTGCGCCAGCCGGCTGCACGCGGGGACTATCCGTTACCGGGTCGAGTGGCCGGGGCTGAGTCCGGAGGAGAAGGACGAGGGGCTGATATTGCCCTGCGTGGCTTGTCCGGAGAGTGATGTGGTGTTTGAGCCGGTCAGTCTCGGCTAGCTGCGATCAGACCAGCCGAATGGGCCCAGGGTATTGGCCAACAAGCGGGTCCGAGGTCAGCAGCGTCAGGCCTTCCACGGTTGCCTGGGCGACGAGAAGCCGGTCAAACGGGTCCTTGTGAATCGGCGGAAGGCAATCAATCGCCACCGCATGATCACTGCGGATCGGCAGCTCACTGTAGCCGTTATCAAGCAAGCCTCTGCGAAAGACCCGGGCGTTGAGCTGGAAGTCCGCACGGCCAAGCCCTTGCTTGATGCCGATCTCCCACAGGCTGGCGGCGCTGAAAACCAGGACCGTGTCGTCGGCATTCAATAGCGCATGCGCGTCTGGCGAGATGCGCTCAGGCGTCAGAGCCATCCACAGCAGCAGGTGCGTATCCAGCAGGAGTTTCATGACTCGCCGCCAAACATGGCTTCAATCTCGCGCTGGCCCATGCGATCGAAATCATCGGGCACCTGCCCCTGTCCGGCCATGAATCCCAACCGCTTGACCTGCGCTTTCTCCGGCACATGCAGCGCCACCACTTTCACAAGGGGCTTGCCCGCCTTGGCGATCACAAAAGGCTCGCCGTTGGCCGCCTGATCGACCAGCCGCGAGAGATGGGTCTTGGCCTCGTGGATGTTGATGGTTTGCATGACGCGCCTCACTAAACTAAGTCTACTTAGTTTAGTCCATTCATCTCCTGCGGCAATCGCCGTTCCTCTAAGCCCCAACCGCCAGAAAAAACCGCAACGCCAGCTTCAACCCGTCCGGCCCGGCCGGGTCCGAGAACGCGTGCCCGCCGGCGCCGCCGCTCCACGCGTGGCCCAGGCCTTCCACGCGCACCAGCCGCAGGTAGGGCGAGCTGCCCTCGTACCAGTCGAACACATCGACGGCGCGGCGCATGCCGCGCTGGATCCGCCGGGCCGGCACGCCGGCCAGCGGCGGCGTGCCTTCGGGCTGCAGGTGCATCCACATGCCGGCGGCGGCGGTGGCGTTGCTGAAGTCGACCACGTGGTCGGCATCGCCATGCAGCAGCAGCAGCGGCGGCGGGCGGCGTCCCGCCAGGCCGAAGCGCAGCGCCTGCATGGTCTTGGCGTCGGGCCCGCGCTGCCCGCGCATGGCGCGCGTGGCCTGCGTGGCATTGGCGGCGCTCCACGGCACCGCGCCCGAGTGCGAGCCCACCGCGGCAAAGCGTGACGGATAGCGCAGCCCCAGCATCAGCGCCATCGCCCCGCCGGCGGACAGGCCCAGCACGCTGACGCGGTCCGCCGCCACCGGATGGCGGCGGCAGGCCTGGTCGATCAGCGTCATCAGCAGCCCGGCTTCCACGGCGCCCTGCGCGGCGGGCCGGAACCAGTTCCAGCAACGCTGCCCATTGGCCTGCGAACTCTGCTCGGGCAGCAGCACCACCCAGCCGGATTCGCGCGCTACCGCGGCGGCGCGCGTGACCGCGGCAAAGCTGGCGGCGTCCTGGCCGCAGCCGTGCAGCAGCACCAGCATCGGCGCACGGCGCGACGCGGTGGCGCCGGCCGGGACGAAAATGCGGTAGCGACGCGGCGCCAGCGGCGCGCCCCATGCGCCCTCTTCCCAGCGCCCGCTGCCACGGCTCTGCGGCGCCGCCACCGGCGACACCACGCCGGACAAGGCACGCTGCGTGGCCGCGGTGACTGCAGCGGATTGCTTCACCGCGTTGCGCACGATGGCCTCGGTCATCGGCTTGGTGAGGTTCTTGTTGACGGCGCGCTGCATCTGGCGCGCATGGCGGGACGCGGTCTTGTTCAGCGTGGACCAGAGTTTCGCGCCGGGTGAGCGGGGCATGCGGCTTCCTGTGCAAGGGATCACCGCCACATGATATGCGCTGCGGCCGGCGCAACTTGCATGCAACGCGCGGCTGATGTCTGCCTACAATGCAAGGACCGTGTCGCCCCCAGACACGAACCGGAGGCAAGCATGAGCGATGTGAGCGAGTTCAGGCCCCTGGATCCGGGCCGCATCAACCTGATGGATCCGCTCGAAGTGCAGTACTGGTGCAGGGAGCTCGGCTGCAGCACCAGCGACCTGGAAAACGCCGTCGACCAGGCCGGCGATCATATCTCGGCGGTGCGCGCGCAGCTGGAACAGCAGCACGCGGGCGCCCGCTCCGGCTGACATCCCCACCCTGGCGGGGATGCCAGCACGCAGCGTCTTGCGCAGCCTGGCGTCCTAGCCGCCCAGGTTGAGCGCCTTGGGCAGCCGGATCTGGATGAACTCGCTGTCATCCGGCATCTTGCTGCCGACATGCCGCCCCACGCTGAACGGGAAGTTGTTGTCGTCGATCACCAGCAGCGTGGTCGCGTCCAGCACCAGCACGTCTTCGATGGTATTGAACGGCATGCCGAACGGATCGCCCAGTGCCACGTCGCCCGGGGCACCGCCGGCGCTGATGCCGGACGGGTCGCGCAGCGCCATCAGGTTGGCCAGTTCGGACTTGGCGACATAGTCGCCCGGCTTGCCCAGCGTCACCTGGAACAGCTTCTTGAAGCCGTTCAGGTTCCCCTGCGAGCCGTCGCGCTCGATGACAATGCCCTCGCTGGCGTTGAACAGGATGAAGTCGCCGATATTGGTGCCCTTGTCGTCGAGCCGGTACTTGTATTGCACCCCGGTGTACCGGCGCGTGGCGATATCGAACTCCGAGATCAGCAGCGTCTTGCCATCGTGGCCGGCCAGCGGCAGTTCCAGCAGCGGATAGAGCTTGTTGCCGTCGGGGCTGATCGCCATGCCCTCGAAGCCGCCCGAGCGCTTGGCGCGCAGCGGGTTCGACGTCATGGTGGCGCGGTACGGCCAGTACAGGCCCGCCATCCACGGCGTGTTGGCGCCGGCCTCGTCCTGCATGTTGGTGCCGTCGTCGCTGTTGGCCGCGTCGCCATAGATCGGGAAGTCGCCGAACAGGTACACCGTGCGGATCGCCGGGAACTTTTCCTGCACGCGCAGTAGCGTGCGGAAATCGAAGCTCTGGATATCGGCGCGCTGGGCCATGCCGGCGGCGCTGATCACGCCCGCCAGCGTGTCGGCCATCTGCTCGGCGCCGACGGTGCGGTCCTTGTAGACGTTGCCCTTGCCGTCCTTGTCGCTGCGCGGGTTGAGCTTGGTCTCCAGATTGAAGCGCACCGCCTGCGCGTTCTTCACCCGCTGCGCCGCCTGCGGATGACCCTGGCCGGCGCCGGTGCTGTAGTACGCGACATAGGCGCTGACCAGGTCGAATACGTCCTGCGCGCGCGGCACCACGTAGGGGCTGGCATAGCCCTTGCCCGCCGCCACCGCCGCCGACACCGGCGACAGCGCGGCATCGTTGCGCTGGCTCGGGCCGCGGAACAGCTTGTCGCAGATATAGGTGGACTGGATTTGCGCCGCGGTCAGGTTCTTGATCAGCACTTCGTCGGCGGTGCCGTAGGCCGCGCCGTCGGCGCGGCGGCACTTGACCGATTCGATATAGGGATCGTGCTTGAGCACCGCGACGCCGTCGGCGGTGATGCCGACATCGGTCTCCAGCGTGGTCATCAGGTTGTCCAGCGCGGCTTCCATCGCCGGCAGGGTGTTCTCCGGGCGCAGGTCGCGCGCGCCGCGGTGGCCCTGCGCGTCGAACCTGGCGGCATCGATCAGGCCGTCGGCGGTGAGGTAGTCGCCGGCCTTGCCGTCGCCGTTGGCATCGTAGGCGGCGACGGCCGCGTAGAGCAGGTCGGGTCGGTCCGAGATGATGCCGTTGACGCCGGCCTTCAGCAGCTCGGTCATCCTGGCGCTGTCGTTGACGGTCCAGGTCACCACGCTGTAGCCGGCGGCCTTGACCGAGGCCACGTCGAGCGTGTCGGACACTGCCGGCACCAGCCCCGGCTGCGGGTTGCCGCCGCGCGCGTAGTGCGCGTCGGGGCTCGACTTGACGCCGTTGACGTCGTACTTGAGCTGCACGTAATACGGCGCGAACACCGGCGCGCGCGTGCCGCCATGCGCGAAGGCATGCGCGCGCACCGCGTTCATGATGCGCACCGGCGTGGCCTCTTCGTTGAACGGGTTCTGCGGCGAGCGGATCTCCTTGCCGGCGTTCTCGAAATCCGGCAGCGGGATCGGCGCTTCCAGCAGCACACCGTTGGCATCGGTATGCAGCAGGAACGGGCCGAACTCATCGCCGAACCACAGCGTGCCGTCGCTGGCGCGCTGCATGCTCTCGATATCAAAGTCAGCGCCGGTCAGCACGCGCTCGCTGGTGAACTGGTTCGCGATCGCGAACTTCACATGCTTGTTGGGATCCTTCAGCTCGATGAAGCTGCGCACCGCCACGCTGCCCGCGCCGCCCGCGGCGGTCTTGAACGTGGGCGCCACCGTGTAGACCCGCAGGTTGAAGTCAGCCGAATTCTCCAGCGAACCATAGCCGTTGTCGGCCATCACCATGAAGCTGCCATCCGGGTTGCGCAGCACCGCGGAGAAACCCTGCACGGGCTGCGACGCGAACGGCGCGGTCTGCCCGTTGAGGTCGCCGGTGACGTAGCGCCCCGACTGCGGCCCGCTGGCAAAGGTGGCGGCGGGCAGCACGGCGCGGCCGACCAGCGTGGGGGCGGTGACCGCGGGCGTGCCGTTGCCGTTGCTGCTGTCGTTATCGTCGCCGCCGCATGCCGCCAGCAGCGATGCCGCCACCGCGGCGCTGGCCAGTGCCGCGCGGGTCCGGCGCGAAGGGAAGACGCTCAGGCGCATTGCAGGTTCCTGGAGTTTGGCAATGCGCCATGGTGGTGTGCCGATATGTCGGCTTGATGTCGCTTGCGTGACAGCATGAGCGACACGCATGAATCGCGCAGCGGCATGCAACCCTTACTCGCGTTAAGCGCAGTGCAGACCGGAATTCAGCAATGCCTTATTCGCCCGGCGGCAGTTTTGCTGCATGATTTCCGGCCCGGGCCCGGAACCGGCACTCAAGACTGGGACAGATCGATAACACCACGTCGGAAAACAAGGGGTTTACCAACACGAGGACGCATCGACACATGAACACCAAGCTGCCGCTTTACACCCTCTGCGCCGCCTTGCTCGCACCGGCCGCATGGGCCGGCAATGAATCGCACTGGAGCTACACCGGCCCCACCGGTACCAGCCACTGGGCCGAGCTGGACCAGGCCTACCAGACCTGCGCGCTGGGCAAGCACCAGTCGCCGATCGACATCCGCACCGGCAAGGCGCGCCCCGCCGACCTGAAGCCGATCGGTTTCGGCTACGCCGCGGCGCCCGGCACCGTGGTCAACAACGGCCATACCGTGCAGGTCAACCTGCCGGCGGCGGGGCAGATCGAACTGGACGGCGTGCCGTACAAGCTGTTGCAGTTCCACTTCCACACGCCCAGCGAAGAGAAGATCAACGGCAAGACCTATCCGCTGGTGGCGCACCTGGTGCACCAGAATGCAGAAGGCAAGCTGGCGGTGGTGGCCGTGCTGTTCAAGTCCGGACGCGAGAATGCAGCGCTCAAGCCGGTGTTCGCCAGCCTGCCGGCCAAGGCCGGCGAATCGCGTGACCTGGCTGCGCCGCTGGACGTTGCGGCGCTGCTGCCGGCGCAGCAGGCCTATTGGTCCTTCACCGGTTCGCTGACGACGCCGCCATGCAGCGAGGACGTACGCTGGCAAGTGCTGAAGACCCCGGTGGAAGTGTCACCGGCGCAATTGGCGGCGTTCCGGAAGCTCTATCCGATGAACGCGCGGCCGGTGCAGCCGCTGAATGGCAGGACGGTGCAGGCAAGCCGCTGAGGAATCTTGTAAGGCTGACGGATTTCCAACACCGCTTGCGTACTCCCTCTCCCGCTTGCGGGAGAGGGGAGCAAACCGCCGTAAGCAACAAGGCTCGACGCCCCTCACCTCAATCCCCGCATCGCCAGCTCCCCACCCAACACCAGCAACCCGCAAAAAAACAATTTGCGAAAACGCTCCGCGCTGATCCGGTGGCGCAGCCACTGCCCCAGGAACATGCCGCCCAGCGCAGGCACCAGCGCCAGCGCCGACGCCCCAAGCACCGGCATATGCAGCAGCGCTCCACCCAGCGCCAGGCTGACCGCCAGCGCAATGGTCGACACCGTGAACGATAGGCCCAGCGCCTGCACCAGGCTCTCCTTGTCCAGCCCCAGCCCCTGCAGGTAGGGCACGGCCGGAATCACGAACACACCCGTGACCGCGGTGATGCCGCCCGTGACCAGCCCGACCAGCGGCCCGAGCCAGCGTTCCGCGCCGGCCGGCACTGTCAGCTTTACCGCCGCCAGCCCCACCACCGCGTACAGCACCAGCGCCACGCCCAGCGCGGAGGTAGCATGCGTCATCATGCCGGCCGGCACCAGTGCCGCGCACAGCCAGGTGCCGGCGCAGATCGCCGCCAGCATCGGCCACAGGCGCCTCACCAGCTGGCCGAAGCGCGGGCCGCTGAACAGCTGCACTACGTTGGTCACCATCGACGGCGCCACCAGCAACGCCGCAGCCTGCGCGGGCGACATCACTAGCCCCAGCATGCCCACCGCCACCGTGGGCAGGCCCAGCCCGACCACGCCCTTGACGAAACCCGCCAGCAGGAAGGTCAGCCCGATAAACGCGGCCTGCGTGCCAATCGATTCCATCGTCATCGTCGCGCCCTCAGCCCGCATCGCGGTCGTGCACCGCGCGGCTGTCCGCTGGCGCCTGCTCGCGCGCATCGAGCCCGTAGTCGCGCAGCACCTGCGCCACGCGCAGCCGGTAGCCGGCAAACACGCCGCCGCGCCCGGCGGCCTGCGCCTGGCGATGCGCCAGCGTATTGCGCCACGCGATCACCGCGGCCTCGTCGCGGAAGAACGACAGCGACAGCAGCTTGCCGGGGTTGGTCAGGCTCTGGAAGCGCTCGACCGAGATAAAGCCATCGATGGCCTCGAGCTGCGGGCGCAGGTGCGCGGCGATGTCGAGATAGGTGTCCTGCCGGCCCGGCGCGGGCTCGACTTCGAAGATGACGGCGATCATGGTTGTCTCCGTGAGATCAAAGGAAATGCGGAATGCGCGCGTTCAGCGACGGACGATAGCGGAATGCGCGAGCCAGCGCAGCCGGCTCGGCGCCGCGCGCGCACAGCGCCGACACGGTCGCCGCAGCCAGCGCTTGCGCCAACCGGTCACCGGGGCAAGCATGGCGGCCGTGGCCGAAGGTCCATGCGCGCGCATCGTCGGCAAGGCCGCTGGTCGAAGCCGCGGCCAGCAGCACCAGCACCGTGTCGCCGGCCTTGACGGCGTGGCCGCAAAGCTCGGTATCGGCAGCAAGAAACCGGCGCGTGTTCTGCACCGGCGGGTCGTCCTGCGCGACGCGCGCCACCACGCCCTGCAACGGCATCCCGCCGGCCGACGGATTGCGCCCCAGCCACAGCAGAGTATTTCCCGTGAGCCCGGCAGTCGCTTCGCAGGCCTGGACCAGCAGGCCGATGATATTGGCGGCAACCGCCTGCGCCTCGATGCCGGCGGCCTGTGCCGCGCGTTGCAGCGCCGGCAGCGGGCCATCAGCCGCTACGCTGCTGGCGAGCGACGAGGCCACCCATGTGCCCAGCCACCGCGCTGCCTCGGCGCCGGCGTGCACGATGTCCGCGTCCGCCAGCGGCGACTGGGCGGCGGCGAAGGCGGCAACCTGCTGCGCGACCTCGGCCGCCGTATCGCCGTCGCGCGTCACCGGCAGGCCAAGCACGGATGCCAGCGCGACGACCGGCAGGGCGAAGAACCAACGGTTGACCGACGCGGCTGGCATGGCAACGTGCGATGCCTCGCCTGCATCCAGCACCCGCGCCATCGCGGCGGCGTGTTGCGCCGCGACGCCCGGATCCACCGCCGCCAGCATCGGCATCAACAGCGCCTTCAGCGGCGCATGCGCGGCGCCATCATTCATCCGGACCAGCCGGCCGAACAGGTCACCGGCGGCGGTGCCGGCCAGCGCGGGCGGCACCGGCTGCGCGGGCGGGCGCACGCGGCAGTCGGGATGGGCCAGCACGGCTGCCACTTCGCGCCGCCCGGCGGCCACCCACAGCCCCAGGCGTGGCTCGCGGAAGAACGGTCGGGTGGCGGCCAGTTCACGGTAGTAGGGATACGGGTCGGGATGCGTGACGGCGCTGAGCGGGTCGATCCCGGCGGAGGTGGCGGTGATGGTTTCTGGCATGGCGGCGCGAATCGCATGTGTTGGCTGGCTGCGCCGCAAGCTCGGGCGCACATCGGCATCATGCCGCCGCGGCCGCGCCGGAAGCTTCACGGTGTCGTGAAAAGTCGAATGCAGGCGCCCGCGCTGCGGGCCGGCGATTGGTTGTATGCTCTGAGCACGGCGTGCCGGGCGCCTTGTGCGGCCACGCCTTACCAAGTACGGCGGGTGACGACATGAAGCGTGTTCACGCACTGGTGGTGGCCGGCCTCATGTTGACGGCGTGCATCTCCACCGGCGTCGACGTGAGGCCCGAGCAAATGTCGAACTTCCTGCCCGGCTTCTCCACGCTTGGCGACGTCACCACGCAGCTCGGCCCGCCTTCGTCGCAAGCGACGCTGCGCGACGGCTCTACCATACTGGTCTACTCATTCGCCACCTCCCAGCCCCACCCCGAGAGTTTCATCCCCTTCATCGGGCCGCTGTTTGCCGGCGGCGCGATCCGCGCTTCGACGGTGCTGTTCGAGTTCGACCAGAACGGTGTCCTGATGAGCCAGCGCCGCACCACCTCGAGCGGGGTCTCGGGAATGAGCGTGCTGACGCCCGGCGCGCTGCCTGGCACGCCGCCCGCCAGGCCGCCCGCCACGCCGCCCACCACGCCGCCCACCACGCCGCCCACCACGCCGCGATAGGCCGCCCGGCGTGCGTCACGTCTCCATCGTCTCCATCGTCGCCACCTGCCCATCGGCGCGCACCGCCGCCGGCGCATCGTTGCGATGCGCCAGCCGGTACAGCACCGGCAGCACCAGCAACGTCAGCGCCGTCGACGACAAGATGCCGCCAATCACCACCGTCGCCAGCGGCCGCTGCACCTCGGCACCGGTGCCGGTGGCCAGCGCCATCGGCACGAAGCCGAGCGAGGCCACCAGCGCGGTCATCAGCACCGGGCGCAGGCGCGTCAGCGCGCCTGCGCGGATGGCATGGTCCAGTCCATGCCCGGCCTCGCGCAGCGAGCGGATGAACGACAGCATCACCAGCCCGTTGAGCACCGCGACGCCGCATAGCGCGATAAAGCCCACCGCCGCCGAGATCGACAACGGGATGCCGCGCAGCCACAGCGCCAGGATGCCGCCGGTCAGCGCGAAAGGAATGCCGGTAAAGACCAGCAGCCCGTCCTTGACGTTGCCGAACATGGCGAACAGCAGCACGAACACCAGCCCCAGCGCCAGCGGCACCACCACGCGCAGCCGCGCGGTGGCGGACTGCAGCTGCTCGAAGGTGCCGCCCCAGCTGGTCCAGTAGCCGGCGGGGATCGCCACGCGCGCGCGGATGGCGGCCTCGGCCTCGGGCACGAAGCTGCCGATATCGCGCCCGCGAACATTGGCGCTGACCACGATGCGGCGTTTTCCGTTCTCGCGCGAGACCTGGTTGGGGCCCGGCGCCATCTCCACGCTGGCGACTTCGCTCAGCGGGATGTAGCTGGTGCGCGCACCGGCATCCTTCGGAAGCGCCACCGGCAGTCGCCGCAGCGCGTCGATGTCCGCGCGCACGGCCTCGGGCAGGCGCACCACGATATCGAAGCGCCGGTCGCCGCTGAAGAAAGTGCCGGACACCTTGCCGCCGATGCCGATCGACACCGCGTCCTGGATATCGCTCAGGTTCAGCCCGTAGCGCGCGGCCTGGTTGCGGTCGATCTGCACCGTCAGCATCGGCAGCCCGGTGGTCTGCTCGACCTTGACCTCGGCCGCGCCGGCAATGTCCTGCAGCACCGCGGCGATGCGGTTGGCGGTCTGCTCCAGCACGGCGTTGTCGTCGCCGAACACCTTGACCGCCACGTCCGAGCGCACGCCCGAGATCAGCTCGTTGAAGCGCAGCTGGATCGGCTGCGAGAACTCATAGTTGTTGCCCGGCAGCTTGCCCACTTCGGCGCGGATCGCCGCGATCAGCGCGTCGCGCGTGCGGCGTGGCTCGGGCCATTGCGATTCGGGCCTGAGCATGATGTAGCCGTCCGAGATATTCGGCGGCATCGGGTCCGAGGCAATCTCCGCGGTGCCGGTGCGGGCAAAGATGCGCTCGATCTCCGGGAACTTGGCCTTCAGCGCGGTTTCCACCTGCTGCTGCATCGCCACCGATTGCGTCAGGCTGGTGCCGGGTATGCGCAGCGCCTGCACCGCGAGGTCGCCTTCGTTGAGGCTGGGCACGAACTCGCTGCCCAAGCGCGTGGCAATCGCCAGGCACAACACCACGGCCACGCCGGCGCCGGCCAGCACCACCGGTGTCGAGGCCAGCACGCGCTCCAGCAGCACCGCGTAGCGGCGGCGCGCCCACGCCATCAGCTGGTTTTCGCGCTCGGCCACGCGGTTGCCGATAAACAGCGCCACCGCCGCGGGCACGAAGGTTACCGACAGCACCATCGCCCCCAGCAGCGCCAGCACCACGGTAAAGGCCATCGGATGGAACATCTTGCCCTCGACCCCGGTGAGCGCGAAGATCGGCAGGTACACCACCATGATGATCAGCTGGCCGTACAGCAGCGGCCGGCGCGCCTCGCGCGCGGCGGCAAAGACTTCCTGCAGGCGTTCGTCGCGCGTCAGCGCGCGTCCCTGGGCGGCCTGCGCATGCGCCAGCCGGCGCACGCAGTTCTCGACGATCACCACCGCGCCGTCGACGATGATGCCGAAGTCCAGCGCGCCCAGGCTCATCAGGTTGGCGCTGATGCGGTAGTGGACCATGCCGGTGAAGGTGAACAGCATCGACAGCGGGATCACCAGCGCGGTGATCAGCGCCGCGCGCAGGTTGCCCAAAAACAGGAACAGGATCGCGATCACCAGCACCGCGCCTTCCAGCAGGTTCTTTTTGACCGTGGCGATGGCCTTGTCGACCAGCGTGGTGCGGTCGTACACGGTAACGGCCTTCACCCCCGCCGGCAGCGTGCGGTTGATCTCGGCCATCTTGCGGTCGACCGCCTGCGACACCGCGCGGCTGTTCTCGCCGATCAGCATGAACACCGTGCCCAGCACCACCTCGCGGCCGTTCTCGGTGGCCGCGCCGGTGCGCAGCTCGCCGCCGGTCTGCACCGTGGCCACGTCGCGCACGCGGATCGGCTGGCCCTGCGCGCTGCCGACGATCACGTCGCCGATTTCGTCGAGCGAGCGCACCTGGCCCGGCACGCGCACCAGGTACTGCGCGCCGCGGCGCTCGATATAACCCGCGCCGACGTTGTCGTTGTTCTTCTCCAGCGCACCGACCACATCGGCCAGCGCCAGCCCGTACGAGGCCATGCGTGCCAGGTCGGGCGCCACCACGTAGGCGCGCGCATGGCCGCCGATGGCGTTGACCTCGGTCACGCCCGGCACGTTGCGCAGCTGCGGCCGGATTACCCAGTCCTGGATCTCGCGCAGGTCGGACAGCGTGTAGGCGGTGCCATCGGGCTTGCGCGCCTCGGGGTCGGCTTCGACGGTCCACAGGTAGATCTCGCCCAGCCCGGTCGAGATCGGTCCCATCGCCGGCGTGATGCCGGGCGGCAGCCGGTCGCGCGCTTCCTGGATGCGCTGGTTGACCAGCTGGCGCGCAAAGTGGATGTCGGTGCCGTCGCGGAAGATCACCGTCACCTGCGACAGCCCGTAGCGCGACAGCGAGCGGGTCTGCTCCAGCCCGGGCAGGCCCGCCATCACGGTCTCGACGGGGTACGTGATGCGCTGCTCGGTCTCCAGCGGCGAATAGCCCGGGGCGGCGGTATTGATCTGCACCTGCACGTTGGTGATGTCGGGCACCGCGTCGATCGGCAGCCGGGTGTAGCTGTACAGGCCAAGCGCGGCCATGCCCAGCACCGCCAGCAGCACCAGCCAGCGTTGCGCAATGGCAAAGCGGATCAGGCGTTCGAACATGCGCGCCTCCCGCTCAGTGCTCGTGCCCGGCGCTGGCTTTGCCCAGCTCGGACTTGAGGATGAAGCTGTTGCCCGCGGCGTAGCGCGCGCCGGCCTGCAGGCCCTGGGTCACCTCGACCAGCTTGCCGTCGGTGCGCCCGGTCTGGACCGGCTGCACCGCAAACCCCTCCGGCACCGCGACGAACACCACGCTTTGGCCATCGACCTGCTGCACCGCGTCGGCCGCCACCGTCACCGGCGCCTGCACCGGCGCACCAAGCACGCTGACCGTGACGAACAGCCCGGGGCGCCACGCCGTGCCCGGGTTGGCCAGCGTCACGCGCGCCTTGGCGGTGCGGGTCTGCTCGCCCAGCAAGGCGCCGACGTAGGACACTTTGCCTTCGGCCTGCGTGGCGGACGCGCTGGAACGCACCGTGACCGCCGCGCCCACGCGCACGCGGTCCAGGTCGCGCGCGGACACCACGAACTCGGCCCATACCGAGCTCAGGTCCGAGACCGTGAAGACGCTGGCGTCTTCCTTGACCGCTTCGCCCAGCGACAGGTGCTTCTCGACCACGATGCCGTCGAAGGGCGCGCGCAGCGCAAACTGGTTGAGCGCGCCCCCGCTGCCGCCGCGCTCGGCGGCGCCGATCGCGGTGAGCTTCTGGCGCGCGTTCTGCACCGCGATCTGCGCCTCTTCCAGCGCGGTGCGCGCCTGCTGGTAATCCTGCTCTGCGGAGATCTTCTCCTGCCACAGCGTCTGCTCGCGCGCGTAGGTGGCCCGCGCCAGCGCCTCGCGCTTCTGCGCGGCCAGCAGTTCGCTGCGCTGCTCCGCCACCGTGGTGCTGGCGATCAGCGCCAGCACCTCGCCCTTGCGCACCGCCTGGCCCAGATTGGCCGGCACCGCCTGCGCCACGCCCGCGACGCGCGGCACCACGTGCGCGGTGCGGTCGTCGTTGAAGCGGATCTCGCCCGGGAAATCGACGCTGCTACGCAGCGCCGCGGCAGCGGCGGTGGCCAAGCCAATGCCGGCCTGTTCGATCTGCGCGGGCGTCAGCGCGATCACGTGCGGCTTGCCCTCGGCTTGCGGCTGCGCCGCGGGCGCGCTCGTGCCGGCATGTGCAGCGGCCTTGTTCCCTGCGTTGTCCTCCGCCTCGTCCTCCGCCTTCTTGCCCTCCTTGTCGTGCTCGTGCCCATGCTCGTCGCCATGTTCGGCATGCCCGTGCGCGGCCTCGCCGCTGGTGTTGGCGTCCTTGCCGGTGAACAGGATCGCCGCGCCGCCCAAAAGCCCCGCGACCAGGATGGCCACCACCGCGGCCCGTTGTTGCTTGCTCATTGCCATGTCTGCAGCTTCCGTATCAGTGTCCGAGGATGCGGTCGATGCTGGCGGCCGCGTCATAGGTGCGGGCCAGCACGTCCAGGTAGCGGATGCGCGCCTGGAACAGCGTGCGCTGGGCATCCAGCACGTCGAGGAAATTGAACTTGCCGGCCTCGAACCCGCGCGAGGCGGCGGCGTAGGCCTGCTCGGCCGCCGGCAGCACCGAGGCCTGCAGCGTCTGCGCCGCGGCGCGCGACACCGACAGCTGCGTCGAGGCCTGCTGCAGTTCGCCCTGCAGGCGCACGCGCGTGGCGGCGTAAGTATCCTGCGCGCCGTCGGCACGGCGCAGCGCCGCGTACAGGTTGCCCTGGTTGCGATCGAACAGCGGCAGCGGAATCGCCACGCCCAGCACCGCCATGTTGCGGTTGGCCTCGTTGTCGCGCTTGGCGCCCAGGCTCACGGTCACGTCGGGATACTGGCGGCTGCGCTGCACCGCCACTTCGGCACGGCTGCGCTCCGCCGCCAGGCGGCTTGCCGCCAGCAGCGGCGAGTCTTCCAGCGCCGCCTGCAACGCGGCCGGCGCGGGCCGCGACGGCAAGGCATCGAGATCGCCCTGCGCCTGCGCGAAACGCGGCACGCTGTCGCCCCACAGCGCCGCCAGCGACTGCCGCGCGGACTGCAGCGCGCCGGTGGCCTCGGCCAGCTCCAGCTCGGCGTTGGCCTGCTCCACCCTGGCGCGCGTGGCTTCCAGCGGCGCCACCTTGCCCGCGGCCACGCGCCGGCCAGCGGCGTCGGCGGCCTGGCTGGCAATACCGACCGAGCCCTCGGCCAGGCGGACGCGCTCCTGCGCCACCAGCACGCCGAAGAAGCGCGCGATCACCGCGGCGCGCAGCTCGGCGCGGGTGCTGCCCAGTTCGGCCTTCGCCAGCTCGCGCCCGCGCTCGGCCAGGCCGATGCGCGCGGCGCGCTTGCCGCCGAGTTCGATCGGCAGGTTGACCTGCCCGGTGGTCGAGCGCGAGGCCTTGCGCGTGTCTTCCATCGACACCGCCAGTTCCGGATTGGGGATGACGCGCGACTGGATCAGGTCGCCTTCGGTGGCGTCAAGCTCCTTGCCCGCGGCGGACAGCGTGAAGCTGCCGGCTTCAGCCAGCGCCAGCGCGGCATCGAGGCTCAGGATATGGGCCAGTGCGCCGGCCGGCGCGGCAGCCGATGGCAGCGCCACGGCGGCGGGCGGCGTCTGCGCGACGCCGGGGAAAGGGCTGGATAGCAAGGCCGCCAGCCCGAGCGGCAGCAAAAGTCTTCGCATCGAATTGCACCAGAAGAAAACCGGGGAAATTCGGCGAGACGCCTGGCGTCATGCGGTCATGACGCCAGGAGGCGATCGGAATGGATCGGGACAGCGGGGAAGCGTCGTCTCGCCGGCTATGCGAGACGCAGCCACTGCGGGCGGTCGGGCGCCCGCGCGCTGTGGGAGGAGAAGCGGGGCTGGGGCAGCGGCGGCGCCAGCTCCACCCGGCGCAGCGCGGGTACGTCCTGCGCATCGGCCGGCGCGAAGGGCAGCGAGGCGATATGGCAGACGCCGCAGTCGGGATCGGCCAGGTTCAGCCTGGCCTTGTCCTGCGCAGGATCGGCTTGCTGGTCCTGCTTGCCGCTGCCGGCCTGGTGCCGGTGCTCGTGGTGCCCGAAATGCGCCTTGGCGGCCGCGGCGACCTCGTGCCCGCAATACGCGGCGGCTCCCGCCCAGGCGAACTGGAGCGGCAGGACGAGCGCAAGGAGAACGAAGATCAGGCGTTGCATGAATGGTGAGGGCGGCGCTGCTGACACCAGTGGTGGCCGGCAGCGAGGGGCAAGTTTAACCGAGGCACTGCGGTCATTCCGGCAACGGGGTCATTACATTTGCGTCATGGCGGCGGCGCGCGGGGCCTTTCACAACAATTCAATATTTTTGAATAACTCATCCGGCAAAGCGCCCGCTTACGCTGCTCCCGGACTCCTATAGTTCCGTACATGAACGGCACGCACACAAAGCAACGCCTTCTGACAAATTCAACAAGCTAATGGAGAAACCATCATGACCAAGACCACCCGCCTCGCTTCCGCCCTGCTCCTGACCCTGGCCGCGCTGGGCGCCGCCCAAGCCGCCACCGCCGCCGACGTGCTGCCCGGCGACAAGTACGGCTACAGCTTCCGCAGCACCGTGCCGGGTGACAAGTATGGTTATGAATTCCGCAGCCATGACGCCTTCACCGACGGCGCCCGCGCCGGCAAGGCCGACCCCTTCACCGATGGCGCCCGCACCGTCGCCGGCCTGGACCGCAGCGGCGTGTCGGCATCGCCTGCCCGCGGCTTCGACACCTTTACCGAAGGCAGCCGCGCCGGCAAGTTCGACCCCTACGGCGAAGGCGCCCGCGCCTGAGCGGGCCACGCCGCACGCCGGCGACACTTCTTGCAGGGAGGCCAGCGCCAGCGCTGGCCTTTTGTCATTCGTCGCGCCCCAGCCGGTGCATGGCGTCGCGCAGCGTGCGCATCTGCGCGCTGAAGCGGGTGCAGGCATCGCAGATGGCCAGGTGCGAGCGCAGGCGCAGCCGCTCCGCCCAGGACAGCGGCAGGTCCAGGCTCTTCATGGTCAGGTGGTGGACCTCTTCGCAGTCGGGCAGCAGCCGGCGCGGCGGGCGGGTGGGTGGGGTTTCCGGCATCCTTGTCCGTGACGGTTCGCTGGGCGCAGGCAGGCTCAGCCGGCCTTGCCGGGCCGGCCACGCTGGCCGAACCAGTGCAGTTCCAGGCATTCGCGCAGGCGCATGCGGGCCCGGTAGAGCATCGCCCAGGCATTGGTCGCGCTGATCTGCAAATGCTGACAGATTTCTTCGGTGTCCAGCTCCAGCCATTCCCGCATCATGAAGATGCGGCCGGTACGCGCCGGCAGGCGGTCCACGCACAACTGCAGGATCTCGAAGAACTCGCGGCGCTCGAACGCGCGCTCCGGGTCGCCCCAGTCGGAGGGCGGATCCTGGTAGTGGCCGTTGCGCGTGAACAGGGCGTCGAACGCATCATCGTCGGACTGCGGCTGGCCATCGCCGTCGGTAGCCAGCGCCAGCCTGACCTCGCGCCTGCCGCTGCGCAGCGCGTCGATGATCTTGTGCTTGAGGATGCCGACCAGGTAAGTGCGCAGCGCCGACTGGCCGGCAAAGCGCTCCGGATGCTCGAGCGCGGCCAGCAGCGTTTCCGAGACAGCATCCTCGGCCACCGCCTCGTCGCGCAGCTGCAGGTGCGCGAAGCGCAACAGGTAGGGGCGTAGCGTCTGCAGTTCGGCGGGGTCGAGGCTCATCGGGGATCGGGGGCGGTTGCCTGGACGTATGCGCCATCATACCCGCGCCCTCCCCCTTGCCGGTATGCCGCAGTGGTCAGCCGATCCCCCGGAACTGCCCGCACAGGCGAAACACGTCCATCGACAGCGGAATCTCCTTGGCCTTGCCGTAGCGCGTCGCCAGCTTCAGCAATTCCTTGATGTCGCGCCCGCTCGCCGCGGGATAGGCGTCGGTCAGCGCATCGATCAGCGCATCGTCCAGTTCCGCGCCGAACTGCGCCGCCTGCAGCCGCCACAGCCGCACGGCATCCTCGCGGCACGGCGTGGTGTAATGGATGGTGGCGATGCAGCGCGACAGGATGGCATCGTCGACGTCGCCGATACGGTTGGTGGTCATGAACAGCAGGCCGCTGAAGTACTCCAGCGTGCGCAGGAACTCGGCGACGATGGCATTGTGTTCGAGGTCGTTGTCGCGGCGGCGGATGTACACGTCGGCCTCGTCCAGCAGCAGGATCGCGTTCCAGCGCATGGCGCGGCGCAGGATGGTCATCAGCGTGGCCCCCACCGACGCCGCGGTGGTGCCCAGCTGCCCGGAGTGCACGCGGTACAGCGGCTTGCCCACCACCTCGGCATAGACCTCGGCGGTCAGCGTCTTGCCCAGGCCGGGCGCACCCTGGCACAGGATGGTGGTGCCGCCCGACTTGCCCGGCACGAAGTCCGGCGCCAGCATGTCCATGTGCGAGGTCAGGATGTCGATCAGGTCGCGGTGGTGCGCGGGCAGCACCAGCTTGTCGCGCAGGGCGGGCTGGTAGCGGTAGTCGGCCAGGTGCTGCACGTGGACCCAGATATTGCGGTGCCACTCCAGATGGAACAGGTGCACGTAGCCATGCAGCGGCACCCGCTCGAAGCCTTCCATGATGCCCGCCTCGCGCCAGAACGACGGGTCGCAGGTCATCTCGAATCGGCGCTCCAGCCGCTCCTCGTCGTTCACGCAGCGCGCGCCCGCGGCATCGGCGATCGGGATCAGCTCCGCCGCGCCCTTGCCATCGACCGCGAACGCCGCGCGCGTCGCCACGAACTGCGCGCCGAAGCCGCGCTGGCAGCGCACGAAGCGCTGCGCGTGCTGGTCATATTCCTGGCGGAATTCCGCACACTCCTTGTAGAAGCCGAATTCGGCCAGCAACTCCGGGATGGTGCGGTTGGCAATATCGTCGCGCGTGATCACCATCGACGTAGTCATGCCCGAGCGCCGCAGGTGGTGGTCGGTCAGCGCGGAGTTGGCCGACTGCATCGTATTGGCGAGCAGGTCCACCACCACGTACGCCATGCCTTGCTCGGGCAAGACATAACGCATGCGGCGTACCAGCCAGGGCAGCAGCACGCCGTCGCGGTTGCGCTGGTACAGCCAGCCGTCGATGGCATCGCGCGACAGGTACGCGGCCAGCCCCGCCACCAGCTGATCCAGCCCCGGAATCACGCGCGCCTGCGGCGCGTTGTAGATGTTGTCCAGCGCCAGCATCTGGAACATCAACGCGCGCTCGTTCTGGGTCTTGCTGAGCGTATAGAGCGAACTGAGCGCATGCGCGTCGAACAGCTTGCTCGACACCAGCATATTGCCGTGGCACACGCCATGCTGCTGCAACTGCCGGGCCAGCGGCGAACCGGTTTCGATCATCGCCAGCAGGGGATGGATCAGCGCCTCCGGAATCTCGAAATCCATGTACCGCACTCCAGTTCAATGGCGTGGCCGCGCCCGGCCAGCGGCCAGGGTTTCACTGCAGGAAGAAATCGATCGCGCGCTCGACCACCGGCGCATGGATGACATGGGGCCCGTCGAACTCGACGTATTCCACGTCATAGCCCGCGGCGCGCAGCCTGGCCGCATGCGCGCGCCCGCTGGCAACCGGCAATTGCTCATCGGCCAGCCCGTGTGCGACGAACACCTTGGGAATGCCGGTCTGCATGAACACCGACATGAAGCCGCCGGAGAACGCGATCACATGGCTGGCGATATCGCCGTTGGTAATGCCCAGCGACAGCGCATAGCTGGCGCCGTCAGAGAATCCGGCAAAGGCCAGCCGCTGCGCATCGATCCGGTAGCGCGACGTCACCGCGGCCAGCGCCTGGTGCAGCCGCTGCAGGTCCGGGCCGTTGCCGCCGATGACGATGTCCCAGGTGGGATAGAGCGAATGCGGCGCCAGCACCAGGAACCGATGCCGCTGCGCATGGGCTTCGAGATGCGGCAGGACTTTTTCGGGGAAGCCGCCGGCGCCGTGGAACATGACCATCAGGGGCACCGGCTCATGGGGTGCAAGCCCTTCCGGGACGAACAGCACGGCATCGCGTTCCTCGGTTACGCCAAGCCGGTGCCGGCCGGCGGGCAGCGGCCCGGCATGCGGCGTCGCCACGGCAAAGGACATGCGGCCGAACAGGGACGGGTCGAGCATGGCGTCTCCGGCGGGCGGCTCGTGGCCGCACCGATATGGTGATATTTTGTATATTACATACAAACACCACTCGACGCTAGCCGATACCGGCAGAGGGCCCACAAGGGTCGAAGCCCCTATGCTTCCCGCGCCACCCGCTCCTGTATCGCAGCGGCAAGCTTCATCAGCGGGCCCGCCAGTATGGCCTCGACCGCGGCGGGCTCCTGCGGCGTGGCGATGCTTACGTTGAGCACATGGACCGCATAGCCTTCGAAACGCATCGGTGCCGCGATGGCCACGACCTGCGGCTGCCATGACGCGACGCAGTAGCCCTTGTCATGCACCGAGGCCACCGCGGCCTCGATTTGACGGCGCAGCTCACCCCAGCCCCGGCCGCGATTCTTGTCGGCCAGAACGCCAATCATCGCGCTGAAGGCTTCGGGGGACAGCGTGGCAAGGTGCGCGCGACCGAGGGAGGTCAGCGCCATCGGGATGCGCTGCCCGCTCACCACCGTGCGCAGCGACTGGCGCCGGTTGTAGCGGAACGATTCCAGGTAGACCATCTCGTCGGCCTCGGCCACCGCCAGGCCGACATTGATCCGGTGCTGCATCGCGACCTCGACCATCATCGGCGTCGCCACCTTGAGGACCTGCGAGCTGTCGCGCATCGCATGCGCCATGCAGAGGACGGGAACACCCAGGCGGTAGGCGCGGGATGCCGGGATGTACTCGAGCATGCCGGTTTCGACCAGCGATTGCGTCAGGCGGCTGACCGTCGAGCGCGACAGGCCGGTACGCTCGGCGATCTCGCCGTTGCCGAGCACGGAGGAGCCGGCACGGAAGGCACGCAGCACGGCAATGCCACGTTCGAGCGAGCGGTTGGGCGTGGCCTTGCCCTTGCCTGGCCGGATCCGTCCGGTGTTGACGATGCTGTGTGCCATGACGCGGAATCGCTGCTTGCCCTCATACGGTTGGAAGGCGGCGTCCATCGTCCAGCGCGCCTGTGCGGGCTGGCGGCCTGCCGCATCGCACGCACCGTACCACAACAGCGCAGTCTGCCCGGGCCCGTGCACTAGCCGAACAGCGTAACCCCCGGCGCGCTCTCGAGGCACCAGATCTGCTGCGCCAGCCGGCGCGCGCGCTCGGCGCCGATCACCGGCGACGCCAGCTCCATCAGCTTGCCGTCGAGGTCGGCATCGGTCAGCGGATCCTCCGGATCGCCCTTGCGGTTGGGCTGCAGGTAGTCTGCCGTGGCGCCGTCCGTGGTTTCGATCTCGACCCTTGCCGCGCGCTTGCCCGGAAACCAGCCATCGATGACGGGATCGACCTCGACCGTCATGCAGTCCATCAGCCGGCGCGTCTCGCGGTCCCACAGCCGTTCCGGCGTGTAGGCCGACAGGCGCACGCTGCCATGCACCAGCGCGGCGGCGACGATGAACTTAAGGCTGAACCTCGCTTCGTTTTCGTTCCGGGGCTCCAGATAGCAGGCTATATCCAGCGCGGGACGATAGGTTGCGACACGGATGCGGCGGATCTGGGCGGTCTCGATGCCCAGCCGCGCTTTCAGCGTCAGCGCGCCGTCGATGGCCGCGAAGGTATGGCCGCAGCCGATGTGGTTCTTGAAGGTCAGCCGGCAAATATGGAAGTCTTGCCCGAGCGTCGAAGCCAGCCCGTTCCAGTCAGGGCCATCCGACATCGCCTGCCCCATGCCGGTCTCACCGTCGAGCACATCGAGCGAACCGGTGATGCCGGCAACGGCGGCGCGGGCGGCAAGCAAGCCGCCCTCCGCGGCACGGCCCGCGTGCAGCGGCTTGGACATCGAGTCCATGCGGAACGCCTGCTGCAGTCCGGCGGCAAAGGTCGCCGCGGTGGACAGCGCATGGGCCAGCTGCGCCTCGCTTGCGCCATAAAGGAAGGCCGCGGCCGCCGCCGCGCCGAAGGTGCCGACGGTGGCGGTGCTGTGCCAGAAGCGATAGTGGGCCCGGCCCAGCACCACGCCGATGCGTGTCGACACTTCATAGCCGACCACGATGGCCTTGAGCAGCGTCTCGCCGCCGGCGCCCACGTCCTGTGCGGCCGCCATCGCGGCGGCGATGGTCGCGGCGCCGGGGTGGTACATCGCGTCCCGGAAGCTGTCGTCGATCTCCGCCGCGTGGGCGGCAGCGCCATTGAGCAGCGCCGCGGCGCGCGCGGTGGCGCTTTGTCCCAGCGGCAGCATGGCGTTGCCGCGGTCCAGTTCTTCCGCCAGCACGCGCTGCAGCCGCTGGACCGCGTCGGTGCCGATGCCGGGGAACAGCGCCGCGTGCCAGTCGACCAGCGCGCGCTTGGCGTGATGCAGCACCTCGTCGGGCAGCGGCCCTGCCTTGATGGTGCTGAAGAAGGGCCCGAAGGCCTCGGTTGCGTGCAAGATGGGTTCTCCTCAGCCGGCCCGCGCCGGCGTGACTGCGGATTGCTGCAGCCAGTGCTGCAGCAGTGCGTTGACTTGCGCGTGGGCCTCGTACTGGACCCAATGCCCGGCGCCGGGCACCACGCTGACACGGACTTGCGCTGCAGCGGCCGATGCGCCGCGTGAGCCCCGGGCAATCGCGGCAAGCGATTCGGGCGACATGGTGACATCGGCTTCACCCCAGAGCATCCATACCGGGCCGGGGAAGCGCGCAAGCGCCTGCAGCAATCCGCCCGCGCGCGAGATCGACTTGCTGTGGAAGCGCGTCGCGCGACAGGCACGCGTATGGATGGCCACCGCTTCGCTGTCGATGGCGGCGGGGTCGTTGATCATGAAGGCTGCCAGGTTGTGGCGCATGGCCTCGGCAAGCGCCTGCGGGTCCTGGCAGCGGCGCCAGTCGATCAACGGCCGCGCCTCCCGGCGCGGACCGCCGTGGCCGGCCGGCCCCAGCAATGCCAGCCGGCGGACTTCGAAAGCGCCACGGCCATCGTGGGTGGCCAGATGCGCGGCCACCAGCGCGCCGAAAGAGAATCCCACCACGTCGATGCGGCCAGGCGACAGCTGCGCCAGCGACCGGGCCAGCATCTCGACCAGTCCCGGCAGGTCGGCCCGCGGCGCCGCACCCGATTCGCCAAAGCCTGGCATGTCCGGCACCAGCAGCCGGCGGGTGCGGGACCACGGCCCGATATTGCGCGCCCAGTGCTGCCAGTTGCCATGGCCGCCATGCAGCAGCACGGTCGCCGGGCCTTCGCCAAAGCTGCGCCAGACGACGTCGCAGCCATCGACCGAAGTCACCAGCACATGCTTGCGCTCGCTGCACATGGCCGCACCCATCAAGGCTGGTCGTGGCCAGCCAGCACCGCCACGCCGTCGGCGGCCACTACGCCCAGCCCTGCGGACAGCACGAAGACGGGATTGATTTCGGCCTCGACCAGTCGGTCGCCCAGCGTGGCAACCATGCGCGAGAACGCGACGATGGCATCGGCCAGCGCCTCCACATCGGCCCGCGGCCGGCCGCGGAAGCCCTGCAGCAGCGCTGCGGTCTTCAGGCGCCCGATCATGGCCAGCGCAGCCTCGCGAGTCAATCCGCGCGCGCCCGGCAGCAGCCGCAACGTGGTATCGCCGAACAGCTCCGCGGTCACGCCGCCCATGCCGAGCAGGATGGCCGTGCCGAGCGCATCGCGGTGCATGCCGAGGATGACTTCGACTCCGCCCGTGACCATTTCCTGCACCAGGAAGCGCCGGGGCGCGATTCCCGTGGCCGCGTGCACATCGCCTGCCATCCTCGCCAGCCGGCTCGCCACCTCCGACGGTGCGACATTGACAGCCACGCCGCCGACATCGCTCTTGTGCGTGATCTCGGCCGACAGGATCTTCAGCACGACATTGCCGCCGAAAGCCTGTGCTGACGCCGTGGCCTCGTCGCCATCGGCGACCACCACTTCCCTTGCAACCGGCACGCCAAAGCCGCCGAACAGGCGCTTGGCCGCAGCCTCGTCGAGCGAGCCGGTGCCATAGGCCGCGAGATCGGGCAATGGCAGCGTGGGCGTGCCCGCGTCGTCGATCACGCCGAGACTACCCGCGCGCAACATCGCATCGATCGCCACCGTACACGCCTCCGGCGCCGAGAACGCCGGCACGCCACGACGGTTGAGCAGCGATGCCACTTCCGGGGCATGCGGGCTCACGTACGCGATCACCGGCTTGTCGCTGCCGGGCAGGCAGTCGCGGATGGCATTGGCCATCAGGTCTGGCATGGCCAGGCTGGACGAGCCCACGATCACCGCCACCGCGTCATAGCTCGGGCTATCGAGCAGGATGCGGATCGCGGCGCGCAACAGATCGGGCTGCAAGCCGGCCAGGGTCACATCGATGGGATTGCGGTCGAGGGCCGCGTGCTCGCCCTGCTGCAGCGCGCGCAGCTTCGCCGCGGTGGCTTGGTCCGGTGGCGGCGTCTCGAAGCCGGCCACGCCCAGGCTGTCGGAGACCAGCGTGCCGGCGCCGCCGGTCGAGGTCAGGATCGCGACACGGTTTCCCTTCAGCTTGCGGCCGGTCGCCAGCGCGGCGGGCATGTCGAGCAGGTCGGCGAAGGTCTGCGCGCGCAGCACGCCAACCTGTTCGAACAGCGCGTCATACATGCGGTCCGCGCCGGCCAGCGCGCCCGTATGTGACACCGCGGCGCGCGCGCCGCTTTCGGAGCGGCCGATCTTGAACGCCACCACCGGCTTGCCCGCACGCGCCGCCTTCAACGCCGCGCGGCGGAAAGCTTCCGGGTTGCGCACGCTCTCGACATACAGCGCGATCACGCGGGTGGCCTCGTCATCGGCCAGGTAATCGATAAAGTCGGCCAGGTCCAGGTCGACTTCATTGCTGGTCGACACCAGCTTGGACAGGCCGATGCCGCGCGCCGCCGCACGCGACAGCAAGGCGCCGAGGATGCCGCCACTTTGCGACACCACGCCGATGCTGCCGGCAGGGAACTGGTCCATCTCCAGCGCGCCGCTGGCCGACAGCGGGATGTTGTCGGTCAGATTGACCAGGCCGATGGTATTGGGCCCCAGCAGCCGCATGCCGCCGGCCGCCTCGATCAGTTCGGCCTGGCGCCGTGCGCCCTCGGCGCCAGTCTCGGTATAGCCGCTCGCCAGCACGATGGCCGCGCCCGCGCCGCGCGTCGCCAGGTCGCGCACCGCCAGGTGGGCTCGCTCGGCGCCGAGCAGCACGATGCCCACGTCGGGCACTTCCGGCAGCGAGGCGATGTCCGGATAGCAGCGCAGCCCGTCGATCGACTGGACCCGGGGATTGACCGGATAGATTGCGCCGCTGAAGCCATGCTTGCGCAGGTAGGCCACCGGGCGGCCTGCAGTCTTGGCGGGGTCGGCGGAAGCGCCGATCACGGCAACGCTGCGCGGTGTGACAAGTCGTTGGATCGCGTTCATGGTGTCAGGCCCGGGCTGCGCTCTGGTTCAGGAAAGCCAGCACGGATTCGCGGTGCGCCGTGCTGGTATAGCAGATGCCCTGCGCCTGGCTGCCCTGCGCGAAGACCTGGTCGGCAGGCAGTTCGAAGGACTGGTTCATGATGCTCTTGCCCAGCGCGATCGCGGTGGCCGAGCCCCGGCTCAGTTCCGCCGCCCAGGCCAGCGCATCGCCGATCAGCGCATCGGGCGGGCTCACGCGGTCGGCGATGCCGAGCGCCCTGGCTTCCTGCGCCTCCACCTTGCGGCCGGTGAAGACCAGTTCCTTGGCGGTCGAGAGCCCCACGCGGCGAGGCAGGAAATACATGCCGCCACCGTCCGGGATCAGGCCCCGGTGGATATAGGACCACGAGAACGACGCCGCCTCGGACGCCAGCACGAAATCGCAGCACAACGCGGTATCCGCGCCCAGCCCGGCCGCGGCACCGTTGACCGCCGCGATGGTCGGCTTGGGCATGGTGTGGAGCAGCCTGACGGTGTGATGGACGCGCTGCTGGCGGCTCCAGCCATTGAAACCCACCTCGCCCTGCGGCGCTTCCATGCGGCGCTGCATGCCGGCAACGTCGCCGCCGGCGCAAAAGCCCTTGCCGTTGCCGGTAAGCACCAGCGCGCGGACGGCCCGGTCCGCGGCCACGCGCTCGAGCGCGTCGATGAACTCCGAGCGCATGTCGTCGCTGATGGCATTGCGCTTGTCGGGGCGGTTGAAGGCGATCAGCGCGATGCCGGCTTCGACCTTCAGTTCAATCAGGGAATAGTCGTTCATGGTCCTGTCGGTTCGGTATGTGCAATCGGTTCCGGACTAGTGCCGCGTTCAGTCGGCGGTGATGTTGGCTGCCTGGATCACCTTGCTCCAGCGCACGCTCTCGGCCTTGACGTAGCGGCCGAACTCGTCCGGCGTGCCGCCACCGATGGCAAGCCCCTCGTGCTCGGCGCGCTTGCGGAACGCCTCGGTGTGCACGGCCTTGCTGGCCGCTGCGTTCAGCCGCGTGATCACCGCAGCCGGCGTGCCGGCCGGCACGAACAGGCCGTACCAGCTATCCGCCGCGTAGTTGGGCACGCCGCTTTCCGCAATCGTCGGCACCTGGCTCAATGCCGGCGCCTGCGAGCGCTGCGCGGTCGTGACCGCCACCGCGCGCAGCTTGCCGCTCTGCAGGTGCGGTGCCACCGCGGCCGCGGTGGCAAACATCACATCGACCTGCCCGCCGAGCAGATCCGTGATCGCCGGGCCGGCGCCACGGTAAGGAATGTGGTTTATCTCAACCTTGGCCATCTTCTTGAACAGCTCGCCGGCCAGATGCGCCGAAGTGCCGGGGCCTTGCGAGGCATAGTTCAGCTTGCCCGGATTGCCCTTGGCAGCCTTGATGAGGTCCTGCACGCTCTTGATGGGGCTATCCGGCTTCACCACCAGCACGTTGGGCGAGCAGCCCACCAGCATCACCGGGGCAAAGGCCTTCTCCGTATCGAACGGCAGCTTCTTGTGCAGGCTGGGGTTGACTGCGTGCGCCATGGTCGCCATCACCAGCGTGTAGCCGTCGGGCGGACTCTTGGCCACCGCATCGGTGCCGATGATGGTGCCGCCGCCCGGCTTGTTGTCGACGACGACGGGCTGGCCCAGCACCTCCCCCATGGTGACGCCCATCGCGCGCGCCACCAGGTCCGTACCGCCGCCGGCGGCGAACGGCACCACCAGGCGGATGGGCTTGTCGGGGAAGGCTGCGAATGCGGGCAAGGGGGCTGCCGCGGCCATGAGGGATGGGATCGCGGCGGTGGCAAGCCAGCGGAAGAGCCCGGTACGAAACGGATGCATGCTGTGTCTCCTGGAACAAGTCGGAACGCCGCGGGCATCGGACTGCATGCACCGGGCGCGTTTCTTTGTTACAGGCAGCTTAGGTCGTGGCGGGCCGTTTCGCCTCCCCCTAATTCCACTGCATGGAATTCCGAGACTGCCGCGACCAAGCGGGGAATAACGCCGCCGAGGCTCTTCCAAGGCCAGGAAGCGCTTGCAGCCTTCAAGCATCACCCTGCCCACACATTAACACAACGACTGTTGTCTTAAATCGGATTGCGAGTTATTGTTCATGCATCGCGCCGGCCAGCGTCCATCACCGAGGAATGAAGGAGACTTATCATGCTCACCACCCAATCCCAACGAGAGGCGTTTCGCGAGGACGGCGCCGTACTTGTAAAGCACTGCCTCGACCCGGAGCAACTCGCCCGGTGCTACGAGGCGTTCAAGTGGAACGTCGCCAACCCGGGCCCATATCACTTCCGCTCGCTGGACGGCACCAGCCTGCAGACCCATATCGATAACGCCAATCCGGTCGTCAAGGACAAGCTTGACGATCTGGTCGCGACGCTGCCGTTCGGAAAGATGTTCCAGGAGTTATGGGGCTCGCAGCATGTCTGGTATTTCGCCGAGGAGGTGTTCGCGAAGGAAGGCGGCAACAGCGGCCGCGGACCGTGGCATCAGGACACCGCGAACCTGCCGTGGGCCGGCAAGCATTGGGGCAATGCCTGGATTACCTTCCAGCCCATTCCAAAGAAGAATTCGCTGGAGATCATTCGCGGCTCCCATCGCGGCATCCAGTACGACGGCGCCAGTTTCGCGAATGCCGCTGACCCGACCGATCCGCTGTACGGCGACGGCACCTTCCCCCGCCTGCCGCATATCGACAGGGAGCTCGCCGAAGACCCCAATGCCTGGGACGTGATCTCCTGGGAGGTGACACCCGGCGATGTCGTGTTCCTGCATCCGCGTTCGCTGCACGGGGGAGCCGCCGTCGACGCCGGCTGCCCGACCCGCCACACGCTGGTGCTGCGCTTCTTTGGTGACGACGCCACCTTCCGCGCTCTGCCGATGTCGAACCCGCGCTATGCCCGCAACGGGCCCCTCTTCAGTGAAGAAATGGCCAAGCTCAATGAGGGCGAGCCGTTCCGCTCTCCCGTCTTTCGTCAACTCGCCTGATATCGCCTTGCACGGAGCAGAGCCATGAAACGACAAATGATCAATCCCGGCCTCGCGCAGGCAAGGCACTACGACCAGCTTCATTTCTCGTCGGCGACCCGTGTCGGCGACATGATCTGGGTGTCCGGCCAGGTGGGCTTCGACCTGGCCACGGCCACGGTGGGCCAGGGAATGGAAGCGCAGTCCCGGCTGGCGTTTGAAAACCTGAAGGCGGTGCTCGAAGCCGCGGGAGCCAGCCTGGCCGACGTCGTGGAAATCATGACTTTCCACACCGACCTGCGCGGCGAGATCCAGGCGTTCGTGAAGGTCAAGGATGCGTACTTCCCCGACCGCTATCCCTCGTGGACAGGCGTGGGCGTAAGCCAGCTGGCACGCCCCGAGTTCCTGGTCGAGATACGCGCGATTGCAGTCGCCGGTTGCGGCGCCGGCTGACAGCCAGAAGCCGCGGCCCGTTTGCACACCAGGGTCGCGGCACAACATCCCCTAGAAAAAAGAACAGCGACAAAGCTGATGGAGACACAAACATGAACCGTCCTAATGCGGTCGTCAGACCGGACAAGCCAGCCAGCATTCTTGCGCGGCTTGACCGCCTGCCGGTAATGGCTTCCCACTATGTCTGGGCCGCGCTGCTTGCGGCCAACCTGATGCTGGAGTACTACGACAACGCCATCTTTGCCTACGCCAGCCCCACGATCAAGGCCCACACCAGCCTGAGCACCGAGCAGATCGGCTTTATCAGCAGCGCGTTCTTCATTGGGATGCTCGTCGGGGCGCTGGTGGGAGGAAGACTGTCTGACCAATGGGGACGACGCTCAGTCCTGGTATGGACCACCGTCTTGTACTCGCTGGGAGCGTTGGCGACGGCGTTCGCGCCGACCTACGAGACCATACTGGCCTCCCGCGTCGTCACGGGTATCGGCGTGCAGGCCGCCACATCGGTGCTGCTCGTCTATATCGCCGAGATGTTTCCCGGCAAGGCACGTGGCCGCTTCGTCTCCATCGTGACGTTCGGGTTCGTGGTCTCCGGCATCGGCGCTGCCGCGCTGGCGATGTTCTATCTTCCTCACAGCAGTAGCGAAGCCTGGCGCAACCTGTTCCTGGGGGGCAGCATTGGCCTGCTGATTGCTCCCCTGGCACGCTTCATCCTGCCGGAATCGGTGCGCTGGTGTGTCTCGCGCCGACAGTTCGACCGCGCCGATCGCATCGTAGGCGAGCTGGAGGCGCGCGCGCTGCGCCGCGGTCCGCTCGACGAACCCGCAATTGCCGCCATGCAACCGATTGCCGCAGCGCCCACGCTACGCGACCTCATCAACGACAAGGCCTTGATGCGAACCATAGCCGTGCTCACGCTAGGCTTCTTTGGCGCCAGCCTGGCCTACTACCTGTTCGGTCAATGGGGCGCCTACTCGCTCGTATACAGCCTCAAGTACTCCGAGGAACATGCGTACTACATCCAGTTCCTGTGGAACGTGACCTATGGCGCCACGCCCTTCGTCGCCATGCTGTTTCTCGACCGGTATGAACGCAAGTCCACCATCCTGGTCGTGTCCGTGCTCAGCGCATTGCCCTTGGCCGTGCTCGGCATCTCGGCCACCAGCTGGGTGGTGGTCGCCGCGGGGGGGCTTGCCGCCATCATCACCGGGCTCGTCGTCAACGCCTACTACACCTACATCCCGGAGGCGATTCCGACGAAGCTGCGCGCACTAGGCAGCGGGATCGTGATGTCTGGCGGACGCTTTGGCGGAGCGGCCGCCGGCGTGCTCGGCGCCGCCCTGTTCTCCTCAGGCGGCATGACCGGCGTGATGCTAGCGGCGGCAGCCTGTTACATCGTCTTCTCCATCCCCGTTGCGCTGTTCGGCCCCCGCACGACCAACCGCTCGCTGGAGGACGTTGCCGGTGACGATTCAGGCGCCGCCAACGGCGCGCGCCAGTGCCCGGACACGTCCATGGCTGCCTGACACGGCATTTGCGTCAAGCGCGGGTTGTTCCCGCCCGCATGGCTCACCAGACAAAGGAAAGCGGCAACGTGACCGAAGACTTCAAGACATATCGAACGCTGGGCGGCTGGATCGAAAGGCCGGCTGACCTGCAGCCATCGCTCGAGGGCCACACCAACGCCGATGTGGTCATCGTCGGCGCCGGCTTCGCCGGGCTATGCGCGGCGCTGGAGCTCGCCCGGCAGCGCGTGAAGGTGGTCGTGCTCGAACGCGAATTCTGCGGCTATGGGGCGAGCAGCCGCAACGCGGGCTATCTCGCCGGAGGGCAGGGACTCAAGTACGACCGCTTCCTCAAGCGGGCGGGCCATGACAAAGCAAGGCAGATCGTCCGCTTCTACGAGGACGGGGTCAGCTTTGCCGAAGGCAAGTTCGCTGAGCACGAGATAGACTGCGACTACAACCAGTCCGGATTGATCCGCGCCGGCATCGATCCCTCCCAGGACGCCAGGTTGCGCGACGACATGCGGATCAGCGCCGAACTCGGATGCCCGTCGGAATACCTGGACCAGGCCGAGATGCGCGCACGCGGCATCCCGCCAGCGTTCCTGTTCGGGAGTTACGTGCCGAACGGCGGCACCCTCGATCCCGGCAAGTACGTCCTGGGACTGCGGCGCGCGGCCCTGCGGGCAGGCGTGACGATCTACGAAAACACGCCGTTGCTGTCATTCACCGAAGGATCGACCGTCAAGGTGCAGACACCCCGCGGCAGCGTCAGCGCGCCGGTCATGATCCTGGCCACCAATGCCTATACGCCCCGGCTTGGCCCGCTTGCGGACAAGGTGGTGCCGTTGCGGCTCTCGGCCATGGAGACCGAACCGCTTTCCCCGGTACAGCTGGCGGCGCTGGGATGGTACCGGCGCGAAGGCATCACTACGATGCACTGGGTCATGGAGAGCCATCGCCTGACCGCGCGCAACACGCTGGTCTTGACGACCAAGCGCCTGCGCTACCCGTTCGGCTCGCGGACGCCCGAAGTGCCCGAGCACGACCAGTATCGTGCGCTGCGGATGGCCCTGCATGACCGCTTCCCGCCCTTGAGGAGCATCGCCATCCGGCGCTGCTGGAGCGGCTACATCAGCTATGCCGACGATGGTCTGCCGGTGATCGGCCGCACAGGAGCAGACCGGAACATTTACTACGCGGCGGGATGCTCCGGCCACGGCGTCGGCACACAGGGCATGGTCGGACACATGCTGGCGCAAGACATCCAGGGCATCGGCAACCCGCTGCTTGCCATGCTGATGCAACATGCGCCGCCCGCGACGCTGCCGGAACCCCTGCGCTGGCTCGCCCTCAACGGCGCCCTGAAGGTCGCAAGCGGTCTCGATGAACGTTCGAACCGCAAGGCGCGCCGCGCATGAGGCAGCGTGAGAGGCGGCATCGCAATTGCCGGGAGCCATTCTTTCCCGCCCACGCATCACCTGAAACTCAATACGGAAATTCCCATGACAGATCTGTACGACGTAGCCGTGATCGGCGCTGGCTTCGCAGGCGTGACCGCTGCGCGGGACCTCAGCATGGCAGGCCATTCGGTGCTGCTGCTCGAAGCGCGTGACCGGATTGGCGGGCGCACCTGGTGGGGCAAGGCGCTTGGCCTGGACCTCGATCTGGGCGGCACCTACGTGCACTGGACGCAGGCCCATGTGTGGCGCGAACTCAAGCGCTATGGCATCGGCCTGGCGACACCAATGCCGGTGACCAAGGCCTATTGGTACGCCGACGGCGTGGTACACGCCGGAACGTGGGAACAGCTCAACCAACTGGCCACGCCGCTGGTCGCACGCTTCTTTGCCGATGCGCGGATGCACTTTCCCCAGGTGGATGACCTGGCAGCCGCCGACGTCGGCACGATCGACAGGCAAACCATCGGCGACCGGCTTGACGCGCTTGAACTTTCGGCGTACGACCGCGACGTGCTGGTCAACGCGATGTCCATCCTGGTCTGCTCCGAACGCGAGCAAGGGCTTGCGCAACTGCTGTTCTGGTGCGCGATCTGCTTCGGTAACTGGAGCGCGTTCAAGGAAATCGCCGGGCACTGGCCGATCGAAGGCGGCACCGGTCGTCTGATTGGCGCCATGAGCGCCGAATCGAAAGCCGAACTGCGCCTCTCGACGCCAGTGGCCGCTGTCGATGACAACGGGCAGGAGGTCATTGTGACCACGCGCGATGGACAGCGTATCCGGTCCCGGCGCGCCGTGGTGGCATTACCGCTGAACATGCTGAGCGAGTTTTCCGTCACGCCTGCGCTGCCGCGCCCTGTGCGCGTCATGATCGAGCAAGAAAACCCGATCATGCCCAGCAAGATCTGGGTACGGGTCAAGGGCGAGATCGAGCCCTTCGTGATCTATGCACCGGCGGGCAAGCATCCCATCAACACCGCCCATGCCGAGCGGCGCGACCATGGCGATACGCTGGTGGTGTGCTTCTGTGCCGACACCTCGATGCTGGACGGCAATGACCGCGAGGCAGTACAGGAAGCCCTGCGGGACTTCATTCCTGACATCGAAGTGTTGGACACGGTCTGCCAGGACTGGGCGAACGACCCGTTCTCCAAAGGCGGATGGATGCATCACCGCCCCGGCAATCTCACGCAGGCCGCGCCCTTGATGCGGCAGCCCCACGGCCGCATCCATTTCGCGGGCGCGGACATAGCGCCCATCGGGGTCGGCGGCATCGACGGTGCCATCGAGACCGGCGCCAAAGCCGCCATTGACGTCGCTCGCGCCCTGCGTGGCGCCCCCAAGTTGTGAACCCGTGCTACGCGCGCGCCGCCCGTCCGCCAGCCTTCCGCTCGCCCGGCACGGGCGCAACCAGCACCGCCAAGGCATCGATGAGCGCCCGCATCCGCTTGGGCGTGAAGCGCTTGGGTTCGATCGGGTACATCATCATCCATCCATCCCCCATGGCAACGAGCTGGTCGGTGAGGATGTCCGCCGGAATATCGTTGCGGACCGTCCCCCGTTCCTGCGCGTCCTTGACAATGGCGGCGAGCAGGCGACGATAGCGCGCGTAGCGCCTGGTGATGACTTCCGCAAACGCAGGCTCGTGTCGTCCCTGCGCCAATAATTCCGATGTCGCCGGCCAGAACCGCGTGCTGCGGTCGGTCAGCCTGATCCAGCTTTCGAACGGGGCGAGGATGTCACCGCTTTCCCGGGCCGATTCCAGCATCGCGTCGAAACGGTCGAATGCGCTTTCCATCAGCGCCACGACCAGCTCTTCCTTGTTGGCGAAGTAATAGGTCACCGCGCCGGTGGTGTAGCCCGCATGCTTCGCCACCTTGCGCAGCGATGCATTGGCATAGCCCTCCTGTGCGATCACGGCTGATGCAGCGCGCAACAACTCCTTGCGCTTCGCTTCGCGGTCGCCGACCGGACGACCCCGGATTGAGACCTGCTCGATATCGTCGTCGCTTTCCATTGTCTTGTTCTGTCTCTTGAGCATTTCGATCACTGGCTGCCAGCGTGGTTAGCCGCCAGATGCGTGATTTTACAGAATCATCGTTATGTTTTGATTTCACGTGACCCTCTCCGGCTAGCTCCGCTCGGGCAAGTCCTATGCGCAGTCTGTTCCACCCAGGTAGTGTGCCGGCGTTCGCACGCCCCACATGGCCACAGCTGTGCCAGCTCATGGCGCCGCCTAAGCAGGGAATACCCTGCCTTTTTATTTAACATCACGGCCGTTATGCTAATTCACGATTTGCGCGAATCGCCGACAGGTTTCGGGACGAGTGCGCGGCCGATGCGCTGCATGCGGCCGCCAGGCAACTGACAAACAAGGAGATCGTCGATGGATGAATTCAGGCGCTATGCCTCTGACAAGGATGGGGCTGTGGTCACGGCGGTGCCGTGCAAGCTGGCACGCGACTGGGGCAAGACGCCTGTTGTCGCACTGGCAGCTTTTGGTGTCTTCGCAGGCGCGGCGCACGCCCAGTCGTCGGTCACGTTGTACGGTACGCTCGATACCAATCTGGAATTCGACACCAACTTCAGGAGCGCCGGCAGCGGCTCGGCCCATCGATACGCGCTGAACGGGGAAGGTCTCTCGGGTTCGCGTTGGGGCCTGCGCGGCGTGGAAGACCTCGGCAACGGACTGAGCAGCGTCTTCGTGCTGGAAAGCGGCATCGGCGCAGACGATGGCACCCTGCAGCAAGGCGGTCGCCTGTTTGGCCGGCAGGCGTTTGTCGGCCTGCAGAGCGCCACCTACGGCAAGATCACCTTCGGTCGCCAATACACCTCGATGCTGGAGGCACTGGCCAACTTCTCGCCAGCGGCGATGTCGAGCCTGTATGAGCCCGTGATCGCCCAGATCGGACCGGTGTACCGCGAGGACAACACCGTCAAATATTCGGGCACCTTTGGTCCTGTCAGCGTCGGGGCCCACTGGAGCTTTGGCACCGGCGGGAGCAGCGGCACCGTGGACCTGAGCCGCCTGGGTGGCCCGGGCGAGGTTCCCGGCCAGTTTCGCCGCGATACCGGATTTGGTGCCCGGGCGTCCTATGCGGCGGGGCCATTCAGTGCCACCGTCACCTACGACCAGGTGAACCCGAGCATCGTCGGCAGTGGCGGCTTCGCCGGTACCGGCACATTCAAGAAGGCCGCTGCAGCAGCCAGCTACGCCGTCGGTCCAGCGATCTTCATGACTGGATACCGCTGGGGCATGTCGACTGCGCCGGGGCGGACACTGACGCGCGACAACTTGTACTGGGCGGGCGTCTACTACGAGATGACGTCTGCGCTGAGCCTGACGCTGGACTACTACTACCAGACGTTCCGGTCCTCGACCTTGCCGGCGCTACGGCCTGCGGGCAATCCGAGGCAGTTGATGTTCATCGCCGACTACCGCCTTTCCAAGCGTACGGACCTTTACCTGACCACCGCTTATGCAAAGAATGCCGGCCTGTGCCTGGACACCGCGTCCATTGCGTTCAACAACGGCTATGAGCCCGCTGCTGGCAAGGACAGCATGATCGGCGTCGCGCTGGGCATCCGCCACAACTTCTGAGCGCCGGAAATCGTCAAACCGATGCAATCCCGATGCGGGCGGCTTCAGCGATCCGCACCGGGAGATGATGCAAGGGCGGTCGCTACCGAAGTGGTCCTCCCGGGTATCTCATCCCACCCGGTAGACGCCGTCTTCGTTCACCTCGACCCGCCCGTCCGCCAGCAGTTCTGCCAGATGCCGGGAAATCGTACGGGTCTCGGCATTGACTACCCATGAGCCTTGAAAGCCCGGCGGATACAGCAGCCGCAAGTCGGCCAGTTGTGCCAGTGTCTTTGGCGATTCCCGCAGCAAGGCCAGCAGGCGCTGTTCGCGTTGGTCCAGCTTGGCCGCATAGGCAGCGAGATCGCGCAGGAAGTGCTCACGATCGGTATAGACGCCCCGATGATGGGACGTAACCCACACCTTGGCCGGAACCTCGGGCAACCGTGCCAGGCTGCGACGGAAGTCCCCCAGGCTTGACCCTGCATCGCCATAGTAGGGCCCGAATCCGGTCAGGTCGATATCGCCCGTGAAAGCCACCCCCTCCGGTTCCACCAGGAGAACGGTATGGCCCGCGGTGTGCCCTGGCAGGTGGAAAGCCCGAATGCCGGTCTGCCCCAGATCCCAGCACGCACCGTCCACGTAGCCTTGCGCGTCGGGCCGCGGCGCATAGAAGAATTCACGCTGAAACCTGAGCAGGGTCTCCGATGCATACGCCGCATTACCGAAAGCGGCGACCATGCCATCCCAGCTCCTTGCCGCCGGCAAATCGCCTTCGTGCACATGGACCGATGCATCCGGCAGGCGATGCAATCCAGCCATATGGTCCTCATGCACATGGCCCATCACCACCAGCTCGGTGGCGTCAAACTCGGGGCCGATGTAGTTCGCGACAAGCGGCGTGTCGAAAGCCGCGCGGATCTCGGAGCCCCGTATCAATACCTGGTTGCCGTCGGGATACTTGCCGCTCTTCTCGCCAAAGAAGACAGACACGCGCCCGAAATCCACGCGCTGGATATGTCGCTTCGTGCCGGAATTGCTGAACGCTGTGCTCATGTCGATCATCCTGGCTGAGCAGTCTTGGCGATCTCCCGCAGCCGGGGCGTTCCGGTAGCGATCAGGCCAGGCTGCGCAGCTTTGCTGTCTGTCTATTTATAATAACACCGGTCATCAAAATAAAAGATGCCCGCAAACGCGGCACAGACAGAACGTGGGATGTCGTTATAGACGCAGACACCTTCACGCCAGGCATCAGGGTTATGCTTCGACCGCCTTGAACATGTCCTCGACCACCTTCTTGGCGTCGCCGAACACCATCATGGTCTTGTCCATATAGAACAGCTCGTTGTCCAGACCGGCGTAGCCGGCGGCCATCGAGCGCTTGTTGACGATGATGGTCTTGGCCTTGTACGCCTCCAGGATCGGCATGCCGGCGATCGGCGACTTGGGGTCGGTCTTC